>JBFLVV010000017.1:0-81238 GCA_040758275.1 Pseudomonadota bacterium
GAGGTTCATCGCCAGACCGAAGGTGTTGCCAGGGAATTCCAGCATCTCGCCTTGCATCACGTCCGACAGACCATGGATGCGGCAGATACCGTCGGCGACGGAGATCACCGTGCCTTGATTGCGAACTTCAGCCGAACCTTCCAGACCCTGGATGCGGCTCTTGATCAGTTCGCTGATTTCAGAAGAATTAAGTTGCATGAGTGCTAACTCCAAATGTTTTTGATGCGTAGGGCAAGGGCGCTGTGGCCGGCGAGTGTCTAGCGATCCGATCGATTACGACACCAGCGCAACATGCATCTGTTGCAGCTTGGCGCGTACCGAGGTATCGAGCACTTCGTCGCCGACGACCACGCGCACACCACCGATCAGCGAAGGATCAACGGTCACCGACGGGTTCAGCTTGCGGCCAAATTTCTTTTCCAGCGTAGCGACCAGCTGGGCCAGCTGGTCACCCGAGATCTCGAAGGCGCTGACGATGTCCGCATCGGCGGCACCTTCGTTGGCGTTCTTCAGTGCCGCGAACTGGGCGGCGATTTCGGGCAGCAGGTTGACGCGGCCGTTTTCGGCCAGCATCGCGATAAAGTTCTTCGCTTCAGCGTTCAGCGGCGACTTGACCAGGGACGCAATCGCGTCGGCCAGCTGGGCAGCGGTGACCTTCGGGTTGGCGGCAAAAGCCTGCACTTCCGGGTTGGCGCCGATCTGGCCCAACTCGGCAGTGACGGCCGACCAGGCGGCCATGTCGCCCGACTGGGCAACACGGAACAGCGCTTCGGCGTAAGGGCGGGCGACGGTTGCGAGTTCAGCCATGATCAGAGCTCGGTCGACAGTTTCGACAGCAGGTCGGCGTGGACCGCTGGGTTCACTTCACGCTTCAGGATCTGCTCGGCGCCTTGCACTGCCAGTGCGGCGACCTGGCCACGCAGTTCTTCGCGGGCGCGGTTCACTTGCTGCTCGGCGTCTGCATTGGCGGCAGCGACGATGCGGGCGGCTTCTTCGGCGGCGGTCGCCTTGGCTGCTTCGATGATCTGGGCAGCGCGCTTTTCAGCGTCGGCGATGCGCTTCTGGACTTCGTCACGGGCGCCAGCCATTTCGGCCTGGACGCGCTTTTCAGCGGCAGCCAGGTCAGCCTTGCCACGGTCAGCAGCGGCAAGGCCGTTCGCAATCCTCTCGGCGCGCTCGTCGAGCGCTTTCATCAGCGGCGGCCACACGAATTTCATCGTGAACAGCGCCAGGATGAAGAAGACAGCGAACTGGGCAAACAGAGTTGCGTTAAGGTTCACGGTTTTATCCTTCTTACAGAAACACGGATGCCGAACCAGATCTGGTTCGGCTCTTCAGGTCAAGCTCGTGCTTGATTAGCTGAACGGACGTGCGAAGACGAACAGCATGGCGATACCGACGCCGATCAGGAATGCCGCGTCGATCAGACCAGCCAGCAGGAACATCTTGGTCTGCAGGGTGTTCATCAGTTCTGGCTGACGTGCAGAAGCTTCCAGGTACTTACCGCCCATGATTGCGATACCGATGCAAGCACCGATAGCGCCCAGGCCGATGATCAAACCGCAAGCCAGTGCAACAAAAGAAAGGTCAGTCATGTGTAACTCCAAAAGTTAATTTAAAAACTAGATTAAAAACTACAACTTCTTTACAACCACTATCTGTTCGATGCTTGCGGCGCCGATCAGTGGCCTTCATGGGCCTGACCGATATACACCAGCGTCAGCATCATGAAGATGAATGCCTGCAGGAACACGATCAGGATGTGGAAGATCGCCCAAATCGAGCCGGCAATAACGTGACCGATGAAACCGAAGGCGGTAGCGGTCGAGCCCAGCAGAGCGATCAAGAGGAACAGCAGCTCACCGGCGTACATATTGCCGAACAGTCGCATACCGAGCGACACCATTTTTGCTGCATATTCGATGATGTTCAGGAGCAGGTTGAACGGCGCCATGTAGATGCCGAACGGGGCTGCGAACAGTTCGTGGATGAAGCCGCCCAGGCCCTTGATCTTGATGCCGTAGTAGAGCATCAGGACCAGCACGCCCAGCGAGATGCCGATGGTGCCGTTCAGGTCGGCGGTCGGGACCACGCGGTGGTAAGGAATCGTTTCAGCCAGGCCGAGTGCATTGAACGCAGCCGAGAACATGTCGACCGGCAGGAAGTCCAGCGAGTTCATCAGGGCGACCCAGACGAAGACGGTCAGCGCCAGCGGAGCGATGAAGCTGCGGTCGCCGTGGACGATCGATTTCGACTGGTCTTCGACCATCTCGACCAGCATCTCGACGGCAGCCTGGAAGCGGCCCGGCACGCCCGAAGTGGCTTTACGTGCGGCCATCCACATGAACAGGCAGCCCAGCACGCCCATCGTCACCGACCAGAAGATGGTGTCGATGTTGACGACGCTGAAGTCGACCACGAAATCCTGGTGCTTGTTCGACAGGTGGCCCAGGTGGTGGGTGATGTACTCCGATGGGGTCGGGTTGGCGTGCGATCCTGCTGCTGCGACGCCTTCTACGCTTGGACTCGTCATGTCAGTGCCTAAATAATAAGATGATGTAACTTTTCAGCGCCACGACGAACCCGGCGAACAGCGCCAGCCAGTTCAGATCGTGGTACAGCTTGGCGGTCGCGAACAGGAGCGCGACCGTCAATATGATCTTTACAAATTCCCAGATGAAGAATGTTGCAGGACTGGCGCCGCCCGCGCGGTGCGCATTGGCGAACAGTCTTACTGCCATGATGCCGTTGGGCACTACACAACACAAACCGCCCAGTACTGCCGAAAACATCGCAGACCATCCCCCCAGTAGTGCGGCGATGACGCCTGCGACTACCGTGGCCATCAATTGCAGGGAGACGATGCGCAGCATATTGTTCTGGTTTCTCGCCCGCGCAATCGGACAGTTAACGATGTGGTAATTACATGAATCAGCGGGATTATAAGTGGTTATACGGACGCGAGTCAAACGATTCCGCGCTTATAACTGCTGTGTAAAGATGTGATGGAAGCAACACAGGGTGTGGTAAAAACCCCATGTTTTCAATTACTTAACCGAAGGGTCAGTAGGGTGGGCGGGTTTCCCGCCCACGCGGTCAGACACTGGTCGCGATGGTGCGGCGTGGCATGCATACGTCAGTTGGACGCGTGGGCGGAGGACCGCCCACCCTACGAAAAATCGTTAAATTTTAGGCACGCAGGCGGGCCAGCACGCCGTCGAGGATGTCGAGGTCGGCAAAGTCGATGATGAGCTGGCCCTTGCCCTTCGCACCCATCTTGAACATGACTGGAGTGGCCAGCTTGTCCGACAGCTCTTCTTCCAGGCGCACGATGTCGCCCGGCTTTTCCTTGGCGCGGGCGGTAGCGGCCGGGCTCGACTGTTCCTCGATGGCGCGCGCGACCAGCTTCTCGGTCTCGCGCACGGACAGGCGCTTGGCGATGACCTGGTTCGCCAGGGTGATCTGGTTTGCGCTGTCGACGGCGAGCAAGGCACGGGCATGGCCCATGTCGATGTCGCCGGCCATCAGCATGGTTTGCACCGGCTGGGCCAGGTTGATCAGGCGCAGCAGGTTCGACACCGCGCTACGCGAGCGGCCGACGCTTGACGCCGCCTGCTCGTGGGTGAAATTGAAATCGTTGATCAGGCGCTGGATGCCCTGGGCTTCTTCGAGCGGGTTCAGGTCTTCGCGCTGGATGTTCTCGATCAGGGCCATGGCGGCGGCCGACTGGTCGTCGACTTCGCGCACCAGCACCGGGATCTCTTCCAGGCCGGCCATCTGGGCCGCGCGGAAGCGGCGCTCGCCGGCGATGATCTCGTAAGGAACCGGTGCGCCCTCTCCCAAGGGACGCACCAGCACTGGCTGCATGATGCCCTGGGTCTTGATCGAGGCGGCCAGCTCGCTGAGCGAGGTTTCGTCCATGCGGGTACGCGGCTGATATTTGCCGGCCTGGATCTGCGTCACCGGCAGCGAGGAGGGAGCGGTGTTTGGCGCCGGCTGGCTGTCGCCGCCGAGGAGTGCGTCGAGCCCGCGGCCGAGGCCCTTGAGTTTCTTGGTTGCCATTTCTGTGTCAGCTTTCTTGATTACATAGTCTTGATGCGTTCGACCATTTCGGCGCCGAAGGCGATGTACGCCTGGGCGCCCTTGGACGAGGGATCGAACACGACGCCGGGGATGCCGTAGGACGGCGCTTCGGCCAGGCGCACGTTGCGCGGGATGATGGTCTTGAAGACCTTGTCGCCGAAGTGCTGCTCGAGCTGACCTGAAACCTGTTGCGAGAGCGTCATGCGCGGATCGAACATCACCCGCAAGAGGCCAATGATGCGCAGGTCGGTGTTCAGGTTGGCGTGTACCTTCTTGATCGTGTTGACCAGGTCGGACAGGCCCTCGAGCGCGTAGTACTCGCACTGCATCGGAATGATCACGCCGTGCGCCGAGCACAGGCCATTGAGCGTGAGCAGCGAGA
Organism: Pseudomonadota bacterium; assembly: GCA_040758275.1. Taxonomy (GTDB): domain Bacteria; phylum Pseudomonadota; class Gammaproteobacteria; order Burkholderiales; family Burkholderiaceae_D; genus Telluria. The sequence continues at coordinate 4,466 of JBFLVV010000017.1, forward strand.
GCGCAGGCGGGCAGTCGATCAGGATGAAGTCGTATTCCTTGTCCACTGCCGCGAGTGCATCCTTCAGGCGGCGTTCGCGGTTTTCCAGCGAGACCATCTCGACCTCGGCGCCGGCCAGCTCGCGGTTGGCCGGCAGCACGTCGAAGCGCCCCGCTTCCGAGCGCACCTTCGCGCCCGCCACATCGGCCTCGCCCAGCAGCACCTGGTAGATCGAGCTGGCGAGCGTCGCCTTGTTGATGCCGGCGCCCATGGTGGCATTGCCCTGCGGGTCGAGGTCCACCAGCAGCACGCGCTGCTCGAGCTTCGCCAGGCCGGCCGACAGGTTGACGGAGGTGGTGGTCTTGCCGACGCCACCCTTCTGGTTCGCTACGCAAAAAATCTTCGCCATCTATTCCTATCCGTTGGAATCAGCAACAAGGCACTATATCGTTCATACCATACAAACCATTTTAACGATTCGTATTTTATAAACGATATAAACTGTTTATACGATTTATTCTATTTATTCTGTTTATGCGGATCGCTCTACGAAAACCAGGTGGCGTTCCGCTCCCAGCCTTGGAACCTTCAGGGGCTGTAAATCCGTGATTCGCCACTCTGCTGGAATCCTCTCCTGCTCCTCGGCCGGCGCCGTCCCTTTCAGCGCAATGAATTTGCCGCCTTCCGCCAGCAGGTGCCCGGACCAGTTCAGGAAGTCGCTCAGGTCCGCGAAAGCCCGCGAGGTAATCACGTCGAATTTGTCGCTCACTTCAAGGTCCTGCACTTTCATGGTGTGCACGGTGACGTTGGAAAGCTCGAGCTCCGCCTTCACCTGCTTGAGGAAGGCGGTCTTCTTGTGCACGGTGTCGATCATCGACACGTTCATGCTTGGCCTGGTAATCGCCAGCACGATGCCGGGCAATCCGCCCCCTGCCCCGACGTCCAGCACATTACGCGCGCTGACAAAGGCAGGCACCGCAGCCAGTGAGTCGAGCAGGTGGTGCGTCACCATCTGCATTGGGTCGCGCAGCGAGGTCAGGTTGTAGACGCCGTTCCACTTGCTCATCAGCGCCAGGTAATCCATGAGCTTGTCCTGCTGAGCTGCCGAAACGTCCAGCTTCATCTCGGCAATACCGTCGGCGAGTACTTGCGAAAGTAGAGCGCGATCAAAACCCCTCATTCGGCCGCCTCCGCTGGAGCATTGGTGAAGCCCTTCGCGCCGCGTTTTTTGAGGTGCACCAGCAGCAGCGAGATCGCCGCAGGGGTCACGCCCGAGATGCGCGACGCCTGGCCAAGGGTTTCCGGACGCTGCTTATCGAGCTTCTGGCGCACCTCGATCGACAGGGCCTGGATCTCCAGGTAGTTCAGGTTCTCGGGCAGCTTCAGGTTCTCGTAGTGGTCGTGACGCTCCACTTCGCGCGCCTGGCGGTTGATGTAGCCGGCGTACTTCAGCTGGATCTCAATCTGTTCCTTCACCGCCGGGTCCTGCTCGCCAGGGCCGGCCAGGGGCTGACCTTCCATGCCCGTCATCGTCATGAGGGTGTCGTACTGCACACCCGGGCGCCGGAGCAGGTCGGCCAGGTTGTACTCGCGTTCGAGGGCCTGCCCCACCACGCGCTCCGATTCGGCGGCTGCCAGGATGCGCGGGTTCACCCAGGTCGAACGCAGGCGTTCCAGTTCCCGGGCAATGGCTTCGCGCTTGGTCTCGAAAGCGGCCCACTGGGCGTCGCCCACGATGCCCAGCTTGCGACCGATTTCCGTCAGGCGCATGTCGGCATTGTCCTCGCGCAGCGACAGGCGGTATTCCGCGCGGCTCGTGAACATGCGGTAAGGCTCGGCCACACCCTGGGTGGTCAGGTCGTCGACCAGCACGCCGAGGTAGGCTTCCGAGCGGCCCGGGGTCCAGGCTTCCTCGCCCTTGGTCTGCAGCGCGGCGTTCAGGCCGGCCAGCAGGCCCTGGGCCGCGGCTTCCTCGTAGCCGGTGGTGCCATTGATCTGGCCGGCGAAGAACAGGCCCTTGATCGCCTTGGTTTCCAGCGACGCTTTCAGGCCACGCGGGTCGAAGTAGTCGTATTCGATTGCATAGCCGGGGCGCAGGATGAAGGCGTTCTCCAGGCCGCGCATCGAGCGCACCAGTTCCAGCTGCACGTCGAACGGCAGGCTGGTCGAGATCCCGTTCGGGTAGAACTCGTTGGTCGTGAGGCCTTCCGGCTCCAGGAAGATCTGGTGCGACTCTTTCGATGCGAAGCGGTGGATCTTGTCTTCGATCGAGGGGCAGTAACGCGGTCCTACACCTTCGATGACGCCGGTGTACATCGGGCTGCGGTCGAGGCCGTTGCGAATGATGTCGTGGGTCTTCTCGTTGGTATGCGTGACCCAGCACGGCACCTGGCGTGGGTGCATGGCAGCATTGCCCATGACCGAGAACACCGGCACCGGATCGAGGTCGCCCGGCTGTTCGCTGAGCACCGAGAAGTCGATGCTGCGGCCGTCGATGCGCGGCGGCGTGCCGGTTTTCAGGCGGCCTTGCGGCAGTTTCAGTTCCTTGAGGCGGCTTGACAGCGACAGCGCAGGCGGATCACCGGCGCGGCCACCCGAGTAGTTCTGCAGGCCGACGTGGATTTTCCCGTCGAGGAAAGTACCGGCCGTCAGCACCACGGCGCGGGCGCGGAAGCGCAGGCCGACCTGGGTGACGGCGCCAACCACGCGGTCGCCCTCCACCATCAGGTCGTCCACGGCCTGCTGAAACAGCCACAGGTTCGGCTGGTTTTCGATGCGCGAACGGATCGCAGCCTTGTACAGCACGCGGTCGGCCTGGGCGCGGGTGGCGCGCACGGCAGGGCCTTTCGAGGAGTTCAGGATGCGGAACTGGATGCCGGACTCGTCGGTTGCGATGGCCATGGCGCCGCCGAGGGCGTCGACTTCCTTGACCAGATGGCCCTTGCCGATGCCGCCGATCGACGGGTTGCAGGACATGGCGCCCAGCGTTTCGATGTTATGGGTCAGCAGCAGGGTCTTCTGACCCGTGCGTGCGGACGCGAGTGCAGCCTCGGTACCGGCATGGCCGCCGCCGACGACGATGACGTCGAATTCAGTAGGAAATAGCATGATGAGGAGTGGTGCGAGGAGACTAATGCGCGATTATAGATTCTTTTTTCTTGCAGGACTCTTCAGCGGCCCGAAAACGACAGATTTTGTTCCACGTGGAACATAGTTGCCGACATTCTTGCGAATGTTTCACGTGGAACAAAAACAAAAAAGCCGGGCGAACCCGGCTCCATTGTTTCACGTGGAACGTCACCAACCTATCTTCGTGAAGGCGTCGTAAGCGGTCTTGAGGATCAAGGCGGAGACCACAACCAGGAACAGTTTGCGGACGAATGCGCTGCCATGCTTCAGCGCCAGCTTCGTACCGATCAGCGATCCAGCCACCTGGCACACCGCCATCATCAGGCCAAGCTGCCACAGGATATGTCCGCTGTAGCCGAACCAGAGCAGGGCCGAGAAGTTGCAGGCGACGTTCACGATCTTCGCCGCAGCCGACGCGCCGAGGAAGTCGAAGCCGAAGAAGCGCACGAAGAGGAAGATCAGGAAGCTGCCGGTGCCCGGACCGAAGAAGCCGTCATAGAAGCCGATCGCGGCGCCGATCCCGATGGCCCAGTACCGTTCGGCCAGTCCGCTGTGCACCGGTGCATGCACGGCGCCGAGATCCTTCTTCTTGAAGGTATAGACCGCGACCGCCACGAGGATGATGGGCAGCAGCGTACGTACAAAGTCCGCCGGTACCCGCGTCACCGTCCAAGCGCCGACGAAAGACAGGATGAAAGCGGCGACTGCGGCAGGCGCCGCCGTGCTCCACGCCACCCGTACGCGACGGGCGTAGTTCACTGCGGCAGCGCTGGTACCGAAGATGCTGGCCAGCTTGTTGGTACCGAGCAGGGTTGCAGGCACTTCCTTCGGGAGGACGGAGAAGATGGCGGGAATCTGGATCAGGCCGCCGCCGCCAACGACGGCGTCGACCAGGCCGGCGGTAAAGGCAGCCGCGCCGAGCCAAGCAAAATCAATCATGGGAAGACATCGAGGAATGCAGAGGCTGCATTGTACTCCCAGGCATCAAACAGCTGGCCAGACCCAAGCCTGAATGCTGTAAGCTCAGGAAAAAAACGACAGGGAGACATCCGATGAGCAGCTTCGCCTTCAGCACCGTAGCCACCCTTCTGTCCGAACCAGGCCTTGCCGGGCGCTTGGGCGACGTGATCACCGAACGCTTCCCCGGCGTGCGCCGGCCCCTGATCGTCACCGACGCCGGGTTCCTGCGTACGGGCCTGCTCGCCCTGCCCAGACTCAGCCTCGAGCAAAACGGGAGATCTGCCATGGTCTTTTCCGAGGTACTGGCCGACCCACCGGAATCGGTGGTCCTCGCTGCCGTCGACGTGGCGCGCCGCATGGAGGCCGACCTCGTGATCGGCTTCGGCGGCGGCAGTTCGATGGACGTCGCCAAGCTGGTGGCGGTACTGGCGCCCTCGCCCCAGCTGCTTCCTGAAATCTACGGCATCGGAAAAGTGTCCGGCAAACGCCTGCCGCTGATACAGGTGCCGACGACGGCGGGGACCGGCTCCGAGGTCACCAATATCGCCATCGTCACGACCGGCGCCACCACCAAGATGGGCGTCGTCGCACCCCAGCTGTACGCCGACCTGGCCATCCTCGATGCGACGCTGACCCTGGGATTGCCGCCGGCCGTGACGGCGGCCACCGGCATCGATGCGATGGTGCACGCCATCGAAGCGTACACGAGCAAGCACAAGAAGAACCCGCTCTCGGATGCGCTGGCCCGGGAAGCCTTGCGTCTGCTGTCCCGTAACCTGGTCAGGGCCTGCGAACATGGGCAGGACCTGGAGGCACGCCAGGCCATGCTGCTCGGCGCCTGCCTCGCCGGCCAGGCCTTTTCGAACGCGCCGGTGGCGGCGGTGCACGCACTGGCCTATCCCATCGGCGGCATCTTCCACGTGCCCCACGGCCTGTCGAACTCCCTCGTGCTGCCACATGTGCTGCGCTTCAATATGCCGGCGGCGGCCACGCTGTATGCGGAACTGGCGGCCATCGTCGTCCCGCATGCAAGCGGCAGCGAAGAGGCGCGCACGGAAGCGCTCATTGTTGCAATGCAGCAGATCGCAAAGATCACCGGGATCGAGACCATGCTCAGCCAGGTCGGCATCCGGGAAACCGACCTCGACCGGCTGGCGGCGGATGCCATGCTGCAGACCCGCCTGCTCGGCAACAACCCGCGCGAGCTCACGCAGGCGGATGCGCGCGCGATCTACGCGGCGGCTTTATAGGGTGGCAGGAAGTCGAGCAGCAGCGCGTTGAGGCGCTCGGTGGCGGACAGCTGCATCCAGTGCCCCGCCCCGCTCAAGGCCTCGTAGCGAAAGCCCGCGCGGCAATGGTGGGCCGAGTCCAGCATCTGCTTCTCGCCCAGGGCCGGGTCGCGGTCGCTCCAGATGCCCATCACGGGCACCTCGACCGGGCGCCAATGGTGGGGCCGGCCCAGCTTGATGTTCGCGCGGTAGTAATTCAGCGCCGCGGTGAGGCGCCCTTCCGGCTCGAGCGCCGCGCGCCAGATCGCCAGCTGCTCCTTGCGGCGCGTCATCTGGCGCAGGAAGAACCAGTCGTTGGCGCGGATCGCATGTTCCGCCACCACCGGCATCAGGAAGCCCAGGATGTACCAGAAACGCATCTGCTGGGTCACGCCGGCATTGGCGATGGCGGCCGGATGGCCGGTCGACATGGCGACGAAACGCTCGAAACGCTGCGGCGCGTTCATGCACAGCTGCCAGCCGACCAGGCCGCCCCAGTCGTGGCCGACGAGCGCCGCCTTCTCCACGCCCAGCGCATCCATGAGGCCGAGGATGTCGGCGCACAGGAATTCGATCGCGTAAGCGCCCGTGCTCTCGGGCGCATCGGTCTTGCCGTAGCCGCGCATATCCGGCGCGATCACCCGGTAGCCGGCCCTGGCCAGCGCGGGAATCTGGTGGCGCCAGATCTCATGGGTATCAGGAAAACCGTGCATCAGGATCACGGTGGGACCTTCGCCCGCGCTGACGTAATGCATGCGCAGGCCGTGCACGTCGACGAAATGGGATTCGAGGTTCATGTCCGCTCCACTGGCAGAAGGCGCTTCAGGCGGCCTGTTTGCGGCCGCGCTCTAGCTTTGAAGCTATTTCCCCCACAATACCACGACGGAACAAGAGAACACAGACAATAAAGATCAGGCCCGTCACCATGCCGACCGACTCGCCGAGGGTGCCGAACCAGGCGATGCCGGAGCGTTCGGCCAGCCAGCCGCCGACGTCGCCCAGCTTGTTTTCCAGCGCCACCACGATGAAGGCGCCCAGCACCGGGCCGGCCATCGTGCCCATGCCGCCTACGAGCGTCATCAGGACCACCAGGCCCGACATGGTCCAGTGCACGTCGGTGAGCGTCTCGAAGCCCAGCACGACCGTTTTGGTGGCTCCTGCGAGCCCTGCCAGGCCTGCGGACAGCACGAAGGCGAGCAGCTTGTAGCGGTCGACCTCGTAGCCCAGCGACACGGCGCGCGCTTCGTTGTCCTTGATCGCCCCCAGCACCTGGCCGAAGGGCGAGTGCACGGTGCGATTGATGAGCGCAAAACCGCCGACGGCGATCGCCAGCACCAGGTAGTACATGGTCAGGTCGTTCGACAGGTCCAGGCCGAACAGCGACCCGCGCGGCACGCCCTGCAAGCCGTCCTCGCCATGGGTGAAGGGCGAACGCAGGGCCGCGAAATACACCATCTGGGCCAGCGCCAGCGTGATCATCGAAAAGTAGATGCCCTGGCGGCGGATTGCCAGCGCGCCGATCACCAGGCCCAGCAGGCTGGAAGCCAGCACGCCCAGCACGATGCCGAGCGCGGTCGGCAGCCCGCTGACGGCCAGCAGGTGGCCCGTGACATAGCCAGCGCTGCCGAAAAAAGCGGCATGCCCGAAGGACAGCAGTCCGGTGAACCCGATCAGCAAATTGAAGGCACAGGCGAACAGGGCGAAGCACAGGAGCTTCATCAGGAACACGGGATAGGCGAACAAGGGCGCTGCCAAAAAAAGCAGCAGCGCCAGGGTATAGCCGACTTTTTTATTCATGCCTATTTTTCCTTGCCGAAGAGCCCGGCCGGACGCAGCAGCAGGACGATGACCATCACGACGAAGACGACGACCTCCGACCCTTCCGGATAGAACACCCGGGTCAGGCCCTCGATCACGCCCAGGCTCAGGCCGGTGAGGATGGAACCGAGGATGGAGCCCATGCCGCCAATCACCACCACGGCGAACACGACGATGATCAGGTTTGATCCCATCAGCGGCGTGACGTTGATGATGGGCGCCGCCAGCACGCCGGCGAATCCCGCCAGCGCCACGCCGAAGCCGTAGGTGAGCGTGACCATCAGCGGCACGTTGACGCCGAAGGCCTCGACCAGCTTCGGGTTCTCGGTACCCGCGCGCAGCAGCGCGCCCAGCCGGGTCTTCTCGATGACGAACCAGGTCGACAGGCAGACCGTCAGCGAGGCGGCCACCACCCAGGCGCGGTAGTTCGGCAGGATCATGAAGCCGAGGTCGGTCGCCCCGCTCAGGCGCTCCGGCACGTCCAGGGTCTGGCCGGAGACGCCGAAGAAGGAGCGGAACACGCCCTCCAGCAGCAGGGTGATGCCGAAGGTCAGCAGCAGGCCGTACAGGTGGTCGAAGCGGTACAGCCAGCGCAGCATGGAGCGCTCGACCAGGATGCCGAACAGGCCGACGATGAGGGGCGCCAGCAGCAGCATGGTCCAGTAGTCGAGGCCGAACCCGGTAACACCGATCCAGGCGGCAAAGGCGCCGCACATATACAGGGCGCCGTGGGCAAAGTTGATGACGTTAAGCAGGCCGAAGATGACGGCCAGGCCCAGCGAGAGCATGGCGTAGAAAGAGCCGTTGACCAGGCCGAGCAGGAGCTGGCTCAGCAGGGCCTGGTGGGGGATGCCGAAGATCTCCATGCGCGGCGCCGGCTCACTTCCACAGCGCGCACTTGGTCTCGGCCTTCTTCGTGTAGGCCTGCTCTCCCGGAATGGTGGCCACGACCTTGTAGTAGTCCCAGGCGCCCTTCGACTCCTTCGGCGTCTTCACCTGCATCAGATACATGTCGTAGACCATGCGGCCATCGGGGCGGATCACGCCGTTCTTGGCGAACATGTCGTTGATCGGGGTCTTCTTCAGGTGGGCCATCACCTTGTCGGCATTGTCGGTGCCAGTGGCCTTCACGGCGTTCAAGAACTGCGTGGTGGCCGAGTAATCGCCCGCCTGCAGCATCGAAGGCTGCTTCTTCATCTTGGCAAAATAGCGCTTGGCCCAGGCGCGCGATTCCGGCGTGCGGTCCCAGTACCAGCCATCGGTGAAATACATGCCCTGGGTGGTGTTCAGGCCCAGGCTGTGGACATCGTTGATGAACACCAGCAGGCCCGCCACCTTCATCTTCTTGGTCAGGCCGAACTCGTTGGCGGCCTTCACGGCATTGATCAGGTCGCCGCCCGCATTCGCCATGCCCAGCACCTGGGCCTTGGAGGATTGCGCCTGAAGCAAGAAGGACGAGAAGTCCGAGGCCGACAGCGGATGCTTGACGCTGCCCACCACGGTGCCCCCGCCCGCCTTCACGACATCCGCCGTGTCCTTCTCGAGCGACTGGCCGAAGGCATAGTCGGCGGTCAGGAAGTACCAGGACTTGCCGCCCTGCTTGAGCATGGTCGCGCCCGTGCCGCGCGCCAGCGCCACCGTGTCGTAGGCGTAGTGCACGGTGTAGGGCGTGCATTGTTCGTTGCTCAGTTGGGCGGTGCCGGAACCGATGGCGATGAAGACCTTTTTCTTTTCCGCGGCGACCTTGGCCATCGCGAGGCTGGCGCCGGAATTGGTGCCGCCGATGAGCAGGTCGACGCCCTCGCGGTCGAACCATTCGCGCGCCTTGGAGGCGGCGATGTCCGGCTTGTTCTGGTGGTCGGCGACGACCAGCTGGACCTTCTTGCCGTTGATGGCGCCGCCCATGTCGGCGATGGCCATGCGGATCGCTTCCGCCCCGCCATTGCCGTCCACGTCGGAATACACGCCGGACAGGTCGGTGATGAAACCGATCTTGATGACGTCGCCCGAGATCTGGGCCTGGACGGGCATGGACAGGCCGAAGGTGGCGAAGGCGGTGGCGGCAAGGGCGATGGCGCTGCGTTTCATAAGGTCTCCGTTATTGTGCGAGTACGATTTCTTCAATTCACACGCCGAGCAGCTCGGTGAGCACCGGCATCCTGTCATCCAGTTGCGCGGCCGCTATCGTCTCGACGACCTGGCCGTGTTCGATCACGTAAAAGCGGTCCGCCAGCGGGGCCGCGAAGCGGAAGTTCTGTTCGACCATCACGATGGTGTAGCCCTGCGCCTTGAGCGCCGTGATGGTGCGCGCCAGGCTCTGCACGATCACCGGCGCCAGGCCTTCCGAGATCTCGTCCAGCAGCAGCAGGCGCGTGCCGGTGCGCAGGATGCGGGCGACGGCCAGCATCTGCTGCTCGCCGCCCGACAGGCGCGTGCCCTGGCTGTGCCGGCGCTCGTAGAGCTGCGGGAACATGGCGTAGATCTCATCCACCGTCATGCCCTTCCCGCTCCCCTGTAGCTGCGGCGGCAGCAGCAGGTTTTCCTCGCAGGAGAGCGAGGAAAAGATGCCGCGCTCCTCGGGACAGTAGCCGATGCCGAGGTGGGCGATCTTGTAGGTCGGCAGGCCGATGCTTTCCACGCCCTTGATGCGGATCGAGCCGCTGCGCCGGCCGGTCAGGCCCATGATGGCGCGCAGCAGCGTGGTGCGGCCCGCGCCGTTGCGGCCCAGCAGGGTGACGACTTCGCCCTCCCCGACCTGCAGGTCGATGCCGTGCAGGATGTGCGATTCGCCATACCAGGCGTGCAGCTGCCTGACGTCGAGCAGCGGGCTCAATGCTGCGCTCCCGCCAGTTCTCCATCGGATGTGCCCATATAGGCCTCCATCACCTGTGGATTACCCGACACCTCGGCATAGCTGCCCTCGGCCAGCACCGCGCCCTGCTTCAGTACGGAGATGCGGTCGCAGATGCCGGCGACCACCTTCATATTGTGTTCGACCATCAGGATGGTGCGCCCCGCCGCCACCTTGCGGATGAGTTCCGTCACCCTGTGGACATCTTCGTGGCCCATGCCCTGGGTCGGCTCGTCCAGCAGCATCAGTTCCGGTTCCATCGCCAGGGTCGTGGCGATCTCAAGGGCGCGCTTGCGGCCATAGGGCAGGTCGGCCGTCAAGGTGTCCGCGAAGGTCTCCAGGCCGACCTCGCCCAGCAGTGCCAGCGCCTGGCCGTTCAGCCCGTCCAGCGAGCGGCTGCTGCGCCAGAAGTGGAAACTGGTGCCGAGCCGGCGCTGCAGGCCGACGCGCACGTTTTCCAGCACCGTCATGTGCGGGAAGACGGCGGAAATCTGGAAGGAACGGATGATGCCCATGCGGGCGACCTGGGCGGGACGGGCGGCCGTGATGTCGCGGCCATTGAAGAGGATGCGCCCGCTGGTCGGGGCGAGGAATTTGGTAAGCAGGTTGAAGCAGGTGGTCTTGCCGGCGCCGTTGGGGCCGATCAAGGCGTGGATGTGGCCGCGTTCGACGCGCAGGTCGACGCCGCTGACTGCCGTGAATCCCTTGAACTCCTTGGTGAGCTGCCTTGTCTCCAGGATGACATCCGCCATTGACTCTCCAGACACGTGGTGCTGCGTTCAACTGAACCGGGGGGACCGCTTGCCAGATCATACATACAAGACCAGGCCGTCACAATACGGCTGGCTTACCGTACGCGCGCTGCACCTGCGGCACGGACGCACGACGCTTGTGCGCTTTTGCACGGCGCCTTCACCTCAGCTCCGCAAGAATGTCCTGCGCCGCCTTTTCCGCAATCATGATCGTCGGTGAATTCGTGTTGCCCGAGGTGATGAAGGGCATGATCGAGGCGTCCACCACGCGCAGTCTGTCGACGCCCTGCACGCGCAGGCGGCCGTCGACCACGGCCAGCGGATCGCCCGCTCTCCCCATGCGGCAGGTGCCGACCGGGTGGAAAATCGTGGTGCCGACCAGGCCTGCCGCATGGGCCAACTCTTCCTCGCTCTGGAATTGCGGGCCCGGCATGAACTCTTCCGGACGGTACTTCGCCAGCGCCGGCGCGGCCACGATGCGCCGCGTCAGGCGCAGGGCGCTGGCGGCGGTGCGGCGGTCTTGCTCGGTGCTCAGGTAGTTCGGCGTGATCTTCGGCGGCGCGTAGCTGTCGGCGGACCCTATCCGCACGTGACCGCGCGAGGTCGGCTGCAGGTTGCAGACGCTGGCGGTAAAGGCCGGAAAACGGTGCAGCGGGTCGCCGAACTTGTCCAGCGACAGCGGCTGCACGTGGTACTGCAGATCCGGCGCCTGCTGCTGCGGCGAGGAACGGGCGAACGCGCCCAGCTGCGAGGGCGCCATCGACATCGGGCCGCTCTGGAACAGCGCGTATTCGAGCCCGATCAGGAATTTGCCGAGCGGCCTGGTGGCCCGGGTATTCAGGGTGGGCACACCCTGCACCTTGAAGACCATGCGCAGCTGCAGATGGTCCTGCAAATTCTCTCCGACCCCCGGCAGATCGGCCACCGGATGGATGCCGTGGCGCTGCAACTCGCCTGCTGCGCCGATGCCGGACAGCTGCAGGATCTGCGGCGAACCCACCGCCCCTGCCGCCAATAAGGTTTCCCGATGCGCCGTGGCGGTGAAGGCGCGGCCGCCGCCGGTGAACTGGACGCCGGTGCAAGCCTTGCCCTGGGGTGTCTCCTCGAACAGCAGGCGCTCGACGTGGCAGCCGGTCATGATGGTCAGGTTCGGCCTGCCAGACGCCGGCTTCAGGAAGGCTTTCGCCGTATTCAGGCGGATGCCGCGGCGCTGGTTGACCTCGAAATAGGCCGATCCCTCGCCCCGTCCGGCATTCAGGTCCTCGAGTTTCGGGATGCCTGTCTCCGCCGCCGCTTCCCGGAAGGCATCCAGGATCGCCCAGGACAATCTCTGCTTTTCCACCCGCCATTCGCCGCCGGCGCCGTGCAGTTCGCTGGCCCCGAGATAATGGTCTTCGCTGCGCTTGAACAGCGGCAGCACCCGCTCCCAGCGCCAGGAATCGTCGCCCGCCACCTCGGCCCAGCGCTCGTAGTCGAAAGGCTGGCCACGCATGTAGATCATGCCGTTGATCGAGGAGCTCCCACCCAGCACCTTGCCACGCGGGTAGATTAGCGAGCGTCCATGCAGGCCGGCGTCGGCTTCGGTACGGAACAACCAGTCCGTGCGCGGGTTGCCGATGCAGCGCAGGTAGCCGACCGGGATGTGGATCCACATGTAGTCGTCCTTGCCGCCGGCTTCCAGCAGCAGCACGTTCACGTCGCGGTTGCGGGTCAGGCGGTTCGCCAGCACACAGCCCGAGGTGCCGGCGCCGACGATGATGTAGTCGTACTCGCCAGCGGACTCCAAGGCTAGCGCCCCGCGGCCAGGCCGATGGCCAGGCGAACCCTGCACGCTTCACCGCCAAGGCGTTCGGAAGGCTGTGGTCCGGCGCCAGGTCCGCAGGCAAATGGGCGCACACCGCCGTCCTTCGGCCTGCGTGTCATGGGCATGCGAAACAGCGCGTCGAGATCCATCAACCCCTCCGTTCGTCATTCGTTGAGGCAAGCTTACCAGATCGTAAACGCCTGTCCAGAGCCCATCTGTGGATAACGCTCTGGATATCCACAGGTGCGATTTGTGCAAAACGGCCGCGTTTTGGCGGGGTCGCGATTCTTGTCCCCTTTTTCGAAGGCGAACCCAGGCTGCCAGTGCACCACCTTATGCTTCGCCCAAGTGCTTGATTTTTAGAGCCTCCGAGAACTTTTCCACAGAAAGGATGGGCCGTTAACCACTACTACTATCCTTGTATACAAACTTTGTTTGTAAACCTCGCGGTGCTCCCTTAAAAAAAATTTTGCCGACTCGTCGTATCAAACCGACAGACCCTGGAAGCAAACGAGGAGCTCGCCTGACTGCTCGTATCGATGCATTGCAGACCATGGTCAGCAGAAAAAACGGCGCGAACTTGCATGCTCCTGTGGAAAACAGATGGGATATCCACAGTATCGAATGTGCAGAACGCGAGCATTTACTAGCAGACCAAAAATCTGTCCAAGTTTCCTCCAACTCAAAAACAAGCCTTGTCCAGCAGGTTAACGCGACCGTAAACCGTTGACGTTGTGGAGAAAACCCGTCTTATCCACAAAGAGGTGCGCGTTTACTATCACTACCAGTTTGTATACAAACTTGTTTACTACAACAACAAAAGCAGGAACGCGTTCGCGCCTCCGTTCCTGGCTTCCAGCGCTTCAGGAAACCTGTGCACCAAAAAATTTGAAGACCTCGACCTTCGCAGAAGACAAGTTCAGGCATGCAGCTGGATGCCGGGCACGGTTGTCGGCACCATCACTACCGCCTCCTGACGACCTGTCGGCCTGCAAAACCCGCGCTGACTTACCAATTCCTGGCCGAACTGTGGAAAAGCCGCTGAATATCCACAGGACCGGATGTGCAGAACGAGGTCTTTCCTAGCTCGGCAAAATTTTGTCCAAGTTCCGTTCAAGCTCCACACAAGCTTTGTTCAGCCGGTAAACGCGCATGCAAATCGTTGATCTTGTGGAGTAAACCCGACTTATCAACAGAAAGATGCGCGTTTACTATCTACTACCAGCTTTATATACACACTTTAGTTAACCAAGAACCTGGAACTTCGCGGCCCAAAAGGCCTCCGGCAAGCTGCTTTCTCTGGCCTCTGCCTCTTAAGACAAACAAAATAGAAGCTCGACTGCTCAAGTAAGGCCTACGGATGACCTCGATCAAGCGCTGTACAAGTGCTGAACAAGCCGGCTGGCTGGCGCTGCGCATGGCGCTGTGGCCTGCAGAACGCGACGAACACCTTGAAGAAATGCGCGAGCTCTGTGTACAAGCCCAGCGTTATGCACAGTTCCTGGCGTATTCAAGCCTCGGCGAGCCCCAGGGATTGGTGGAAGTCGCCCTTCGTAGCGATTATGTGAACGGCACCGACTCGTCGCCGGTCGGTTTCCTGGAAGGTCTCTACGTGGATCCGGCTTACCGCAGGCAAGGCATTGCCGCCCAGCTGGTGGCCGTTGCTGAAAAATGGTGCAGAGAACAGGGATGCACGGAGATGGCATCGGATGCGCTGCTCGAGAACACGGTCAGCCATGCCATGCACGAGGCACTGGGATTCGAGGAAACGGAGCGTGTGGTCTACTTCCGCAAGCCCCTCGACAAGCAAGATTTGTGATTAAAAAAACAGGAAAAACATGCGTTTAGGGATCATCAGCGCCTTGGCGGAAGAACAGCAGGGGCTCGTGGAAGCCATGAGAGGCCCCGCCAAGCTCATCCATGGCATGCGCGAGTACTGGGCAGGAACACTGTGGGAAATCGACGCTGTGTGCGTTTTATCGCGAATTGGCAAGGTTGCTGCCGCCATGACCGCCACAACGCTTGTGGAGAAGTTCGGAGTTACCCACATCCTCTTTACCGGCGTGGCCGGCGCCGGGGATAAAACCGTGCAGGTCGGGGACATCGTGGTCGCCGAAGCGCTGGTCCAGCACGATATGGATGCCAGTCCCCTGTTTCCGCGTTTCGAGGTCCCACTGACCGGCCAGACGCATTTCCAGCCCGACCAGAACCTGTCCCTGCGCCTCTCACGCGCCGCCCATGACTTCCTGGAACGCGACTTCCTCGAGGTGATCCAGGATGGAGAACGGCAGGCTTTCCGGCTCGCCCAGCCGCGTATGCACCGCGGCCTGGTGGCGAGCGGCGACCAGTTCGTCAACGATGGCGCGCATGTGAACAGCCTCAACGACGCCCTTCCCGGCCTCGTGGCGGTCGAAATGGAAGGCGCCGCGGTGGCGCAGGTGTGCTACGAGCTGGGCGTGCCCTGCGCGGTGCTGCGCACGATTTCGGACAATGCCAATGAACACGCGGCCATCGATTTCATGCGTTTCGTGAAATCGGTGGCCGCGCAATACGCTTTCCACATCACCCGGCGCATGTGCCGGGATCTTGCGGACATGCCGTTTCAACCCAGCAGGGACTCCGCCGGCACGTAGTCGTAGCCCAGATCCCTGGCCACCGCCTGGTAGGTGACCTTGCCCTGGCAGACGTTCAGGCCGTTGCGCAGGTGGACGTCGTCTGACAAGGCCTTGCGCCAGCCCTTGGTCGCCAACGCCACGGCGTGGCCGATGGTCGCGTTGTTGAGCGCAAAGGTGGACGTGCGCGCCACGGCGCCCGGCATGTTCGCCACGCAGTAGTGGATCACGCCGTCGACCACGAACGTCGGGTCGGCGTGGGTGGTCGGGTGCGAGGTTTCGAAGCAGCCGCCCTGGTCGATCGCCACGTCCACCACCACCGCGCCCTTCTTCATGCGCGAGATCATGTCGCGGGTGACCAGCTTCGGCGCCGCGGCGCCCGGCACCAGCACGCCGCCGATCACCAGGTCGGCGCTCAGTACCGCTTCCTCGATCGCATGCGCGTTGGAATACAGCGTGGAGATGCGGTTGCCATAGACGAGATCCAGCTGGCGCAGGCGATCGACGTTCTTGTCGAGCACCGTCACCCTCGCACCGGTGCCGACCGCCATCTGCAGCGCATTGGTGCCGACCACTCCCGCGCCGATGATGACCACGTGGCCGGCCGCCACGCCGGGCACGCCGCCCAGCAGCAGGCCCATGCCCCCCTTGGACTTCTCGAGGTGCGCGGCGCCGGCCTGGATCGCCATGCGGCCGGCGACCTCGCTCATCGGCGCAAGCAGGGGCAGGCCGCCGCCAGGGCCGGTGATGGTCTCGTAGGCGATGCAGACGGCGCCCGATTTCACCAGCGCCGCGGTCTGCTCGGGATCGGGCGCCAGGTGCAGGTAGGTGTAGAGGATCTGCCCTTCGCGCAGCATCGCGCATTCCTGCGGCTGCGGTTCCTTGACCTTGACGATCATGTCGGCGCGCCCGAAGACGTCCCTGGCCGAGCCGGCGAGAGTGGCGCCGGCCGCCGTGTACTGTTCGTCCGACAGGCCGATCTGCTCCCCGGCGCCCTGCTGCACGACGACCTCGATGCCGCGCGACGTCAGTTCGCGCACCGAGGGCGGGGTCAGCCCGACACGGTACTCGTGATTCTTGATTTCCTTTGGTACGCCAACCAGCATGTCTACCTCCGTTTTATAAGAATGTGTCTCCTGCTGCTACGGTTTTTGTAGGGTGGTCGGCTTCGCCGACCGCGCGTTCAAATACACGATGAAATGCGTTATATCGTCCATTTTCACGCTGGTTGAACGCGCGGTCGGCACAGCCGACCACCCTACGAACTGCCACTACATCGCTCAAAACAAAACGGGGAGCTTTCGCTCCCCGTTCATCATTACACGCCCAAGGTCATCAGGCTTGCGTTGCCGCCAGCCGCCGTCGTGTTGACGCAGACGGCCCGTTCGGCCACCAGGCGCCACAGCGCCACCCCTTCATGCGCCGTGGTGTCGACGATGCCGACGATGGCGCCCGTGCGCGCGGCCAGCTTGGCGCGCAGGGAACCGCCGAGCCCTGCTTCGAGCAGCGCGATCTGGAATTCGCTCGCATCGATTTCGTCCTGGCCGACGAAGCGCACGCGCTCCTTCACCAGCGCCGGCAGCTCGGCCGGGATCAGGCCGGGTTCCGCCAGTACCAGGGCGCGGTTGCCGGTCGCCAGGGCGGCGGCCAGCTGGTTGAGCAGGCCGGCCGCCGTTTTCGGCGCACACAGCACGGTGCCGCGCTCCGTGAAGGCCAGGGTGTTGCGCTCGCCGGTCGGACCCGGCAGGGCGACTTCGACATTGGTGAGCGCGGTGCGCCCGTAGCTTTGCGCCAGGGTCGCCAGCTCGGTGTGGCCGTTCGCACGCATCCAGCCGAGCAGCGCATCCAGGCCCGCGTCGAACACGCGGCTGTGCTCCATCAGGGGCGCGGCATTTCGCTGCAGGCGCTTGAGGTAGAGCGGGCCGCCGGCTTTCGGACCGGTGCCGGATTTACCCTCGCCGCCGAAAGGCTGCACGCCGACGACTGCACCGACGATGTTGCGGTTCACGTAGATGTTGCCCACGTGTGCGCGTTCGACGATGAAGTCGATGGTCTCGTCGATGCGAGAGTGCACGCCCAGGGTCAGGCCGTAGCCGGTCGCGTTGATGGTGTCGATCACCTTCGGCAGCTCGGCGCGGCGGTAGCGCACGATGTGCAGCACCGGGCCGAAGACTTCGTGCTTGAGCTCCGCCAGCGAGCCGATTTCCAGCACGGTCGGTGGGACGAAGGTGCCGTTCTGCGTGACGCTGTCCGGCAGCTCGAGCGCATAGTGGCCGCGGGCGGTGGCGCGCATGCGTTCGATGTGGGCCAGCAGGTTGCGCTGGGCTTCGGCATCGATGACGGGGCCGATGTCGGTGGCCAGGCGGTCCGGCGCGCCCACGCGCAGTTCCCGCATCGCGCCCTTGAGCATCTTGATGGTCTTGTCGGCGATGTCTTCCTGCAGGAAGAGCACGCGCAGCGCCGAGCAGCGCTGGCCGGCCGAGTCGAAGGCCGAGGACAGCACGTCCTGCACCACCTGCTCCGGTAGCGCCGAGGAATCCACGATCAGGGCATTCTGGCCGCCGGTTTCGGCCACCAGCGGGATGTCGATGCCTTCCTGTTCGGCGCGCGTTGCCAGGGTGCGGTTGATCAGCTGGGCCACTTCGGTGGAGCCGGTGAAGATCACGCCCTTGATGCGCGAGTCCGAAGTGAGGGCGGCGCCCACCACTTCGCCGCGGCCCGGCAGCAGCTGCAGCGCGGCGCGCGGGGTACCCGCCTCGTGGAAGAGTTCCACGGCGCGGTGCGCGATCAGCGGGGTCTGCTCGGCCGGCTTGGCCAGCACCACGTTGCCGGCAACCAGGGCGGCGGCTACCTGGCCGGTGAAGATCGCGAGCGGGAAATTCCAAGGCGAGATGCAGGTCACGGGACCCAGCGCGCCGTCGGCTTTGGAGTCACGGATCTGCACCGCGTAGTAGCGCAGGAAGTCGACCGCTTCGCGCAGTTCGGCGATCGCGTTCGGCAGCGATTTGCCGGCTTCGCGCACGGCCAGGGCCATCAGCTCGGTGCCGTTTTCTTCGAACAGGTCGGCGGTGCGCTCGAGGATGGTGGCGCGGGTCTCGACGCTGCTGGCTTCCCATTCGCCGGCAAAAGCGCTGGCTGCCGAGAGGGCGGTTTCGACATCGAGGCGGGTCGCTTCGACCACCTGGCCCACGACGTCGCTCGACATGGCCGGGTTGATGATGTTCGCACGCTCGCCGGCTTCGACCGGGCCGGCGATCAGCGGCATGGCCAGGCGCTGGCGCTGCCGGGCGAGGCCGTCGACGAGGGTAGCCAGGATGTTCTCGTTGACGAGATCCAGGCCGGCCGAGTTCTTGCGCTCGTCGCCGAACATCTGCAGCGGCAGGGCGATCGCCGGGTGCGGTTCGCCCTTGGTGGCGCGCGCCTGCTCGAACGGATCGGCCAGCAGGCTGTCGATCGCCACGTTCTCGTCCACGATCTGGTTCACGAAGGAGGAGTTGGCGCCGTTTTCCAGCAGGCGGCGCACCAGGTAGGCCAGCAGGGTCTCGTGCGAGCCGACCGGCGCGTAGATGCGGCAGGCTTTATCGAGCTTGCGCGGGCCGACGACCTGGTCGTACAGGGTTTCGCCCATGCCGTGCAGGCACTGGAATTCGTAGTTGCTGACGCCGTCCGCCTTGGCCCAGGTGTAGATCACCGACAGCGAGTGCGCATTGTGGGTGGCGAACTGCGGATAGAGGATATCGCTGGCCGCCAGCAGTTTTCTCGCGCAGGTGAGGTAGGAGACGTCGGTGTAGACCTTGCGGGTGTAGACGGGATAGCCCGGCATGCC
Organism: Pseudomonadota bacterium; assembly: GCA_040758275.1. Lineage (GTDB taxonomy): Bacteria > Pseudomonadota > Gammaproteobacteria > Burkholderiales > Burkholderiaceae_D > Telluria. The sequence continues at coordinate 23,465 of JBFLVV010000017.1, forward strand.
CTCGACCTGGGCGCGCTTGATCTCGGCGTCCCAGTAGGCGCCCTTCACCAGGCGCACCATGAATTTGCGGCCACTGCGCTTGGCCAGGTCGACCAGGTAATCGATCACGAAGGGGCAGCGTTTTTGATAGGCCTGTACCACCAGGCCGATGCCTTCGAAGCCTTCCAGCTCCTTGTCGAACGCCAGCGATTCCAGCATGTCGAGCGAGATCTCGAGACGGTCGGCTTCCTCGGCGTCGATGTTGATGCCGATGTTGTAGCTCTTGGCCAGCAGGACCAGGTTGCGCACGCGCGGCAGCAGCTCGCCCATCACGCGCTGGTACTGGGCGCGGCTGTAGCGTGGGTGCAGGGCCGACAGCTTGATCGAGATACCCGGACCGTCCTTGATGCCGCGGCCGTTCGAGGCCTTGCCGATCGCGTGGATCGCGGTCTCGTAGGAGGCGTAGTAGTTCTTCGCATCCTGCTCGGTCAGCGCCGCTTCGCCCAGCATGTCGTAGGAGTAGCGGTAGCCGCGGTTTTCGTTCTCGCGGCTGTTCTTCAGCGCTTCCTCGATGGTCTGGCCGGTGACGAACTGGTTGCCCAGCATGCGCATGGCCATGTCGACGCCCTTGCGGATCAGCGGCTCGCCGCCCTTGGCGATCAGGCGCGTCAGCGCCGAGCCCAGGCCGCGTTCGCTGGTGGTCGAGACCAGCTTGCCGGTGATGAGCAGGCCCCAGGTGGCCGCGTTCACGAACAGCGAAGGCGATTCGCCCAGGTGCTTTTTCCAGTCGCCGCGGCTGATCTTGTCGGCGATCAGGCGGTCGGCGGTTTCGCTGTCCGGGATGCGCAACAGGGCTTCGGCCAGGCACATCAGCGCCACGCCTTCTTCCGAGGACAGCGAGAACTCGTGCATCAGTGCGTCCACGCCCGAGGCGCGGGTACGCTTCTCGCGCACGCTCGAGACCAGGCGGTGGGCCAGCATGTAGGCGTCGCCGTTGGCGCTGGCGCCCTGCGCCAGCAGCCATTGCACTGCTTCGGTTTCGTCGCGGCGGTAGGCGGCGGTGATGGCCGCGCGCAGCGGGGTCTGTTCGCGCTTGATCTCCTGCTTGAGTGCGTCAAAGGCAAGGAAGGTGGAAGCCGAGGTGGAAGTCGAAGCGGTCGAAGCCGGAGCTGCGGCAATCTGCATGGTGTCTCTTCAGAAAATGGAATTGGATTTCACCGATCGTGCGCCGCGCAGCAAAAAACGCCGCACCGCATTGCGAGCGGCCGGCGTGCTGTGGAACACGTTGGAATGATTCGATTGTAGAAGGAAATCTTCTGGATTAATTCTGTTTTTAAGACAGACTAGCAAAAGATAGTTTTTGGTGCGACAATCTGGCCGAATAATGTTTACATGGCAGGAGACAGACCATGCTCGACAAGATCAGTAAGAAAATTCTCGCGGAACTGCAGAACGACGGGCGAATCAGCAACGTCGAGTTGGCTGCACGCGTCAACCTGTCTCCCGCCGCCTGCCTGGAACGCGTGCGCAAGCTGCACGAGTCCGGCTACATCATGGGCTACACGGCCCAGCTCAATCCCCAGCTGCTCGACGTTTCCCTGCTGGTGTTCATCGAAGTGGTGCTCGATCGTACCACTCCCGAGGTCTTCGATGCATTCAAACAGAGCGTGCAGATGATCCCGGAAGTGCTGGAATGCCACATGGTGGCAGGCGGCTTCGACTACCTGGTCAAGGCGCGCGTCAAGGACATGGCCGCCTACCGTGAATTCCTCGGCAAGACCCTGCTGCAGAAAGGTGTGCGTGAGACGCACACCTATGCAGTGATGGAAGAAGTCAAGAACACCACCAAGCTGCCGATCCGCTAGTTCGCCCGGCGCAGGATCCGGATCGACCCCTGCCGCAACACGCCGGCTTGCCCTGCCTGCGCCTGTTCCGCCTGGGCTGCCTGCCGATCCTCTCCGGTCTGGAACACGAGGTGCTGCGCGCCGCCTTTCGGATCGGCTTGCGTGATCCTTACCGCCATCCGGCTGGCCTGCGCTGCGCCGTCTCCTGCCGTGGCATCGATCGCGAAACGGTAGCCGGGCCGGCCGTCGAGCTGTCCAACGCCTTCCAGCCAGACGCGATTGCCCTCGACCCTCACCTTGTCGAGCTGTTCGGCCCGGAACGCGGTCTTGCCCAGCAGCTGGAAGCTGAAACCCGCCTTGCTGTTCGGTGCGAGCGGCGCCGCGAGCCGGAATACCGTCGACGGTGCGGCCGCCTTGTCTGCCAGGCGGCCTTCGCCCCTGAGGACCGGGAAGGAATCGAGGAGCCAGACCCGCGACTCCAGGCTGGTGCTGCGGCCTGCCGAGTCGGTTACGCGCACGACGACGCGATAGACGCCCCATTCCGGGTAGGTGTGCACGACGTCGACCAGGCCCCTGCCCTTGTTTTCGCGCAGCGGAACCGGCTGCGGCCCGGCGCCGTCGCCCCAGTCGATGGTGGCCGTGTGTGTCTCGCGCACGTTGCGGTCGCGGAAGGACAGCGTGAAGCGGGCAGGCTCGTTCGCCTCGAAGGGAAGGTATTGCAGCGGCCCCAGCACGGGCGCGTCGGTTCCCCGGCCGCCCGCGCGCAGCAGCACCATCCCGGCACTTGAATCGGCCAGGATGTCGCCATTCGGTGAAATAACGCGCGCGTTGTGCAGCACCAGGCCTGCGGGCGGATCGAGCAGGCGCGTATTCAGGTCGACGGCGCCGTCCTTGCGCGACCAACGGAAGGCGAGGCTTTCCTCGCCCGAGCGCTGCGCCGTGCCCACGACGATGCCGCTGTCGTTGACGTGCTGCGCCTCGGAGGAATAGAAGGACCTGGGATGCAGGTCGATCAGTCCGCTCGCGCGTGAGAAGAAGAAGGCATGCGTGTCGCCGCCAGTCGGCTGGATCCGGCCGACGAGTTGGCCGGCCTCGTTCAGCGCGGTGACGACGGTGCGCGGCCCTGCGCGCACGACGGGTTTACCGGGACTCCACAAGTACGCGCTGGCAACCGGTCCGTTGATGTCGAGCATGCCGGCGATCTCTCCGCGGTTGTTGATGTGATAGGCGAGCGCGCTGTTGCCCCCCACACTCAGCAAACTGGGTCGGCCGGCGCTGTTCCAGACGATGGCACGCGACACCGCGGAGTTGGATGCAAGGGCTCCGTATCCGACGGTGACATTGCTGTCGTTGATGTCATTGGTATAGGTATAAGAAAGGCCGGGAAGACCCGCCAGCGGCATCAGGCGATTGGCCGGCGTCCAGCGCGTCGCCTGGTAATTGTCGGCACCAGTCCGAATGGCGCCGGCAATCTCGCCCCGGTTGTTGATGGCGCTGGGACCGCTGTCGATGTCGTTATTGACAGGCGGCAGCCGTACCAGACCACGTGCCGGCGACCAGCGGTAGGCCCCGAATTCGCTCGGTTCACTGCCGGGCACGAGGACGCGCGCTTCCAGGGCCACTTCGCCCCGCTCGTTGAGGCCCCTGAACAGGGCGACGACGTGGTTCGGCGGACTGATGTCGCGTACCCGTTCGCCGTCGAAGAAACCGACCTGCACCTCGCCGTTGAGCGAGAGTTGATCGAATGCAGCCTGCCCGCGTGCATTGACGCCCGCGAAGAAGCCCGTCCCCGAGGCGAGGTTGACGATGCCGTACACGTCCTTCCCAGCGTGACCTGCCTTGCCGTCTTCCAGGCCCGGTGCGACGGCGGATCCTTCCGTGCCGGCCATTGAAGCGCCGGCCAGCAGCAGGGCGCCTGCTGCGACGGAAACAACCTGTCCAAACGATGAAGTTCGCATGCTTGCCTCCATGTGGTGCGCCCATGCTGGATGCACGGCGCCTCACCAATGTAGAGGTGGCGGATGCGATGAAGATGAGCTCTCGCAAACCGGCACGCCGTTCAGGCGCAAGTTGCCGGTGCGAATTTCATGGTGGATATAAAGGCTGCTAAACCGTGCCTGAATACACTGCGGGCCGGCAAAAACCGCCCCGCAGGCAATCAGACCACCTTGCGTGCGCCCGTCTTCGGCGCCGCGCTTTCCGCCATGCTTTCGAGGTTCTTGCGCAGCCAGCGGTGCGCCGGGCTGCGGCCGTCGCGCTCGTGCCAGAGCATGTCCAGGTGCACGGCCGGCAGCTGGAAGGGCAGCTCGCGCCACACCAGCGCATCGGTCATGCCGGTCGAGACCATCAGGTGCTTCGGCAGCACCGTGATCAGGTCGGAGTTCGCCACGACGCGCCCTGCCGTGAAGAACTGGTTCACGGTCAGGAGGATGCGGCGTTCGCGGCCGATCTGGGCCAGGGCCTCGTCGACCAGGCCGTGGGCGCGGCCCGAGAAGCTCACCAGCAGGTGGTTGGCCTTGCAGTAGGTGTCGAGATCCAGCTTTTCCTTGGCCAGCGGGTGGTCCTTGCGCATCACGCAGACATAGACGCCGGAATACAGGCGCTCGTGGCGGATCGGCGAGCCGGTTTCGTACGAGAGCTGGGCCGCCACGCCTGGGAAGAAGCCGACGGCCAGGTCGATGTCGCCGCGCAGCAGCATGGGACGCGGCTCGCGCGTGGTCAGGGGCACCATGCGGATGTTCACGCCCGGCGCCTCGCGCTCGATCGAACGCATCAGCGAAGGCAGCCACAGGGCGGCGGTGGCGTCGGCCATCGCCATCCGGAATGTCGCCTGGGCCTTGGAGACGTCGAAGGTTTCCGGCATCACCGCCGCTTCCAGCGCGGCCAGGGCCTGGCGCACGGCCGGCCACAGCGCTTCCGCACGCGGGGTCGGCTTGACGCCGTAGGCGGTGCGGATCAGGAGTTCGTCCCCGAGGCTCTCGCGCAGGCGCTTGATGGCGTTCGAGACCGCCGGCTGGGTCATCGCCAGGTGGCCGGCGGCGCGGGTGAGGTTTTGCTCGGTCATGACTGCGTCGAACACGCGCAGCAGGTTCAGGTCAAGCGTCAGGAAGCTCATGGGCAGGTGGTAGCAATACGGACGTTGCCATGAGTGTACCTTAACTATTCATGAAATGGATAATCGTCATCAGTGAACAAAATTAGATTTATATGTTGCGTCGCACTATAGTCGTGTCATCTCAACACCGAACACATCATGAACGCGCTTGCCCTTCTCCAGACCACCGTAGCCGCCGTCCCGGTCGGCGATGTCCTGCGTACCGCGACGGGACTGGCGCTGGCAGGTGGCGTGGCCATGTTCTTCCGTCCGCTGCTCGTTGGTATTGGCCGCGCCGCAGTGCTGACCATCCGCCCGCGCCCGCCCAAGGTGCAGCTGGGCGAACGTTTCTGATTCAGGACACCGTCCTGACACCCGTCTTCCTCCATTGACGCGGCCTCCGATCCGGACGCCGCGTTTTTTTTCGCCCGTTTTTCCCCGCTGCTCCAGCCTTGGGGAGGCGATTGCCCGTCTCCGTCCCTTTTTCCGCACTTTCGTTGAGCCCATCATGACCCGGTAGCGCATTGTCGCGCGTGACTCTTCGTCACCTGGTTTTTCGCGCCCTCTTGATTTAACAAATATCACAAAGAGTCGATATTACGTCGTCCAGTGCGTTTTGCCGGAAGGGAGAAAAGCATGCAAGATGCAGGGCAATAGCTTAAAAATAGAGTGAAAAAGAGAGATTTTTGATGCTGACTGTATCATGCACGGGTGCGCGCGCATCCGAATAGAATTTTCATATGGATGAGCGACGATGCAGGATAGAAGAATGCATATTGCAGAGTGATGTTCACGGTTATACAAAGTTCACATTGTAGCGATTCATTAATGGAATTTTCGGTAGATGAGGCGGGCGTAAGGAGCCAGGCCCGGAAAAAGGCCGGGTATGCAGCAGCTCGTCAGGAAATCATTTCTTCTCGCAGTTGAGCCGCTCGGACGACTCCTCGATGATGGACAGGACGGCCTCGGTATCGGTGGGCCTGGCCAGCTCCTCGGCCTCGGGGTCGACCCGGTTGGCGACCTGGGGCAGGTCGCGCCGCAGTTCCTCGAGCATCTGGATGATCTTGCTCGTCTTTTCGTCCGCCAGCAGGTTCACCTGCAGGTCGAGGTGGGCGTGCTGGCTGGCGAGGGTAGACATGCGGTTCTGGCGGATCAGCACGGTGGTCGAGATGACGAAGGCGTTCAGGGCAATGAGGCCCTGCAGCCAGAAGAAGGGCGGCTCGTCCCACTGGTCGAATCCGAACTCGGGCGCGGCCAGGTTCCAGGCGATCCAGAGCACGACGAAGAGCAGGTTGCCGGCGACATAACCGGGGCTACCGAGGAAGACGCTGATCCGCTCGACAAAACGCTGCGCAGGCGTGAGCGCTTCTTCGTGCCGGGCATAGAATTCGGACAAGGTGCCGACATGCTCGTGCACGGAAGAAGGAATCACCTCTTCCTGGTCGTCTTTCGCATCCATTGGGGCAGCATAGCCCCCGCAGCGGGCTGCCTACGTGCGGGCACGCACGCAGTGCGGCGCAACCCTGGGCGGAAGAAAGGAATAAAAAAAAGCCGGCTGGACAGCCGGCTCGGGATTCAGGCGCCCGCCTTGGCGGCGGTGAGGCGTTCGTACTTGGCCTGCAGTTCTTCGCGCGATTCGCGCCAGGCCGGGTTCAGGGGAATGCAGGCGACCGGACACAGCACCGCGCAGGTCGGCTCTTCGAAGTGGCCGACGCATTCGGTGCATTTATGTGGATCGATCTCGTAGATCTCGGCGCCCATCGAGATCGCGTCGTTCGGGCATTCGGGTTCGCAGACGTCGCAGTTGATGCAATCGTCGGTAATCATCAGAGCCATGCTGGTCTCGCTTCTACTGCTTTCAAGCTGCCGGGGCCGCCTTCATCGCTGCAATCTTCTTTTGCAGCCAGCGGTCCACCGAGGGGAAAACGAATTTCGACACGTCGCCGCCCAGCATCGCGATCTCGCGTACGATGGTGCCGGAGATGAACTGGTACTGGTCGGACGGGGTCAGGAACAGGGTTTCGACATCGGGCAAGAGGTAGCGGTTCATGCCCGCCATCTGGAATTCGTACTCGAAGTCGGACACGGCGCGCAGGCCGCGCACGATCACGCGCGCATCGTGCTGGCGCACGAAATCCTTCAGCAGGCCCGAGAAACTCTCGACCTGCACGTTCGGATAATGGCCCAGCACTTCGTTGGCGATTTCCAGGCGCTCGTCGAGCGAGAAGAACGGTTTCTTGTTCTTGCTGTCGGCCACGCCCACCACCAGGCGGTCGAACAGGCCCGATGCACGGCGCACTAAGTCCTCGTGCCCCCGCGTGAGCGGATCGAAAGTACCTGGATAAACGGCTACAACCATTGCGGCTCCCTTGGAGAATCACCCTGTCAGAACGCGCATTATGCCTGAAAATCCGGCAGCCGCCCCAGCTTGGGGCGGTCTTTGCCCAATCCTTGTGCAGGACAGGCGTTATATGTCTCGCTTATGCCGCGCTCGCCTGCGGTTTGAGCAGGTAATAGTAGACCATACCCGCTTTGTCCTCACGGATTGCGTCCCAGCCCGCCAGCCAGTCGGGCGCCTCGCCCTCGAAAGGCAGGGCCTCGCCGGTCTCCGCATACACCATGCCGTCTTCCTTCAGCAGCGCCTGGCACAGCGGCAGGATCTGGGTGAGCAGGCCGAGCTGATAGGGCGGATCGAGGAAGATCACGTCGAAACGCTGGCCACGGGCGGCCAGGTCGCGCACCAGGGTCAGGGCGTCGGTGCGCAGCACGGTGACATTGCCGGCTTTCAGTTTGTCGCGGTTCGCTTCCAGCTGGCGTGCCGCCGGGCCGTGGTTGTCCACCATGGTGACGGAGGCCGCACCGCGGCTGGCCGCTTCGAAGCCGAGGGCGCCGGAGCCGGCGAACAGGTCGAGGAAGACGGCATTGTCCCAGTCGCTGCCGAGCTGGTGGTTGATCCAGTTGAAGACGGTCTCGCGTACCCGGTCCGGGGTTGGACGCAGGCCCTCGGCGTCGAGGACCGGCAGCAGTGCGCGTTTCCACATGCCGCCGATGATGCGGACCTGGCGCGGGGCCAGGCGCGGAGCCCCGTGGGGCTTGGGGGAGGACTTCTTTTGCATGGGCGGCACTATAGCATGGGCATCCTGCCGCCTTTGCGCTGCTCTATTTGCCGGCCGCAAGTAGCTGGAAGTCGTTGATCCAGCCTTGCATGCGTTCCTGGGCGTGCTTTTTCTGCGCCGGGGTGGCCATGCGGATCGCGGCCAGGATGAACTTCGTGGTCTGGTCGAGGCTCGTATCGTAGAACGCCTTGCGCTCGGGCGACTCCATGCGTCCGAACAGTTCGCGCTGCATCGCCGTGATCTGGGCCGCCGCCTGTTCGCGGTTCGGTTTCTCCTGCTGGAACTTGCGCAGCAGGGCCAGGATGCGGCGCTGGCGCCAGATGCGCTCTTCCAGCCAGACATCGTTGTCGAGCGGACGCGCATTCATGGTGCGGCGCAGGGCGTCTTCCTGTTCATTGCTGAAACGGCCAAACCACAGCTCGAGCTGGTCCATTGCCTTCTTGAAGCGGGCACGCTGGCGCTTTTCCACACTGCCTTCGATAAATTTCTCGCGATATTCTTTGTTTTTCGCGTTGAACTTATGCTCGATATCGGCGATCTGGTCCGGTTTGATGGACAGTGCCAGGGTGGTCAGTTCGGGTACGGCGCGGGTGGCCAGGCGCTCGCCCCGGACACGGATTTCTTTGTAAATGTTGATCAGGTCAGCCTGGGTGGGATTGCCGGACAGTTCGCGCTGCATGGTGCCGAGCAGGGCCGCGTAATCGCGCAATTGGGTCTGGCGATGCCACTGGAACAATTTGTCGATGTCGCGCTTGGCGATGTCGGCCTGCTGGCCTTCCAGATCGGCGTAGGAATCCAACCACCAATACAGTAAGGTATCGCCCTGGTTATACGTAAAACGCACCGAACTGCAAGCGGCAAGCAAGGCGAATAGCGCGACCAGGCAGAGCGCAATAGTGCGCTGGAACAAGGTGTCTGGCGTGTTAAACTTTTTCATATTATCAACTTTTTGAGAACCGCATATGAACGTTGTGATCCTCGCCGCCGGCATGGGGAAGCGCATGCAGTCCGCCTTGCCGAAAGTCCTGCATCCACTGGCGGGGAAGCCGCTGTTGCAGCATGTCATCGATACCGCGCGCAGCTTATCTTTAAGTAAATTATGCGTGATTTATGGTCACGGGGGCGCAGCGGTGCCTGAGATGCTCGGCAAGCTGGCCGAGGCCACCGGCACGTCGATCGACACCGCCCTGCAGCAGCCTCAGCTGGGTACCGGCCATGCCGTCATGCAGGCGGTGCCGCAGCTCGACGAGAGCGTGCCAACCCTGGTGCTGTATGGCGACGTGCCCCTGACCACCGCCGCTTCGCTCGGCCGCCTGGTCGAGGCCGCAGGCACCGACAAACTGGCCATCCTGACGGTCGAGCAGGCCAATCCCTTTGGCCTGGGCCGCATCGTGCGCGAGAACGGCAAGATCGTGCGGATCGTGGAAGAAAAGGATGCGAACGAGGCCGAGCGCGCGATCCGCGAGATCAACAGCGGCATCATGTGCGTCCCGACGGTGCACCTCAAGAAATGGCTGGCCGCCCTGTCGAACAACAATGCCCAGGGCGAGTACTACCTGACCGATATCGTGGCCCAGGCGGTGGCGGATGGTGTGCCGGTGGTATCGGCCCAGCCGTCGGCGGAATGGGAAGTGGCGGGCGTCAATAGCAAGGTGCAGCTGGCCGAACTCGAGCGCCGTCACCAACTGAACATCGCCAATGCCCTGCTGGAAAAAGGCGTGACCCTGATGGATCCGGCCCGCATCGACGTGCGTGGCGAGCTGGTCTGCGGACGCGACGTGACGATCGACGTCGGCTGCGTGTTCGAAGGACGTGTGGAACTGGCCGACGGCGTGAGCGTCGGGCCGAACTGCGTGCTGGTGAATGCGAAGATCGGCGCAGGCGCCCAGATCAAGCCCTTCTGTCACATCGAAGAGGCCGTGGTGGGCGACAAGTCGCAGATCGGGCCCTACGCGCGCCTGCGTCCGGGCACCGAGCTGGGCGAGGACGTCCATGTGGGTAACTTCGTCGAGATCAAGAACAGCCAGGTCGCCGCGCACAGCAAGGCCAACCACCTGGCCTATGTTGGCGACGCCACGGTCGGCTCGCGCGTGAACATCGGCGCCGGCGTCATCACCTGCAACTACGACGGTGCGAATAAATTCCGCACCGTGATCGAGGACGAAGCCTTCATCGGCAGCGACAGCCAGCTGGTGGCCCCGGTTACCGTGGGCAAGGGTGCGACCCTGGGAGCGGGCACGACGCTCACCAAGAACGCGCCGGCGGGCAAGCTGACCATCTCCCGTCCCAAGCAATTGACCATCGAAGGCTGGAGCCGTCCAGTGAAGGTGAAGAAGTAATCCACTGGAAATCGACAGCTTGGTAACAGCTTAAGAACAGGAAAAACACAGGGTAATCACATGCTTATCCTGTGCTTTTACCAAAGGTATTCCACAAAGTTATCCACAAGTCCGGCGGGCGTTTACAGAGCGATGCGCGTATCGAACTTGCTGCGGTGGGTCGAAAAATAGGCTTTCACATTGCGCACGTTCGCGTGCGAGGTGAACAGGCGGTGGGCGAGCTCGTGGTAGGCAGGCATGTCCGCCACCTGCACCACCAGCACGAAATCCGGGCCCGGCGCCACGCGGTAGCACTGCAGCACGGCGCCTTCGCCGGCCACCAGGGCTTCGAATTCGCCCATGCGCTCGGCCGCCTGCACGTCCAGGGTGATCTCGACGATGGCCGTCAGGCGCGCATCGATTTTCTCCGGTGCGACGATCGCCACCTGGCGCTCGATGACGCCGCTGTCCGTCAGTTGTTTCACCCTGCGCAAACAAGTGGGTGGTGACACGTGGACGAGTTCAGCCAATTCGGCATTCGTATGCGATGCATCAGTTTGCAGCGCGTTCAGGATGCGACGATCCAGATCGTCGACGGGATATCGTTCTGACATGATGAAATAAATGAGAGATTTTTAGATTTATTTGAAATTATATTTCATCGTCGTTTATTCATGAAATATTCTTTCAAATCTCGCTAGAAACTGAAAGCTTATTTCATCTTAGTTGCTCTACGATAGTTTGCATTGCTAACCATTAAAGAGGTCAACCATGTGCGGTATCGTCGGTGCAGTCGCCAAGCGCGTCATCACGCCAGTCCTGATCGAGGGCCTGAAACGTCTGGAATACCGGGGCTATGATTCCTGCGGCGTGGCCGTGCACCTGGACGGCAAGCTGACCCGTTCGCGCAGCACCTCGCGCGTGGCCGACCTCGAATCGCAGGTGCGCGAAGCGCGCCTGGACGGCTTCACCGGCATCGCCCACACCCGCTGGGCCACCCACGGCGCGCCGGCCTCGCACAATGCCCACCCGCACTTCTCGCCGAACGAAGAGAACGCGCGCATCGCACTTGTCCACAACGGCATCATCGAAAACCACGACGAGCTGCGCAGCGAGCTGAAAGGCCTCGGCTACGAATTCACCAGCCAGACCGACACCGAAGTCATCGCCCACCTGGTCGACCACATGTACAACGGCGACCTGTTCGACACCGTCCAGCAGGCCGTCAAGCGCCTGCACGGCGCCTACGCCATCGCCGTGTTCTCGCGCGAGGAACCGCACCGCGTCGTCGCCGCGCGCCAGGGCTCCCCGCTGATCGTCGGCGTGGGCGAGAACGAGAACTTCGTCGCTTCGGATGCCATGGCCCTGGCCGGCACCACCAACCAGATCATCTACCTGGAAGAAGGCGACGTCGTCGACCTGCAACTGGCGCGCTACTGGATCGTCGATAGCGAAGGCCGTCCGGTCGAGCGCGAAGTAAAAACCGTGCACGCCCACACCGGCGCGGCCGAGCTCGGCCCTTACCGCCACTACATGCAGAAGGAAATCTTCGAGCAGCCGCGCGTGATCGGCGACACCCTCGAAGGCGTGACCGGCATCATGCCGGAACTGTTCGGCGACGGCGCCTATGGCGTGTTCAAGGAAATCGACCGCGTCTTGATTTTGGCCTGCGGCACCAGCTACTACGCCGGCCTGACCGCGAAGTACTGGATCGAATGCATCGCCAAGGTGCCGGTCAACGTCGAGATCGCCAGCGAATACCGCTACCGCGACAGCGTGCCGCACCCGCAGACCCTGGTGGTCACGATCTCGCAGTCTGGCGAAACCGCCGACACCCTGGCCGCCCTGAAGCATGCGCGCAGCCTGGGCATGCCGCATACGCTGACCATCTGTAACGTCTCCACCAGCGCCATGGTGCGCGAGTGCAAGCTCGCTTACATCACCCGCGCCGGCGTCGAAGTGGGCGTGGCCTCGACCAAGGCCTTCACGACCCAGCTGGCCGCGCTCTTCCTCCTGACCCTGACCCTGGCGCAAGTGAACGGCCGCCTCACCGACGAGGAAGAAGCCGAGCACCTCAAGATGATGCGCCACCTGCCGGTTGCGCTGAGCTCGGTGCTGGCGCTGGAGCCGCAGATCATCGCCTGGGCGGAAGAGTTCGCACGCAAGGAAAATGCCCTCTTCCTGGGCCGCGGCATGCACTACCCGATCGCCCTGGAAGGCGCGCTGAAGCTCAAGGAAATCTCCTACATCCACGCCGAAGCCTATCCGGCGGGCGAGCTGAAGCACGGCCCGCTGGCCCTGGTGACCGAAGAGATGCCGGTGGTGACGATCGCCCCGAACGATGCGCTGCTGGAGAAGCTGAAGTCGAACATGCAGGAAGTGCGCGCCCGCGGCGGCCAGCTGTATGTGTTCGCCGACGTCGACTCGCGTATCACCTCGGGCGACGGCCTGCACGTGATCCGCCTGCCGGAACACTACGGCGACCTGTCGCCGATCCTGCACGTGGCCGCGCTGCAGCTGCTGGCCTACCACACCGCGCTGGCGCGCGGCACCGATGTGGACAAGCCACGCAACCTGGCGAAGTCGGTGACGGTGGAATAAAACCTTCCTGTCCGGCGAACGCCCTTCGTTCGCCGGACGCATCGGCTTTCCCGCCACTTTTTGCTCACCTCCGGCCCACTGGCGGCCAAACCTGCTGCTCAGCAATTCTCTGGCAGCTCATCAATTTCCTCCGGCCTAGCGTACGTTAGCCATTCCCACTCATAAATGGGTTTGAAAAGGCTGATCCAAGGCAAAAATCGCGCAACTCGTCTGATTACATCAGGCAACTAAAATCAAGCAAAAGCCTGCATCACGGCCTTATCTTTGCTCATCGTACTGCTGCGTTCAATTGGGAATTCGGTTGACTTCCCCATCGAACAAACTTATCTTAATTTCATCGATGAGCAGGCCAAAAGCTTGCCTGTCTTGCATTTTCTCGCGTGGGTAGCGACAGGAATTCTCTCTGGTGTGGCGTCCAGGCGTCCCACCCGTCCTCCCATGTCGACCGACAAACGAGCCACCGCCCCTGCGTGAGCGGACCTGTCACTGACGCTCGCCGCGTCGTGCCCCTGGCTGTCTATTGGAGGACGCATGAATGTGTTAATGGTTGGTGCAGGCAACGCCGGGTGTGCGCTCGGCGCGATCCTGGCGCAGGACGGACACCGGGTGGTGCTGTTCAAGACTTCCCGCTCGCTGCATGACGAAAACTTCGACCACCTCCGCGAAACGCGCACCATCAAGATCGTCAGCAATCCCAAGGGCGGCGAGACCAGCACCGCGACGCTGGCCCTGGCCACCCGCGACGTCGAGGAAGCCTTCGCGGAAACGCCCGACGCGATCATCATCACCACCCAGACCCAGTGCCATGCCGAGATCGCGGCCCTGATCGGTCCCTACCTGAAGGCGCACCAGCTGGTGCTGATGGCGCCGGGCTATATGGGTTCCTGCTACTTCCTGCCCTACCAGGAAAAGGAGCCCTTCCTGCTGGCGGAAGGCGAGAGCCTGCCTTACGACGCGCGCATCACCGAGCCGGGTGTCGTCAACGTCCTGTTCAAGAATACCCGCAATGCCCTGGCCTTCCTGCCGCGCGAGCGCGCTAGCGAGGGCCTGGAGCGCGCCGCCCGCCTGTTCCCGACCTATGTCGCGATCCGCAGCAATGTGCTCGAGTCGGCCATGCACAACCCGAACCTGATCGTGCACACGGTCGGCTCGCTGCTTTCGGCCAGCCGCATCGAGTACGCCCAAGGCGAATTCTGGATGTACCGCGAGGCCTTCACACCCTGCGTGCTGAACCTGCTGTACAAGCTCGATGCGGAAAAGAATGCCGTCATCGCGGCTACCGGCGGCAAGCCCTCGCCCTACTTTGACGAGTGCAAGTTCCGCAACGAGGAAGACCTGTCGCAGGAGTCGATCTCCGTATTCCGCCGCTATGCGCGAGAAGGCGGGCCGAAGGGGCCGGCCACGCTGCAGACGCGCTTCATCACGGAAGACGTGCCCATGGGCCTGGCGCTGCTGTCCTCGGTCGGCCGCCTGATGGGCGTGCCGACGCCGACGGCGGACGCGCTGATCTGCATCGCCGGCGCCCTGCTCGACCGCGACTTCACCGCGGAGGCACGCACGCTGGAAGCGCTGGGACTGGGGGATGTGAGCCCGGAAGAATTCAAACGCATTCTGAACGGGTGACGATGTGAGCCTGCACGACCTTCTCGCCAAACCCTATTACACCTGGCGCCGCTATATTCCGAGCCGGGTGCTCTACCACCCGGATTTCTTCCGCGTCTGCGAGCTCCTGAAGCAGGACAAGGCTGCCATTGCCGAACACGCGAACGCGCGCCTGCGCCACATCCTTGTGCACGCGCTCGAGCATGTTCCCTTCTACCAGCGCAGCGTCAAGCTCAGCAGCGCCGAGGCTGCCAATGAGCCCCTGCACGAGGTCTTCGCCGCCTTCCCTTATCTCTCCAAGGAAGAAGTGATGTCGCAGCAGCGCGACTTCCTCGACGGCAGGCTCGACCCGGAGAAACTGATGTACGCCACCAGTGGCGGTTCTTCCGGCCAAGGCATCGGCCTGTGGCGCACCAAGCGCCTGGCCGATATCGAAAAAGCCTTTTTTACCCATGAATGGGGCAAGCTCGGCTTCTCCTTCGACAAGTCGCGCATCCTGCGCATCGGTGCCGACGCGCGCCGCCTGGCGCACGAGGAGCCGGTGCGGGTCGTCGGCAACCGCCTGATGCTCTCGCCCTATCACGTGCACGAGCAGCACAAGGCCGCCATCGTCGACGCCATCAATCGCTTCCGTCCCGAGTACGTGCACGCTTATCCGAGTTCCGCGACGGCGCTGTCCGAACTCCTGCAGGCCGGCGAACTCGATGTGCAGGTCAAGGCGGTGCTGCTGGCCTCGGAACCTGCCACGCCGAGCCAGCTGGCCTCGATCCGGCGCCTCTTCCGTGCACCGGTATCGCTGAACTATGGTTTGTCGGAACGGACGAACCTGGCTTTCCTCAAGGTCGATGATGCGGGGACCTCGGACTACCAGTTCGACGCCCTGTATGGCTGGAACGAGAACCGCATGGATGGCGACCGTCCCGAGATCGTCGGCACCTCGCTGTGGAATGACGTGATGCCCCTGATCCGTTACCGGACCAATGATTACGGGCTGATCGACGCGAACGGCCGCTGCGCGGGCATCGACGGCCGCGGCCACGAGTACCTGGTCGACCGCAGCGGCAAGCGTATTCCGGGCCTGTCGATCGTCATCGATGAAGTGACCTGGGATTTCGTGCGCTTGTACCAGGTGCGCCAGAACAAGGCCGGCGAGATCACCCTGGCCGTGGTGCCCCGCCACGGCAGCCTCAACGACGAGCAAAAGGCCTTCGTGCTCGACGCCCAGCAACGCCGCTGGGGTGGCTTCTTCGATATCTCCCTGCAGGAAGAGAACGACATCCCGCTGGCGCCGAACGGCAAGCGCAAGCTGGTGGTCAGCGCGCTCGACGCTTGAGGCTCACGCCATTGGGCGGATCAGGGCGGCGGCGCGCAGCCAGGGATCCTCGTTGCTGATGCACAGAACGGGCGTGCCGCGCTCGCGTGCGTAGTGCTGCGCCAGCGCGAGCACCGTCATGAAGGGCACGGCGCCGCAGCTGCCGCTGCCCAGGCCGATACGGATCACGTCATCGGCCGCGTCGAGCTGGGGAATGGTTGGCGCCGCCAGAGCCATCAGTTCGAGCACGCGGTTCGAGCGGTGCGCGGTGTCGGCCACGACCATGTCGATCTGGGCCAGATCGATGCCGCCGGCCCTGGCGACGTGTTCGCTCAATTCCAGCAGCACCGTCGCCTCAACGCGTCGTGCTTCGTCGGCAGAGTTGTCGCGGCGCTTTTCACCGATGGGACCCAGCAGCAGTGCATTGTCGCCGAGCTCGTACTGCCGTGCCTGCTCCACGTCCGTCAGCAACAAGCCCGCTGCGCCCTCGCCCGGGATCTGTCCGCGCACCTGGGACGACGAGGTGAACAGCAATTCGCTCGCAGCCAGGCGGTCCACGCTTTCCTGTCCGATCAGGGACGCGCAGGCGATGACGATGGCAATCATGGATCCCGGTTTTGTGGCAGCAGGCATGAGTTGCGTAAGCATTGCGGCCGGTGTCAGCGCTTGCGCCTGGTCCGCTACCTCCGGCACCACGATCTTATCCACAGGCCAGCCGTACTGGCTGACGGCATGCTTGAGCCACATCGTCGCCGCGCGGCGCACATCGGCCGGCCATTCCTGGGGTAGAAGCAGGCGTAACTGAAGCAAGGGTGGCGTGCCTTCAGCAGGCATCAGCTCGCCCGCACGGCTACCCAGTTCGCTGGCCACGCCCGTCGCCAGGGTCAGGGAGCGCCATTGCTCTTCGCTGAAGCGCAGCTGGGGCATTCCCTGGGTGGACAGCCATTCCATGATCTCGTCCTGCAAGGCCTCGTCGAGCGCGTCGTCACTGCGGGCGGTCATGACGGGGAAACCATTGTCGTCGACCAGCTCCTTGTCCAGGTCAGCGCGCGCCTCGTTATCGGCGATGGCGCTGGCGAGCTCATCAGCGGAGTTCCCATGCGGAGACCGCAGCGCCGTCGCGACGATGGCGAGCACAGGCGAGGAAGAGGCGGTCTCAAGGGCTACAGTCGTGGCTGCAGAAGCCACTGCCGGCTTGGCGCCACCGGCCATGATCGCCGCATCCTTGGCCGCAACCACCTTGCTTGTTTTCCAGAACCCCAGCAGCAGAGCCAGGGGCACAACAACCAGAGTCAATGCCAGCTCGCCCGTTCCCGGATCACGTTGCGTTTTGTGCCAATACCAGAGCATGCAGGTCCAGCAGACGATAAAAGTCGTCAGGATCACTGCGCCGTACTTGAGCCACTCGGCAGCGTGACGTGTCGGGGTTGTTGTAGCAGTTGTCATGATGGGGCACTCAGAGATTGTCGATGCTTGCTTGTTGACCTGCGATGAGAGTGGCGCCACAAGCCGTCTTGTCACCGTGGCGCGCGGCGGGTTTGCCGTCCACGATCAGGGTGGAGTCGCCGCTGATAATGGGATTGGGGCCATGCATGGGACAGGTGGTTTTGTCACCCATGCGCGCGATTCCTTTGCCGCCGGTGTCGCTCTGTTGGGAAGACTCGATCACGACGCCGCCGTGTGATGTTTTGTCTCCGAGCGTGATTAAAGGACCTGCCATAAATCCTCCAAAAGTGCTGCCTACTATTGCGTTCGCGAATTATTTCACAATTGCAATATCATTTAAATCTATTTAAACTAGGAAACGCGAAAATTAAGTGAAGAAAAGTTAGTTTGTTTTAAGGGCGCAATCAAATTCAATGATCGGAGATACTCTATTTGTTAATCACATGCTTGACCAATTTCCACAATTTCCCATTTTTCGTTTGAAAACTCAATTATGCGTTCTTCTACGCATGCTTCATTCTCAGAGTAGTTTATTCTCACTGTATTATTTATAATAATTAAACCAATCCCCCAAGCCTTACCTTGAGCGAAAAAATCTTCAACGAGTTTTAAGTTTTTCGGCACAGTTTTAATATTTGGTTCTTTTTCCCCTGTTCCTTCAGCTTCCATCCTAATTCTTTTGCTCGTCGCGGCTAGCATCTTGTCGAGGTTTTTTTCTGTGCGAGCTGCACACAAAAGCATATCTAATATCGTCCACAACTCTTCTTTCTTCGGAATATTTGTGTCTCTTAATACCTCTTGTACCTTCTTCCTTTCCAACGGGTGACATGCATTTGGATAATCATTGCCTTGGATCGAAATGGTCGGGTATTTTGAGTAATCTTGAGCCCAAGAAGTACTGTGTGCAAAAATTGTCGTTAGAAGAGTAAAGAGCACTTTGCGACTTGTCAGATTTTTCATAGTATTTTGGGGTCGATAACAGTAATATGAAGATGATGCGAATGAATACTTTCGTTCTTTGTTATTTGTAAGTTAGCTGTAGGCGTTAAACTGTCTTTGACATTGTCATCCATAAACCAAGGATCGAAAATTTGAGCTACATATTTCGATCTGATGAGCGCAGCGCGAAAATTGCGTATATTATTCGGTTCGTTCTTATCCCTTTCATCGTTCCACGCTATTTCTGCTGCTTTTAGTTCTTCGTCAGCTATTTTGCGCGCCTCTTCCGCCTTTTTTAATTCTTGTATGGCTACGATCTGAGCTCCTGGGTTATTTTTCGACTTACGAATTTCTGCTTGCGCTTTTGCGAGATTCTGACTAGCTTGACCTTTACGGCCTTGTTTATCTAACAGGATTTTAAACAATTCTTTTTCTTTCTGACTGACATTCTCTGTATCTACTGCAGTAATTTTAGTCAACTCTTGTCGATTTAGCCTCGTCGAATCGATAAGATTTATGTCAAGTCCTAGGCCTGCTCGATGCGCTATCGATCCCTCCATCAGACGCCAAGTTGAAGTTATAGAGATTTTTGACGCATCTGTTTCAAGTGCTGCATTAATTGCGGCAGCATAGGCGGTGGGATGTGTGCGTTTTAGACACTCGTTTAATATGTTTGAAACGTTGGATATGTTTTCCTTTGCGTTGGCCGGCTCTCCAAAGTTTAGTGTGATTGTTTTGGTGTGCGATGTTCCTGAGATACCTGGAAGTGTTAAATTAATCGAAGGTTTTGATATTCCTTCATATATGCTTTTGATAAGTGTTCTTATAGTAGGGTTTGTTTCAGAGGAAAGAAAGTCCTCGACTTCCGCCAAAGTGTATGCATGAGATATGCGCATCCAGATATCGCCAGTAAGAAAGGCTGCGTACTTTTCGATTTTCCTGCCTTCGTGTGTTCCTATACTGTCCGTTATTTTTGTGGGTACATCGACATACGAATGTTTCCCAGTTTTTTCCTTTATTGTGACCTCAATATCATGATCATATGGTGTCACTGAATACACCGAGCATTTGCGATAATCAGGATGCGCGTCGCTATTTAGATAGAGCGAAACTTTTTGTCCAGGTTCAACGTTTTCCACGTTTATTACGCCGTTCGAAGTGTCGACCTTTTTTGCCTTTTTCGAAAATGCATCTAGGACGATTCCATTAATTGAAACGGCATAAGGTAAATTAAGTTTTTTGGTGGTTTCTATTATGAATCTATAAGTTACTTTTCGTTTTGAAGAGACCGGCACATCGGTGTACGTGTCTTTATATAATTTGGTTTGCAAAGTGGATTTTTCATTCATTCAACACCCCTCTACGTTATCTGAGTCGTTATAATCGTCTGCGCTTTCATTTATCCAGCGAAGATTTAATGTTTCAGGCTCCGCCGTCATGACGGTTTCCGTCTTTCCATCACTATCTGTACGACCGCTGAAGGTTGTTCCGTTTCCCAAGGTAATCTCGTATGCAAGGTCGGGTAGCGGTGCTCCAGAAACCTTGTCTACCGCGCGAAACTGTTCTTTAAAAATTTGAGGCCTACTGTCGGGTAACTTGCTGAGTTGAGTTTGAGTAAATTCTTCTTTATCAAAAACATGCTGCCCACCCTTCACCGAAAACGTCCCCGGACACGCAAACGTAATATCCCCACCCTCCAGCGTGATCGACGACTCCCCCGCCTGCAGCACGATCTTTTCCTTCGCCTTGATCTCGATGCAGTCATTCACCGAGATCACCGTGATCTCCTTGTCCGCCAGGATTTCCAATCCATCCGTGTGCGCCTGCAGCGACACAGGACCGTTCGCCGCGATTGCCTGAATCCCGCCTGAATGCGTGAAAAAACTGGTCGCGCCCCCGGACACCGACGAGAAGGTGTGCCCCGCCGTCATGTGCATGTCCGATTGCGTCGTCCAGTGCAGGTTTTTCCCCGCAAACAGCACGGTCGATGCCGGCGTCGCCCAGTTGAGGCTGGCCGCCGAATCCATCAGCACGATGGGTGATCCGAACTTTTCCACAGGCTGAGAGGTATCCAGCTCGCGCGACCCCGGCTTGGCCTTGAACGCCGCCTGCCCGTTCACCGGCCCTTCGTACTTGCCCTTGGCTTGCGGATCGATCTGCTCGATGAAATCGCGTTGCGCCTGCGCCGCTTCCTTGCTGAACAGCGCCCCCTGCTGCTGCGCGGCGTCGCTGAGCTTGGTGGTCAACTCCTCAGCGCTCTTGAACTGCGCCACCGCCTCCGCCACGTCCATCTGCGTCGACGTGACGCTGCTTCCCAGCGCCGGCCGCGCCCGTGTGGACAGCAGCACGCCCTCGCCGCCCCGGATGACGGCCCAGGCATCCGTGCGCAATTCAAAACCGCTGCCGCGGTAGGTGCCACGGTGCGCAGTGCCCGGCTCCTGGTGGATCAGGTAGCCCAGATTCAGCTGTGTCGCACCGACGCTGGTCGCCAGGCGCATGCGCAGCTGGCCGGTGGTATCGTCGATCTGCCACTGGTTGTAGCCGCTGCCGTCGAAGTTGCGGGTATGGATCCCCGACAGCGCACCCGCATGGTTGACGCCGGAATCCACCCCTGCCGAAAAAGGTGGCAGGTCAGTGCCGTTGTACAGCTGCGCCACGATCACGGGCCGGTCGATATCGCCTTCGATGAAATCGACCAGCACCTCGGTGCCGATGCGCGGTGTGAACACCGTGCCCCAGTTGGGTCCGGCCAGCGCTTCCGCCACGCGTACCCAGGTGCCAGACGTCTCGTTGCCTGGCGCGCAGCCTTTCGCGTCGAGGTTGTGCGCCATCCCGCCCGCGTTCGGCCGCGCACCGCGTTGCCAGGGGAACTGCACCCGCACCTGATGGTCGCGGTTACTTGTCGTGACTGCATCCGCGAGACCGACCACCAGCGCACACTGTGGGCCGGGCGCCGTGATGCGATGCGGCAGTGCCGTCAAAGCAGGCACGAGCGGCACGACCTCGCGCACGCAGGCGAACACATTGCGGTAGGCTCCGTTTTCCACGGACGATGCAGCCGCCTCCGCAATACCCGTCTGGAAATTGTTGCGTGCCTCATGCCTTACCCACAGCACTTTGAAGACATTGGCGCCGTCCGGATAGCGGTCATGCTGGCTCAACTGGAAAGCATGTCCCGCCGCCAGCCTGCGCACCGCCCCGCTTCCCTCGAACACCTTGTTCCCCAGCTCGAGCGCCTGCAGCATCAGCTCGCTGTCCGCATCGGCGGCGCGACGATCGGAAGCGATCCGTTCCCCACTGCCGTCGTACATCGCCATGACAGGCAGCGCGCCGGCATCCAGGCCGCTCTCGTGCTCCGCCCCCGGCGCCATCAATTGCGCGGGATCCCAGCTGCTGATCGCCACGGTATTTGCCTGCACGCTGCGCCGCGCCCGGAACCCGTCGATCGCATCGTCTTCCTCGGTCGCCCGCACACCATGAAAACGCAACACTTCCCCGCCCGGCGTCGACGGCGCCGTCGCCCGGCTGTCGAAGATCACCAGCCGGTGCCCGGCGTGTTCGCCATCCTCCGCCTGTTCGTGCTCGAAGCGCCAGTTCAACCCTTCCGAGGCCAGCAGGCGCGTGAAGAAAGCCAGGTCGCTTTCGCGGTACTGGGTGCAGACCGCGCGCGGCGGCAGTTCCTGCGTCACGTCAAACGCAAACCGTACTTGTGGATAATCCGCCAGTAATTCACAGGCGATGTCGCGGACGTTCTTGTCCTGGAAGATGTAGCTGTCGCGCCGCAGGGCCAGCATGGCCAGGGCTGGCTCCAGCCGCAGCCGGTAGCGCGCCACGCCGCCATCCGCGCCCAGCCAGGACGCGGCCGTACAGAGCCCATGCCAGCTGCGCCGGCTGCCGTCCGGCTGGAGCAGGCCGAGGGTCAGTTCTTCACCGATGAACAGCGCCAGGTCCAGGTCGGTGGAGGTGGACAGCGCATCGATCTCGAACAGGAACAGCGCGTTGATTTCTTCACGCCCAGTAAAACCCTCCACCGCAAGCGCTTCCGGCAGGTCGCTGTCCTGCTTGCTCCTCAGGGTGATCAGGCGCGCACGCTGGCTCAGTCCCGTGCCGAACAGGCCGAGGGCATTGCCCAGGGCCGCGAAATCCGGCGCCGCCTTCATGCGGCGACGGCCAGCAGTTCCAGCCGCAATTCCTTCATGCCGGCCGGGACATAGATCGAGATCGATTGCGCCTTGAGCATGCGCTCATACATCGGCCCCTTCGCTTCCAGCACGAAGTAGCAGGTCTCGGGCCGCACCGGCACGGCCGCCGGCAGTTGCGGCGCGTACTGCAGCCGCACCCCCGGCAGGGCCGAGAGCACGAATTTCTCGACATCGTCCGGCGCGCCCACCTTGAAGCGCAGCGGCACCACGTCGACCAGTTCGACCGCGGGGATCGCGGCCGACACGGCGATGTAGAAGGTGGTCTTCTCGTCGATCTTGCCCGAATCCAGCGCGCCGATGTGGTAGGACGGCCGCACCTCAGACAGTGCAATCGCGAAGTATTTCGACGAGATCACCGTGTCGAGCAGTTCGCGGATGATGGCGTGCAGCTTGGTGAAGCAGGGCCCCGGGTCGCCATGCTGGTAGGCCGGCAGGTCGCTCAATTGCCAGCTTTTCGAAAAGGTCATCAGACCGCCCGCGACGTCGAGCAATTGTTGGAACAGCCGTTCCGGGTGCAGGGCCGGATGCTGGAAGTTGTGGGTCAAGGTCGCACAGGCCGAGCTGGCCGTGTGCAGCAGCCAGAACGAGGCCATGTCGCCCGATCGGAACTCCACCACATTGCGGCTCGGCTCGCGCTGGTGTCCGTACAGGGCGGCCACCTTGGCCTGTAGCGCATCGAGCAGGCGGCGCAGCTGCTGGAACAGTGCCGGCGCAGCGCCTACCGACAGGGTCGGCGGCACGAAGGCGTCGTCCAGCTCGAAGCCACCGGTGGACGCGCGGCGCACGCGCAGCAGCGGGAAGTGGATGTAGGAATCGCGCGGCTCGGCCTCGGACACCAGGCGCAGCGATTTTTTCAGGTAGGCCAGCTGCACCGGCGCGGCCTGCGTATAGAGGTCGGGCGTGTCCTGGTTGGCCTGGACAAAGCGCGCCGTGTTCGAGGCCTGGCCCGGCGGCGTGAAGTTGCCGCTGAAGGGCTTCATGCCGGGCAGGGCGATGTAGTAGGTGGCCGTCTGCTGCGTGGGCGGCAAGAGGCTCAGGTCGACCGTCTCGGGCAGGGCGTCGACGTCGGGCGCGTCGACCAGCTCGCCGTCCTGGAAGCGCACCGACAGCCCCAGGAGGCGCAGCACCCCGCTCGCCAATGCTTCCTTGTCCACCTGCAGGTTCTCGACGCCCCAGGCATAGGGGTGGACCGCCTTGATGCTCTTGTGCAGACACTGCTCGTGGTAGTGGTCTTGCCGCTGGAAGTGCTGCGGTCGCAGTAACAGGCCTTCGCCCCAGAGAACTTTGCTGGTCATGTCCTGCCTTCCCTCAATGGTTGGTCGGATACCCAGCGAAACATAACAAGCGGCAAGGGTTTCGCATGTGAAGTTGATCAAACGTTGGTACGAGTTCACGTGGCAACATCGCGTTTCGTGTTCACGAATGCGACAGCGCGAGGAGAGCGGGATGAAGGGATATACGCCAGGCTTGTTCGACCGCCTGCTGGGGCTGCCGAACCGTGGCCACGGCAACAACGCCGCCCAGCGCCTGACGGCCGAGGAGCTGAAGGACACGGTCGCGCGCGACCTCGAGGCCCTGCTCAACACGCGTTCGAGCATTCCGGAAGGGGCGTTGAAAGCCTATCCGGAATGCAGCCGCTCGATGGTCACCTACGGCCTGGGCGACTTCGCCGACCGCTGCCTGTCCAGTCCCTCGGACCGCGCCGAGATCTGCGCCAGTATCGAGAAGACCATCGCCTGCCACGAGCCGCGCCTGCGCAATGTGCGCGCCAGCCTGGATATGCGCGGCGACTCCGTCAACCGCCTGAACTTCTCGATCACCGCAGTACTGGTAGCCAGCACCTCGCAGGAGCCGGTCAACTTCGACGCCGTGCTCACGCCCTCGACCCTGCAGTACAGCATCAGCAAGGCCGGCAAGACGGGCCGCCCGGCGGGAGCCGCGGCATGAGCGTCGACCAGCTGCTGCCCTATTACGAAAGCGAACTGGCCTACCTGCGCCGCAACCTGCGCGAGTTCGCCGAACGCTATCCGCGCATCGCCGGGCGTCTCCTGATCAGCGGCGAGGTGTGCGAAGACCCGCATACCGAGCGCATGATCGAATCCTTCGCCCTGCTCAATGCGCGCATCGCACGCCGCCTGGACGACGACTATCCGGAGTTCACCGAAGCCCTGTTCGAAGTGCTGTATCCGCACTACCTGCGGCCTTTTCCTTCGTGCTCGATCGCGCGCATGGACCTGGGCGGCGCCGCCGCGCAGTCCGGTCCCAGCACGATCGCGCGCGGCACCCAGCTGAACACGCGCCCGGTGCGCGGCGCCGCCTGCACCTTCCGCACCGTCTATCCGGTCGAGGTGGCGCCGCTGGCATTGAGCAGCGCGCGCTTCTCGGCCGTCATCGAAGCGCCCGATGCCGCGCAGCTGCCGGGCAGCGCCTCGTCCTGCATCAGCCTGGGGCTCGTTTCGACATCCGAGCAGGGCACGCTGGAGAAAAGCGGCCTGCAGACGCTGCGCGTCTTCCTCGACGGCGAACCTTCCTTCTGCGCGGCCCTGCGCGACGCGCTGTTCATGCGCACCGTAGGCGCCTGGGTCGAGGTCGAGGGCAGCGGTGTCTGGCGCGCCTTGCCCGCGGTCCCCTTGCGGCCGGCCGGCTTCGAGGAAGAAGAAGCACTGATCGACTTCCCCGCGCGCTCGCACGCCGCCTACCGGCTGCTGACCGAATACTTCTGCTTCCCCGAGAAATTCAACTTCGTCGACATCGACCTGGCCGCATTGGCGGCAGGCGTCCCGCCGGGCACGCGCGGCGTGACCCTGCACCTTGCCTTGACCGGCATCCGTTCGGATTCGAACCTGGCGCGCATGCTCGGCACCCTGTCGACCAATAATGTGCTGCTGGGCTGTACGCCGGTGATCAACCTGTTCCGCCAGCGCGGCGAACCGATCCGGGTGACGCACACCAGCGCCAGCTATCCGGTGCTCGGCGACGCGCGGCGCGCCTGGGCCTACGAGGTCTACGCCATCGAGTCGCTCACCCTGGTGCGCCAGACGCCGCAGGGCGAATCGCTGGTCGCCTTCCGTCCCTTCTATGCGCTGCACCATGCGCAGACGCCGGAGGACGCGGGCCACTACTACTGCGTGCGGCGTGACGAGGCGCTGGCGGACCGCAGCCCCGGTTTCGAGACCCAGGTCTCGATCGTCGACATCGACTTCGACCCCGCCGAGATCGAGACCGACACCCTGAACGTCGAACTCACCTGCACCAACCGCGACCTGCCGTCGAACCTGAGCTACGGCCAGCCGGGCGGCGACCTGTTCCTGGAAGGCGGCTCCAGCGTGCGCGCCATCTCCTTCCTGCGCAAGCCCGCGGCCTCCTACCGTTTCGCGCACGGGCGCGGCGCCCACTGGCGCCTGGTCTCGCATCTGGCGCTGAACCACCTGTCCCTGGCCGAAGGTGGCGTCGATGCCTTCCGCGAGATGCTGGCCCTGTACGACCTGCCGCGTTCGCCCTCCTCGCAGCGCCAGATCGGCGGCATCAAGTCGATTGCCCAGAAACCCACCACGGCCTGGCTGGACGGGAATCCCTTCACCTGCCTGGTGCGCGGGGTCGAAGTAAAAATCGGCATCGACGAGGAAGCCTTCATCGGCAGCGGCATCCACGCCTTCGCGGAGGTGATCGCGCGCTTCCTCGCCCTCTACGTGCATGCGAACAGCTTCACCCAGCTGGTGATCGTGTCCCACAAAACCGGAGAAGCGCTATTGACATGCGAGCCCCGCAGCGGCGATTTGCGCCTGCTGTAATCGAGCGCCTGTTCCGCGAGCCCTACCGCTTCGAGTACTTCCAGGCGGTGCGCATGCTGGAACTGTGGCTGCACCGCCGCGGCCAGCCACGCCGTGGCCTGGTGGCGGACTACCTGCGCTTCCAGAACTCGCTCTCGCTCGGCTTCCCGCCGAGCCAGTTGGAGTCGATCACGCCGGAACCGCGCGAGCTCGATGCCAGCACGCCGGCCCTGGCCGCCGCGCTGCAGGAAGGCAGCCTGAAATACCTGCGCCTGACCCCGGCCTTCATGGGCCTGCTGGGCGCCCAGGGCGTGCTGCCCCTGCACTACACGGAGCGCATTGCCGAGCACCAGGCGCAGGCCAAGGGAGAGCCGGAAGCCGAGGGCGCGCGCGCCTTTCTCGATGCCTTCTCGAACCGCTCGCTGGCCCTGTTCTACGAAGCCTGGCGCAAGTACCGGCTGGCGCTGCAGTACCAGCAGGGTGGCGAGGATGGCTTCATGACGATCCTGCTCAGCCTTGCGGGCCTGGGCGACAAGGCGCTGCGACGGCGTTTGAGCGGCAAGCAGGACGGCGAGGTGCTGGACGAGTCGATCGCCTACTTCGCTTCCTCGATGCGGCACCGCCCAAGCTCCAGCGTTCAGCTGGCGCGGGTACTGTCCGAATATTTTGGCCAGCAGGTCGTGGCGGAGCAGTTCGTCGGGAGCTGGTACGAGGTGCCGTTGGCGCAGCAGACCCTGCTGGGCAGCGACAAGGCCGTGCTCGGGGTCGGGACCATCGCCGGCGCGCGGGTCTGGCAACGCGACCTGCGCCTGCGCCTGGTGGTGGGGCCGCTCGACCGGGCCGGCTTCAACGACTTTTTGCCGGGCGGCCTGGCGGCGCGGGCGCTGCGCAGCATGCTGTCGATGTTCACCGGGGTGACGCTGGAGTACGAAGTCGAGCTGGTCTTGCTGGCGGCGGATGTACACAATGTGCGCCTGGATGGCGTCGACGGGCGCCTGGGCTGGGATGCCTACCTGGTCGAAGGCTTGCAGACGGAAGACCGCCGCGACGTGCGTTACGAGCTGTTGTAGCGGTATTACGAATTCTTCAAGGCCCGTTCCAGGTCCACGCGCAGCATGTACGCCGTCGGCGTCAGGCCCTTGTCCCCGGGCGTATAGAACACCCCCGGCAACACCCCATCCTCCTCCAGCTGCGGCAGCAGGTCGTTCAGGAGGTCGTCCAGCGGAAACGATTGCGGCTCGTAGCCGTCCCACTCGAATTCCGCGCACAGGTCGGCGAATTCGCTGGCCGGCCACATGGCGAACACCAGGGTGCCGTCATCGGTCTTCGCCAGTGCCCAGCCGTCGCGGTACAGTCCCCAGGCCTCGCCGCTGGCCGCCACCCCTTCCACGAAACGCAGGTAGCGCTGCGGCGCGCTCAGGGTGACGACGTCGGCCAGTTGCTGGGCGCCCTGCTTGATTGCTGAAAGTGTCTGCTCGCTCAAGATGTTTCCCGTTGTTTCCAATGCTTGCGGCATCTGCCGCCCAAGCGAGGATACGCCACATCGCGAATCGATGGCGCAGGCGCGATCAAGGTGGCGGGACTTCATTACCTGGGAGGTAATCGCCGCGACCGTCCACCTTGCGGAGAATGGAAACCGTCAAGTCGACACACACCAACCGGAGATGACCATGAACAACGCAAGCACGATCGCCCGCCAATACCTGGCCGCCTGGAACGAAGCCGACGGCGCCGCCCGCCGCAACCACGTCAAGCAACTGTTCACGCCGAATGCCCGCTACGTCGACCCGATGATGCAGGGCAGCGGCCACGAGGGCATCGAGACCCTGATCGCCGGCGCCCAGCACCACTTCCCCGGCCACCGATTCGAACTGTCGGGCGTGCCGGACGGCCACAACGACGTGGTGCGCTTCTCCTGGACCCTGCGCGCCCCGGATGGCGACAGCGTTGCGCACGGCACCGACATCGCGGTGGTGGCGGGCGACGGCCGCCTGGCCAGCGTCACCGGCTTCCTCGACAAGGCTTGAGTTCGCGGGCACGATCGGCCACAATCGGCCGCAACTTCGAGGGGAGACAGGCATGGACACCGTTGCAAACGCAGCCGAGCACCAGTACTTCAGCGATTTCGGCGCCGCCTTGCGCTACTGGCGCGGCAAGCGCGGCATCAGCCAGCTGCGCCTGGCACTGGATGCCGATATCTCGCAGCGCCACCTGAGCTTCCTGGAGACCGGCAGGGCCCAGCCGAGGCGCGAGCTGATCCTGAAACTCGGCCTGGTGCTCGACATCCCGCTGCGCCAGCGTAACGCCATGCTGCTGGCGGCCGGCTTCGCGCCGGCCTACCGCGAACGCAGCCTGTCGGACCCGGAGCTCGGCGCCGTGATGCAGGCGCTCGACTTCATGCTGGCGCAGCAGGCGCCCTATCCGGCCCTGGTGGTCGACCGCCTGTGGAACCTGGTGATGGCCAACGAACCGGCTGCGAACATGATGCGCCTCTTCCTCGGCATGCCGGCCCACGCCCCGATCCCGCGCGACGGCTCGGTCAACGTTCTGAAGCTGATCCTGGACCCGAACGGCCTGCGCCAGTATCTGGTGAACTGGGAAGACGTCTGCACCGACCTGCTGCAGTGGGTGCAGCGCGAAGCGATGGGCGACGGTCCCGGCAGCGAAGCGACGGCCCTGCTGGACGAGCTGATGGCGCTGCCCGGCATCGCCCTGGCTGCCAGCCAGCCGAACCTGGAACGGCGCGCGCTGCCCTTCCTGCCGGTCACCCTCAAGAAGGACGACGTCGCGCTGAACCTGTTCACCACGATTACCACCCTCGGCACGCCGCACGACGTCACCGTGCACGAGCTGCGCCTGGAATCCTTCTTCCCGGCGGATGAAAGCAGCCGGCAGTGGTTCCAGGCCCAGGCCGAAAAGGGACCGAAACCCGCTTGAGGATAAGATGCGAGTTTTCCACAAGCCTTCTTCCCGATGTCTTTCGACCTCCTGCCCTTCGGCCGCACCGCCGGCCTCTACTTCCTCACCGCCATCGCCGAACTGCTGGGCTGCTACCTGCCGCTCCTGTGGCTGACGGGGAAGGGCTCGCCCTGGCTGCTGCTGCCGGCCGCGCTCAGCCTGGTGGTCTTCGTGTATCTCCTGACCCTGCACCCGGCCGCCAGCGGACGCGTGTACGCGGCCTACGGCGCGGTCTATATCGCCACCGCCCTGGGCTGGCTGTACGTGGTGGATGGGGTCAAGCCGGTGTGGAGCGATTACCTCGGCGTGGCCCTGGCGCTGGCCGGCGCCGCCTCCATCGCGCTGGGCCACCGCCAGGCCTGAGGTATCAGGCCGCGAGCTTGGCCAGCAGATCCTGCACTACGTCCAGCTGCACCGGCTTGGTCAGATGGTGGTCGAAGCCGGCCTCGCTGGATTGTTGACGGTCGCTGTCGGCGCCCCAGCCGGTGAGCGCCACCAGGGTGATGTGTTCCAGGCCTGCCTCTTGCCGCATCGCGCGCGCGGTCTGGTAGCCGTCCATGCCGGGCATGCCGATGTCGAGGAAAGCGACCTGGGGACGAAACGCCGCGGCCAGCTCCACGGCGTGCGCGCCGTCGTGCGCCACCCGGGTGGTGTAGCCGCAGGCGTCCAGGATCATCGACAGC
The DNA here is from genome assembly GCA_040758275.1 of Pseudomonadota bacterium. Classification (GTDB taxonomy): domain Bacteria; phylum Pseudomonadota; class Gammaproteobacteria; order Burkholderiales; family Burkholderiaceae_D; genus Telluria. The sequence goes on from JBFLVV010000017.1 coordinate 53,329, forward strand.
GTCACGGCGGCGTCGACGTTGTCGTCCACTACCAGGATGCGCGCGCCCTCGCCGTCGGCGCCATCGCGCTCGAACGCCGGGGCCATGCCGCCGCCGGACTGGACGCCGCTCGCCAGCGGCAGGCGCACCGTGAACACGCTGCCCGTATCCGGTCCCCCGCTGGCCGCGCTCACCTCGCCGCCGTGCATGTTCACGAGGCGCCGCACGAGAGACAGGCCGATGCCGAGTCCCCCTTGAGAACGCTCGGTATGATGGCCGACCTGGCTGAACATCTCGAACACCGAGACCAGCTGGTCTTGCGGGATGCCGATGCCGTTGTCGGATACCGAAACGACAGCGTGATCCTCCTCGACGCGCAGCGCCAGGCCGATGCGCCCGCCCGCCGGCGTGTACTTGGCCGCGTTGTTGAGCAGGTTGGACACCACCTGGGCGATGCGGGTGACGTCCGCCTCGACCGGCACCTCGGTCTCCGGCAGGTCCACGGTCAGCGCGTGGCGCCCGCTTTCGACCAGCGGCAGGCTGGTCTCGACGGCGCTCGAGAGCACGCTGCGCAGGTCGGCGCGCTCTTTTTTAAGTGCCAGCTTGCCGCCGCTGATGCGGGCGATGTCGAGCAGGTCGTCGATCAGGTGCACCATATTGCCGACCTGGCGCTCCATCATCTCGCGCACCCGCGCCACCGCGGCCGGGCTGTCGCCCTTCAGGCGCATCACGCCCAGGCCGCTGCGGATCGGCGCCAGCGGATTGCGCAGCTCGTGCGCCAGCGTGGCCAGGAACTCGGTCTTGCGGCGGTCGGCTTCGGCCAGGTCGCTGGCCAGCTTGCGCAAGGTGGCCTCCGACTCCTTGCGGCTGGTGATGTCGCTGAACAGCAGGGCGACGCGGGGGCTGCCGGGGCCGCCCAGGCGCGTGGCATAGACGTCGAACCAGCGTTCCATGGCCGGCGCCTCGCTCTCGAAGCGTACCGGTTCGCCGGTTTGCGCCACCCGGCCATAGGTCTCGAACCAGAAGCTGTCCAGCGTCGGCACCATCTCGCGCGCGGTTTTGCCGGCGCCGCCCACCAGGCCCGTGTGCACCTCGAACATCCGGTTCATCTCGAGGAAGCGGTAGTCGACCGGACGGCCGTCCTCGTCGAAGATCATCTCGAGGATGCAGAAGCCCTGGTCGACCGATTCGAACAGGGTGCGGTAGCGTTCCTCGCTGGCGCGCAGCTTCTCGGCGGCCAGCTTGCGGTCGGTGACGTCGATCCCGTGCACCAGGATGCCACTGATATGGCCGTCGTGGTCGCGCAGCGGCATATAGACCTGGTCGACGAAGCGCCGCTCCAGCGGGGCGCCCGGCTGGCGCTGGAGCATCACCTGCACGTCGGTGCCGAATACCGGCTCGCCGCCGCGGTAGACGCCTTGCAGCACTTCGACGAAGCCCTGGCCGGCCAGTTCCGGCAGGGCCTCGCGTAGCGGCAGGCCGACCGGATTGCGCCCACCCACCAGCTGCAGGTAGCGCTCGTTGACCATCTCGAACACCAGATCCGGTCCCGTGAATACGCAGATGAAGGCGGGCGCCTGGCGGAACACGTCTTCCATGCGCTCGTTGGCGGTCTTGAGCTGGGCCAGCAGGCGTTCGCGTTCGAGTTCGGCCGCCACCTGTTCGCTGATGTCGCGCGAGGTCGCCAGCAGGCCGCCCGCGCCGACCGGGCTGACGGTGACGTCCCACCACTTGATGTCGCCGGCCGCCGTCGGGCAGGCGGCGCGCAGGCGCCCGATGCCGCCCGTACGCGCCGTTGCCATGGCGGCCTCGATGAGGGCACGGCTGGCCGCGGGCCAGAAGGCGATCCAGGGCCGGCCGCGCACGTCGTCGAGGCTGCCCAGCCTCATGGCGCACAGGCCGTTGTGGTTCATGGCGACGATGCGGCCTTCCCCGTCGAGCAGCTTGACGCAGTCGGGGCTGGCTTCGAAGAGCTGGCGGCCGAGGCCGGTCGGATCGAGCGCGCTTGCGGCGCTGCTGCTGTCCTGCATGTGCATATCCTGAATGGGGTCCGGGCAGTATAGCCGTAAGGACATGCGTTTCGTCGCCAGCATCGGCGCCTGTCATCGAATTGTTACGAGATCGTCACAAGCCTGTCATGTTGGCTTCTTACCATTCACGAACTTTTCCTAACAACCAACAGGATTACCCGTGAACAAGCCGACCGATCTCGCCCGCATCGACCATCACGACGTCGATACGAACGTTTCGTCGAACGAACAATTCAGCACCGTCCTCGAAGCCCGCCTGAGCCGCCGCAGCCTGCTGCGCGGCGGCGCCGCGACGGCGGCTTCCGCGCTGCTGGGCGCCATCGGCCTCTCCGGTTGCGGCGGCTCGGACAACGACGACGTCGTGACCTCGCCGAATCCGCCGGGCGGTACCAACCCGCCGCCGACCGAGAAGCTGCTCGGCTTCACCGCCGTGTCCAAGAGCCTGCTTGACACCGTCGTGGTCCCGGCCGGCTACACCGCCAGCGTGATCTACGCACTGGGCGATCCGCTCACCGCCAATACCCCCGCCTTCAAGAACGACGGCACCGATACCGATTTCGAGAACCGCGCCGGCGACCACCACGACGGCATGGAATTCTTCGCGCTCTCCGCCAGCAACGGCCCGGCGACCACGGTCAACGACCGCGGCGTGCTGGTGATGAACCACGAAGCCACCACCGACGAGAAGCTGTCCTCCTTCTTCGTGCACGCGAACGGCGGCACCATGTCCCTGCCGCGCCCTGCGCTCGAGGTCGACAAGGAGATGGCCCTGCACGGCCTGTCCGTGGTCGAAGTGCGTGCGGCTGCCGGCAAGTGGAGCTACGTGAAGGATTCGGCAATGAACCGCCGCGTGCACCAGCAGACCGACATCGAGCTCTCGGGCCCGGTGCGCGGCAATGCGCTGGTGGTCACCAAGTACTCGACGGGCGGCACGAAGATCCGCGGCACCCTGAACAACTGCGGCACCGGCAGGACCCCGTGGAACACCTATCTGTCGGGCGAAGAGAACTGGTCGGGCTACTTTACCCGCGCCAGCACGGACGACACCGCGCGCGGCAACGACAAGAGCGTCACCTCGCTCAAGCGCTACGGCCGCGACGCCGGCGCCGCTTCGCGCCACGGCTGGGAAACCGGCGGCACGGAAGACAAGTACCAGCGCTGGAACATCAGCAAGAAGGGTACTTCGGTCGACGGCAGCGACGACTACCGCAACGAGATGAACGGCATGGGCTACATCGTCGAGATGGACGCCTTCGACAAGAGCAAGGCGATCAAGAAGCGCACCGCCCTGGGCCGCTTCGCCCACGAGAGCGCCGTCTTCGGTAAACCTGTCGCCGGCCAGCCGCTGGCCGTCTACATGGGCGACGACTCGCGCAATGAATACATCTACAAATTCGTATCGACCGCAGTCTGGGCCGCCGCCGACGCGACGCCAAGCGATCGCGTCGCCACCGGCGACAAATACCTCGACAGCGGCAAGCTGTACGTGGCCAAGTTCAATGCCGACGGCACTGGCCAATGGATCGAGCTGTCGATCGCCAACCCCCTGATCTCGGCCTACGCCGGCTACAAGTTCGCCGACCAGGCCGACGTGCTGGTCAACGCCCGCCTGGCCGGCGACGCCGTCGGCGCGACCAAGATGGACCGTCCGGAATGGTGCTCGGTGCACCCGGGCACTGGCGAGATCTACTTCACGCTGACCAACAACAGCAACCGCCGCGTCGAGCCGAGCGGCTCGAGCCAGGCCGCGCCGGACGCCGCCAACCCGCGCGTCTACACCGACATGAAGGGCACGAGCGCGCAGGCGGGCAACCCGAACGGTCACGTCATCCGCGTCAAGGAAGGCGCCGCCGGCTCGACCGCCGCCACCTTCAGCTGGGACGTCTACCTGTTCGGCGCCGAATCCGGCGCGGACGGCGCGAAGGTCAACCTGTCCGGCCTCACCGCCGACCAGGACTTCTCGAGCCCGGACGGCCTGGCCTTCACGCCTTCCACCGGCATCTGCTGGATCCAGACCGACGACGGCGCCTACACCGATGTCACCAACTGCATGATGCTGGCGGGTCTCCCGGGCCAGGTCGGCGACGGCAAGAAGGTCAGCCTGAGCTACCCGCGCGCCAACGGCACGAATCTGGCGGTCGACACCTATGTCGGCAAGGCCGCGACCGCCGACACGCTCAAGCGCTTCCTGGTGGGCCCGGTCGGCTCCGAGATCACCGGCATCGCCGAGACCCCGGACGGCAAGGCGCTGTTCATTAACATCCAGCACCCGGGCGAAGGCACCGCCGCCGCCAACGTCGCCGACCCGACCAAGTACACCAGCCAGTGGCCGTCGAATGCCGGCTACGGCGCCGGCAAGCGTCCGCGCTCGGCGACCATCGTCATCACCAAGAACGACGGCGGCCGCATCGGCACCTGATCGCAACACCTCTCTTTCTCCGTGATTCCCTTGGGGCTGGACGCGCAGGCGTCCGGCCCGTTTTTTTTGTCCGTCTTCGTCCATCGCAAGAAGGAGGCGCGCCAGGCGTGCCAGCATGGTTTCCGCAGCCACAGCCGGAGCCCGCCATGCTTTCCCTTTCTCCCCCCGCCTACTTCCGTCTCACGCGCGCCAGCGCGCTGTACGACATCCTGATCATCACGCCCTTCGCCACGCCCTGGACCTTCGCCCTGCTGTATCCGCAGTTGTCGAACCTGAACGTGAGCCTGGGCGGCGCGCCGCTGCCGGCCTGCGAGCCGGTGCAGGTGCTGTTCGCCTGCCTGCTGGGCAGCCTGGTGCTGCTGTGGGCCAGCCTGCGCCTGCTGCGCACCAGCGTGGTGCTGGGACGCTTCGATGCGTGCGGGCGCGCCGTGTTCGCGCTGTGGATGGCCTGGGCGCTGGCGCAGGGTGGCTTGCCGCTGCTGTGGTGTTACTTCGTGCCCGAGCTGCTGTGGGCGGTGGCGCAGGCCTGGCCGGTGGCCGTGGCGCGCAGCGCACGGCGTCCGGACCGGCGCAGGCCGCACCTGACCCTGGTCTCAGGGCAGCGGTAGCAGCACGTCGCGCGCGGCCTTCACCAGCGCCGCGCCCATGCGCTCCAGGCGTGGCGGCTGGATGCGCCAGGCGTGCCAGTACAGCGGCACGTCCACATGGAGGTCGGGCGCCAGGTCGACCAGCACGCCCTCACGCAGCAGGTCTGCGCATTGCTCCTGCGGCAGCATGCCATAGCCCATCCCGTGCCGGATTGCGCCCACGTAGGGGTCGCTGGCCGGCACGTAGTGAAAGGGGTAGGCGCCTTCAGGCAGGCCGAAGTGGCGCAGCAGGAAGGCCGACTGCAGCGAATCCTTGCGGTCGAAGACGATCACCGGCGCGCGCTGCGCGTTCTCGCGCGTGAAACCATTCGCAAACCAGTGGTGGGCGAAGTCCTGCGAGGCCACCATCCGGTAGCGCATCAGGCCGAGCGGACTCACCGTGCAGCCGCGCATGGGCGTGGGCTCGCCCGCCACGCAGGCCACGACGCGGCCCTGTTCCAGCAGCGAGAAGGTATGGCCCTGGTTGTCGAGCACGAATTCCACCAGCAGTTCCTGTTCGGCGAGGATGGGCGCCAGCACCGGCAGCAGCCAGGTGGCCAGGGTGTCGTTGTTGACGGCCAGGCTGAGGCGTGCCGGCCCCGCATCCATGCCCATCTCGGCGAGGAACTCCGATTCCAGCAGGGTCGAGCGGCGCAGGTACTGCAGCAGGCGCGTGCCCGGCGCCGTGGGGCGGCATGGGCGGCTGCGCACCAGCAGGGGCGTGCCGAAATCCTGTTCCAGCGCCGAGATGCGCTGCGAGACGGCCGATGGGGTCAGGGACAGCTGGACGGCGGCCAGCTCCAGGCTGCCGGTGTCGACGGCGGCGATGAAGGCGGCGCTGCGGCGGGGATCGATCTTCATTAATTTTTCTTAACCATCCTTAAATATCATGAATATATTTGAATTTAGCCCGGCTGGAAGCGAAGATGCGCTCTTCTACGCGGAGCTTTTATGTTTTCTCAACAGGTATTCCTGCAAGGCCTGGGCCTGGGCGCCAGCCTGATCATGGCCATCGGCGCCCAGAACGCCCACGTGATCCGCACCGGCGTGCGCGGCCACCACGTGGCAGCCACGGTCGCCACCTGCATCGTGGTCGACGTGGTCCTGATCGCGCTCGGCATCTCGGGCCTGGGCGCCCTGGTCGAAGCCTCGCCCACGGCGATGGCGGTGGCGCGCTATGGCGGCGCGGCCTTCCTTGTCTGGTATGGCTGGCGCTGCTGGAAGAGCAGCCTGCGCGGCGGCGCTTCCCTTGAACTTTCTGACGAGGCGAAAACGCAAACCCTGGGCCGCGCGCTGGCCACCGTGCTGGCGCTGTCGCTGCTGAACCCGCACGTCTACCTCGACACCGTGGTGCTGCTGGGGGCGGTCGGCAGCAGCCTGGCGGGCGAGGCCCGCACTTCCTTCGCGGCGGGCGCGATGACGGCCTCGGTGCTGTGGTTCACGGCGCTGGGCCTGAGCGCGCAGCGCTTTGCCTCCGTCCTTGGCCGGCCTTCGGTATGGCGCGTGATCGAGGGCTGCACCGGGACGCTGATGCTGGTGCTGGCCGTGCTGCTGGTACGCGGAGCGTAAGTTCACGGCTCTCGCTATACTTGTGTTTCGACCAAGACCTGACGGAGCCGCGCCATGAGCACTGACCTGCTGTCGAAGCTGGATATCCGCTATCCCATCATCCAGGCCCCGATGGCCAATATCTCGAGTGCGGCGCTGGCCGCCGCCGTGTCGGAGGCCGGCGCGCTGGGCTCGATCGCAGTGGGCGCCATGACGCCCGAAGCCGCACGGGCCGCGATCCGGGCCGTGCGCGAGAAGACCGGCCGGCCCTTCCAGGTGAATGTGTTCACGCATGTGCCCGCGCAGGCCGACGCCGCGCGCGAAGCCGCCTGGCTGGACTGGCTGCGGCCGCATTTCGAACGCTTCGGCGCCCAGCCTCCGGCAGGACTGACCGAGATCTACGGTACCTTCGTCACCGATGACGCGATGTTCGACGTGATGCTGGCCGAGCGGCCGGCCGTGCTCAGCTTCCATTTCGGCCTGCCGCCGCAGGAGCAGATCGATGCCCTGAAGGCCGCCGGCATCACCTTGTTCGCCACCGCGACCTCGCTGATTGAAGCGCGCCAGATCGAAGCGGCCGGCATCGACGCCATCGTCGCCCAGGGCATCGAGGCGGGCGGGCACCGCGGCGTCTTCGACCCCCAGGCGCCGGACGCGGCCTTGAGCACCGTCGAACTGCTGCAGCAGCTGCACGGCAAGACTTCCCTGCCCCTGATCGCGGCGGGCGGCATCATGGATGGCGCGCAGATCCGTACCGCGCTGTACTACGGCGCCAGCGCGGTCCAGATGGGCAGCGCCTTCATCGCCTGTCCGGAATCGTCCGCTTCGCCCCACCACCGCTCCCTGATCGCGGGTGGCGCCCAGCTCGAGACCGAACTCACCCCCGTCATCTCGGGACGCGCGGCGCGCGGCATCGTGAACCGCCAGTTCCGTGACGTCGGCGCCAGCGGGCATCCGCCCGTGCCGGACTACCCGATCGCCTATGACGCCGCCAAGCAGCTGCATGCGGCTGCGCTAGCCAAAGGTAACCAGGAATATTCGGTCAACTGGGGCGGCACCAACTTCGCGCAGGCGCGCGCCATGCCGGCGGCGGAACTGGTCGCGGCGCTGGTCGCCGAAATGAACGAAACGGTTTAGCTCATTTGTCCCAGGCGCGCGCCAGCGGCCGGCAGCGTTCCTCGATCAGCGCATGCAGCAGCTTCACCGCCGGCGAGAACTGCCGGCGGTGCGGGCACACCAGGCTCAGGGGCGTGGGCTCGCCCGGCACATCCGGCAGCAGCACTTCCAGGCGTCCCTCTGCCACGTCCGCGCTCACATCGAGCCAGGATTTGTAGGCGATGCCTTCGCCGGCCACCGCCCAGCGCCGCACCACTTCCGCATCGTCGCTCACCAGCCGTCCCGCCACCTGCACGACCTTCGCACCGTCCGCCGTCGGAAAGGACCAGCGGTCGTAGGTGCGCCCGCGCAGCCGGTATTGCAGGCAGTTGTGGTCGGCCAGTTCGTCAAGCAGGGCCGGCCTGCCGTGGCGCGCGATGTAATCCGATGATGCCACCAGCACGCGGCGGTTGTCGGGCGCCACCGGCAGGGCGACATAGCTGGCGTCGTCGATCTGCCCGTAGCGCAGCGCGATGTCGACGGGATCGCGGAACACGTCCGCCACCTGGTCCGATACCAGCAACTGGATGTCGAGCCCCGGATGGTCGCGGCGGAACTCCGAGATCCAGGGCAGCAGCAGGTTGCGCCCGAAGTCCGAAGGCGCCGCGATCTGCAGCGTGCCGGTCAGGCAGCCGGCATCGCCGCGGATGCCGTCGAAGCCGTCGCGCAGGGCCTGCAGCGCATCCTGGGCGAAGGGCAGGTAGCGCTTGCCCTCTTCGGTCAGGCGCAGGCTGCGCGTGGAGCGCGCGAACAGGCGGATGTCGAGTTCGCGCTCGAGGCGGCCGATCGCGGCGCTGGCCTGGCCGGGCAGCAGGTTGACCTCGCGCGCGGCCCGGGAAAAGCTGCCCAGGGCGGCGGTGCGGACGAACAGGGCCAGGTCGTCTAGCCTGATCATTTTCTCTCCAGCTGTGAAAGTGAAATCGCTCCAGCCGGCTTTTTCCCTGCCGGACTGCCCAATAGAATCGTCGGCAAGTCCAAAACTTACCGGAGATTCAACATGAAAGCAGTAGTGTATACCCAGCACGGCCTGCCCATCAGCGACCCCGCTTCCCTGCACGAGGTCGAGCTGCCGATGCCCCTGGCCGGCCCCCACGACCTGCTGGTCGAAGTGCGCGCCGTCTCGGTCAACCCGGTGGACACCAAGATCCGCAAGGGCGCGGCCGTCACGGAACCGCGCGTGCTGGGCTGGGACGCCAGCGGCATCGTGCGCGCCGTCGGCAGCAGCGTCACCCTGTTCAGGGAAGGCGACGAAGTCTTCTACGCCGGCTCGCTCCTGCGCCCCGGCTCGAACAGCCAGTTCCAGGCCGTAGACGAGCGCATCGTCGGCCGCAAGCCGTCCTCGCTCGGCCATGCCCAGGCGGCCGCCCTGCCCCTGACCTCGATCACGGCCTGGGAGCTGCTGTTCGACCGCCTCAAGGTGGAGGAAGGCGGCGGCGCCGGCAAGTCCTTGCTCGTCATCGGCGCGGCCGGCGGAGTCGGCTCGATCCTGATACAGTTGGCGCGCAAGCTCACCGCATTGACCGTCATCGGTACCGCCTCGCGCGAGGAAAGCCGCAACTGGGTGCGCGAACTCGGCGCCCAGCACGTGGTCGACCACACCCAGCCCCTGCGCCCGCAACTGGAAGCGCTCGGCTTTTCCAACGTCGACGTCGTCATCAGCCTGACCCACACCGACAGCCACTATGCCGCCATCGTCGACGTGCTGGCTCCGCAGGGACAGTTCGCGCTGATCGACGACCCGGCCCAGCTCGACGCCGTGCCGCTCAAGCGCAAGTCGATCTCGCTGCACTGGGAACTGATGTTCACGCGCTCGATGTTCGAGACCGCGGACATGGTCAAGCAGCACGAACTCCTGAGTCGCGTATCCGGCATGGTCGACGCCGGGGAGCTGCGCACGACCCTGGGCGAGCACTACGGCCGCATCTCGGCCGAGAACCTGCGCCGCGCCCATGCGCTGATCGAAAGCGGCCGTGCGGTCGGCAAGATCGTGCTCGAAGATTTTTAAGTTGTTCAGTGAAAGAAGGAAGAAACAGATGGATATTCTCTCGGCAGCCCGCAAGCGCCATACCGCCAAGGCCTACGACAAGGAGCGCCAGATCCCCGAAGCGCTGATGCAGCAGGTCTACTCCCTGCTGCGCCACAGCCCCTCCTCGGTGAACTCGCAGCCCTGGCACTTCATCGTCGCCAATACGCCCGAGGGCAAGGCGCGCGTGGCCAAGGCGGCGCAGGGCGGCTACGGCTACAACGCGGCCAAGATCCTGGACGCCTCGCACGTGATCGTGTTCTGCTCGCGCATCGACATGGACGACGCCCACCTGGAGCGCCTGCTGGCCCAGGAAGGCCAGGATGGCCGCTTCCGCGACGACGCCGCCCGCGCCGGCCAGGACGCGGGCCGCCGCGGCTATGTGCGCACCCACCGCTATACGACGCGCGACATGCCGCAGTGGCTGGAAAAACAGGTCTACCTGGCCCTCGGCACCGCGCTGCTGGGCGCCGCCACCCTGGGCATCGACGCCACCCCGATGGAAGGCTTCGACCAGAAGATCCTGGACGAGGAATTCGGCCTGCACGCGCAAGGCCTGGCGAGCGTGGTGCTGGCCAGCTTCGGCTATTCATCAAGTGCCGACTTCAACGCCGGCCTGCCGAAGTCGCGCCTGCCGGAAGAGCTGACGTTTACCTTCGTCTGAGTCAGTCAAGTCGCGCCTGCGCCGGTCCATGCGCTCAGCATGGAAGGGTCTTCTCCATGAACACCGATTCGAGCACGATGCCGCTGCGGTGCGGATACGTTTCGCGGCGCAGCGCCACATAGCCGGCGCGCTCGTAGGCCGGCACCGCATTCAGCGAGGACGAGAGGAAGAGCCGGCGCAGCCCATGGCGCAGGGCCATCGCGTCGAGCGCCGCCAGCAGGCGCCGGGCGACGCCGCGCCCCTGCTGCGCCGGATCGACGAAGGCGGCATCGAGTTCGCCCGTGTCCAGGTTCAGGATCGCATAGCCGAGCAACTGCCCATCCTCTTCCTCCACCAGTGCGCCGCCCGCCGTGATCAGGGCCGCCATCTGTTCGGGTGGCGCGACGGCGCACCAGGTGTCGATGACCTCAGGCGGATAGTGGCTCGCGCAGCCGGCGCGTATCGCATGGGTGCGCAAGGCCCCCAGTTCAGGCAAGTCGGCGGGTATGGCGCGGCGCTGGGTCGGCGTGCTCATCTTGTCTCCATCGAAGGGATGCACCAGTCTATGACGCTGCCGTGCGCTCGTCCATGGACCAAGGCAGGATAATGCGGCAGCGAGCCCCGCAGCCGATGGAGACGACGCCATGCTTCGACGATGCTTCCTGGCCCTGACGACCCTGCTTGCCGCGCCGCTGGCGGCGGCGCAGTCCGATCTCTGGCAAGGCCTGCAGGGCGGAGGCCACGTGCTGCTCATCCGCCACGCGCTCACTACCCCCGGCATTGGCGATCCGCCCGGCTTCCGCCTGGCCGCCTGCGCCACCCAGCGCAATCTGTCGGAACAGGGCAAGCGCGATGCCGTGGGCCTCGGCGCCGCCTTCCGCCAGCGCGGCATCCCGCTCGGTCCCGTGCTGTCGAGCCGCTGGTGCCGCTGCCTCGATACCGCCCGCCTCGCCTTCGGCCGGGTCGAGGAAGCGCCGATGCTCGATTCCATGTTCCAGGACGGCGAAGCCGCCGGGCGCGCCAAGGTGCGCGAGGTGCTGGCGCGCATTGCGGGCTGGCGCCAGGCGGGCGGCAAGGATAATCTGGTGCTGGTGACGCACGACGTGAACATCCGCGCCCTGGTCGGCGAGTATGTCGAGCAGGGCGGGATCGTGGTGGCACAGCCGGTCGACGGACGGCTGCGGGTGGTGGGCCGTCTTCCCCTATCAACCGTACTTTCAAGGAGAGTCCCATGAAACGCTGGTTTTTGCTGGCCGCGCTGGTGGCCACCTCCGCTTCCGCCCACCATGGCTGGAGCGAATACAACGCCGACAAGCCGCTTACCCTGTCCGGCACCATCGAGGAATCCGGCTACCTGCAGCCGCACGGCTTCGTGCGCCTGAAGACGGCCGACAAGACCTGGATGGTGGTGCTGGCGCCGCCGTCGCGCATGGACAACCGCGGCCTGCCCAAGGAGAACCTGGCGGTTGGCGGCCAGGCCACGGTCTATGGTTATCCACACCGCAGCAACGCGACCGAGCTGCGTGCCGAGCGGATCACCATCAAGGACAAGACCACGGAGCTGCGCTGATGCCCTTGCAAGACGCGGCCCGCCAGGCCGCGTCCCTGCCGCTGGCGCAGGCCATGCGCGAGCATCCCTGGCTGTATCCGGCGGTCGAGACCCTGCACATCGTCGGCTTCGCCCTGCTGGTGGGCGCGGTCGCGATGTTCGACCTGCGCGTGCTCGGTTTCGGCCGCCAGCTGCCGGTTCGCGCGCTGGCGCGCCACCTGCTGCCCTGGTCGGCCGGCAGCATGCTGCTGGTGCTGCCGACCGGCCTGCTGCTCTTCATCGCCGACCCGGCCGCCCTGCTGGCGAACCCCGTCTTCCTGCTCAAGCTGGCGTTGATCGTGCTGGCGGGCGTCAACGCCATCGCCTTCCACGCCGGACCGTATCGCGGCGCCGACGCCTGGGACGCACGCGCGCCCGGCCGGGCGGTCCTGCACGCCCTGCTGTCGCTCGGCCTGTGGATCGCCGTGATCGCCAGCGGACGCCTGCTGGCCTATTTCTGAGCACCGGTTGCCAAGGCAGGTCGACGGTACTATGCTGGACGGATCATGTGCGTCAACTACCACTCTCCCACCCGCGAACAGTTCGGCACCCTCGGGGCCTTCAGCGAGCTGCCGGCCGACTGGCGCTGGCCCGAGGAAGTCTGGAAGGACTATTCGGCTCCCATCGTACGCCGGGGCAGCGACGGCGGCCCCATGGCCTGCCTGGCCAGCTACGGCATGGTCCCGCGCCGCCACATCCCGCCCGGCGTGAAACCCTTCGACACCATGAACGCGCGCGCCGAATCCCTGGGCGAGCGGCGTTCCTTTGCCCCTGCCTGGCGCCGCCTGCAGCTGTGCGCGGTGCCGATGGCCTGGTTCTACGAGCCCTGCTACGAGAGCGGCCGCGCGGTGCGCCACGCGATCGGCATGGCTGACGACAGCCTGTTCTACGTCGCCGGCCTGTGGCGCGAATGGACGGAGGCCGATGGGACCCTGGCGTCCTCCTTCACCCAGATCACGATCAACGCCGACGACCATCCCCTGATGTCGCGCATGCACAAGCCTGACGATGAAAAGCGTTCGCTGGTGGTGATCGCCCCCGACGAAATGGAAGACTGGCTGGCCTGCCGCGACATCGAGACGGCGCGCAGCTTCCTGCGCCACTACCCGGCGGCGCGCATGAAGGACTGGGCGGCGCCACAGACGGTGGCGAAGAAAACACCTGAACCGTCGCCGAATCTCTCGCTGTTCTGAACCGTGCTACATTCGGGCATCATGCTCAAACACGTCATCGTCACTACCCTCGCCCTGGCCGCCACGGCCGGCGCCAGCGCGCAGGCCAACGTCCCGGTCTACGGCTACGTCGTCAAGAACAGCTACCCGCACGACCCGAAGGCCTTCACGCAGGGCCTGTTCTTCCGCGACGGCCACCTCTACGAGACCACGGGCCGCAACGGCACGTCCTCGCTGCGCAAGGTGGAGCTGAGCACCGGCAAGGTCGTGCAGAAGGCCGACATGCCGCAAGAGATCTTTGGCGAAGGCTCGACCCCGGTCGGCAACGACATCGTCGCCCTCACCTGGACTTCCCAGGTCGGCTACGTCTTCGACATGAAGACCTTCAAGCTGAAGCAGACCTTCAAGTATGTGGGCGAAGGCTGGGGCCTGGCCAGCGACGCGAAGCACGTCTACATGAGCGACGGCAGTTCCTTCATCCGCATCCTAGAGCCGAAGACCTACAAGGAACTGCGCCGCATCCAGGTGACCCACAAGGGGCAAGCCATCGAGCGGCTCAACGAACTCGAGATGGTCGACGGCGAGCTGTTCTCGAACGTCTGGGGTAGTGAGCTGATCCTGCGCATCGACCCCGCCAACGGCAGCGTGAAGGGCGTGATCAACCTCGAGGGCCTGCTGCCGGCGGCGCAGCGCGGCACCCTCGATCCGGACGCCGTCCTGAACGGCATTGCCTGGGACGCCAAACGCAAGCGCCTGTTCGTCACCGGCAAGCTGTGGCCCAGGGTCTTCGAGATCGAACTGGTGCCGCAGAAGCGTTGAGCTACGCCTGCTTCGTCACGTCGATGACGACCTTGCCGAAGTGCGAACCGGATTCCATGTAGCGATACGCTTCCTTCGCCTGCCCGAAGGGGAAGACGCGGTCGATCACCGGTTTCAGGCCAGTAGCGTCGGCAAAGCGCATCACGTCGTCCAGCATGGTGCGGCTGCCCACAAAAATGCCCACCAGGCGCTTGGCCGTGGCCAGCAGCGAGGCCGGGTTCACCTCGCCGCCGAAGCCGCTGACGCCGCCGATGATGGCGATCGTCCCGCCCATCGCCGCCGCCGATACCGAGCGGTTCACCGTGCCCTTGCCGCCCACTTCCAGCACCACGTTCGCGCCGCGTCCCTGGGTCAGCGCCAGCACCTCTTCGTGCCACTCCGGAATGGATTGGTAGTTGATGGTGTGGTGGGCGCCGAGTTCGCGGGCGCGCTGCAGCTTGTCGTCGCTGGACGAGGTGATGATGGTGCGCAGCCCTGCCGCCCTGGCCAGCTGCATGCCGAGCACCGAGACGCCGCCGGTGCCGAGGAAGAGCGCCGTGTCGCCGGGCTTGATCGCGTTGCTGGACACGAAGAGCGCGTTCCAGGCCGTGACGCCGGCGCAGGGCATGGTGGCCGCCTCGACGAAGGAGAGTGAGGCCGGGATCTTCGCCACGGCCTCTTCGTGCAGCACCACTTCCTCGGCCAGCATGCCGTCGATGTCGCCGCCCAGCGCATGGCGGATTTTCTCGAGCGAGGTCGGGCCGTCCTGCCAGTAGGGGAAGAAGGAGCCGGCCACGCGGTCGCCCACCTGCACCCGCGTCACCCCCGGTCCCACGGCCAGCACCTCGCCGGCGCCGTCCGAGCAGGGGATGATGGGATCGTCCACGGTGACGAGGTAGTTGCCGCTGGCGACCATCAGGTCGCGGTAGTTGAGCGAGACCGCGTGCACGCGGATGCGCACCTCGAATGGTGCGAGGTCGCGGTCCGGGTAGTCCACGCATTGCAGGGCGTCGATGTTCGCGCCGGGAAGAATCTGGTAAGCCCGCATGGGGTTCTCCTTGTATCAGGCAGGGTTGTCGGTCCGGGTCACATGGGCTTGGCCACCATCAGCCAGAAGATCGCCACGAAGGCGATGAAGGCCGGCACGCCGAGCGTGACCCAGATGCGGAAGTAGCGCCAGTACTGCGGCGTGAGTTCGGTGCCGTTCTTCGCCGCCTCTTGGGCAATGTCGCGCATGCGCATCTGCAGCCACACCACCGGCAGCCAGCAGGCGCCGGCCAGTACATAGAGGGCGATGGACCACATGATCCACTTGCTGTGCAGCGGATAGCCGGCCAGGTGGATCATGTAGAAGCCGGTCGCCGGCTGCAGGATGGCGGTGGTGGCCGTGAACAGCCAGTCGGCGATCACCACGTATTTGGCAACGACGGCGATCGCGCGCACGTCGCGGCTCACGTTCGCGAACAGCATGTACCAGGCCGAGCCGATCCCGGTCCCGAACAGGAAGGTGGACGACAGGATGTGCAGCCATTTGACGACGATGTATTCCATGTTCAGCGTTCCTCGAGTTCGTAGAGCAGCCAGATGGCGGCCAGCATGGGCAGGTTCTTGGTGAGCGGTCCGTAGGGGTGCAGCAGGAATTCGGGCAGCCTGATGGCGATGACGACGGTGTAGAAGCCGATCAGGCCGAGCTGCATCAGCCACAGCCAGCGCCGCCGCGAGAAGAACAGGATGCCCAGGCCGAGCAGCAGGTCGAAGGTGGCGGCGCCATACAGCATCAGTGGCTGCAGTGCCGCCGGGATGCCGGTGCGCGCCAGCAGTTCGTAGCTGGCCTCGACCGGGTAGAGGCCATAGGACACGATGGCCGTGACGATCCACACCGCCACGATGCTACAGCGCAGGATGGGCAGCAGCCAGCCCAGCTTGGCCTGGATTCTGGCGGCAGGCGCGTCCTGGATGAAGCTTGCTACCTGCCGCGGCGGGTGGCCGATCAGCTGGGTGGTCATGCCCACGTCGCCGGCATTGCCGCGCTCGAGCATGCGCAGCGCGTCGGGATCGAGCAGGCCGCCCGGCAGCCAGCGTCCGAGGTGGGCCGCTATGCGCGCCAGCGCGCCGGGCAAGGGCAGGACCATCTGGCGGCCCATGCCCATGCCGCGCCTGAGCGCTCCCAGGTACTCCACGAAAGGCATGGCCTGCGGCCCCACCAGCGGCACCCGCAGCGCGGTACCCGAGCCGGGCGGAATCGGCAGCCGGTGCTTGAGCAGGCCGACGATGGCCGCCACCAGGTCGTCGACGTGGATCGGCTGCACCAGCTGCGGCGCGCTGCCGAAGCGGACGGTCAGCGGCATGCTGGCCAGGGTGCGGAAGGCGCGCGCGCTGGCGCCATCCGGGCCGTAGACCAGCGATGGCTGGACGATCCAGGCGCGCAGCGGCAGCGTGGCCAGGAAGTCGTCCGCCGCCTTTTTCGACAGGTGGTAGGGCGTGTCGGCCTCGCGGTCGGCGCCGAGGGCAGAGAGCTGGATCACCATCTGGACCTCGGTTGACTCGGCGCAGGCGGCGAACAGGGCGCGCGGCGTTTCCGTGTGCAGGCGCGCAAAGGTCTGGCTGCCGGATTCACGGAAGATGCCGACGGTGTTGATCACCGCGTCGATGCCGGAAAGGCGCGCCAGCCAGACGGTTTGTTGGGTATCGTTGGCGAAGTCCGCGTGGATGTAAGTCAGGCGTGGATCGGTGCTGTTGCGGGGCTTGCGCACCGCACACACGACGTGGTGGCCCTCGTGCAGCAGCGCCTGCAGCAGGTGTTGCCCGATGAAGCCGCTAGCGCCCGTCAGCAATATTCGCATCCATGCTTCCTTTACCTATTACCAGAGAGAAAAATCATGCAAAACTGGACCAAGACCCTGGAGCGCGGCCTGGTGTCGGGCGCCACCTCCAGCCTGCTCTCGACCGTGGCCCTGGCGATCGCGGGCAAGAAGGAGACCGGCAGCGCCCTGGCGCCCACGAACGCGGTCAGTCATTACGTGCATGGGGACAAGGCCGCACGCAAGGGCGGCGCCTCGCTGCGCTACACCGCAACCGGCTACCTGATCCACCATGCCAGCTCGACTTTCTGGTCGATCATCTTCGAGCGCGTCGCCGGCAGGTACCTCGACCGCAAGACGCCGGTGGGCATCCTCGCTGCCTCTGCCGCCACCTCGGCCTTCGCCGCCTTTGCCGACTACAAGCTGACACCGAAACGCTTCCAGCCCGGCTACGAGAAACACCTGTCCCAGAAATCGCTGGCCGGCGTCTATGCCTGCCTGGCGCTGGGCCTCGCGATCGGCGCCGCCATGACGCGTCAGGACGAGCCAGCACCTAGTCTAGAACAGAAGCCGGAAAAGTGACGCGCCCACGCCGTCCGGCGGCGCCATGGAAACACATGACAAGAGGACCTCATGCATAGCTGGAACACGGCAGTTCGGCATGGTCTGGTCTCCGGCGCCACGTCGAGCGTTCTGTCGACGGTGACGCTGGCGGCCCTGGGCCAGAAGGAGGTCGGCAGCCTCTGCGCGCCGACCAATGTGATCAGCCGCTGGATCCATGGCGACAAGGCGGCGCGCCAGAGCGGCCCGTCGATGCGCTATACGGTGCCGGGCTACCTGATCCACCACGCCAGCGCGACTTTCTGGGCCATCCTGTTCGAGCGTTACGCCGGCAGCTACCTCGATCGCAAAGCGCCGGCCGGCCTGCTTTCCGCCTCGGCGGCCACCGCCGCCTGCGCAGCCTTTGCCGACTACAGGCTGACGCCCAGGCGCATGCGGCCGGGCTACGAGAAGCATCTGTCGACGTCCTCGCTGGTCATGGTGTATGCCAGCTTCGCGCTGGGACTGGCTGCAGGGGCGGCGCTGGTCCGCCGGCGCTAGTTGCGGGGTGGGAGGACACGACGTGCCGCCCTATGTCTATGCCTTGATCGTGCACGGGGTGATCGGCGCCCTCGACATCTTCATCAACCATGAATGGCTGGCGAAGCTGCCCTCGCGCCCCGGCTGCGCGGGCGAGGAGCGCCTGCACGGCGCGCGCGAAGGCGTGTTCGCGGCCCTGTTCGCCTCGCTCGCCTGGTGCGAGTGGCATGGCGGCTTCGTGTGGTGGATCGTGGCGCTGTTCCTGGCAGAGACGGCGATCTCGGCGCGCGACGTGGTGGTCGAGGGCGAGGTCAGGGAGCTGCCGAAGAGCGAGCACTTGCTGCACCTCTTCCTCTTCATGAACCTCGGAGTGATGTTCACGCTGACCGGCCAGGCGCTCTTTGCCTGGCATGCGCTGCCATCAAGACTGATGCCGGTCGACCACGGCTGGGCCAGCTGGGTGCTGAGCGTGATGGCCGTCGGTGCTGTCGCGTGGAGCCTGCGCGACCTGCTTGCGGCGCGGCGACTGGCCCGCATGGCGCCCCAATGAAAAAGGCCGCCCGAAGGCGGCCTCCATGTTACCGATCAGCTAGTGATCAGAACTCGTAGCGCGCGGTCAGGCGGACCGAACGCGGGCTCTGGAACGAGGACGGCTGCTGGTAGTTCAGGTTCAGCTTGCCTTCGCTCAGGGTGTCGGCCGAGTAGTCGCGTTGCTCATTGAACTCGACCGCCTTCTGGCTGTTGAACACGTTGAACACGTCGACCTGGAAGGTGACCTTGCCGTTGGCGATGCGTGGCATGTAGGCCAGCTGCAGGTCGACGGTGGCGGTCCATGGCGTACGGCCCGCGGTACCGCGCTGCACCAGGCTCGACTTGCCGCCTTCCTTCAGGCAGTAGTACGACGAAGCGACGGTGTAAGCGGACGCATCGGAATAGTCGAATGCAGTGGGCGGCACGTAGCCGATGCAGCTGGTCGGACGGCCCGAGGCCACCGTGCCGTTGAAGCCGAGGCGCAGCGTGTCGGTGATCGCGTAGTTGCCGTACAGCTTGAACACGTGGCGGCGGTCGTTCGACAGGTAGCCGTCGGCGCCGTCATCCAGCGAGCCGAAGTCGAAGTCCTGCGACACGCCGGCATCTTCCTGGTTGATGACCGAGTTCACGTAGCCTTCCGCGGTACCCTTGAGCTTGGCCCAGGTGTAGGACGCTGCCAGGCCCCAGGTGCCGTTGTACGGACGTTCCGCGGTCAGCTCGATGGCGCGATAGGTACGGGTGTACTTGCCCAGGCCCAGGTACTTGGCCGGCACCACGACCTGCTTCAGGTTGCCGTCGTTTTCCAGGTCCATCTTCAGCGACACGTCATTGCCCGGATTGATCAGGAAGCAGGTGGCCATGGTGCTGGAGTCGAAGTTCTCGTAGCCGTTGTCTGCAGCCCACTGTTCGAAGCCCAGGTGCGAGCAGTAGTCGTCCATGCCGTCGTTGACCTTGCGATAGGTCGCCTTCACGCCCATGGTCCAGCCCTTGGCCAGCGCCTTCTGGAAGCCCAGGATGAATTCGTCCTGGGACATCGGGTTCAGTTCGGTATCCGCGATGGTGGCCGGAAGCGGCAGGGTGCCGTCGCCGGTGATCTGCGGCACGCCGATGTCGCTCGAGCTCATGTTCAGCGGCGCCTGGGTACGCGGATCGCGGCCATTGAAGGTGTAGAAGCGCTGTTCGAAGAGTTCGCCCTGGGTTGCGCGGATGTTGGTGTTCGATGCGACCGGGATGAAGTAGCGGCCGGCATTACCGTACACCTTCAGCGATGCGTCGCCCTTCACGTCCCAGGCGAAGCCCAGGCGCGGCGCCAGCAGGTTGTCGGCCTTGACGAAGCTGATACCGGCGCCGTTCATGTTGTTGAACGACTCCGAACGCAGGCCTGCGTACAGCAGGACATTGTCGGTCACCTTCCAGTTGTCTTCGATGTAATAGGCGTTGTTTTCGACTTCGAAGCTGCCGCCGGTGTTCGCCGATTCCCGGCGACGCACGTATTCGCCACCCGGCGCAACCACGTTCGGCACGCCGTTGACGGTGCCGGTCTCGGAGACGAAATAGCGGTAGTAGTAGCCGCCCGAGTAGGTCGCTTCGGCGCCTGCGTACGAGGTGAAGGTCTGGCGGTCGACGCCGGCGCGCAGCGAGTGTCCGCCGATCGCGTAGTCGACGTCGAAGCGGAAGGCGCGGCGCTTGTCTTCATCCGCAGGCTTCGCGTTCGGCGAACGGACGCGCGGACCCGGCCACGGCATTGCCCAGCAGCCGATTTCGGTCGCGTCGACATCCAGCACAACCGGGCAATCGAGACCGGCCTTGCGCGCGCCGACGGTCAGGGCCGATTGCTCCTTCACCGAGCCGACCAGGGCGGAAACGGTCAGGTCATCGGTCAGGTAGCCGGTGTACTTGCCGATCATGATTTCGCCGCCCGAGGTGGTCTTGCTGATCCCCGGATCGCCCATGTGGTAGGTCAGGTTCTTCCGGTCGGGATAGACGGAAATGTTGCGGTTGAAGTCGAGGATCTCGTCTTCACGCTCGTTGGAGATCGCGGTCAATTCCAGGCGGTGCGCATCGGTCGGCGTGAAGTCGACCTTGATCATGCCGTTCGGCTTGGTCGAGGTGGTGCGCGTGCTGCTCGATTCCGAGAAGGTATCGGTACGGTCGTGGC
Source organism: Pseudomonadota bacterium (assembly GCA_040758275.1). GTDB lineage: Bacteria > Pseudomonadota > Gammaproteobacteria > Burkholderiales > Burkholderiaceae_D > Telluria. The sequence goes on from JBFLVV010000017.1 coordinate 73,880, forward strand.
GGCCTTCGACGAGGCCGAAGACGAACAGCTTGTCCTTGATGATCGGACCGCCGGCATAGGCGTTGAAGGACAGGTCGCGCTGCTGGCGCGCCTCGCTGAACGAGATGTAGTTGTTGTCTTGCGGGTTGTTCAGGTCACGGATGTTCTTGCCGCTGGCGCGCAGCGAATCCGGCTCGTAGTAGACCGAAGCGCCGCCCTTCCAGGTGTTGGTGCCGCGCTTGGTGACCAGGCTGATCACACCGCCCAGCGAACGGCCGAATTCGGCGCCGTAGCCGCCCGACTTGACCTGCTGTGCGGCCACTGCGTCGAACGGCAGGTTGGCATAGGACAGGAAGTTGCGGATGTTGGTGACGTCGAAGCCGTTGATGTAGTAGCTGTTCTCGGCAACCGAGGCGCCGCCGAAGGACGGCAGGCCGCCTGCGCCCAGGTCCGAGTCGCCCTTGACGACGCCAGGAGCGAGCAGTGCGAACGCATTCGGGTCACGCGCCACCGGCAGCGCGGCCATCTGGTCGGCACTGAACACGGTGTTCGATTCGACGCTCGAGGTGTCGATCACGGTCCGGGTGCCCGAGACCACCACGCGCGCAACATTGTCGCTTGCCAGGTCGACCGGGGTACCGGAACCGATGGCGACATTCACGTTGCGGCTCACGCCGCCGCCTTCGACGCGGTAGGCGCCCGGCTGGAGCTTGGGCGCGGTGTACGTGCCGTTGGAGTCGATGGTGATCGTGCGCGTAGTACCGGTTTCAACGCTGGTGATCGTGACCTTGTCACCAGGCTTGCCGCGGCCGTAGATCGAGCCTTCGGAACTCTGCGCAATGGCGACTGAGGAAATCAACATGCCGACTGCGAGGGCGGCGGCAGTGCGCTGATAGCGCCCGGATGTGAAATGCATGGATGCTCCTGGAAAATTAATAATAGTTATGATCAATTGCGCCGCGGCTATTGCGCGTGTATTGACTCAGAGATCAAACCACTTATACAGACAAGTTGTCAATTTGCTGTTAAAAGAAAGCAACACTTATTGTAAATCTCATGCCAGGAGAATGAAAATCTGATAGATCAGTAGGCAAGGCGCATAAATGTCCCGGCATGCACTCTGCATGGGCGGGACATTCAGGAAGAGGAGAGGGGAATGGCAGAGACGCCGGGCCTGCGCTGGCCCGGCGCGGGAAAATCAGTGCGCGGCGGCCTTCTTGCCGCGCATGCGCTGGACGACGCTCACCACCGCCAGCACGATGGCGCCGACCACCACGCCGGCCAGGGCGTCGACCACGGTCGGGGTGATGGCCGCCAGCACGCTGCCGACGCCCGGCACGCCGGCCGTGACGTGCGCGGCCTCTTCGGCGAAATGGTGCAGCGGTTCCCAGGCATGGGCGATGATGCCGCCGCCGACCATGAACATGGCGGCGGTGCCGACCACGGACAGGAATTTCATCAGCTTGGGCGCCGTGGCCAGCAGTAGCTTGCCGACGCCCTGCGCCGCGCCGTTGCTTTTCTGGCTCAGGTAGACGCCGGCGTCGTCCATCTTGACGATGGCGGCCACCAGGCCGTAGACGCCGACCGTCATCGCCAGCGCGATGGCGACCAGGACCATGACCTGCTGGCTGAAAGGCGCCTGTTCCACGGTGCCGAGCGCGATCACGATGATTTCCGCCGACAGGATGAAGTCGGTGCGCACCGCACCCTTGATCTTGTCCTTTTCCAGCGCGCACATGTCCACGTTCTCGGCCGCCAGGTGGGCGATGTGCTCGGCCTTGTGCTGTTCGTCTTCCTCTTTACTGTGCAGGAATTTGTGGGCCAGCTTCTCGAAACCCTCGTAGCACAGGAAGGCGCCGCCGATCACGAGCAGGGGCGTGATCAGCCAGGGCACGAAGGCGGAGATGGCCAATGCGGCCGGCACCAGGATCGCCTTGTTTTTCAATGACCCCTTGGCCACCGCCCACACCACTGGCAGCTCGCGGTCGGCATTCACGCCGGTGACCTGCTGCGCATTGAGCGCCAGGTCGTCGCCGAGCACGCCGGCCGTTTTCTTGGCGGCCACCTTGCTCATCAGGGTCACGTCGTCGAGGACGCTCGCAATATCGTCCAGTAATGCCAGCAGACTGCCTCCAGCCATTGTTTTGCTCCGCTCATGTAAATAGTGTCAAGATCGCATCATCTTACCTGACGGGAGAATGCCGGTCACACGGTTCAGCGCGGCTTTTTGCATTTCAGTCGCGGAAATCTGCATCTCGTCGCTTTTCGCAGGTATTGGCAAACTGGCATACGTATAGTGCAGGCTGTTGGCTGCGGTACTGCAGCCTCGCCACCGAAGGAGATGCCATGAATACCGAAACGACCCTGCAAGCAGTGACCGCGGCGCCAGCACGCCGCACCCGTCCGCCGAAACGCAAGACCCGTATCACGATCTACCTCGACGACGAAGTGCTGAACGAATTCCGCAGCCTGTCCGAGCGCTGCGGCACCGGCTACCAGACCCTGATCAACGCCGCGCTGCGCCATCGCCTGGCCGCCCCGGGCGTCGAAACCAGCCTCGCCTGATGTATTGATGCGCCCGCCTCCGGGTAGCGAGATTACATACAGCAATAATTATGCTAATCTTCCCGCTCTTTTAACCCCGGAGGAACTATGAAAAAAGGCGAACTGATCGCGGAATTCGCGAAGCGCACCGAAATGTCCGGCGCAGCCGCTAACACCGCTGTGAACACGATCATCGAGATCATCACCGAACGCCTGAAGAAAGGTGACACCGTCGGCATCACCGGCTTCGGCACCTTCTCGGTCACCAAGCGCGCTGCACGCAAGGGCCGCAACCCGGCAACCGGCGACGTCATCAAGATCGCTGCATCGAAGACCCCGCGCTTCGCTGCCGGCGCGACCCTGAAGGCCGCCGTCAATCCGAAGAAGAAGTAAGCAGTACCCGGCCACGCGCCGCGCTCCGGATTCCTCCGGACGCGCGCGCCGGCCCCTCCCCGTTTCCCCCCGGTTTTTATCCCCCTTATCTCGCGCAGCAGCATGCTCCTCACCACCTGGATCGCCTTCGTCATCGCCGGCTCGCTGATCGCCATCTCGCCCGGTTCCGGCGCGGTGCTGTCCATGTCGCACGGGCTGGCCTATGGACTGAAGAAAGCCAGTGCCACCGTGCTCGGACTGCAGTTCGGCCTGGTCCTGGTGCTGGTCATCGCCGGCGCGGGTGTCGGTTCGCTGCTGCTGGCATCGAGTACGGCCTTCACTGCCGTCAAGATCGTCGGCGCCCTCTACCTGATCTGGCTCGGCATCGGCCAGTGGCGCGCCAAAGCCGACGCGCCCGCCGTGGATACCGCCGGCCTGGCCGCCCATCCGAGCTTCGGCAAGCGCGTGATGACCGGTTTTCTTACCAATGCCACCAATCCCAAGGGCATCATCTTCATGGTCGCCGTGCTGCCGCAGTTCATCGACAAGAAGGCGCCGCTGCTGCCGCAGCTGGCGATCCTGGGCGTGACCATGGTGACCATCGATTCCATCGTGATGCACGGCTATGCCGCCCTGGCCTCCTCCATGCAGCGCTTCTTCCGTAACCCGCGCGCGGTCAGGATCCAGAACCGCGTGTTCGGCGCCGTGCTGATGCTGATGGGCTCGCTGCTCTTCCTGGTCGAACCGGGCCGCCGCGCCTGAGCTTTGTATCCGCCGTGTTTCGTCACTCGGCGTTTGAAACTTTCTGTAAGTTACGTAGTCCCAGCGCGCGCTCGTGCGTTGTAATCAGGTAGCCGTCCCTCGTCCACGATTTGCGCCGGAGCCCACCATGAACAAGCGTTTCGCCAAGACCGCCGTGATGCTCGCGCTCACGGCGCTATCCACTGTCGCCCTGGCGCAGGAGTCGCTGGACACGGAACCACCGGGCCGGGTCGGCCGGGTCGCGCTGGTCCAGGGCAAGGTCAGCATCGGCGGCGACGTCGGCGAGGCCAGCCAGGACGCCCTGGTGAACTGGCCGGTCACGACGCGCAACCTCATTACCACCGAGGCCGGCGGCCGGACCGAGGTACGGGTGGGCTCGACCGCCATCCGGGTGGACGCCGACAGCTCGCTCGAGATCAGCGAGCTCGACGACGACAGCGTGCGCCTGCGCCTGCACTACGGCAGCGCCAGCATCCGCATCCTGAGCGAGGACGTGCTGCCCGAGTTCGAACTCTCCACGCCCCAGGGCCGGGTGCGCATGCTCAAACCCGGCCGCCTGCGCGTGGACGCCGAGCGCGTGCGCGACACCAGCGTGGTGAGCGTGTTCGAGGGCGAAGCCCAGGTCGAAGGTGGCGGCGCGAGTCTCACCATGCGCGCCGGGCGCAGCGCCGAACTGCGCGACGAGGACGTGCGCACCCTGCAGGCGCGCAGCGACGCTTTCGATACCTGGGCCCTGGAGCGCGACCGCGTGTTCGACGGCGCCAGGTCGGCGCGCTACGTCACCACCGACATGACCGGCTACGAGGAGCTGGACCGCCACGGCAGCTGGCAGGACGATCCGGAATACGGCGCCCTGTGGCTGCCGACAGTCTCCGCCAGCTGGGTGCCCTACCGCGACGGCCGCTGGACCTGGATCGCGCCCTGGGGCTGGACCTGGGTCGACAACGCGCCCTGGGGTTACGCGCCCTTCCACTACGGCCGCTGGGTGCACGTGCGCAATCGCTGGGCCTGGGCCCCGGGCCGCATCGAACGCCGCCCCGTGTGGGCGCCGGCCCTGGTCGGCTGGGTCGGCGGCAGCGGCTGGAACGTGAGCTTCAATCTGCACGGCTCGCGTCCCGCGACCGGCTGGTATCCGCTCGGCCCGCGCGACCATTTCGTGCCGGGCTACCGGCTGTCGGACGAGCGCCTGCGCCGGCTGAATGCGTGGCGGGACCGCAGGGACGAACGTCACGACGGGCCGCGCGGCCGTGACCGTGACCGTGATCGTGATCGTGACGGTCGCCCCGACTATCGCCACCGCGGCCTGACCGTGGTCCCGCACGCGAACTTCGGCCAGCGCGGGCCGGTCGTGGTGTCGAACGTGCCGCGCGCGACGTCCTCGCCGCTGGTGGTCCCGAACGCGCCCGCCGCCGCGCCGCCGGCGCCGCAGGGCTGGCGTGCCCGCAACGAGCAACGCGAGGAAGCCCGCAACCGCATCGTGCGCGAAGGACGTGACCTGGACGGCGAGCGCAGCGAACGGCCGCGTTTCGATCGTGCCGAGCGTCCACCGGTGCTCGCGACCAGTCCGGCGCCGCAAGCGGCCACACCGTCGCCAGCGCCGCTCCTGGCACAGCCGGCCCGTCCCCAGCCCTGGCAGCGCTTCGACCGCGGTAATGAGAGCAAGGACCGCGACCGCGATCACGGCAGGCGTTTCGACCGTGGCGACAGGTTCGAAGGCCGCCGCGAGCGTCCGCAGCCGCTGGTCGCGATGCCGGCAGCCCAGCCGGCGCCGGCCCCCGTCATGGCCCCGCCACCACAACGCGTCGCACCGCCGCCCCAGGCCGTCGCTCCTCCGCCGCCGCGCGCGGAGGCGCCCCAGCGCGTGAGGGAACGGCCGATGCCGCGGGACCGGGTGATCCGCAGCGAATAACCGCTCAGTCCGCACTTCGGGTCGCCTGTCGCGGCAAATCGCATTTCGTCGCATGGCGGTCGCCGTCAGCTCTTGCTTTGGATACAGTGGCGTCAGTGGTTCACAGGCCGCAACACCTGCGAACCCTGCAACATGTCCCGCTATTCTCCCCAACATGGAATAGTTCAGGCCGGCCTCAGCGCCGGCCTCTTTTTTTCCAGCCAAGCATCGCCATATTGGAGCGACTACAATAACGCTTTGCACAGGACAAAACCATGGACCCGAAAGACTCCCTCATCGAATACCCGAGCGACTTCCCGATCAAGGTGATGGGCGCCACGCACGTCGACTTCGCATCGACGATCGTCGAGGTCGTCACGAAGCTGGACCCGACTTTCCACGCCGGCAAGGTGGAAAGCCGCCCTTCTTCCAAGGGCAACTACACGGGCCTGACCGTCACCGTGCGCGCCACCAGCCGCGAGATGCTGGACGACGTCTACCGCGCCCTGTCTTCCCACCCCATGGTGAAAATGGTCCTCTGAGCGACCCGGGAAATGGACGGCCGGCGGGCACAGACGATCGCGCTGGCTTATAATGGCAGGGCTGTCCATACTCCTTCCCTATACCAATGACCCGTCCCGCCACGCCGCTGATCCGCGAGCTCGGCCGCGCCGACTACGAACCCACCTTCGCCGCGATGCGCGCCTTCACGGACGCGCGCACGCCCGAAACCCGGGACGAACTGTGGATCGTGGAACACCCTCCCGTCTTCACCCTGGGCCTGGGCGCCGACCGTGGCCACGTGCTGGCGCCCCATGGTGTGCCGGTGGTCCAGACCGATCGCGGCGGCGAAGTGACCTACCACGGCCCCGGCCAGGTTGTCATTTATCTATTGATGGACCTGCGCCGCAACAAGCCGGGGGGCAAGCTGTACGCCCGCCAGTTTGTGGCAAAAATCGAACAGGCGGTCATCGAGGTGCTGGCGGCGTATAATCTCGCGGGCGAACGCGTCGCTGGAGCGCCCGGCATCTACATGGCGGACGGCCCGAAGAAGGGCGCGAAGATCGCCGCCCTCGGCCTCAAGGTGCGCGGCAACGGCTGCACCTATCACGGGGTCTCGCTGAACGTGGCGATGGACCTGGCCCCGTTCACGTGGATCAACCCTTGCGGTTACTCGGGGTTGGCCACGGTCGACATGCGCACGATGGGCGTGGACGCCCCGCTGGCGGATGTCCAGCAGGCGCTGGCGCAAGAACTTGTGCGCCAACTGGCTACCGAGCCGGAACTGAACAATCTCTGAATGGAAGCCCGCCAGGGCACGAGCCAATGACTACCGATACCAACGTCACCGCCGCTTCGAACGCAACGTACGACGCCACCGAAAAGCAGAAAGGCGCCAGCAAGACGTCGCGCATCCCGATCAAGATCGTGCCGATCGCCGACGCCGAGCGCCTCAAGAAGCCGGACTGGATCCGCGTGAAGGCCGCCACCGCCTCCTCGCGCTTCTACGAGATCAAGGACATCCTGCGCGCGAACAATCTGGTGACGGTGTGCGAGGAAGCCAGCTGCCCGAACATCGGCGAATGCTTCGGCAAGGGCACCGCGACCTTCATGATCATGGGCGACAAGTGCACCCGCCGCTGCCCCTTCTGCGACGTCGGCCACGGCCGACCCGATCCATTGGATGTCAACGAGCCGGGCAACCTGGCCAAGACCATCGCCGACCTGCGCCTGTCCTACGTCGTGATCACCTCGGTGGACCGCGACGACCTGCGTGACGGCGGCGCCGGCCACTTCGTCGAGTGCATCACCAA
>JBFLVV010000018.1:0-80619 GCA_040758275.1 Pseudomonadota bacterium
CAACTGCGTGGCGCCGGGCTTCATCGATACCGACATGACCAAGGCGCTGGGCGAAGGCCAGCACGAGGCGCTGCTCACCCAGATCCCGCTGGGCCGCCTGGGCCAGCCGGAAGACATCGCCCACGCCGTGGCCTTCCTTTCCGGCCCACAGGCCGCATATATCACCGGCACCGAGCTGCATGTGAATGGCGGCATGTACATGAATTAAGAGGTTTAATAGAGGCGAAACGCCGGATGCACGCAGCTTTGCGAAGAAAATCCGGCGGATTCGCCTCTTTTAGCAGTAATTTCGGTGGAAATAGTCGCAATCGCCGAAAGTAGTTTTTCATCGCGCAAACCTGATAAAATGCGCGCACTTTCCGCAACACATACCTTAATGGAGCCATAACATGTCGGATATCGAACAACGCGTTAAAAAAATCGTCGCTGAGCAACTGGGCGTTGCAGAAGCAGACATCAAAATCGAATCCTCGTTCGTTGACGACCTCGGCGCTGACTCGCTGGACACCGTGGAACTGGTGATGGCACTGGAAGACGAGTTCGAAATGGAAATCCCTGACGAGCAGGCTGAGAAGATCACCACCGTCAAGCAAGCCATCGACTACGCAACCGCGCACGTCAAGGCCTAAGTAGTAGCTTTAAAAGTTTCTGGGAGAATCGCTTGAGCCGTTCACGCAACCGCCGTGTCGTCGTTACCGGCCTGGGCTGCATTTCACCAATCGGCAACACCATTGCCGAGGCGTGGGACGCGGCGCTGGCTGGTAAGTCGGGCATTGCCAACATTACCAAGTTCGATGCCTCGCAGTTCACGACCCGTTTCGCCGGCGAAGTGAAGAACTTCAATGTCGAGGAATACCTGCCGGGCAAGGAAGGCCGTCATATGGATAGCTTTATCCATTACGGCATGGCCGCCGGCATCCAGGCCCTGCAGGATTCGGGCCTGGTCGTGACCGAGGAAAACGCGGACCGCATCGGTGTGACCATCGGTTCGGGCATCGGCGGCCTGCCGATGATCGAAGCCACCAAGGAAGAATACACGGCCAAGGGTCCGCGCCGGATCTCGCCGTTCTTCGTCCCGGCATCGATCATCAACATGATCTCGGGCGATCTCTCGATCAAATTCGGCCTGCGCGGCCCGAACCTGGCGATCGTCACCGCCTGCACCACCGGCCTGCACTGCATCGGCGCGGCTGCCCGCCTGATCGAATACGGCGACGCGGACGTGATGATCGCCGGCGGCGCCGAGTCGACCGTCTCGCCGCTGGGCCTGGGCGGCTTCGCCTCGGCACGCGCGCTGTCCACCCGCAACGACGACCCGACCACCGCGTCGCGTCCGTGGGACAAGGACCGCGACGGCTTCGTGCTGGGCGAAGGCGCCGGCGTGATGGTGCTCGAAGAGTACGAACACGCGGTCGCGCGCGGCGCGAAGATCTATGCGGAAGTCATCGGCTTCGGCATGAGCGCAGACGCCAACCACATCACCTCGCCGGTCGAGGATGGCAGCGGCGCAGCCCGGTGCATGGTGGCGGCACTGCACAACGCCGGCATCAATGCCAGCGAAGTCCAGTACGTCAACGCGCACGGCACCTCGACGCCGCTGGGCGACGTGGCGGAGGTGCGCGGCATCAAGCGCGTCTTCGGCGACCACGCCAAGGGTGGCCTCGTCGTGAACTCGACCAAGTCGATGACCGGTCACCTGCTGGGTGGCGCGGGCGGCCTGGAATCGGTGTTCACCGTGCTGGCGATCCACAAGCAGGTTTCGCCGCCGACGATCAACATCTTCAACCAGGATCCGGAGTGCGACCTGGACTTCGTCGCCAACACGGCGCGCGACATGCGCATCGATTACGCGGTGAAGAACTCCTTCGGCTTCGGCGGTACCAACGGTACCCTGGTGTTCGCAAAAGTCTAAGTTCGTATTGAACTGACACCGCCCATTCCGGTCTAACCGGGATGGGCGCCTGCCAGCCTCGACCGTCCGGTCCTGCGCTTTTCCCCCGCAAGTCTTCCCGCCCTGGCCCCGGCCCGTGGCGCCCGCAGTATCTCCAAACACACCATGTCGATCGCGATGACTGTCGTCGTTGCGCCCTCGCGTCGGCTGCGCGCGCTCGCCGCCGGCTTCGGCGCATCCCTTGCCGCTGCGGCGTTTGCCGCGGGCTTGCCGTCGCCTGTTCACTCACCCCTGGAGGCCCTTGTCGCGGCCACGCTGCTGTTCGCCGGCCTATGCCTGATGCATGCCGCGCTGCGTCCTGCAATGGTGCATCGCATTGATATTTCTGGAGTCGGTCGGCTACGCCTGACGGTACAACAAGATCTGCGGCCCGACGCGCCTGGCGGCATGCAGGTGGCGCTTTTGCCGGGTTCGACGCTGTGGCCGCAGCTGATGCTGCTGCGCTTCGGGCCCGTGGATGCCGCCGGCGGCAGGGCCGGCCGAGGGCGCTGCGTTGTCGTTTTCCGCGACAGTGTGGCGCCGGACGCCTTCCGTGCCCTCGCGGTGGCGCTCGGCGCCGTGGCCGGGCAGGGCGCCGGCGCGGTGAGTGAACGCGAAATACTTTGAACTTATTGCAGCGAGCCAACTCTTATTGCAGGAGGACCGCTTGCTGCCGACGGGGCATGGTCCGTGACGACAGAACGCGAGGGTGATCAAGTGTTGGTGGAGCGCGTCCAGGCCGGCGACCGGGGAGCGTTCGACCTGCTCGTGGCCAAGTACCAGCGCCGCCTGATGCGCCTGGTGTCGCGCCTCGTCCACGATCCGGCCGAAGCCGAGGACGTGGTCCAGGAAACCTTCATCAAGGCCTTCCGCGCCCTGCGTCACTTCCGCGGCGATTCAGCCTTCTATACCTGGCTGTACCGCATCGGGATCAACACGGCGAAGAACTTCCTCGTCACCCAGGGCCGCCGGGCGCCGACCTCCACCGAGGCCGACGCCGAGCGGGCCGAAGGGTTCGAGGACGCGGACAGCCTCAGGGATATCAACACCCCAGAGTCGGTGCTGGCGAGCAAGCAAATTGCGCATACGGTGAACGCGGCGATGGAAGCCCTGCCGCTGGAATTGCGAACAGCAATCGTATTGCGTGAAATTGAAGGATTGAGCTACGAAGAAATTTCCGAAGTGATGTCGTGTCCGATTGGCACCGTGCGCAGCCGTATTTTTCGTGCACGTGAGGTAATCGCCGAGAAATTGCGCCCATTGCTCGATTACCCGGTTGACAAACGTCGCTAGGTAGCGGGATCGTAGATGGGAACGGCACTAGAATACACCGACAATGGCGACGGGCAAGAAGATGGACACGAACAAGAAAATGCGCGACTACATATCCGCCTTTGCGGACGGCGAGCTGCCGGACGCCGACCTCGAGCTGGCCCTGGCGGCCTTGCGCGAGGCCGACGGCCGCGAAGCCTGGCAGCTCTACCACGAGATCGGCGACGCCCTGCGCGCCGAGCCGGCTCCACCCATCCTCTCGCCCGGTTTCGCCGAGCGCCTGGCGGCGCGGCTGGCGGCCGAGCCCACACCCCTGCGGCGCGGGGCGGGCAGGGCGCCGCTTCCCACCGAGGCCCTGGCCAAGATTGCGCCCGGGGTGGTGGTGGGGGCGGATCCGGTGAATGGCGCCGCTGACGAGGCGCAGCCGGTGACCACGCTGGCGCCGCTGGACGGGCCGGCCAAGGAGTCGAGGAAACGATTGACCTAGCTTGCCGTCCAAGTATCCATGGGGCTATTTCCATTCCTTCTGGCCAAAGGAGTCCCCCACCCGGTGGGGGCACGGAATAGCGGCGGGGCGCGCGACAAACTGACGGTTTTGGCTTACCATAAAGTCAATCTCAGCCTTGATATCGCCAACCCATGTCCCGACCATTTGCCCGTCTGTACCTCGTGGCCGCGCTGCTGTCCGGCCTGTCGTTCACCGCCCATGCTGCCGACGCTGCCGCCGCCGCGCAACCCGTGCCCGCGACACCGACGCTCGTCACCGGCCTGCCCGACTTCTCGAACCTGATCGACAAGGTCGGACCGGCCGTCGTCAACATCCGCACCACCGAGCGCGTCACCCGCGGGCAACGCGCCCCGGGCGAGGAAGAGATGCAGGAATTCCTGCGCCGCTTCTTCGGCGGCCAAATGCCGACGCCGCGCGGACGCCGGGCGCCGCCTGGCCAGGGCGGGCAGGAAGAGCAGGTGGCGCGCGGCGTCGGTTCCGGCTTCATCATCTCGCAGGACGGTTTCGTGCTGACCAATGCCCACGTGGTGGAAGGCGCCGACGAAGTCACCGTCACCCTCACCGACCGCCGCGAATTCAAGGCCAAGGTGCTGGGCGCCGACCGCCGCTCGGACGTCGCCCTGCTCAAGCTGGCCGCCAACAACCTGCCTTACCTGCGCACCGGCGACTCGAGCAAGATCCGGGTCGGCGAATGGGTCGTCGCCATCGGCTCGCCCTTCAATCTCGACAACACCGTCACCGCCGGCATCATCTCGGCCAAGTCGCGCGATACCGGCGAATACCTGCCGCTGATCCAGTCCGACGTGGCCGTCAACCCCGGCAACTCCGGTGGCCCGCTCATCAATATGCGCGGCGAGGTCATCGGCATCAACTCGCAGATCGCCACGCTGTCCGGCGCCTACAACGGCATCTCCTTTGCCGTCCCGATCGACGAGGTGATGCGCGTCGCCGACCAGCTCAAGACCACCGGTAAAGTCACGCGCGGCCGCCTGGGCGTGCAGATCAGCGAAGTCACCAAGGACGTCGCCGAGTCGCTCGGCCTGGGCAAGGCGCGCGGCGCCGAGGTGTCCATGGTCGAAGCCGGCGGGCCGGCGGAGAAGGGCGGCATCAAGGTCGGCGACATCATCCTGAAGTTCAACGGCCAGCCGATCGAGACCACCCGCGACCTGCCGCGCCTGGTGGGCGCCACCAAGGTCGGCACCCGCGCCACCGTCACCGTCTGGCGCCGCGGCGCCCAGCTCGACGTGCCGGTCACCATCGTCGAACTGCAGGAAGAGCGCAGCCCGACCGCCCGTCCGACGCCGAAGAAGCCAAGCCCCGGCGCGGCCCCGAACGCGCTCGGCCTGGTCGTCACCGACATCAGCCCGGCCCAGCGCGGCGAACTGGGCGTGGACGGCGGCGTGCTGGTCGAGAACGCCGACGGCAGCGCCGCGACGGCGGGTATCCGTCCGGGCGACGTGATCTCGCAGGTCGGCAACACGGCGGTGGCGAACGCGGCCCAGTTCAACGCCCTGGTCGCCAAGCTCGATCCGAAGAAGCCGGTGGCCCTCCTGGTGCGTCGCGAGAACGTGTCGCAGTACGTCGTCGTAAAGCCGCGCCAATGACCAGGGTCGTGACCTTTACGCTGTATTCGCGCAGCTACTGCCACCTCTGCGAAGACATGCTGCAGGCCTTGCTGGCCCTGCAGCAGCCGGGTGAGCGCTTCACCGTGCAGGTCGTCGACGTCGACGCCGACCCGGCGCTCGTCGCCCGCTTCGACGAGCTGGTGCCGGTCCTGTACGGCGACCCGGCGGGTGCGGAACTGTGTCATTACTTCCTCGATCCGGCCGCTGCGCGCGGCTGGGCCGATGCCTGCACCGCCGCCGCGGCTTGAATCTGCGCCTCCAGCGCCGCATATTCTCCTTGCCGCACGCAAAAACGGCGCTTTCTGCCCCTCTCCAAGGTCAAAACCGGGCTTTCCCGCCCGGAATCCGGTAAAATGCCGGGTCGGAAAAGCCCCGTATTGATCTTCGGGCTGTTTCCCGCACCATCAAGGCGCTTCGGCCGGGGCCGGCATGCCCCCACGGAGCGCTTTTTTGCATTGTCCGGTTCGCATCAGTCGAGCATATTCGTCGTACCGTCGCCGCCCCAATCGCGGCCCTTTTGGTTTTGAGCTTGTTAATGAACAACATACGTAACTTTTCCATCATCGCCCACATCGACCACGGCAAATCGACCCTGGCCGACCGCATCATCCAGCTGTGCGGCGGGCTGTCGGAACGCGAAATGGATGCGCAGGTGCTCGACTCGATGGACCTGGAGCGCGAGCGCGGCATCACCATCAAGGCCCAGACCGCGGCGCTGCAGTACAAGGCGCGCGATGGCCAGACCTATAACCTGAACCTGATCGACACCCCGGGCCACGTCGACTTCTCCTACGAAGTCTCGCGCTCGCTGTCGGCCTGCGAAGGCGCGCTGCTGGTGGTCGACGCTTCCCAGGGCGTGGAAGCCCAGACCGTCGCCAACTGCTACACCGCCCTCGACCTGGGCGTGGAAGTGGTGCCGATCCTGAACAAGATCGACCTGCCGCACGCGGACCCGGACAACGCCAAGAAGGAAATCGAGGACGTGATCGGCATCGACGCGTCCGACGCCACCACCTGCTCGGCCAAGACCGGCCTGGGCGTGGAAGACGTGCTGGAAACCCTGATCGCGAAGGTTCCGCCGCCCAAGGGCGACAAGGATGCGCCGCTGCAGGCCCTGATCGTCGACTCCTGGTACGACCCCTATGTCGGCGTCGTGATGCTGGTGCGCGTGGTCAACGGCACCCTGCGCCCGAAAGAGAAGATCCTCCTGATGGCGACCGGTTCCGTGAACCTGGTCGAGAGCGTGGGTGTGTTCACGCCGCGTTCGGTGTCCCTGCAGGAACTGTCGGCAGGGCAGGTGGGCTTCATCATCGCCGGCATCAAGGAACTGACCGCCGCGAAAGTGGGCGACACCGTCACCCTGGCAAGCAAGCCGGCGCCGGAACCGCTGCCTGGCTTCAAGGAAGTCCAGCCCCAGGTCTTCGCCGGCCTGTTCCCGGTCGAGGCCAACCAGTACGACGCCCTGCGCGACTCGCTGGAAAAGCTGAAGCTGAACGACGCCGCCCTGATGTACGAGCCGGAAGTGTCGCAGGCGCTGGGCTTCGGCTTCCGCTGCGGCTTCCTGGGCCTGCTGCACATGGAGATCGTGCAGGAGCGCCTGGAGCGCGAGTTCGACATGGACCTGATCACCACCGCGCCGACCGTGGTGTACGAGGTCGAGATGCGCGACGGCACCATGGTCCGCGTCGACAATCCGTCGAAGATGCCGGAACCGTCCAAGATCAACGAGGTGCGCGAGCCGATCGTCGACGTCAACCTCTACATGCCGCAAGAGTATGTGGGCGCCGTCATGACCCTGTGTAACGGCAAGCGCGGCGTCCAGATGGACATGGCCTACCACGGCCGCCAGGTCAAGCTGCACTACGAGATCCCGATGGCGGAAATCGTGCTGGACTTCTTCGACCGCCTGAAGTCGACCTCGCGCGGCTACGCCTCGATGGACTACGAGTTCAAGGAATACCGCGCCGCCGACGTCGTCAAGGTCGACATGCTGATCAACAGCGAGAAGGTCGACGCGCTGGCGATCATCGTGCACCGCGCCAATGCGCCTTACCGTGGGCGCCAGGTGGCGGCCAAGATGCGCGAACTGATCCCGCGCCAGATGTTCGACGTGGCGATCCAGGCCGCGATCGGCGCCACCATCATCTCGCGCGAGAACGTCAAGGCGCTGCGCAAGAACGTGCTGGCCAAGTGCTATGGCGGCGACATCTCGCGCAAGAAGAAGCTGCTGGAGAAGCAGAAGGCCGGTAAGAAGCGCATGAAACAGGTCGGTTCCGTGGAAATTCCGCAGGAAGCCTTCCTCGCCATCCTCCAGGTGGAAGAAAAATAATGAACTTGCAACCCATTCTGGGCAACTTCGCCCTGATCCTGTTCGTCTTGATGGTCATCACGGGCGTTATCTGGTGCCTGGATGTGTTTGTACTTGCCAAGCAGCGCCGAAGCAACGCCGACGCGGCCCTGCGCGAATATGATGCGCGCAACGCCAAGCTGCAGGCCGAAGGCATCAAGCCCGATACGAGCAAACGCGCCGAGATCGAGCAGGGCATTCTCCGCCAGCCGGTCTGGATCGAGTACTCGGGCAGCTTCTTCCCGGTGATCGCCCTGGTCTTCGTGCTGCGTTCCTTCCTGTGGGAGCCCTTCAAGATCCCGTCCTCGTCGATGGTGCCCACCCTGCTGGTAGGTGACTTCATCCTCGTGAACAAGTACGCCTACGGCATCCGCCTGCCGATCGTGAACCAGAAGATCATCCAGATCGGCAATCCGCAGCGCGGCGACGTGATGGTGTTTAAGTATCCGAAGGACATGAGCCAGGACTACATCAAGCGGGTCATTGGCGTGCCGGGCGATAAGATTACCTACGAAAACAAGCGCCTGACCGTGAACGGCAAGCCGGTGGAATACACCGCGCTGGACGACTACCTGGACGACCAGCACCCGATTTACCACAAGCAGTTCATGGAGAATCTGGCCGGCGTGCCGCACCGTATCCTGAATACGGACAACAAACGCACGCTCGACCTCGGCGCTGTCGAGAATTTCCCCTATCGTGAAGCCTGTGAGTACACCTACGATAAATTTACCTGTATCGTACCGGAGGGCAACTATTTCATGATGGGCGATAACCGCGACAACAGTGCCGACAGCCGCTATTGGGGCTTCGTACCGGACAAGAACATTGTTGGCAAGGCGATCGTCGTCTGGATGAACTTCGGCAATCCGAAACGGATTGGCGGCATCCAGTAACAACGGAGAAAACCAATGTTCACCTCGCGTCAACAGCAATCCTTTTCGCGCCAGGCCGGCATCTCGCTGACCGGTCTGATCTTCGTCCTGGCCGTGCTCGGCGTCGCCGCCGTGTTCGCCATGAAGCTGATCCCGACCTATACCGAGTACAGCGCGATCAAGGGGGCAATGCAACGCGCCAAGGAAGCTGGCGGCACGAACCGCGAAATGCAGGTAGCCTTCGACAAGAACGCCGACATGAACAACGTCACCGCCATCCGTGGCGCCGACCTCGTCATCACCCGCGACAAGGGCACGCCGGAACTCAGCTTCGCCTACGAGAAGCGCGTATCGCTGATGGGCAATGTCAGCCTGGTGATCGACTACGAAGGCACCACCGACCCGAGCGGCGAGGTGGCGGCCAAGGACGCCCCTGCAGAGGGCGGACAGTAAACCCGCGCCCGGCAGCCGGGCGTTTCGTTGGGTGCCCGGGAACCGGGCATACGCACAATACATATGAATCTACAGTTATTGCAAACGCGCTTGGCTTACACGTTCCGGGACACGGGCCTGCTCCAGCAAGCCCTGACCCACCGTAGCCATAGCGCGGTGCATAACGAACGCCTGGAATTCCTCGGCGACTCGATCCTGAACTGCGTGGTCGCCTCGATCCTGTACGAACGTTTCACCAACCTGGACGAGGGCGACCTGTCGCGCCTGCGCGCCAACCTGGTCAAGCAGCAGTCGCTGTTCGAGATCGCCCAGAAACTCGAGCTCTCGCAGTTCCTGCGCCTGGGCGAGGGCGAGCTGAAATCGGGCGGTTTCCGCCGCCCCTCGATCCTGGCCGACACCCTGGAAGCCCTGCTGGGCGCGATCTTCCTGGACTCCGGCTTCGATGCCGCGCGCGACGTGATCCGCGCCTTCATCATCCCGCTGCTGGATACCGTCGACCCGGCCACCCTGGGCAAGGATGCCAAGACCCTGCTGCAGGAATTCCTGCAGAGCAAGAAAATCTCGCTGCCGACCTATAACGTGGTGGCGACCCACGGCGCCGCCCACAGCCAGGAATTCGAGGTCGAATGCCTGGTGCCCAAGCTGAACGTGCAGGTCTTCGGCCGTGGCGGCAGCCGCCGCGCCGGCGAGCAGGCCGCCGCCCGGCTGGCGCTCGAGGCCGCCCAGGCGGCACTGACCAAGGCGCCGTCCAGCCGCAAGAGCAAACCGCGCGCCGCCCAGCTGAAACTGGGCATCGGCACCATCCAGGGCGAAACGCCGTCGGCGCAACAGGAACAACCAGGAAACACACCAGCATGAGCACCACCCCAGAACAATTCCGCTGCGGCTATATCGCCATCGTCGGCCGCCCGAACGTCGGCAAGTCGACCCTGATGAACGTGCTGATCGGCGCCAAGGTGTCGATCACCTCGCGCAAGGCCCAGACCACGCGCCACCGCATCACCGGCATCCAGACCCGTGACGACGCCCAGTACATCTACGTCGACACGCCGGGCTTCCAGACCCGCCATGCGAATGCGCTGAACAAGACGCTGAACAAGACCGTCTCGAACACGCTCACTTCGTCGGACGTGATCCTGTTCCTGGTGGAGGCGGGCACCTTCGGCCCGGCCGACCAGCAGGTGCTGGACCTGCTGCCGAAGAACGTGCCGGTGGTGCTGGTCATCAATAAATCCGACCGCATGAAGGACAAGGCGGTGCTGATGCCGTTCGCGCAAAAGGTTGCGGCCCTGCGCGACTTCGCCGCCATCGTGCCGGTGTCGGCCAAGATGCGTTTCCAGGTCGATGCCCTGGAAGCCGAGATCAGGCGCCACCTGCCGGAAAACCCGCCGGTCTTCGGCCCGGACGACATCACCGACCGCAGCGAGAAATTCCTCGCCGCCGAGATCGTGCGCGAAAAAGTGTTCCGCCTGCTGGGCGACGAGCTGCCCTACACGAGTACCGTGCTGGTCGAGCAGTTCCAGCAGGAGGGCAATCTGCGCCGCATCTTCTGCGCCATCCTGGTCGAGCGCGATACCCATAAATCCATGATCATCGGGAACAAGGGCGCGCGCCTGAAAGAGATCTCGACCCAGTCGCGCCTGGACATGGAAAAGCTGTTCGGCGGCCCGGTGTACCTGGAAATCTGGGTCAAGGTAAAATCAGGCTGGGCCGACAACGAAGCCGGCCTGCGCGCCTACGGTTACGAGTAATCCCTGGAGGCCGTTCTAGAGCGCATGCCCAGCACAGACGACCTCATCGACACGCCGGAACACGCTGTTCCGGCGACTGCCAAGCGCAGCCGCCCACCCGTACGCGACACCCGCGTGACGGGCCAGCCCGGCTTCGTCCTGCACAGCTACCCCTACAAGGAAACCAGCCTCATCGTGGACATGTTCACGCGCGACTTCGGCCGCGTGGGCGTGGTCGCGAAGGGGGCCAAGCGGCCGCTCTCCAAACTGCGAGGCGTGCTGCAGACTTTCCAGCCGCTCTCGCTCTCCTTCAGCGGCAAGTCGGAACTGCGCACCCTGATCGATGCCGAGTGGGTGGGCGGCATGCTGCCCCTGGAGCGGACTGCGCTGCTGTGCGGCTTCTACCTGAACGAGCTGCTGGTCAAACTGCTGGCGCGCGACGATAAGCATCCGGCCCTGTTCGACCACTATGTCTCGACCCTGAACCAGCTGGCGCATGGCGAACCGGCTCCGATCGTCTTGCGAAAGTTCGAACGGGCCTTACTTAAGGAAACAGGCGTGGCCGCCGACCTGGGGCGCTGCACGACGACGCGCGGCCCCGTGGATCCGGCCTGCGACTACGTGGTCGACCCCGAGAGGGGCGCGCGCGAGGCGGTGCCCGCCGACGTCTGGCCGGTCGTCAGCGGCAAGACCCTGCTCGATATGGAGGGCGAGGACTACAGCGACCCGGCCACCCAGGCGCAGAGCAAGCAGCTGATGCGCTTCCTGCTGGCCCACCACCTGAACGGCGCGCCGCTGAACACGCGCCAGATTTTGATCGACCTCAGCCAGTTATAACAAGGTACCCATGAGCTTCCTGCAACCCGCCGGCCCCGTCATCGACCTGGGCGTCAACATCGACCACATCGCCACCGTGCGCAATGCCCGCGGCACCAGCTATCCGGACCCGATCCGCGCCGCGCTGCTGGCCGAGCAGGCCGGCGCCGACCTGATCACCCTGCACCTGCGTGAAGACCGCCGCCACATCAAGGATGCGGACGTGCTGGCCCTGCGCCCGCAACTCGCCACCCGCATGAACCTGGAAGCGGCCGTCACCGCGGAGATGATCGACTTCGCCTGCCGCGTGAAGCCCCAGGACGTGTGCCTGGTGCCCGAGCGCCGCGAAGAGGTGACCACCGAGGGCGGCCTGGACGTGATCCGCTACTACAAGGAAGTCGAAGCGGCCGTAAAACAGCTGAAGGAAGAGGGCATCCGCGTCTCGCTCTTCATCGATGCGGACGAAGCCCAGATCGAGGCGGCGAAGAACGTGGGCGCGACCGTGATCGAGCTGCACACGGGGCGCTATGCCGAGGCCGAAGGCGAGGAGGCGCTGCGCGAGATCGAGCGCATCAAGGCCGGCGTACATGCGGGCGCCTCGCGCGGCCTGCGCGTAAATGCGGGCCACGGCCTGCACTACACGAACGTGCAGCCGATCGCGGCCATCCCCGACATCCATGAGCTGAACATCGGCCACGCCATCGTCGCCCACGCCCTGTTCGCGGGCTGGGAGAACGCGGTGCGCGAGATGAAGGCGATCATGGTCGCGGCGCGCCTGGGCGTCAAATACGGGCAGGGTGCGTAAATGATCTACGGGATCGGCACCGACATCGTCCAGATCTCGCGTGTCGAGGCGGCGCTCGCGCGCAGCGGGCCGCGCTTCGCCGAAAAAATCCTCGGTCCCGAGGAACTGGTCAAGTACCACGCGCGCAGTGCGAAACATGCGGTGCGGGGACTGCGTTTCCTGGCCACGCGCTTCTCGGCCAAGGAAGCGTTTTCGAAGGCGATCGGGCTGGGCATGCGGATGCCCATGACCTGGCGCTCGGCCCAGATGCTCAACGCGCCCGGCGGCAAGCCGGTCATCGTATGCAGCGGGGCACTGCAAGAATTCATGCGCGCGAACGGATTGAGCGCACAGGTATCGATCAGCGACGAAGCGGATTATGCGGTGGCCTTCGTGATCGTGACCAAGGACGTGGCCGCATAGGGTAGAAGTGAGTACGCAGTGAGCAAGGAAGAGCAGGTCCCCGCAGGGGAAGCGGTCGCCTTTGTGGCGAGTGGCGGGGCGGCGATGCCTGTGCCGGCGGCGAAGCCGGCGCGCATCGGCGCCGCCAGACCCAGGATCAGGAAACAGGAATCAGTCGCGCCGCGCGTGCGGCCGGACAGTTGGCAGGCCATGAAAGAAGAATTGAAAGCGACATTGAAGGGCG
Source organism: Pseudomonadota bacterium (assembly GCA_040758275.1). GTDB lineage: Bacteria > Pseudomonadota > Gammaproteobacteria > Burkholderiales > Burkholderiaceae_D > Telluria. Next base: position 12,987 of record JBFLVV010000018.1, read on the forward strand.
ACGCCGCGCAACCAGTGCAGCCGAGCGAATCGGCGCGCGAGCAGGTGCTGGCGACGGTGGCAAAACTGCCCGGACTGCCGGGCGTCTACCGCTATTTCGACGCCAACCAGAACGTGCTCTATGTAGGCAAGGCGCGCAACCTCAAGAACCGCGTCTCGAGCTACTTCCAGAAGAACCTCTCGAGCCCGCGCATCGCCATGATGGTTTCGCAGATCGCGCACCTGGAAACGACGGTGACGAGCAGCGAGGCGGAAGCACTGATCCTGGAAAACAACCTGATCAAGTCGCTCAAGCCGCGCTACAACATCCTGTTCCGCGACGATAAGTCCTACCCGTATATCCGCATCACGGGCGGAGAAGCGCCGCGCCTGGGCTACTACCGCGGCGCGCTGGACAAGAAGAACCAGTACTTCGGTCCTTTCCCTTCCGCCTGGGCGGCCAAGGAATCGATCCAGCTGCTGCAGCGGGTCTTCCTGCTGCGCACCTGCGAGGACAGCGTGTACAGCAACCGCACGCGTCCCTGCCTGCTGCACCAGATCGGCCGCTGCAGTGCTCCTTGTGTCGACCTGATCACGCCGGAAGACTACGCGCGCGACGTCGACAACGCCGCGCGCTTCCTGCGCGGGCGCCAGACCGAGGTGCTGGCGGACCTCGAAGAGAAGATGCAGGCCTACGCGATGGAGCTCAAGTTCGAGCAGGCGGCCAGCATCCGCAACCAGATCCAGGCCCTCTCGAAAGTGCTGCACGCGCAGAGCATGGAGACCGTGGGCGACGCCGACGTCGACGTGATCGCCGTGGTGGTGCAGGGCGGCCGCGCCTGCGTGAACCTGGCCATGGTGCGCGGCGGGCGCCACCTGGGCGACCGCGCCTACTTCCCGACCCACGTGGGCGAGTCGCTCGGGGAATGCCCGATCGAGGTCGAGGTGCTGTGCGCCTTCCTGGCCCAGCACTATGCGGGCCAGTTCATCCCCGGCACCCTGATCCTGAACATCGAATTCGACCAGCCGGAGCTGATCGTGGCCCTGAGCGAGCAGTGCGGCCACCGCATCAACCTGATCTTCCAGCCCCAAGGCCAGCGCCGCCAATGGCTGGAGATGGCCTGCAAGGGCGGCGAGATCGCGCTGGCGCGCCTGCTGTCCGAGCAGGGCTCGCAGCAGGCGCGCACCCGCGCGCTGGCGGACGTGCTGCAGCTCGACCAGGACACGCTCGACGAACTGCGCATCGAATGCTTCGACATCAGCCACACGGCGGGCGAGGCAACACAAGCCTCCTGCGTGGTCTTCCATCACCACCAGATGCAGAACGGCGAATACCGCCGCTTCAACATCAACGGCATCACGCCGGGCGACGACTACGCCGCCATGCGCCAGGTGCTGCAGCGCCGTTATGAAAAGGTGGCCAATGGCGAGGGCGTCATGCCGGACATCGTGCTGGTCGACGGCGGCAAGGGCCAGGTCGAGATGGCGCGCCAGGTCTTCGAGGAGCTGGGCTTGAGTATCTCGATGATCGTCGGCGTGGCGAAAGGGGAGGGCCGCCGAGTGGGCCTGGAAACCCTGATCTTCGCCGACGGCCGCGCACCGCAGGAACTGGGTAAGGAGTCGGCTGCCCTGATGCTGGTCGCGATGATCCGCGACGAGGCCCACCGCTTCGCGATCACCGGCATGCGCGCCAAGCGGGCCAAGGCGAGACAGGCGTCGCGCCTGGAGGAGATCGAAGGCATCGGCGCCAAGCGCCGCCAGCGCCTGCTGGCGCGCTTCGGCGGGCTGCGTGGCGTGATCGACGCCAGCGTGGAAGACCTGATGTCGGTGGAGGGCATCTCGAGTACGCTGGCGGAAGAGATTTACCGCCAGCTGCACTGATTTTCAACCGGGCCGTGCCCGAATGCCGGTCGGTTAAGCATTGGTAGGGTGGGCGGGTCTCCCGCCCACGCGGTCAACGGACGGTTGTGAGTCGTGGAGCGGGCCAAGAGACGTGATTTGACCGCGTGGGCAGAACTGCGGGGCCGCCTAGGCCCACCCTACGCACTCCTGCAAATCGGGGCTTCAGCCCCGGTTTTCTTTTGGGCGTTCACATACAGACGAGTCACCTAGTCCAATTTGCAATACCCATGTAGACTAACGCCCAAACTTTCATTCCCGTAATCAGTGCTTTTTCCATGCCTTTCAACATCCCGATTCTCCTCACCTGGTTACGTGTAGCGCTGATTCCCCTGGTTGTCGGTGTCTTCTACCTCCCCACCCACTGGCTCCCGCTGGCCGACCGCAACCTGGCGGCCACCCTGGTGTTCGTGGTCGCCGCCATTACCGACTGGTTCGACGGCTTCCTGGCGCGCCGCTGGAACCAGACCTCGGCCTTCGGGGCTTTCCTCGATCCGGTGGCGGATAAACTGATGGTGGCCGGTGCGCTGCTGGTGCTGGTGCAGCTGGACCGGGTCAACGCCATCATCGCCTTCATCATCATCGGCCGCGAGATCACCATCTCGGCGCTGCGTGAGTGGATGGCGCAGATCGGCGCGACCAAGTCGGTGGCCGTCAGCTCCCTCGGCAAGATCAAGACCGCGGCCCAGATGACCGCGATCCCGATGCTGCTCTTCCACGATGTCATCTTCGGCATCGACACCCACTACTGGGGCGAGTACTTCCTGTGGCTGGCCGGCGTGCTGACCGTGTGGTCGATGTTCTATTACCTACGCAAGGCCTGGCCGCTAATCAAGGAGAAAGCCGGTTCGCTTTAATGGCTCTAACGAGAAATAAGAAATGTTCGGTGTCATCCTTGACGTACGGAATAGAATCTCTATAATGCCTGCCTGTTGCGACGACATCGTTGCAGAATGAAAGACGAAGCGGGAGTAGCTCAGTTGGTAGAGCGCAACCTTGCCAAGGTTGAGGTCGAGAGTTCGAGACTCTTCTCCCGCTCCACAGGTTTTACGAAAAAGATGGACTCCAATGCGGGAGTAGCTCAGTTGGTAGAGCGCAACCTTGCCAAGGTTGAGGTCGAGAGTTCGAGACTCTTCTCCCGCTCCAGAATTCTTGAGAAGATATTCCTTCTCGGTTGATACGGCACATAACCCGCCGGGTCAACTCTCCCAAGATTACCTCTGGCGAGGTAGCAAAGCGGTTATGCAGCGGCCTGCAAAGCCGTCTAGACGGGTTCGACTCCCGTCCTCGCCTCCAGAACGTATCTAGCACGGGCCCTTCGGGGCCCGTTTGCTTTTCTGGCCCGGAACAGCGCAATTCCTCTCATGACACATGTGCAAGCCTTGCGGCAGCGCATAAGCTCATGCGGCAAGTGGCCTAAGATAGGTTCTGGCGAGGTAGCAAAGAGGTTATGCAGCGGCCTGCAAAGCCGCCGAGACAGGTTCGATTCCTGTCCTCGCCTCCAGAATCAGAACGGGCCCCATTCGGGGCCCGTTTGCTTTTGGTGTGCCCGGCAAAGCCGCACGTCTTCCTCATCCATGCCCGGACTCCCTGCGCGCCTGCGCCTTCCGTTTCTCGCCGGGTTCTTCAACGCGACTGCGAGCCGCACCGGCTTTTTCTGGCTGAAAGAGCAGGTCGATATCAAAACCGATATTGGAAACCCAGAAAAAGTCATTAGCTCGATCATTGTTGGGTCTCTAACATGATCTATAGCAATGCCAGTTTAAGAATTAAATTACTCATAACTAAAAAATACAGGAGACGTATGAAATCGCAAGCATCAGCACGTCCTTTAGCCTTGAAGCGGACCGTCACAGCGCTGATGGGCGCCGGCCTGCTCAGCAGCGCCTCGGTGTGGGCGCAGGCAGCCGCCGAGACGACGGAACCGGGTGAAGCCCAGACCGTGGTCGTCACGGGCGTCAAGGCATCGCTTATCAAAAGCCTCGCAGTCAAGCGCATCAACGACCAGGTCGTGGAATCGGTTGTCGCCGAAGACATCGGCAAGCTGCCCGACAACAACGTCGTCGAAGCGCTGCAGCGCGTCACGGGCATCCAGGTCACCAACCGCGCCGGCGGCGAAGTCGGCGCCCTGTCCATCCGTGGTCTGCCCGACGTCCAGACCACCTGGAACGGCCGCAACATTTTCACCGCCTCGGGCACGCAGGTCGCGCTCCAGGACATTCCCTCGACACTGGTTCGCCAGATCGACGTCTACAAGACGCGCGACGCCAGCCAGCTGGAAACCGGCATCGCAGGCCAGATTGACGTCAAGTCGCTGCGACCATTCGATTTCAAGGGGCCGCAAGTGTCGCTGACGGCGCGCGGGACCTATCTGGATCCTGCGGAAAAGTGGAACCCGCAAGTCAGCGCCATGTTCAGCAATCGCTGGGAAACCGGCATCGGCGAGGTCGGCGCCCTGGTCAATCTGGCGGGCACCAAGACGAAATACCGCAACGAAAGCGTGACGCCGGGCGCCATGGTCCCGTTTACCAGCCCGAATGCGGCCGAGGTTCCACCAGGTTATACGCCTTTGCAGCGCATCACCGACAACAATATCTGGCCAGCTGGTACCCGTACCGGCTTGCCGATGGCCGCTGGTTCGACGCTGAATTTCAACGGCCAGGCGTATCCTTACTACCTGGCGCGTGACGCCGTTTTCCAGAGCGACGTCCAGGGTGAACGGGAGCGTCCTGCCGCGAATATCGCCCTGCAGTGGAAGCCGAACAGCGATGCGGTCTACACCTTCGAAACGATGTACAACGGTTATCGCGACAAGGCTTTCAACCAGCTGCTGTTCAGCTTCGTCGACTGGTGGGGCGATCTCGGCAGCAACCCAGCGGGGACGATCACGACCTTCCCTGGAACGAACGTCATCAAGACCCGCAAAGTCAATAACGTCTATGGCTTCAACAGCGGCGACTACACCACGTCGAAAACCGATACCTTCGTGTACGCCCTGAACGGCAAATGGGACATTGGCGACCGCCTGAAGCTGGACGGTGATTTGTCGTACCAGACGAGCGAATTCGACACGCAGTTCACAGCAACCCGGATCGATCGCGTTGCACCTTCCATCGACATCGACTTCAATGCCGGCGGCGATACGGCGTTCAGCTTCAATAACAATGCCGACCTGGCCGACCCGAGCAAGTGGAATGTTGCGGAGTTCTACGATAACGCCAACCGCAACAAGGGCAGTGCCGCGACGGCCAGTCTGTCGGGCGTCTTCGATGCCGGCTGGGGTGCGCTGCAGACGCTCCAGTTCGGCATGCGCCACGACGTTCGCAAGGCGTCGGAGGCCAACCGGACGCAATCGGCCTTCCTGGGCCGCAATCTCGCCTCGCTGGGCCCGGAATATTCCATTACCAACTCGAACTTCGGCAAGGACATCTCGGACGTTCCGCGCTCATGGGTGGAACCCAATGCCTACTACATCCGTGACCACATCGACGACTGGCGCAAGCTGTATAACTCGGTCAACAGCAACTTCCTGACCACGGACCAACTGCGGCTGCAGAAAACCTTCGAGATCGAGGAAAAGACGAGCAATCTCTACCTCATGGGGAATTTCCAGAGCGAGCTGTTCGGCAATCGCCTGCGCGCCAATGCCGGCGTGCGCTACACCAAAGTCGATACCGACATGGTCTTCTATAAGGTCGATGCCACCACCAAGGCAGTCACGGCGTCCGGCGCCAGCAAGTCGACCAAGAAATTCCTGCCCAGCCTGACCCTGACCTACGATGCGACCAAGGACGTCGTGACGCGCTTCAACTTCGGTAAAACCTTGCGCCGCCCGAACTTCGGCGACCTGAACCCTGTCCTGCAACTCGCCGACGACGTGTCGCGCGTGGGGTATGGCTCGGGCACCGGCGGCAATCCGGACCTGAAACCGACGCTGTCGACGAACTTCGACCTGACGGGCGAGTGGTACTTCCAGAAAGACAGCGCGCTGTACGGCACGGTGTTCAAGCGCAAGATCGACGGCCTGGTCGTGCCCCTGCGCCGCAGGATTCACGTCGACCCGGCGGACGACCCGTTCCGCAATTCGACCTCGGGCGGCGACCATTCGAATGGCTATGACTACGTCATCAACTCACCGGTCAACGCTTCCGACGGCACGATCAAAGGCATCGAGCTCGGCTTGATCTACTTCCCGAAGTGGCTGCCGCGCGCGTTGGACGGCCTGGGCTTCCAGGGCAGTTTTACCCGACTCAGCTCGTCGCAGAACGTTCCCGAGGCGAATAATGCCGGCGAGATCATCGCCCAGCTCGAGACACCGTTTTTCGGCGTGTCCGACAAGTCCTATAACGCCACCCTGGCTTACGAAAAGGGCCCGGTCAGCGCGCGCCTGTCCTATGTCTGGCGTTCCGCCTTCCTGTCTGTCAACGAGGCCGCCCTGTTTGCTAATCCGATCGGTATCTGGCGTCAGCCGGAGAAGAGCGTGGACATGCAAATCTCCTACAAGGTTAACGACAGGATGTCGGTCGATATCGCTGCCGTCAACCTGACGAACGAAATGCAGCGGCAGTACTACCACTTCGGCAATGCGGGTAATGAGCAGTTGACCAATTTCGGTACGGTCCAGGTCGGACGATCGGCCTCTGTTGCCTTGCGCTGGAAGCTGTAAGCCCCGACGCTCAACAATATCGCGCCAGCCAGACAGGGCGTTGCTCGGTTCACACCGGCAACGCCCTTTTTCATTGGAGCTTGCAAGCGCTATCTATTGAAGACTCTGAGCGGGATGCCCTACGAACACGGACTTCATGGTAACGCCTGGATAGGGCCCGCGCACGTCCGATTCCGAATCCGAAGCGGACCTATTTCAGGTAGAACTACTCAAGCGCAGTGACTGTTTTCTGTCCAAAGGTTTTGCGCCAATCTCTCGGGCTCACCTGAAAACGCTTTTTGAAGTGCTGCCGCAGTGACAGCGGCGTTTGAAAACCAGTAAGTTCCGAGATTCTTTCAACCGGTATCGATGTCGTTTCGAGAAGCTCACGGGTCTGCTGCAGGCGCTCATTGACCAGCCAATCGACCAGTGTCATGCCCGTCGCTTTGAGAAAATGACGCGTAAACGTACGACGGCTCGTGGCGGCCCGTGCCGCTAGGTCATCAATGCTGTGCTGCTTGTCGAGATTTTCCCGCAAGTAGTCGAGCAGCCGGTTGATCTGTGAATCCTGAGTCGAGGCGGCCATCGGCTGCTCGATGAATTGCGCCTGTCCCCCCTCGCGATGGGGTGGGATAACCATGGTGCGCGCCACCTTATTGGCGATTTTCGGCCCGTAGTACGCACGCACGAGATACAGGCAACAATCGAGTCCTGCACCCGTCCCCGCCGAGGTGATCAAGCGGTCCTCGTCGACATACAATGCATTCATGTCAAGCCTTACGCGCGGAAAACGCAGGCAGAAATCCTTTTCGGCCATCCAGTGGGTCGAGGCGCGCTTGCCGTCGAGTAGCCCCGCATAGGCAAGTACATAGGCACCATAGCAAAGCCCCACGACATGGGCTCCTCTTGCATACGCGCGCGCGAGCGCTGCCACCAGCTCCGGGTCCGGATGTGCGTCCAGGTCATGCCATCCCGGCACAACCAGGATGTCCGCCGTGTCCGCCAGTTCCAGCCCGCCGTCCGGCTGCACCGTCATGGCGCGCTCAGCCTTCAACGGCTGGCCGTCTGGCGTCACGATCTTCAGGTCGAACAAGGGATGCTCGGCTATTTGCGCACTAAATACCAAGTAGGGCACGGAGAAGTGGAAGGGACTGAAACCGGGATACATGATCAGGGCGACCACGGGTGGTGTCATATTCATGGCGGCAAACTCTGTAGTGGCCCGAAAGTATCGGTAATTGGCATGCGGGTCAATATTACGCCGGGCACCGCGCATTCACAATGCTGCTACCAACTACCACATCTATGGAGCAGCAAAATGCAACGAACAACAGCTTTGGCCTTCGTTCTAAGTATGACCCTTGGCGCGGCAAGCCTGCCGGCCCATTCGGCTGAGAATGCCGGTCCAACAGCGACCAGGCAGGTAGTGCAGATCCAGCAGATCCGGAATGCCACCGCGAAGATTCACTACGCAGGAAAGACCTTCCTTCTCGATCCCTTCCTGGCGAAAAAAGGGAAGTATCCAGGCTTTGAAGGAACCTTCAACAGCAAACTTCGCAATCCGCTCATCGAATTGCCAATGCCGGCGAGCGACGTCCTGAAGGGCGTGGACGCGGTAATCGTGAGTCATACCCACCTCGACCATTGGGACGGTGGCGATCATCGCTTCATTCCAAAGGCTATTCCTTTGTTCGTACAGGATGAAGCCGATGCCAAGCTTATTCGCGGGCAGGGTTATTCCAATGTCCGGATCCTGGGCCAGAATACCTCGTTCGAAGGTGTGCAACTGAGCAAGACTGGCGGCCAGCACGGCACAGATGAAATGTATTCAAAAAAGCCGTTGGCCGAGGCGTTGGGCAAGGCGATGGGCATCGTGTTTCAGGCGCCAGGAGTGAAAACTATTTATTTCGTGGGCGATACTATCTGGCGCAGCGATGTCGACCGGACCCTGGCAACGTTCAAGCCCGACGTGATTGTCCTGAATGCCGGCGACGCCCGCATGGTCGGCTATACCGGTTCCATCATCATGGGTAAGGACGATGTGCTTCAGGCCTATCAAGCCATGCCGCATGCGACTATCGTTGCAACGCACATGGATGCGATCAACCATATGACGCTGAGCCGTAAGGAACTAAAAGAACATGTGAAGCAACATGGCATTCAAGACCGCGTACGTATCCCGGATGATGGCGAAGTTCTGAAATTTTAAGCGGCATCTACGATAGTAGTAATCGTCCCGGACATGCTTCTGCGGACCGTTTCACTATCGAATGACTCCCGTAGCCGCCGCCGCGCCAGCGTTGTACCGCTTTGGCACTTGAAGATTAGCCTGCAGTCCACGCTGCCCAAGGAAAGCGCAGTGCAGGCGCTTGCTCGTGCAAACACGAAACGCGTGCTTGCCGCGCTCAGGTGTTCACCGCGCTTTCCTCTTTCGCGAACCGGACCGTCAATTACTGCGCAGGCGCAGCGCAAGTGAGCGGCCTGCGCCTGCGTGACACCGCCATCCCCGCCAGCGCGGCGCCGAGCAGGGACAGCGAAGCAGGTTCCGGAACGGTGAACTCGTCCATGGCCCATTGCGTGCCGCTGCTGTTGTAGATCAGCAGGGTATCGATACCCGACCAGCCAAGGCCGATCCACAGCGGCGTCGCGGTATCGATCACGTACGATGCGGGGCTGGTATACACCAGCACCCCGTCGCGCCATCCCTCGAAGGCAAGTTCCTGCTCGATCCAGGCAGAGGTGAAAAAGGCGCCGACGAAATCGAATCCGCCTGATCTGGAGATCGCGGCGGTGCCGCCGTCGAGATTGAACGCCGCGTTCGCGAAGGATATCGTGCCGGCGGCATAGCCGCTGCCGGGATAGGCATCGGCCCGGATCGCGCCCAGCCCGTCCCAGTCGAAGCCCGCGTAACCATTGGCGATCGGCTCGGTTTCCATGCCCGGCAGGTCATCGAAGCCGATCACGCCGGCAGAGGCGCCTGCCGAGGCAAGCAGGAGAAAAAGGGAAAAAACCATGTTCTTCATGTTCATATCCTGTAGTCGTAGTTTGATCAGCGCGCCAGGGCATACACGTCGGCGTCGCTCAGGGCCGTGCCGTAAATTCGCAGCTCGTCCATGGAATCCTTGTAGGGCGTATCCCACCAGTTCACGCCGAGGGCGAATACGCCGCTCGTGGTGGTGAAGACGTTAGGGAAGTTGCTGCCGCTGAAGCGCCTGACCCCATCCACGTAGACATTGACGGCGCCATTGCGTACCGTGAACGCCAGGTGCGACCAGCGGCCCACCGGGATGTTCATGCCCAGTCCCGCGTCATACCAGGCCGTTCCGGACCACAGCATCGAGGCGCCGCCCACGACGTCATGCCCCTTCGGCAGCAGGCTGACCCAGGATTCCAGCGTTCTTGCGCCGAAGAAGGTGGTCGTGAACGCCGTCAGCTGCGCAGGCTTGAGCCAGAGCGACACCGTGTAGTTGTTGCTCGAGATGAGACCGTTCGGCAGGCGGATGCCGCTGGCGCCATTGAAGACGGCAGCATTGCCGCGGACGCCCGCCTCAAAAGCGATGCTGCCGCCCGCGCTGTCGATGCGGCTGCCGACCGCCGCACCCGGCCCGGACAGCCCGCTGCTGTCGAGCAGATTGCCTTCGAAGGCGTAATGCGCCAGCAGGCCGCCGGCCTTGCGCACCGTGACGGTGAAGGTCTTGGTGGCGCTGGCCGTGCCTTTGCTGATGCGCGCGCTCAGGGTCAGGGTGACGTCATTGGCGGCCGGGGTGACGACGCCAGTGGGGTTGACGACGGCGGGGTTCGACGAGGTCCAGGCGATGACGGCGCCGCGCGTCGCCGAGGTCGGCAAGTTCAGGTTGGCGCTCACCGCCGCGGTGTTGCCCAGGCTGAGTTCCGCATGGATTGCATTCACCACCTGCGCATCGGTGCGCGGGACCAGGCGGCTGCCGAACACCGCCACCCCTTCGCGCGACAGGGCCGAGAAGGTCATAGCGTAGCTCTGCGTGGTTTCGTTCCACTGGTTCAGGAAGACGCCCTTGTACGGCGACGCTGCGCCCGTTAGGAACAGCTCGAGGTTGTTGGCGCCGTAGAGCCTCCAGGTCCCCGTCACCGCTCCCGTGATCCTGCCGTCATTGCCCAGCGTGATCGACTGCGACTTCTTGACCGCGGCCGAGATGTCCTTGCCGTGATTGACGTACAGGTAGTCGCCGACGACGAACTCGCGGCGCACGGCCACCGCCTTTTCTTTCGCATAGCGGTAGGGCGCGACGACCGGCCAGCCGTCGGCATTCATGAACATCTGGTGCACGCGGATCTCGTGCTGTTCGCCACGCTCGGGAAAGCGCGTATGGAAGATCAGGAAGTACTGGCCGGTGGCGGCATCGTAATAGGCCGAATTGTGGCCGGGCGACACATAGCCGGTCCCGATGCCGGTGCCCGGCTCGCCGAGCTTGCGGTCGAACAGGAAGTCCCCCATCAGCTTGACGCCATGCGGGGCGATCGAGGCGTCGTCGAACAGCGGCCTGGCCGGATCCGACCTGACTTCGGCCATGTCCTTGCCTTGGGCGTCGAGATAGGGACCGTCCGGCCTGAGCGAACGCGCGACGCGCATGTTGTAGCCACCGTTGGCGTCCAGGCCGCCGAAGGAGGTGAACAGGTAGTAGTGCGAGGTGGCCGGGCTGTACATCACGTAGGCGCCTTCGATGCGGCTGTGGTTGCCGCCCATCAGGCGCTTGCCGTAGCCCTGGCCGGGCAGGGGCATGCCATTGCTGGGGTTCATCTGCATGATGAAGATGCCGCCCGAATAGGAGCCGTAGACCATCCACAGGCGTCCGGCGTTGTCGGAAAACACGTTGGGGTCGACCGTGTTCGGATGCTTCATCGCATCGTAGACCGTGCCGTCGGGGCTGGCCTGTCCCCACATGCCCGAGCGCAGGATGATGCCCTTGTCGACATACGGGCCCTCGATGCGGTCGGCAACCGCAATCCCGAGCGCCGAGCGGGGAGAGTCGCCCTTGCAGGCGTTGTAGTACATGTAGAACCTGCCGTCGGCAAGCTGCTTCACGTCCGCAGCCCACAAGGTGTCCGATTGCGCCCAGCTGAAGGTTTCGGCCAGCTCGGTGAGCACGTTGGCCGAGCCGTTCAGGAACAGGGGATTGGTGGCGCTGACGCCGCTGGCGATCTGCTGCCAGTTCATCAGGTCGGCGCTTTTGGCGGCGGCGAGGTGGGAACCGAATACATACCAGCCATCGTTCGTCTTGATGACCGAAGGGTCGTGGACCGAAGCATTCCGGAACGTGATCGGGGTGAACCCGGCCTGGGCGGCGGCGTTCTGGGATAGCAGGGACGAGGCCAGGAGCGCCCCTATCCCCCATCGCGCGAGAGTGACTTTCATTGCATGTCTCCGTAGTTGTAATGGCCGTGGCGCGGAACGCGAAGCGGTCCGGCTGACGTATGGACGGCATGCACAGGTTGAAGAGTTTCTTGTGTTTTTTCCAATCACATCTCAGCCCTGGCCGATATCCGTAACGGTATCGGCAGGAAGTCGGCACTGATGCGCAAAACGATATCGGAGAGTCCAAAAAATTGATTGGATTGTTCTCAGTCCAGCACCTACTATCGAAGCCAAACATGTATAAAAGCAAGTCATGTCACGGCATGACAGCGACAACAGGAGACGTATGGCAAGCACCTCATCCGGCGGCGCCTTGGCGCAGCCCACACAACAACTCTCCACCCTCGAAAAAGCGGGTTTCGGCGCAGGCGACATGGCGCTCAACGTGGTGATCTCGTCGATGATGCTGATCATCACCTTCTTCTACACCGACATCTACGGCATCCACACCGCCGACCTGGCGGCCCTGTTCGTGGCCGTCAAGGTCGTCGGCGCCGTCGCCGACCTGGCGATGGGGCAGGTGACCGACGCCGTCCTGACGCGCTGGGGACGCTACCGGCCCTGGCTGCTGCTGCTCGCCGTGCCCTACGGCCTGAGCGTCTTCCTGGTCTTCACCACGCCCGACTGGGGCTATGACGCCAAGCTGCTCTGGGCCTACTCGACCTACATCCTGATGACCCTGATGACGGCGGGCGTCGGCATCCCCTACATCTCCCTGATCAGCGGCCTGACTTCCGACCCGCAGGAACGCCTGTCGGCCAACGGCTACCGCCTGTTCTTCGCCAAGATCGGCGCCTTCATGGTGACCATCATCGTCCCGCTGCTGGCCAGTTGGTGGGATGCCGGCAATCCGGCCACCGGCTACCAGGCCGCGATGGCGGTGATGGCCGCGATGGGCGTGCTGCTGTTCCTGTTGTGCTTCTTCACCACCACCGAGCGCGTCATCCACAAGGTCGAGAAACAGCCGCTGCTGGACCAGGTGCGCGTCCTGATGCGAAACGACCAGTGGCTGATCCTGTGCGCCGTGTGCGTGACCGGCACCATCGGCTACGTGATCCGCGGCTCGGTCGCGATCTACTACGCCAAGTACTACTTAGGGGGCGACACCGCCACCGTCTCGGCCTTCCTGTCCACCGGCGTCGCGGCGGCGATCCTGGCGATGGTGGTGTCCACCTGGACCACCAAGTTCTACTGCAAGGTCAAGCTGTTCCGCAACTCGCAGATCCTGGTCGCCCTCATCAGCCTGATGATCTACTTCCTGGTGCAGCCGGGCGACATCATGCTGGCCTTCGTCCTGTACTTCATCCTGTCCCTGGTGGTGGACCTGCACGCCCCGGTGTTCTGGTCGGCGATCGCCGAAACCATCGACTATGGCCAGGTCAAGACCGGCAAGCGGGTGTCGGGCTTCGCCTTCGGTGGCATTTCGGTCTGCCAGAAGGCCGGCATGGCGATCGCGGGCGGCATGGTCGGCATCCTGCTGGACTACTTCCACTACCAGCCCAACCAGGAGCAGTCGGCGCTGGCGCTGCAGGGCATCGCCCTGATGCTGTCGGTGATCCCGGGCTTCTTCCACTTCCTGATGGGCGTCCTGATGTTCAAGTACCGCATCAGCGACAAGTATTACGACAGCGTCAAGGCCGACATGGCGACCCGCGGCTACGCCGCCGGCTAACGGAGAACACGATGGAAACCGTCCTCAAACCCCTGATCGAGCAGCGCGCCGATCCCTACATTTACAAACACACTGACGGCTACTACTACTTCACGGCCTCGGTGCCGCAATACGATCGCATCGAACTGCGCCGCGCTTCCAGCATCGAGGGCCTCTCCGGCGCCCAGACGGTCGACGTCTGGACCAAGCCCGATACCGGGCCTTATTGCGAATTGGTGTGGGCGCCGGAGATCCACTTCAACGAGGGCGCCTGGTATATCTACTTCGCCGCCGCCCCGAGCCGCGAGATCAAGGACAAGCTGTTCCAGCACCGCATGTACGCGATCCGAAATCGCAGCGCAAATCCCCTCGACGGGGAGTGGGAGTTCATGGGCCAGGTCGACACCGGCATCGACAGCTTCTGCCTGGACGCCACCACCTTCACCCACAAGGGCCGCCTGTACTACCTGTGGGCGCAGAAGGACCACGCGATCGAAGGCAATTCGAACCTCTACATCGCGCCCATGAAGACCCCATGGCAGATCGAGGGTCAGCCGGTCATGCTGAGCAAGCCCGAATTCGACTGGGAGACGCGCGGCTTCTGGGTCAACGAAGGCCCGTCCGTCGTGCGCCGCGGCGGCAGGATCTTCATCAGCTACTCGGCCAGCGCCACCGACGAGAACTACGCGATGGGCCTGCTGTGGGCCGACGAGGACGCCGACCTGCTCGACCCGTCCTCGTGGACCAAGTCGCGCGAGCCGGTGCTGCGCACCTGCTACGAGCACGGCATCTACGGCCCGGGCCACAACAGCTTCACCTATGCCGAAGACGGCGAGACCGTCATGCTGGTGTACCACGCACGCACCTATACCGAGATCGTCGGCGACCCGCTCTGGAATCCCGATCGCCATACCTTCGTCAAACCCCTGCGCTGGGACGAGCAGGGCATGCCGGTGTTCGGCCGGCCATCCATCCTCTGAGGAACACGGTGCCAAATCCCATCACGCAAGCACCCTTCGGCCTTCTGGAAGACGGCACGCCCATCACCCGGTTCACCCTGAGCAATGCGAACGGCCTGACGGCGAAGATCATCGATTTCGGCGGCATCATCACCGAGTTGCACGCACCCGACCGCGAAGGCCACTTCGCCGATGTGGTGCTGGGCTTCGACACCCTGGATGCCTACGAGGGCGACAGCCCCTATTTCGGCGCCCTGATCGGCCGCTACGGCAACCGCATCGCGGGCAGCCGCTTCACGCTCGATGGCCGGGAATATGTGCTGCCCGCGAACGACGGCGACAATCACCTGCATGGCGGGGCAGGGGGCTTCCACAAGGTGAAGTGGCAAGCCACGGTCGAAGGCGACAGCCTGGTGCTGGCCTACCGCAGCGCCGACGGCGAGCAGGGCTACCCGGGCAACCTTGATGTGGTGGCAAGCTATACGCTGGGCGACGACAACGCGCTGGTGATGCGCCTTCGCGCCATCACCGACAAGCCGACGCCGGTCAATCTCACCCAGCACAGCTACTTCAACCTGTGCGGCGAAGGGGACATCCTGGACCATCTGCTCACCATCGACGCCGACACCTTCGTGCCGATCGACGCCGGATCGATCCCGCTGGGTATGCTGTCGCCGGTGACCGGCACGCCCTTCGACTTCCGCACGCCGCGCCCGATCGGCGAGCGTGTCGGCCAGCCGGACAAGCAGCTGCGCCATGGCCGCGGCTACGACCACAACTTCGTGCTCAACAAGCCCGACGGCAAGGCAATGACGCGAGCCGCCCATGTGCTCGACCCCGGCTCGGGGCGGGTGCTCGAGCTGTTCACCGAGGAACCCGGCCTGCAGTTCTACAGCGGGAACTTCCTCGACGGTTCGTTATCGGGCAAGGGCCGCAGCTACGGTCACCGCAGTGGCTTCTGCCTGGAGCCGCAGCACTTTCCGGATTCGCCGAACCGGCCGCGCTTTCCCAACGTGATCCTGCGTCCGGGCCAGGTGTACGAAACCGAATCGCGCTTCCGCTTCTCGGTGCAAGGCGAGGCCTGAACGGATGATGCAAGCCTTCCTCGACAACCGGCACGAGCTGGGCG
This sequence comes from Pseudomonadota bacterium, assembly GCA_040758275.1. Lineage (GTDB taxonomy): Bacteria > Pseudomonadota > Gammaproteobacteria > Burkholderiales > Burkholderiaceae_D > Telluria. Next base: position 28,640 of record JBFLVV010000018.1, read on the forward strand.
AATGCGTGCTGTGGTGCGAGCGCACCGAACGCCTGCTGTGGACCGACATCCCGGCATGCCAGTTGTGGTCGTATTCGCCCTCGACCGGCCGCAGCATGCACTGGCCGATGCCGGAGCGCCTATGTTCCTTCGCCCTGACCACGAACGACGACTGCCTGCTGCTGGGACTGGCCTCAGGACTGGCCTTCTTCCGTTTTTCGAGCGGGACGGTGGAGCGCATCGCCGACGTCGAGCCAGGGATTCCGGCCACGCGGCTCAACGACGGACGCTGCGACCGCCAGGGCCGCTTCGTGTTCGGCATGTTCAACCAGGAAGACGCGCCGAAGCGGCCGCTGGGCGGCTTCTACCGCCTGAACACCGACCTGAGTCTCGAGCGCCTGCCCATCGGGAACGCGGCGATCGCCAACAGCATCTGCTTCAGTCCGGACGGGCGGCGCATGTACTACGCCGATTCAAGCACGCGCGCGATCCATTGCTGCGACTATGAACCAGGCGGCCGGCTCGGCGCCTCGCGGGTCTTCGTCGGCGCCGATGCGGCGCCCGGAGAGCCGGACGGCTCCTGCATCGATGCGGACGGCTATCTGTGGAGCACGCGCTGGGGCGCGGGGCAGATCATGCGCTTCGCACCCGACGGCCGGCTTGAGCGCGTGCTGGCGCTCGATGCGCCGCAACCGAGCTGTCCCGCCTTCGGTGGGGCCGGGCTGTCCACGCTATATGCGACCAGCGCCTTCCTCGGCATGAGCGCCGGCGACCGCGCGGGCGCGCCCTTGTCGGGGGCAATGTTCCACCTGGCCCTCGATGTGTGCGGCCTGCCTGAATCGCGCTTCCTTCTCGTGTGATTCGATAACAATTCCGATATCAATATCGCGAAATAATTGATTGGAAAGTTATCTGGCGGGATTTTAGACTTGTCTCATTGCTGAACAACAAAACGCTGCGCGAACACTCGAGAGGAGGCCCAAAGCCTTCCGCGGCGAAGCCAACGAGACGAGGAGAATGCATGTCCGAAACGAAAACCAAGAAGGGCACCACGCTGCGCTCGGCGGCGTGGTTCGGGACCCAGGACAAGAACGGCTTCATGTACCGGAGCTGGATGAAGAACCAGGGCATTCCCGACCATGAATTCCAGGGCAAGCCGATCATCGGCATCTGCAACACCTGGTCCGAACTGACCCCCTGCAACGCCCACTTCCGCAAGCTGGCCGAACACGTCAAGCGCGGCATCCTCGAAGCGGGCGGCTTCCCGGTCGAGTTCCCGGTGTTCTCGAACGGCGAATCGAACCTGCGTCCGACCGCCATGCTGACCCGCAACCTGGCGAGCATGGACGTCGAAGAATCCATCCGCGGCAATCCGATGGACGCCGTCGTGCTGCTGGTGGGCTGCGACAAGACCACGCCGGCCCTCCTGATGGGCGCGGCCAGCGTCGACCTGCCGACCATCGTCGTCACCGGCGGCCCCATGCTCAACGGTAAGCTGAACGGCAAGGACATCGGCTCCGGCACCGCCGTCTGGCAGCTGCACGAGGAGGCCAAGGCAGGGAGAATCACCATGCATGATTTCCTGTCCGCGGAAGCCGGCCACTCGCGTTCGGCCGGCACCTGCAACACCATGGGCACCGCCTCCACGATGGCCTGCATGGCCGAGTCGCTGGGCACGTCGCTGCCGCACAATGCCGCGATTCCGGCGGTCGATGCGCGCCGCTATGTGCTGGCCCACATGTCGGGCATCCGCATCGTCGAGATGGTGCACGAAGACCTGCGCCTCTCGAAGATCCTCAAGCGCGAGAATTTCGAGAACGCGATCCGCGTGAACGCGGCCATCGGCGGCTCGACCAATGCCGTGATCCACCTGAAGGCGATTGCCGGCCGCGTCGGCGTCCCGCTCGAACTGGAAGACTGGACCGCGATCGGCAAGGGCACCCCGACCATCGTCGACCTGCTCCCCTCGGGTAAGTACCTGATGGAGGAGTTCTACTATGCCGGCGGGCTGCCGGGCGTGATCCGCCGCCTGGGCGAGGGCGGGCTCCTGAAGCACAAGGACGCGCTCACCGTCAACGGCAAGACCCTGTGGGAGAACTGCCAGGACGCGCCGATCTACAACGACGAAGTGATCCGCAAGCTGGACACCCCGCTGATCGAGGACGGCGGCATCCGCATCCTGCGCGGCAACCTGGCGCCGCGCGGGGCCGTGTTGAAACCGTCGGCAGCCTCGCCGCACCTGATGCAGCACCGCGGCCGCGCCGTCGTGTTCGAGGACTTCGATCACTACAAGCAGCGCATCGTTGATCCCGACCTGGACGTGGACGCCAACTCCATCCTGGTGATGAAGAACTGCGGCCCGAAGGGTTATCCGGGCATGGCGGAAGTCGGCAATATGGGCCTGCCGCCCAAGCTGCTGGCCCAGGGCATCACCGACATGGTGCGCATCTCGGATGCGCGCATGAGCGGCACCGCCTACGGCACCGTCGTGCTGCACGTGGCGCCGGAAGCGATGGCCGGCGGGCCGCTCGGCATCGTGCGGGACGGCGACTGGATCCAGCTGGACTGCGCCGGCGGTGGCCTGAACATCGAACTGTCGGACGAAGAGATCCAGAAGCGCCTGGCGGATCGGGCCGAGAGCAACAAGCCGGTTCAGCACAGCGGCTACCAGCGGCTCTACCTCGACCACGTGCTGCAGGCGGACGAGGGCTGCGATTTCGACTTCCTGGTCGGCTGCCGTGGGTCGGCTGTGCCGAAGCATTCTCACTGATCCAGCGTGAGTTGAACGCGCGGTCGGGGGGCCGTGATTTGGTCCACTGGACCAAATCACCCCTACGTAGGGTGGACGGCTTTGCCGTCCGCGCGTTCAACCGGCTTTCGAATAACAGCGTCGTCGAACAAACTTCAATAATTGGGAGACCGGGCTATGCTGCTCGTACAATTCATCACCGATTCCCAGGAGCGCCGCATCGGCATCCTGCACGACAACACCATCCGCGTCGTGGGCGGCTACGCCACCACCCTCGAGCTGGCGCGCGCCGCCATCGCCGCCGGCACCAGCCTGGCGCAACTGGCCGACAGCGCCGCGACCAGCGAGCACCTCCAGTACGATGAGGTGGCGCTTGCGGGCCGCATCCTGGCGCCGCTCGACCATCCGGACGCCGCCCACTGCTACGTCACCGGCACCGGCCTGACCCACTTGGGCAGCGCCGACACCCGCGACGCCATGCACAAGAAGATCGGCGGCGACGTCGACACCTTGAGCGACTCGATGAAGATGTTCCGCATGGGCGTCGAAGGCGGCAAGCCGGCGCCCGGCACGGCCGGGGTGCAGCCGGAGTGGTTCTACAAGGGCGACGGCTCGATCGTGCGCGCCACCGGCCAGGACATCGAGATGCCGGACTTCGCGCTCGACGGCGGCGAAGAGCCGGAGATCGCTGGCCTCTACCTGATCGGCGACGACGGCCGGCCTTACCGCCTCGGTTTCGCCATCGGCAATGAGTTCTCCGACCACGTCACCGAGCGCCAGAACTACCTCTACCTGGCGCACTCGAAGCTGCGCAACTGCGGCGTGGGCCCCGCGCTGCTGGTGGGCGAGCTCCCTGGCCACGTGGCGGGCACCTCGCGCATCCGCGACAAGGAGGGCCAGGTCCGCTGGGAGAAGGCTTTCGTGAGCGGCGAGCAGAACATGTCGCACACCATCGAGAACCTCGAGTATCACCACTTCAAGTACGGCCTGTTCAACCGTCCGGGCGACGTGCACATCCACTTCTTCGGCACCGCCACCCTGAGCTTCGCCGACAGCATCCAGGTCGCGCCCGGCGAGACCTTCGAAGTGGAATCGCCGCAATTCGGCCCAGCCCTGCGCAACCGCCTGGCCGTGGTCGAAACCGGTTTTGCGAAGGTGAAGGCACTATGAACATCAGCGGCGAAGCCATCATCGGCGGCGTGCACGAGCGCGGCACCGCAGGGTCGTTCAAGGCCTGGGACCCGACTCGGCGCGACTATCTGGAACCCAGCTTCCACATGGTCGAGGCAAGCCAGATCGACCGCGCCTGCAGGCTGGCCGGCGAGGCCTTCGACATCTTCCGCGCCACCTCGGACGAGCAGCGCGCACGTTTCCTGGATACCGTCGCGGAACAGATCATGCTGCTGGGCGACGAGCTGATCGAACGCGCGATGGCGGAGTCCGGCCTGCCGCGCGTGCGCCTGGAAGGCGAGCGCGGACGCACCTGCAATCAGCTGCGCATGTTCGCCGAGCTGCTGCGCGAAGGCTCCTGGCGCGATGCGCGCCTGGACACGCCGCTGCCCGAGCGCACCCCGCCGCGTCCCGACCTGCGTTACCACCTGATCGGTGTCGGTCCGGTGGCCGTGTTCGCCGCGTCGAACTTCCCGCTGGCCTTCTCGGTCGCCGGCGGCGACACCGCATCCGCCTTTGCGGCCGGCTGCCCCGTGGTGCTGAAAGCGCATTCCTCGCACCCGGGCACATCGGAACTGGTGGCGCGCGCCGTTACCCGGGCCGTGCAGCAGTGCGAGCTGCCGGCCGGCGTGTTCTCGCTCCTGACCGGCACCGGCAGCCGCATCGGCCAGGCCCTGGTCGGCCATCCTGCGATCCAGGCGGTCGGTTTCACCGGCTCGCGTGGCGGCGGCACGGCCCTGATGGCGGTCGCCGCGGCGCGCAAGCAGCCGATTCCCGTGTATGCCGAGATGAGCAGCATCAACCCGGTATTTCTGATGCCGCACGCACTGGAGCACCGGGCCGAGGAGATCGGCAAGGGCTTCGCCGCCTCGCTGGTGCTGGGCGTGGGCCAGTTCTGCACCAATCCCGGCCTGGTGCTGGCGATCGACGGTCCAGGCCTCGCGACCTTCTGCAAGACCGCCTCGGCAGCGTTGGGCGCGACCGAAGCTGCCGTCATGCTGAACCAGAACATCGCGGAGAGCTACCGCAAGGGCGTCGATGCGCTGGCCGGCAACGCGGCCGTGGATACCTTGGCGCGCCTCGAGCACGGCGAGGGCAGGGGCGCCGCCGCCCTGTTCCGCGTGAGCGCCGACGAGTTCCTGCAGCGCCATGAACTGCACGAGGAAGTCTTCGGCCCGGCCTCGCTCGTGGTCGTGTGCCGCGACGCCGCCCAGATGCGCGCGGTCGTCGAGGTGCTGGAAGGCCAGCTCACCGCAACCCTGCAGCTGGACCCGGAAGACTATGCGGACGCCGGCGCCTTGCTGCCGCTACTGGAGCGCAAGGTCGGCCGCATCCTGGCCAACGGCTTCCCGACCGGCGTCGAGGTCTCGACCGCGATGGTCCACGGCGGGCCGTTCCCGGCCACCGCCGACGGGCGCAGCACCTCGGTGGGCACCGGCGCCGTCAACCGCTTCCTGCGGCCGGTGTGCTACCAGAACCTGCCCCAGGAACTGCTGCCGGAGCTGCTCCGCGACGGGAACCCGCGCGGGATCTGGCGCCGCAAGGACGGCGCATTGACCAAAGAGTAAGCGCGCATCACAATAAGAACGGATGGAGACAAGCATGAAGAAGTTGGCAAGCTACCCCAGCCTGCAGGGCAGGCGGGTATTCGTGACGGGCGGCGGCACCGGTATCGGCGAAGCGATCGTAAAAGCGTTCGTGGAGCAGGGCGCGGTGGTGGCCTTCGTCGACATTGCGAAGGAAGCCAGCGAAGACCTGTGTGCGAAGCTTGCGGCTGCCGGCCACCGCGCACCGGTATTCCGCTACTGCGACATCACCGACATCCCCGCGCTGCAGCGCACGATGATGGAGCTGGCCGAACAGCTGGGCGACTTCGAGGTGCTGGTCAATAATGCGGCCAACGACCAGCGCCACGACGTCGAGAAGGTCTCGCTCGACTACTGGAACGAGCGCATCGCCATCAACCAGCGTCCCATGTTCTTTACCGCGCAGGCAGTCCTGCCGGGCATGAAGAAGATGGGCGGCGGCTCCATCATCAATTTCTCTTCCATGTCCTGGCACGCCAAGGGCGCCGGCTATCCGGTCTACGCCACCACCAAGGCGGCGGTCATCGGCCTGACGCGCAGCCTGGCGCGCGACCTCGGCCCCTTCAACGTGCGCGTCAATACCGTCACCCCGGGCTGGGTCATGACCCAGCGCCAGATCGACCTGTGGGTCGACGAGGCCGCCGAGCTCGAAATCAAGAAGGCCCAGTGCCTGCCCGGCAAACTGATGCCGGACGATATCGCCGCCATGGTGCTCTTCCTCGGCGCCGACGACAGCAGGATGTGCACGGCGCAGGACTTCGTCGTCGACGCTGGCTGGACGTAATGTCCGGCGGCTGAACGCCGCCACGTTCACGTCCACCGCTACCCCATGATCCGTCGCCCCGGCCTGCTCCGGTACGACGGGCTCACTTTCACGCAACTACCCCACAATAATCAGGAGACCCTGTGAAAGCCTTCCGTCCCACCATCCTCGCCCTGAGCATCCTGGCCGCACCGGCCTTCGCCCAGGTGAACGTCAGCATCGACACCACCAAACCGGGCCCGGTCATCAACAAGAACGTGTACGGCCAGTTCGCCGAGCACCTCGGCACCGGCATCTACGAGGGCCTGTGGGTCGGCCCCGATTCGAAGATCCCGAACACCCGCGGCTGGCGCAATGACGTGGTCGGCGCACTGAAAGAGCTGAAGGTACCGCTGGTGCGCTGGCCGGGCGGCTGCTTCGCCGACGAATACCACTGGCGCGACGGCATCGGCCCGCGCAACAAGCGTCCGGTGAAGGTCAATACCCACTGGGGCGGCGTGGCCGAGGACAATGCGGTCGGCACCCACGAGTTCTTCGACCTGGTCGAAATCCTCGGCACCGAAGCCTACGTCAACGGCAACCTCGGCTCCGGCACCCCGCAGGAGATGGCCGAGTGGCTGGAATACATGACCTCGGACACCAAGTCGACCCTGGCCGAACAGCGCCGCAAGAACGGCCGCAAGGAGCCGTACAAGGTGGCCTACTTCGGCATCGGCAACGAAGCCTGGGGCTGCGGCGGCAACATGAAGCCGGAGTACTACGCCAACCTGTACAACCACTACGCCACCTTCCTCAAGACCCCGCCGAACGCGCGTCCGAAGATGATCGCCAGCGGCGGCAACGACGACGACACCCGCTGGACCGAGGTGCTGAGCAAGGAAGCCGCCAGGGGCACTGACGGCATCAGCTTCCACTTCTACACGCTGCCGACTGGCGTGTGGGAGAAGAAGGGCGCTGCCACCGGCTTCGCGGAAAGCGAATGGTTCTCGACCATGCAACAGACCCTGCGCATGGATGGCCACATCCGCCGCAACGTCGCCATCCTCGATAAGAACGATCCGGAGAAGAAGCTCGGCTTCTACGTGGACGAATGGGGCACCTGGTACGACGTCGAGCCGGGCACCAACCCGGGCTTCCTGTTCCAGCGTAACACCCTGCGCGACGCGGTCGTGGCGGCGCTGAACTTCAACATCTTCCATGCCCATGCCGAGCGCGTGCGCATGACGATGATCGCGCAGATGGTGAACGTGCTGCAGGCGATGATCATCACCGACAAGGAGAAGATGCTCTTGACCCCGACCTACCACACCTACAAGATGTACATCCCGTTCCAGGACGCGACCTCGCTGCCGACGGCCGTGAACAACGACGTGGCCTACTCGGTAGACAACAAGAGTATCCCGGGCATCAGCGCCTCGAGCGCGCGTGGCAAGGACGGCAAGATCTACGTGGCCCTGGTGAACACCAATCCGCGCCAGGCCAGCGACGTCAGCATCGACCTGAAGGGCCAGGCCGCCTCCAGCGCGACAGGGCAGGTGCTGACCGCCGAGGCGATGGATGCGCACAACACCTTCGACAAGCCGCAGGCCATCAAGCCGGCGCCGTACAGCGCGAAGGCGGTGAACGGCAAGCTGACCTTGAAGGTGCCGGCCAAGTCGGTGGTTGTCGTCTCGGTCGACGCATAATTCGTAGGGTGGACGGCTCCGCCGTCCGCGCGTTCAAATCACGCGTCGGGGCCACGCGCCGGATTTTGGGCCCGCATACTGTGGTTGAACGCGTGGGCGGGAGACCCGCCCACCCTACGGACCGCGACTATTCAGGAGTCCACAATGTTTCTATTCTCCCGTCTCTCCGCCTGCGTACTGTTCCTTGCATCCGCGCTTCCCGCCTTCGCCGCCCAGGTCGAAGTCCACGACCCGGTCATGGCCAAGGAGGGCAACAAGTACTACCTCTTCAGCACCGGCCCCGGCATCACCTTCTACAGCTCGAGCGACATGAAGTCCTGGAAGCCCGAGGGCCGCGTGTTCGCCGGCGAGCCCACTTGGGCCAAGAAGGCGGCGCCGACCTTCAACGACCACATCTGGGCGCCGGACATCTACCAACACAAGGGCAAGTACTACCTGTACTACTCGGTCTCCGGCTTCGGCAAGAACACCTCCGGCATCGGCGTGACCACCAACGCCACGCTCGACCCGCGCTCGCCGAACTACAAATGGGAAGACCAGGGCATGGTCCTGCAGTCGATCCCCGGCCGCGACCTGTGGAACGCGATCGACTCGCACGTGATCGACGACGAACAGGGCACACCGTGGATGTCCTTCGGCTCCTTCTGGTCCGGCCTGAAGCTCGTCAAGCTCGACGCCAGCCGCACCAGGCTGGCCGAACCGCAGGAATGGCACACCATCGCGCGCCGCGACCGTTCGGCCTTTGAAGCCGACCTTGAGCCGGGGTCCGGACATATCGAAGCCCCCTTCATCTTCAGGAAGAACGGCTGGTACTACCTGTTCGCATCCTGGGACCTGTGCTGCAAGGGCAAGGACAGCACCTACAAGGTGGTGGTCGGCCGCGCGAAGTCCGTGACGGGTCCCTACCTCGACCGCCGGGGCGTGGACATGGCCAAGGGCGGCGGCTCGATCGTCATCCAGGGCGACCGCGATTGGAAGGGCCTCGGCCACAACAGCGCCTACACCTTCGAGGGCAGGGACTACATGGTGCTGCACGCCTACGAGAGCGCCGACCGCTACAAGCAGAAGCTGAAGGTGCTGGAGATGAAGTGGGATGGCGAGGGCTGGCCAGTTCTCGACCAGGCTGATCTCAACCGTTACCAGAGCGTCCGGCTGCCATGAAGCCCCGGGTCGCCGCACTTGCGCTGCTCCTGACGTCGGCCTGGGCGCAGGCGGCGGAGCTGTTCCCCCTGGCCGACGTGCGCTTGACACCCGGCCCCTTCCTCGACGCCCAGACCACCGACCTGAACTACATGATGGCGATGGAGCCGGACCGGCTGCTGGCGCCATTCCTGCGCGAAGCCGGCCTGGCGCCGCGCCAGCCGGGCTACGGGAACTGGGAGTCGACGGGACTCGACGGTCACATGGGCGGCCACTACCTGTCGGCGCTCGCGCTGATGTTTGCCGCGACCGGCGACGCGGAAGTGCTGCGCCGCCTGAACTACTTCGTGTCGGAGCTCAAGCGCGCGCAGGAGGCGAACGGCGACGGCTACCTGGGTGGCATTCCTGGCGGCCGCCAGGCCTGGCGTGACGTCGCGGCCGGCAAGCTGGAGGCCGACAACTTCTCGGTCAACGGCAAGTGGGTCCCCTGGTACAACCTGCACAAGGTCTACGCAGGCCTGCGCGATGCGCACCGCTACGCCGGCAACGGTGACGCGCGCGCGATGCTGGTCGCACTGTCCGACTGGGCGCTGCGCCTCAGTAGCCGCTTGAGCGAGGCGCAGATACAGCAGATGCTGCGCGCCGAACATGGCGGCATGAACGAGATCTTCGCCGACGTGGCGGAGATGACAGGCGAACGTAAATACCTCGACCTGGCGCTGCGCTTCTCGCACCAGGCAGTGCTGCAGCCGCTGGCGCAGGGGCAGGACAAGTTGACCGGCCTGCACGCAAACACCCAGATTCCGAAGGTGATCGGTTTCAAGCGCATCGCCGACATGACCGGGCGCCAGGACCTGGACAAGGCCGCGCAGTTCTTCTGGCAGACCGTGGTTGACCGCCGCTCTGTGGCCATCGGCGGCAACAGCGTCAAGGAGCACTTCCATGACGAGAAGGACTTCGGCCCGATGATCGGCGAGGTCGAGGGGCCGGAGACCTGCAACACCTACAACATGCTCAAGCTGACTAACATGCTGTTCCAGACGGAGCAGAAGGGCAGCTACGGCGACTACTACGAGCGCGCGCTCTACAACCACATCCTGTCCTCGCAGCGCCCGCGCGGCGGCTTCGTCTACTTCACACCGATGCGGCTGAACCACTACCGGGTGTACTCGCAGGTGGACAAGGGCATGTGGTGCTGCGTCGGCTCCGGCATCGAGAGCCATGCCAAATACGGCGAATTCATCTACGCACACGAGGGCGACGCGCTGTTCGTGAACCTGTTCATTCCTTCGACGCTGCACTGGCGCGAGAAGGGCGTGCGGATCACCCAGTCGACGCGCTTCCCGGATGAGGGCAATACGCGTCTGACTGTGGATGCCCCGGGCAAATTCACCATGAAGATCCGCAATCCGTCGTGGGTTGCGGCCGGCAAGATGGTGGTGAAGGTCAACGGCAAGGCGGTCAAAGTCGGCGCGGCGCAGGACGGCTACGTGATCCTGGCGCGCGCGTGGAAGAAGGGCGACCGCGTCGACGTACAGCTGCCAATGACAACGCGCCTGGAGCAGATGCCGGACAAGTCGAACTACTACGCGGTACTGCACGGCCCCATCGTGCTGGCCGCGAAAACCCGCCTGTTCGGCGACGAGCAGCTGAACTTCCTGGCCGACGAGTCGCGCATGGGCCATATCGCGGGCGGGCCGGTGTGCCCGCTGGAGGCGGCGCCGATGCTGGTCAGCGACTCCACCGACTTCCTGCGCCGCTTCAAGCCAGTCAAGGGCAAGCCGCTGACCTTCACGGCGCCGGGACTGGTGCACGGCGCCGCGGGCAGCGCGACGGAATTCATTCCCTTCTTCCGCCTGCACGAGTCGCGCTACACGATGTACTGGCAGCATGCAACGCCGGCGAACTTCGAGCGCATGCGGGCGGAGAACGCGGCCCGCGAAGCGGACCGGCTGGCGCTGGATGCGCGCACCATCGATCAGGTGGCGCCGGGCGAGCAGCAGCCGGAATCAGATCACTTCTTCAAGGGCGAGGGCAGCGAGGCCGGGGTGAATGGCGGGCGGCACTGGCGTCATGCCAGCAAGTGGTTCAGCTACGAGCTGAAGGACCCGAAAGGGGAGGCGAAGCTGCTGCGGCTGACATTCGCCAAGGCTGATGCCGGGCGGCGCTTCAATGTCGAGGTCAACGGTGTGCTGGTTGCAGAAGTCGCGCTCGCGGGCGACGGCAAGCTGGAGTTTTACACCGTGGACTACCCGCTGCCGGCTTCCATCGTGCAGGCAAAGCCGCAAGCGCTGTCGGTGCGTTTTGTGGCCAAGCCAGGTTCGACAGCCGGCGGACTGTACGGATTACGCCTGCTGCGCTGAGGTGTGACGAAAGTGATATCGAATTAGATATCCGATCAGACATAAATATGATTGGATCAGCATCGCACTTTGTCTTACGATTGCGTAACAACAATACCGGAGACAAGGTAATGACTATCACTCGCAGAACCCTCCTGGGTACCGCCGCCGCCTGCGCAATCGCTGTCGCGATGCCTGCCTTTGCCCAGAAACCCCTCACCATCGGCTTCTCCCAGGTTGGCGCCGAAAGCGAATGGCGCACCGCCAACACCGCCTCGATCAAGGCCGCCGCCAAGGCGGCCGGCGTGAACCTGAAGTTCGCCGACGCCCAGCAGCGCCAGGAGAACCAGGTCAAGGCCATCCGCTCCTTCATCGCCCAGCGCGTCGACGTGATCGCCTTCTCGCCGGTCGTCGAATCCGGCTGGGACACGGTGCTGCGCGAAGCCAAGGCCGCCAAGATCCCGGTCATTCTCACCGACCGTTCCGTCAAGGTCAGCGACCCCTCGCTGTACGTGAGCTTCATCGGTTCCGACTTCGTGGAAGAGGGCCGCCGCGCCGCGCGCTGGCTGGTCGAACACCAGAAGAAGAATCCGAACCGCAGCTACAACATCGTCGAGCTGCAGGGCACCGTTGGCTCGGCGCCGGCGATTGACCGCAAGGCGGGCTTCGCGGAAGTCATCAAGGACAACCCGAAGCTGAAGATCATCCGCTCGCAGACCGGCGACTTCACCCGCGCCAAGGGCAAGGAGGTGATGGAAGCCTTCCTGAAGTCCGAAGGCAAGAACATCAACGTGCTCTATGCGCACAACGACGACATGGCCATCGGCGCGATCCAGGCCATCGAGGAAGCGGGCCTGAAGCCGGGCAAGGACATCCTGGTGGTGTCGATCGATGGCGTGCGCGGGGCGTTCGAGGCCATGTTGCAGGGTAAGCTCAACGTCACCGTGGAGTGCAACCCGCTGCTCGGGCCGCAGCTGATCCAGACCGCCCAGATGGTCAAGGCGGGCAAGCCTGTGCCGAAGCGTATTACCGTGAACGAGGGTGTGTTCCCAGCTGAAGTCGCGGCCAAGGAATTCCCGAACCGTAAATACTGAGGCGGTCATGCTCGCCTCGACCACCGTGGCGCCGGTCCTGGAAGTGACCGGCATCCACAAGCAATTCCCGGGCGTGAAGGCGCTGTCGGACGCGGGCCTGCGCCTGTTCCCCGGCGAAGTCCACACGCTGATGGGCCAGAACGGCGCCGGCAAGTCGACCCTCATCAAGGTCCTCACCGGCGTCTACCAGCCCGAGCGCGGCAGCATCCGTCTCGACGGCCGCGCGATCGCGCCCACTTCCACCCAGGATGCGCAGGAACTCGGCATCAGCACGGTCTACCAGGAGGTGAACCTGTGTCCGAACCTGTCGGTCGCCGAGAATATCTTCATTGGACGCTACCCGCGGCGCTTCGGCATGATCGACTGGCGGGGCATGCGCCGCCAGGCCGCCGAACTGCTGAAGCGCCTGCAGATCGATATCGACGTCAGCAAGCCCTTATCAAGCTATCCGCTCGCCATCCAGCAGATGGTGGCGATCGCGCGCGCCCTGAACATCTCGAACAAGGTCCTGATCCTCGACGAACCCACCTCCAGCCTGGACGAGAACGAAGTCCAGCTGTTGTTCTCGGTGCTGCGCGGCTTGCGCGAGCAAGGCATGGCGATCCTGTTCGTTACCCACTTCCTCGACCAGACCTATGCGATCTCGGACCGCATCACCGTGATGCGCAACGGCGAGCGCGAAGGCGAGTACCTGTGCAGCGAGCTGTCGCGCCTGGCCCTGGTCAACAAGATGATCGGGGCGCCGGCCGAAGCGCAAGAGGAACCCGGCAGCGCCTGTGCCGAAGCAGGAACGCACCTTGACACCTTCCTGCGCACGAAGGCGCTGGCGCGCAAGGGCGTCTTGAGTCCGATCGACCTCGAGATCCGCAAGGGCGAGCTGCTCGGCCTGGCCGGCCTGCTCGGTTCCGGCCGCACCGAGACGGCGCGCCTGCTGTTCGGGGCGGACAAAGCCGACAGCGGCGCCATCGAGATCGACGGCCGCAGCCGCGTGTTCTCCACGCCGCGCGACGCTATCCAACAGGGCATCGGCTTCTGCTCGGAAGACCGCAAACACGAGGGCGCCATCCTGGGCCTGTCCGTGCGCGAGAACCTGATCCTGGCGCTGCAGGCGCGCCAGGGGCTACTGCGCGCGATCCCGATGCGGCGCCAGCAGGAGCTCGCGGCCCACTACGTCAAACAACTGGGGATCAAGACGGCGAGCATCGAGACGCCGATCGGCACGCTTTCCGGCGGCAACCAGCAGAAGGTCCTGCTGGCGCGCTGGCTGGCCACCGAGCCGAAATTAATGATCCTCGACGAACCGACGCGCGGCATCGACGTGCGCGCCAAGCAGGAAATCATGGATTACGTTACTACCCTGTGCCGCAAGGGCATGTCGATTCTGTTCATCTCGTCCGAGCTGCCCGAAGTGCTGCGCGTGAGCGACCGCATCGTCGTCATGCGCGACCGCAAGGCCTGCGGCGAGTACGGCCGCGGTGAGCTGGACGACAGCACCGTGCTGCACGTGATCGCCGGGGAGGGCTGCGCATGAACGCCGCCGTGAAGGAAGCGGTGCTCGAGAAGGCCAGGCCGGCCAGGCCGTCGGTCTTCCAGCATCCGCTCTTCCGCCCCCTGGCGGCACTAAGCCTGCTGCTCCTGATCGACTTCCTCCTGATTCCCGGCTTCTTCCGCCTGGAGATCAAGGACGGCCACCTGTACAGCAGCCTGGTCGACATCGTCAACCGCGCCGCGCCGCTGATGCTGGCGGCGATCGGCATGACCCTTGTCATTGCCACGCGTGGCATCGACATCTCGGTCGGCGCCGTGGTGGCCCTGTCCGGGACGGTGGCCTCCATGCTCATTGGCGGCACCATGGTGATCAACAACGGCGTGCCCGAATACGTGGCGCAGACGCCGATGGGGCTGGCGCTGCTGGCGGCCATCGGCGTCGCCCTGCTGTGCGGGCTGTGGAACGGCGCGCTCGTCGCCGGCCTGGGCCTGCAGCCGATCGTCGCCACCCTGATCCTGATGGTGGCCGGACGCGGCCTGGCCCAGCTGCTCACCGACGGCCAGATCGTCACCGTCTACTACCAGCCTTTCTTCTTCCTGGGCAGCGGCTATCTCTTCGGCTTGCCGTTCGCGCTGTTCGTGGTGGTGGCGGTGTTCGCCGTGACTAGCCTGCTGCTGCGCCACACGGCGCTCGGCCTCTTCATCCAGGCGGTGGGCATCAATCCGGTGGCGGCACGCCTGGCCGGCATCCGCACCGCCGCCCTGGTCGTCTTCGTCTACGTGTTCAGCGCAGCCTGCGCCGGCATGGCGGGGCTGTTGATCAGCTCCAACGTGAAGAGCGCGGACGCCAACAACGCGGGCCTGCTGCTGGAGCTGGACGCGATCCTGGCGGTGACGCTGGGCGGCACCTCGCTCGCGGGCGGCAAGTTCTCGCTGGTGGGCAGCATCATCGGTGCGCTGATCATCCAGACGCTCACCTACACCATCTATTCGCTGGGCGTCCCGCCCGAGGTCAATATGGTCGTCAAGTCGGTCGTGGTCTTCCTGGTCTGCATCTCGCAGTCCGACCAGTTCAAGAGCCTGGGGAAGAGGAGGGCGGCATGAAGCATGTTACCAACGCCCCCTGGTTCACCTCGGCGGCCACCGTGGTCCTGCTGGTGGCCATGCTGCTGGCCGGCGGCCAGGCCTACGATGGCTTCCTGTCACTGCAGGTGATGCTCAATCTCCTGATCGACAACGCATTCCTTCTGGTTCTGGCCATCGGCATGGGCGTCGTGATCCTCTCCGGCGGCATCGACCTCTCGGTGGGCGCGGTGCTGGCGCTGACGACCATGGTCGCGGCCTGGCTGCTGCAGGTTGCGCATTGGCCACCCGTGGCCGTGATCGCCGCGGTGCTGCTGGGCGGCGCTTGTTTTGGGGGCGCCATGGGCGCGATCATCCACTTCTTCCGCCTGCAGCCCTTTATCGTCACGCTGGCCGGCATGTTCCTGGCGCGCGGCCTGTGCTACCTGATCAGCATCGAGTCGATCACCATCGAGGATCC
Source organism: Pseudomonadota bacterium (assembly GCA_040758275.1). GTDB lineage: Bacteria > Pseudomonadota > Gammaproteobacteria > Burkholderiales > Burkholderiaceae_D > Telluria. The sequence goes on from JBFLVV010000018.1 coordinate 44,179, forward strand.
GCTGTTCGTCGCCATGTCGCAGACCCAGCTGCCCTTCCTCGGCGGCTTCCTGTCGCCGGGTGCCCTGGTCGCGATCGGCATGCTGCTCCTGGCGGTGTGGATGGCGCATTACTCGTCCTTCGGACGCGCGGTCTACGCCATCGGCGGCAACGAGCAGTCGGCCGCGATGATGGGCCTGGCCGTGGGGCGCACCAAAGTCCTGGTCTATGCCTTCAGCGGCTTCTGCGCGGCGCTGGGCGGCCTGCTGTTCTCGTTCTACATGCTGTCGGGGTATGGGCTGCATGCGCAGGGCACCGAACTGGATGCCATCGCAGCCGTCGTCATCGGCGGCACGCTGCTCACCGGCGGCTACGGCTACGTGCTGGGTGCGCTGTCGGGTGTGCTGGTGCTCGGCACCATCCAGACCCTGATCGCCTTCGACGGCACCCTGAGTTCCTGGTGGACCAAGATCGTGATCGGTGCGCTGCTGTTCGTGTTCTGCGTGGTACAGCGCCTGATGGGTTTCCGTCAGAAGCAAAGCTAATAAATTTAGGGAGACGTGATGAACAAGATGTCCGCACTCGTGGCCGGACTGGCCGCTGCATTGGCCCTACCTGCGGCCCTGGCCACCAACCCCATCGTGAAGGACATCTTCACGGCCGACCCGGCGGCGCTAGTCGACAAGGGTCGCGTCTACGTCTACGTCGGCAAGGACGAAGCCCCGGTCGGCGGCAAGGAATACGTGATGAACGAGTGGCGCGTGTACTCCAGCTGCGACATGAAGAAGTGGGTCGACCACGGTTCGCCCCTGCGCTACAGCACCTTCAAGTGGGCCGGCCGCGACGCCTGGGCCTCCGACATCGTCAAGCGCGACGGCAAGTACTACTTCTATTCGACCGTCGACCACGCCGCCCTCAAGAGCAAGGCGATCGGCGTGGCCGTCTCGGATAGCCCGACCGGGCCCTTCGTCGACGCGCGCGGCACCGCGCTGGTCACCAACGACATGACCAAGGAATCGCCGATTCCCTGGGACGACATCGACCCGGCCGTCTTCATCGACGACGACGGCCAGGCCTATCTCTACTGGGGCAACACGGTCATGAAGTACGCGAAGCTCAAGCCCAATATGATCGAGCTCGACGGCCCGATCCATACCGTGGGCCTGGACAACTTCGTCGAGGCGGCCTACCTGCACAAGCACAAGGGCACCTACTACCTCTCGTACTCGCACAAGTTCCCCGAAGAGACCGTGGTGATGAGCGGCCCGACGGCCACTGGTCCGTGGTCGTGGGGCGGGGTGATCATGGAGAAGAACAGCAACGTCAACACGATCCACCAGGCCATCGTCGAGTTCAATGGCAAGTCCTACATCTTCTACCATAACGGCAAGCTGCCGACCGGCGGCGAATACCGCCGCTCGGTGGCGGTCGAGGAACTGCGTTATGCCCCGGACGGGAAGATCCTGCCGGTCGCGCAAACGGCCGAAGGGCCGGCCGCCAATCCGTCACCGGGCTGCAAGTGATAGCTGCTGAACAGTTTTTTCTATCGAAGTGATATCGATACTGATATTATTTTCTGATGGATACAACTAACCCGAACTGGTTCCTGAAGGCGCGCCTCAAGACGCGCCAGCTGCTCCTCCTGATCGCACTGGACGACTACCGCAACATCCACCGCGCGGCCGAGGAACTCCACATGACGCAGCCGGCGGCGTCCAAGCAGATCAAGGATCTGGAAGAGATGCTGGACGTGCGCCTGTTCGAGCGCCTGCCGCGCGGGATGGAGCCGACCATCTACGGCGAAACCATGATCCGCCACGCGCGCATGGCGCTCACCAGCCTCGCACTGGCGCACGACGACCTGGTGGCGCTCAAGGCCGGCCTGTCCGGACAGGTCGAGGTGGGCGTGATCATGTCGCCTGCGATGGCGCTGCTGCCACGCGCGATCGCGCGCATCAAGGAGCAGGCCCCGCTGCTGCGCATCGGCGTGCACCTCGAACCCAGCAACGTCCTGCTCGACAAGCTGCAGCGCGGCACGCTCGACTTCATGATCGGCCGCATCCTGGAAAAGGAAGATTCGAGCGGCCTGGTGTACGAGGAGCTGACCGAGGAACCGGCTTGCGCGGTGGTCCGCCCCGGCCACGCACTGCTCGAGGCGAAGGACCTGCGCCTGGAGGACATCGTCGACCGGCCCTGGATCTTGCCGCCGCCCGGCAGCATCCTGCGCCACCGCTTCGACATGATGTTCCGCCGCGCCGGCCTGCAGCCGCCCGCTAACGTGGTCGACACCACCGCGCTGCTGCTCATCACCACGCTGCTGCAGCAGACCGATTCGCTGCACGTAATGCCGCTCGAGGTGGCGCAGTACTATGCGTCGCTGAACGTGATGCGCGTCCTGCCGATCGAACTGCCCTGCACGATGGACGCCTTCGGCATCATCCGGCAACAGGAGCATCTGCTGTCGCCAGGCGCCGAGCTGCTGCTCAAGCAGGTGAGGCTGGCGGCCTCCGAGATCTACTGAAGCGGTATCGTTCGCACCAAAAAAGTGATTGGTTCGGTGCCTGCGTGGCGCCGTATCATGGGCAATCCATGCCATCCACGGACCCGCACATGACGAGAGCTTTCCGGTTCATCCTTGCCCTGGCGCTTGCCCTGGCCTTGCCCGCTTCCGCCGCCCCCGGCTTCGCCAATCCGCTCGTGCAGCAGCGCGCCGATCCGCACGTCACCCTGCACGCGGACGGCTATTACTATTACACCGCCACCGTTCCCGAATACGACCGGATCGAGCTGCGCCGCACCCGCGACCTGAACGACCTGGGCAAGGCTGAGGCAAAGGTCGTCTGGCGCAAGCATGCGAACGGGCCGATGAGCAGCCATATCTGGGCGCCGGAGCTGCATCACATCGACGGCAAATGGTATCTGTACTTCACGGCCGGCCGCGCCGACGCGCCGTTCGACATCCGCCTCTACGTGCTCGAGAATGCAGCGGCCAATCCGCTGGAAGGGCAGTGGATCGAACGCGGACAGCTGAAGACGGGCTGGGAATCGTTTGCGCTCGACGCAACCACCTTCACGGTCAACGGGCAGCGCTACCTGTCATGGACCCAGCGCCCGCTGGCGGCCGATCGCCACATGACCGCCGTGTACATCGCCCGCATGGACACGCCGCTCTCGATCACGGGCCCGGCCACCATGTTGACCACGCCCGAATATCCCTGGGAGAAGGAAGGACAGCACGTCAACGAGGCTCCCGCGGCCCTGGTCCGGCACGGCCGGGTGTTCCTGACCTATTCCGCGAGCGCCACCGATGCCAGCTACTGCCTCGGCATGCTGAGTGCGGCTGCCTCTGCCGACCTGACCGATCCGGCCGCATGGACCAAGTCGCCGCTGCCCGTGTTCCAGAGCAGCGCCGCGACCGGTCAGTATGGTCCGGGCCACAATGCGTTCACCACCAGCCCCGATGGCAAGACGGACATTCTGGTGTACCACGCCCGCGGCTACCGCGACATCAAGGGGGATCCCCTGCACGATCCGAACCGCCATACGCGGGCACAGGTGATCACCTGGCGGGCGGATGGGATGCCCGACTTCGGGCAGCCGGTTGCGGACGCGACTCGGGGCCGGCAGGGGCGCTGACAAACTACGCCATCGATGAAGACATGTTAAGGTTCCGGTCTAATTACCACGCGGGGTGCCGGAACCGTAGGGGTGGGTACTCACGGGGCGCGCATCGGGGAATACGCTTCGGAACCGCGCGGTATCGCAGCCATTCGCATCGATCCACGCACGCGCTTCGGCGAACCGCTCTGCATCTTCGAAGCAATACACGTCACCGTCGAGTGTGACTTCGTTTGTCATTTTCATTGTGCTTTCTTCCTTGTCGACGGGACTATATAGGAAATTGGTGAAATGCGCGGAAAGGAAGGCAACGGGAGGAGCTTGCCCTGATCCGGGAGGCGCTTGCGCATCGCTTCGGGATCGCGAGCCGGGTCGACAGGCGGGCCCGCGGCGCCCGGGCCGCTCAGGTCCTCTCCCGGTCCCATCCGGCATGCAGGGCAGCCTTCATCTCGTCCCAGGTCGACGGCTTTCCCTCCCTGTGACCGCGCTCCCATTCGGCCCGCAAGGCGACTTCCACCTCATCCCAGCCTTGTCCCGCGAACATGCTCCTGCTGCGCAGGTGATGGCCATAGCGATAGACCGGAGCAAGGTCGTCGTAGTTCGTGCCGGGGTAGGCGCTGGCATGATGCCGGCGGTAGTCGGCCTCGTCCATATCATTGCCAATCCTCGTCCTGCTCCAGCCGTGCCTGATGGCGTCCATGAAGTTCTCCCAGGCCGTGGGTTCACCTGGATGCCTGCGTGCCGGCGTGTCCCCGGGCACAGGGGCGGGTGCAGCCGAAGCGGGACCGCGCGCGGCGCCGGCGCCCTCCGCGCTGCCGGCATGGCGCGTCCTCCAGTGGCTGCGATAGTAGCTGTCGTCGTCGATCTCCGGGCTGGTGCTGTCCCAGCCGAGCCGTACCGCCGCTTCGGAACTTTCCCAGCCGGGCTGCTGCGGGCCGCGTGCTTCCCACAGCACCTTCAGGTCGGCGTTCGCCTCGCGCCAAGCGCGGTTGCGGTAGCGCTCGTTCCCGTGCATGTCGTGGCCGAAACGGCAGGCCGCCTGCGCGGCGTCAGCGGCGCCGGCGCTCTGGCCGACATGCCGGAAGATCATGTCGGGACAGTGTCCTGCCGGCAGCGCCGGTTCCCGGTCCTCACTGCCGATCATGAACCCGGAAATCAGGCCAGCCGCACGTTCCGCGTCCTCGGCCGAATCGGTCGACAGCGTGAGGACATGGCTGTCCGGTGCACGCGGCCGTGACCCGGTCACCGTCCGGCGGCCGTCCGGAAGACCGGCCAGGCGGGCGAGCAGGCGCGCGCTCGACGCCCCGGGGCGCTCCCGCCATGCGGGAACGGGCGGGCCGTCGGGGCTTGCGGCGCCGACCCCGGCTACGGTCGTGAGGACTGCATCCGCAGCCGGATATCCGCAGGCCAGTAGTTCGGCCAGCGCCAGCTGGGCTTTGCCGCGGTCATCGAAGACCGCCGTCAGGGTGTGTCGCATATGTCCTCCTGCTGCCATTGATTGGAAGCACGCCGGCCGGCGCTTCGGTAGCGTCTGATGCGTTCGCATGGTCGATGCCGATCGGGAAGCGCGGTGCGTGCGTGCCTGGTACAGCCCGCAGCGTGCGGGCCGATGCTGGCCGACAGGAAGCCGTCTGCGATGCGCAGCGGCAAGACGGCAAGGAAGGGTAGGGCCGCCGCGTATTCGCGGAGCCTGTCATACAGTGTACTCCCATCCGGCCGCACACACACGGGACGGCCGCGCGCGATGCATGCGGCAGCAGGTGCATCGTGTTAGCATGAACTGTCTTGACGCCGAGCGGCCAGGAGGAGCCACCCATGGGACTGATCGAAGCCGATGAAACGAGACGGTACCTGGAAGTCCTCCGCGTACGCTCGATCGATCCAGAGGATTTTGAACTGCTCGAAGTGGATCTCACCGATCCCGCCAGCGACGAGCTGTTGCCGGTAAAGGGTTATGTCGATGTCCGTTGCAAGTCGACCGGCTGCCGCAGGGAGTATCCGATCGGCGACGCGACCGCATGGGTGCTGGCGTTCGAACGCGATTTGCTTGCCGGGCATTTCAGCCGCCCGGATGCCGCAGGCGCCCCCCGAAGTCCGGAACCGGTGCCGGAGCCTCCCGGAAGCACCATGTCAAACCGGATCCTCATCATCTCGCCTGATCCCGAGGATGTCCGCACCCTGCGGCATGCGCTGGGGAGCGCCGCCGATGGCCCTTTCGCCGTCGAGGACGTCCCGACCCTGGCAAGCGGCCTGCGCCGCATCGAACAGCGTGGGATCGATGCGATCCTGCTGGACCTGGGTCTGCCGGACAGCCAGGGCCTCGCAAGCTTCGAGCGTGTTTATGCGGCGGCGCGTCATACGCCGATCATGACGCTGTGCTCGCTCGCGCAAGAGCATGACGGCCGGGAAGCGGTCCAGCGCGGCGCCCAGGGCTGGTTGTCGAAGGGCTACTTCGACAACAACCTGGTGCCGCAATCCCTGCGCAACGTCATCGAGCGAATGAAGGTCGAGCAGAAGCTGTACGCGGTCCAGGCACGCGCCCAGATCACGCTGAACTCGATCGGCGACGCGGTGATCTCCGTCGACATGCATGGGCGGGTCGACTACCTGAACATCGCCGCCGAGCTGATGACCGGATGGAAGCGCGAGGACGCCGGGGGGCGGCCGATCGCGGAAGTGCTGGTCCTCGTCGACGGCGAGCGCGCCGCTCCGGTCGTCAATCCGGTGGAAGCCGTGCTGCGGGACGGGCTGGTCGATGGCCTGAACGGCGAAGTCGTCCTCGTGGACCGGCATGGCAAAAGCAGGAGGATCGAGGATTCGGCAGCGCCGATCTTCGATTGGGACGGACAGCTCGTGGGAGCCGTCATGGTCTTCAGGGACATTTCTGATACCGTCGCGCTGACCACGAAGATGAAGCACCTCGCCCAGCACGATTTCCTCACCAACCTGCCCAACCGCGTGCTCCTGAACGACCGCATCAGCCAGGCCATCGCCTCGGCCAGGCGCAGCAATACCTGTCCCGCCCTGCTGTTCCTCGATCTCGACAAGTTCAAGCACATCAACGATTCCCTCGGGCACGCGGTCGGCGACCGCCTGCTGCAAGCCGTCGCCGGGCGCCTGCTCGATTGCGTGCGCACGTCGGACACGGTCAGCCGCCATGGCGGCGACGAGTTCGTCATCCTGCTGGCGGATGAGCGACGCGCGCACGATGCGGCGCTGGCGGCCGAGAAAATCCTGGTCGCCATGTCGACGCCTTTCCTGATCGACGGGCATCAGCTGCATACCTCCACGAGTATCGGCATCAGCGTGTTTCCACTCGACGGCCTGGATGCCGCCGCCCTGATGAAGAATGCCGATACCGCGATGTACCACGCCAAGGAGCGGGGCCGTAACGGCTACCAGTTCTTCCGCCATGACATGAATGCGCGCGCCATCGAACGCCAACTCATCGAAAGCAATCTGCGCCGTGCCCTCGAACGCGCCGAGTTCGCACTGCACTACCAGCCCAAGCTCGACCTGGAAAGCGGGGCGATCACCGGCGTCGAGGCCCTGCTGCGCTGGAATCACCCTGAATGGGGACTGGTGGCGCCGGAGCGCTTCATCCACATCGCCGAGGAGTGCGGACTGGTCGTGCCCCTCGGACGGTGGGTGTTGCGCGAAGCCTGTGCGCAAGCGGTGCGCTGGCGGGACAGCGGCGTGGAGCCGGTGTCGATTGCTGTCAATGTATCCGCCATGGAGTTCCGTCACCGCGACTTCTTCGACCACGCGCTGGCGATCTTCGAGGCAACCGGCGCCGATCCGTCCTGCCTGCAGCTCGAACTCACCGAGAGCGTGCTGATGCGCGACGTCGCGGCCAGTGCCCGCCTGCTGGCGAAGTTCAAGGCGATGGGCGTGCAGATCGCCGTGGACGATTTCGGCACCGGTTATTCCAGCCTGAGCTACCTGAACGAATTTCCGATCGACGTGCTCAAGATCGACCAGTCCTTCGTCAGGGCGATCGATGGGAACACGGATGGCAACGGGGCGATCGTGAGCGCCGTGATCGGCATGGGAAAGAGCCTGCACCAGCGTGTCATTGCCGAAGGCATCGAGAACGCGGCGCAGCTCGATTTCCTCAAGCTGCACGGCTGTGGCGAAGGGCAGGGCTACTTCTTCAGCAGGCCGGTGGACGCCGCCCGCATGGGAACGATGCTGCTCGCAGGTGCATGACTGTCGCCAGCTCCACTGCTTCAATGGAAATGCTTACACTTTTTTCTCCTGTACGCAGACGACAGGGCGCATAGTGACGTGAGCCCACTTCGACCACGCGGACAGAGCGATGAATACAGTCCTGGAATTTCCAAGCAAGACCTTCGTCCAGTGGGGGGCGATTGCGCAGGAGATCGTCCCCTACCTGGCGCAGCGCGGCGCCAGCCGGGAAGAGATCCGCGCCGTCATCGAGCGCGTCAGGATCAGGTGGGAGCAGCTGGAACAGGCATCACCCGGTCATGGCGCCGGCACCGGAATCGTCGACCAGCCTGACGCCGCGCAAGCACCAGGGGAGCAGGAGGAGCACGACATCTATGTTTCCCGGCACTGGAGATCGCAGCCGGCCAGGACGCTGATCGAATCCGCGGGAGCCGACTACCGGCGCCATACCGGCAAATGATCCGTCGCCCGGACGTGCGCCGCCACCTCCCGCTCCGGGTATGATGGGGCCTCATGGATGACGGTGAACGCTTCAACAGCATCTCCCACGGCGTGGGTGCGGTGCTCGCGGCCGTCGGCGGTATGTGCCTGGTCCTCTTGGCGGCGCAAGGAGGCGATCCGTGGAAGATCGCCAGTTGCAGCGTCTACGCGTCGATGCTGCTGATCCTGTACCTGACATCCACCCTTTACCATGGCATGCGCGGCGCGGCCAAGAACGTGCTGCGCAAGATGGACCATTGCGCCATCTATCTCCTGATCGCGGGCACGTATACGCCGTTCACGCTGGTGACGCTGCGCGGGACACTCGGTTGGACCATGTTCGGGGTGGTGTGGTCGCTGGCCCTGTTCGGGATTGTCCAGGAGCTTTGCTGGGCCAGGGGCGCGCGCGTCGTGTCGCTCGTCGTCTACCTGGCGATGGGATGGCTTGCCCTGTTCGCTGTCGGGCCCCTGGTCGATGCGCTCGGCCGCGCCGGCTTTGCCTGGCTGGCGGCCGGTGGGCTGTTCTACACGGGCGGCATCGTGTTCTACGCTACCGACCACAAGGTGCGCAACGGCCACGGGATCTGGCACCTGGCCGTTCTCGCCGGCAGCGCCTGTCACTATGTCGCCGTCCTGTTCCATGTCGCCTGAGACCGGAGCACCTGCGTTTGGCATTCGATTCAATATCGCTGGACTCCCGCCGTCATGGGCGCGCCATGGCGGAGCCTCCTCCGGGCAATATATTGCCGCGTGCTATTGCCCGAAAATAGATGTGAGGTTTGGCCGCACAGACGCGGAAAAGAGCGCATAGTGTGAAGGTCAAACGCGATCTACCCTGATCGTCCTCTCCCAGACGGCACCTGCCGTGCTGCCATTCCCGCCAGACTTGTCAACGCACTGCGTCCGGCGCTCGCATGCCCATCTCATTCCATTCCTTGAAAGGTACTCCATGTATCCGTTCCCCCAATCCGTCAATCCCGCCGTGCGTTCGCATATCGAAGCACAGACCGCCTTCCTGAACGAGCTGTCGCAGACCGTCTCGCGCTCCTTCCAGCAGGTCTTCCAGCTGAATATGCAGCTGGGCCAGACCATGCTCGAGGAAGCCACCAGCACCGCCCAGCGCATGCTGACCGTCGACCGTCCCGCCGACGCACTGTCGGCGGCGGCCTCGCGCGCCCAGCCCGCCACCGACAGGCTGCGCGCCTACCAGCAGCAGCTGTCGCAGCTTGCCGCCAGCACCCAGGTCGACCTGACGCGCGCGAGCGAGCAGCATGTGCAGGAAACCTCCCGTACCGCGCGCGCCCTGGCCGATGAAGTCACACGCGTGTCTGCCGAAGAAACCGACAAAAGCTTGCGCCAGCAGGAAGAAACCATGAAGAACTCGCGCGAGTCGTTCATGCAGGAAGCCGAGCGCGGCGCCCGAATGGGCGCCCAGTTCCTGGACGGGCTGCAAGGCGGCGCAGCGGGCGCGAAACCCGAAGGCCCGGTCGGCCAGCCGCGCAATGCCGGCAACCAGCAAGGCGGCAACGGCCAGGCCGGCAGCAAGGCTGCGTCGACGGCACGCTGATCTTCACTACTCCCCCCGGCCCCGGGGGGCATGCCTCGCGGCGGCGCCGACCATGCGGTCGCGCCGCCGCTTCCGTTCGGACGACACCTTGTCGTCACCTCATTGGGGAAAGCGAACCATGTTCAAACCTTTTTTCGACGCCTGGTCATCGTTGGCCATGCCCTGGGCCGGTGGGCCCGTTCAGCCCATTTCCGGCAGCCGGTTCACCTACGGCTACCACGAGGATGGCGAGCGCGCGCTCCACTACCGCCTGTTCATTCCCGGCGGCGAGCGTGGGTCCATGCCCCTGATCGTGATGCTGCACGGTTGTGGACAGGATGCCACTGATTTTGCCGCCGGCACCGGCATGAATGCACTGGCCGAGGAGCATGGCTGCCTGGTGCTGTATCCCGAACAGTCCTGCAGCGCGCACTGGAACAGGTGCTGGAACTGGTACGATCGGGCGGATCAACGGCGCGGCGAAGGCGAACCGGCGCTGATCGCGGGACTCGCCCGGCGCATCCTGGCCGAACATGCGGCCGATCCCCGGCGGGTCGTGGTCGCGGGTCTGTCCGCAGGCGGCGCCATGGCAGTCATCCTGGGGCGTACGTATCCCGACCTGTTCAGCGCAGTAGGCTGTCATTCCGGACTGCCACATGGCAGCGCGGGCTGCGACGCCAGCGCGCTGCAGGCGATGCGCAAGGCAGCCGATCCGCTCGCGCCGGCGCGGCCCGGGCCGAATGCCGTCGTGCCCGTCATCGTCTTCCATGGCGATGCCGACCGCACGGTCCATCGAAGCAACGGCAGCGGCGTGATACGCCAGGCCCTCGACAGCCATGCGGCGCGTGGACAGGCGAGGGAAGCCGGCGTCGCCACGGTGGCCGAGTCCGGCTGCAGCGCCGGGCGTGCTTTCACCCGCCATGTGCATCGCGAGAGCACGGGCGGCGTAGTGGCCGAGCAATGGACCGTGCATGGCGCCGGGCATGCCTGGTCGGGTGGCGACCCGTGTGGCAGCTGCACCGATGCGCGCGGACCCAATGCCAGCGAGGAGATGCTGCGGTTCTTCATCGGCCACGCGGCTGCATGAGCGGCGCCCGCGGGGGCGGCCTGCGTGCAGCGCGCCATTGAACAGGCAATGGGCGTAGGCTCGGGATGCCGATCGCCACATCCTGGGAGAAATCATGATGACGCCCGAACCTGCAAACACGTTTCGCGGCCTGCCCTTGAGCTCGGAGCAGGACAGCGAGATCAGGCACTACATTCATACCAGGGAGCGCAACGGCCTGCCCTGGGATACGCCCGAACTGGAGGCGATGCTCGCCGACATGCTCGATCCGCCGGAGGCCGACGAGGAAGATCGCAGATCGCTGTCGGACAGCATGGGCACCGAGCGGGCGGCGGCCGTGTCGGATGGGGGGCGAGACCTGAACAGTGCCGATCCTCGCCCGGAGTCCTGACGCGCCCCCTCGGCGCCGGAGTGGTTCGATTCGTTTGACCAGCGCCAGCCTGCCGCCGGCACTGGCAGCATGGCCGGCCCGTGATTCACGCAAGAGCCCGGCTTGCGGCGTGTCATGGATGCGTAACGGGTTCGGTGCAGCCTGGATTCAGCGGCGAGAACCGTGGGTTCCAGCCAGGTCGCTGCAATTGTTGGGCCAATGCGGCCTGCGGGGCCGTCCGGATTGGATTACTGGTGCGGCTGTCCATTAGACGCCATCAACCCCGCATCCACCGGCAGGTTCACACCCGTGATGAGACGCGCGTCTTCGCTCGCCAGGAACGCCATCGCCGCCGCAACGCCCTCGGGATCCTCAGGCGCCCCGAGCGGCATGCGCTTCCTGAACTCGGCGACCAGTTCGGGATCGTTCACCATATCCTCGGTCATCCGGGTGGTCGTGAAGCTCGGATTGACTGCGTTCACCCGGACGCCATCCTTGGCCGCATCCATCGCCATCGCGCGCACCATATTGCTGACGGCGCCCTTCGAGGTGTTGTAGGCGAACAGCTCCCAGTCTCCGCCCAGCCCCGACACCGAGGAGGTCATGACGATCGAGCCGCGCGTCTTAACGAGTTCGGGCATCGCCGCCTTGGCCATGTGGAAGTAGCCGGCCACGTTGACCGCCATGACGCGTGCAAAGTCTTCTTCGCTCGTGTGCATGATGTCGCCCTCGGTCGCCATGCCGGCATTGTTGATGAGGATATCCAGCCTGCCGAAGGTGTCGACGGCCGCCTTGACGGCGGCGACGGCGGTGGCCTTGTCGGCCGTATCGCCGACCTGCACCAGCACACGGTCGTGCGGAAGCCCGGCAGCCGCTTTCCGAAGCGTGGCTTCATCGATATCGAGCATGACCACGCGCGCGCCCTCGTCGAGGAAGCGGCGGGCGCTTGCAAAGCCGATGCCGGAAGCAGCGCCTGTGACGAGTACGGTCTTTTCCTTGAAACGATTCATCCTGCGTCTTCTCCTGTGAGTGGCGTGAGCGGATAGGTGAAAACGAACTTAACACAGCCGCGCAAATGCGGTTTTTGATTTCCATGTGTCCACTCAAGCGTGCTATATTCATTTGGCAACGTTTCCAATTTCAGGTTGCGTGCGAATGAGAGGAGACCCACGACAATGACCAAACCCGCCCTGATGCTCCGCAGCGCCGTCTTGACGGTACTGCTGGGCGCCATCCATTCCCATGCCATGGCCGAGGAAGCAGCCGGCGCCGTCCAGGCCTGGCTGACCACCGGCGACCAGGCCAAGCTGATGGCACGCGCCCCTGATGCAAAGTTCAGCCGCGCGGAGCCGGCGGCCACCGTGATCGACATCGATCCCGACCAGCGCTTCCAGGAAATGCAGGGCTTTGGCGCCTCGATCACCGATGCCTCGGCCTTTCTCATCCAGCAGCGCATGAAGCCGGCGCAGCGCGAGAACCTGATGCGCGAGTTGTTCGGCCGCAATCCCGGCCTCGGGATGTCCTTCACCCGCCTGACCATCGGCGCCTCGGATTTCTCGCAGAGCCACTACAGCTTCGACGACATGCCGGCCGGCGAGAGCGATCCGGAACTGAAGCGCTTCTCCATCGACCCGCAGCGCGCCACCGTGCTGCCGACCGTGAAGCAGGCGCTGGCGATCAATCCGCAGCTGAAGGTAATGGCCTCGCCCTGGAGCGCGCCGGGCTGGATGAAGAGCAGCGACAGCCTGATCAAGGGCAAGCTCAAGCCGGAAGCCTACGACGCCTTCGCCCGCTACCTGGGCCGCTACGTGGGCGCGATGCAGAAAGAGGGCGTGCCGATCTTCGCGCTCACGCTGCAGAACGAGCCGCACTTCGAGCCTGACAACTACCCGGGCATGCGCGTCGACCCACCGAGCCGCGCCGCTTTTATCGGCGGGCACCTCGGCCCCTTGCTGGCGCGCGAGCACCCCGGCACCACAGTCTTCGACTGGGACCACAACTGGGACGAACCCCAGTCACCCACGGCCGTGCTGGCCGATCCGGCCGCCGCCAGATATGTCAGCGGCGTCGCCTGGCACTGCTATGCGGGCAATGTGGCGGTCCAGGCCCAGGTGCATGCGCGGTTCCCGGACAAGGATACCTGGTTCACGGAGTGCTCGGGCGGACGCTGGGCCATGGACTGGGCCAAGAACCTGATGTTCTTCACCCGGACCCTCATCATCGATACCACGCGCGGCTGGGCGCGCGGCGTCCTGCTGTGGAACCTGGCGCTGGACGAAAAGGATGGACCCCACCTCGGTGGCTGCGGGGATTGCCGCGGCGTCGTGACGATCGATTCGCGTACCGGCGAAGTGACGCGCAACGTGGAGTATTACGCGCTTGCCCACGCCAGCCGCTTCGTCCTGCCGGGCGCGCAGCGCGTCCAGTCGAGCGAAGCGGCAGGGGAACTGTCGAACGTGGCCTTTCGCAACCGCGACGGTTCGCTCGCCCTCGTCGTGGCCAATGGCGCGCCAACGGAACAGACCTTCTCAGTCCGCATGAAAGGGCAGAGCTTCCGCTATACGCTGCCGGGCACGAGCGTCGCTACCTTCACCTGGGGCGGCACGCGATGAAACACGACAGCCGATGTGAATTGCATTGACAGCGTATTCACAGCGGCGTAATAATGAGCCCGGCAGGTTGGCAACGTTTCCAAAAAATTTTCCAGCTATTTGGCAACGTTTCCATCTGTGCCGGCAAGTGTGCAGTGAAACAAGGCAGCAAGACGTTCCCAATTGGCGCCCTCATTTGGCAACGTTTCCAAAATAAGACACAGAATAACAATTCAGGAGACCCACATGACTCGATTTCGCAACGCCCGTGGCGCCGATGCGGCCGTCACCCATGCAATCCGCTTGAGCCCCATCGCCGCCGCCTGCGCACTCTGCCTGTGGAGCGCTTCGGCCCAGGGCCAGTCGCAGGCCCAGCCGCAGGAAGGCGCCCCATCCCAGGTGGTCGTGACCGGCATCCGCGGCAGTATCGAAACGTCGATCGCGATCAAGAAGGAATCCGACTCGATCGTCGAAGCGATCACCGCCGAAGACATCGGCAAGCTGCCCGACCAGTCGATCGCGGAATCGATCGCGCGCCTGCCAGGCCTGACCGCGCAACGCGTGGCCGGACGCGCCCAGGTGATCTCGCTGCGCGGCCTGGCGCCGGACTTCGGCGTCACCCTGCTCAACGGCCGCGAACAGACCAGCACCAGCAATGACCGCAGCGCGGAGTTCGACCAGTATCCGTCCGAACTGCTCAGCGGCGTGGTCGTCTACAAGACGCCGGACGCCAACATGACGGCGGCCGGCCTGTCCGGCACCATCGACCTGCGCACCGTGCGCCCGCTCGACCGCAAGGGCCGCACCATCGCCGTCAACGTGCGCGGCGAACATAACAGCAACGGCGAACTCAATAGCGGCTGGTCGACCCGCGGCAAGCGCGTGTCGGTGTCCTACATCGACCAGTACCTGAACAATACCCTGGGCCTGGCCATCGGCTACGCCCACCTCGATACGCCGGGCCAGCAGAAGGAATACAAGTCCTGGTGGTGGGGCGCCGAGAACAATCTCCCGGCCGGGATGGAAGACGTGGTCGCGCTGAAGGGCGCCGAAGTCACCTCGACCTCGCGCAAGCAGGTGCGCGACGGCCTGATGGCGGTCGTCGACTGGAAGCCGAACCGCGACCTGCGTTCGACCCTCGACCTGTACTACTCGCAGTTCGACCAGGAAGAGGTCATGCGCGGCATGATGTGGAACTCGCACCAGTGGAGCGCGGTCACCTACCGCGATCCACTCGTCGAGAACATCGGCGGCGTGCGCCTGCTCACCGGCGGCAGCCTGGTCAACCTGGAACCGATCGTGCGCAACGACTACAACGAGCGCCGCGACGAGATGGGCGCCCTGGGCTGGAACACCAAGCTGCGCCTGGACGACCGCTGGTCGGTCGACAGTGACCTGTCGTACTCCACCGCGAAGCGCCGCGAAACCACCTCCGAGACCTATGCCGGCCTGGGGCCGGCCAATTCCGGCGTCACCGACAACGATTTCAAATTCCGCATCCCGGTCGGCGCCGGCCTGCCGCAGTTCACGCCGAGCGTCGATTTCACCAACCCTGGCATCATCAAGCTGGCCGACGTCGGCGGCTGGGGCCACGACGCCACCATGCACCATCCGCGCGTGGAAGACCGCCTGGGCGCGGCGAAGCTGAACGTCCGCGGGGAGCTCGACGGCTTCTTCAGCAATGTGCAGGCGGGCCTGAGCTACTCCAAGCGCGACAAGTCGCACGAAGACGTCTCGCAGACCTACTGGCTGAAGAACGGGCGCGCGTTGACGACCGTCCCGGCCGACATCATCCAGCCGACCACGTCTCTGGCCTGGGCCGGCATTCCCGGCGTCCTCTCCTTCGACCCGCGCGCGGCGCTGGACCGGTTCTACGACAAGCGACCGGTCGACACCGACGTGGCCCAGCAGGATTGGGCGGTGAGCGAGAAGCAGGCCATCGGCTACCTGCGCCTGGGCATCGACACCGACCTCGGCAATGTGCCGCTGCGCGGGAACGTCGGCGTGCAGTACGTGCACGTGAACCAGGATGCGCAGGGCAAGGCGGTGAGCAACAACGTGATCACGCCGCTCTCCGCCGACCATTCCTACCACGACGTCCTGCCGAGCGTGAACCTGAACTTCGACCTCGGCCACTACCTGCACGACACGTATATGCGCATGGGCGTGGCCAAGACCGTGGCGCGGCCGCGCATGTCGGACATGCGTGCCGGCGTGTCCGCGGGCGTCGACCAGACCACACGCATGTGGAACGGCAGCGGCGGCAATCCGCAGCTGGAGCCGTGGCGCGCGAACTCCTTCGACCTCTCGCTCGAACACTACCTGGGCAAGGGCAGCTATGTATCGGCCGCCTACTTCTTCAAGGACCTCAAGAGCTACATCTACAACCAGCAGCGCCCCTTCGACTTCACCGGTTTCCCGAACTCCAGCGCCGTGGTGCCCTTGACGAATATCGGCACCATCAACCAGCCGGCCAACGGGCAGGGCGGTTTCGTGCGTGGCGTCGAACTCAGCGGCTCCCTGCAGTTCGGCATGCTGTGGCAGCCACTGGACGGATTCGGCGTGCAGGCCAGCGTCTCCGGCACCGAGAGCTCGATCAGCCCGAACGGCCCGGGCACCACCGAGAAGCTGCCGGGCCTGTCCGGCGTGGTCCGCAACATCACGCTGTTCTACGAAAAGCACGGCTTCTCGGCGCGCGTGGCACAGCGTTACCGCTCCGCCTTCCGCGGCGAGGTCACGGGCCTGTTCGCCCAGCGCGCCTTCAGCGAGATCATGGCGGAGGACCAGATCGACATCCAGCTGGGCTACGAATTCCAGAGCGGACCGTGGAAGAACCTGTCCTTCATGCTGCAGGTGAACAACCTGGGCAACGAGCCTTACCAGACCAAGCAGGGCAGCCCCTTCGCCAGCGGCGCCTATGCGCCCGAGCGCTACACGACCTACGGCCGCCAGGTCCTGTTCGGCGTGAACTACAAACTGTAAGAAAAGGAGACCGGATGACGACGAGACGAAACGCGATGCGCGTGGTGTGCGGGGTGGCCCTGACGATGATGGGTGCGGCAGCGGGCGCGCAGGGGACTGGCGCCGCCTGGCAGGTGGTGACCACGGCGCAGGGAAGCGGCCAGCGTTTCGCGGCGCAGACGCTCGGCGCGCCGCGCCCGGCCGGGCAGCCGATGGAAACCGAGACCGCGGTGTTTGTCGATACGCGCCAGCGCTACCAGGAGGTGTTCGGCTTCGGCGGCGCCGTGACCGATGCGGTGGCCGAGGTCTATGCGAAGCTCACCCCCAGCGCGCAGCAGGCCTACCTGAAGGCCTACTTCGACCCCCGCGAAGGCCTGGGCTACAACGTGCTGAGAACGACGATCCACAGCTCGGACTTCAGCAGCGGCAGCTACACCTACGTCAAGGACGGCGACCGCAGCCTGGCTTCGTTCAGCATCGAGCACGACATGCGGTACCGCGTGCCGCTGCTGCGCGCATCCCTTGCCGCCGCCAGGGCGCAGGGAACGCAGATGCGCGTCTTCGCCAGCCCATGGAGCGCGC
This sequence comes from Pseudomonadota bacterium, assembly GCA_040758275.1. Taxonomy (GTDB): domain Bacteria; phylum Pseudomonadota; class Gammaproteobacteria; order Burkholderiales; family Burkholderiaceae_D; genus Telluria. Next base: position 61,559 of record JBFLVV010000018.1, read on the forward strand.
CGGCCTGGATGAAGTCCAACCGGAACATGCTGCAGGGCGGCAGCCTGCTGCCGGAGAACCGTGACCTGTGGGCGAATTACATCGTCAGGTTCGTCCAGGCCTACGAGAAGGCGGGCATTCCGCTGTGGGGCCTGTCGGTGCAGAACGAACCGATGGCCAAGCAGCGCTGGGAGTCGATGATCTACACCGCCGAGGAAGAGACGCGCTTCCTGGGCGACCACCTCGGGCCGGCGCTCGCGCGGGCCGGGATGAAGGACAAGAAGATCATCGTCTGGGACCACAACCGCGACCTGTTGCCGCAGCGCGCCGCCCACATCCTGTCGGACCCGAAGGCGCGGCCCTATGTCTGGGGCATCGGCTTTCACTGGTACGAGACCTGGGCCAAGGGCCAGCCGATGCACCGCAACGTCGCCGCCGTGCACGCGGCGTACCCCGACGTGCCGCTCCTGATGACCGAGGCCACCGTCGAGAAGTTCGATCCGGCGCGCCTGCAGGACTGGGCCAACGGCGAGCGTTACGGCAGCGAGATCATGGCCGACCTGAACGCCGGCGCGGCCGGCTGGATCGACTGGAACATGCTGCTCGACAGCCGCGGTGGCCCCAACCACGTGGGCAACTACTGCTTCGCGCTGCTGCATGCTAGCGACGATGGACAGCTGGTCTTCACGCCAAGCTACGCCTACATGGGCCACTTCACCCGCTACATCAAGCCTGGCGCCCGGCGCGTGGGCGCCACCACCAGCCGCAGCACGCTGGACACGGTCGCCTTCCGCAATCCGGACGGCGCCCTGGCGATCGTGGTGATGAACCGCACCGACGGCGCCCAGCGCTATCGCCTGATGATCGACGGCGTCGAGACGGCGGTGGACATTCCGGCGCGCGCCATCCAGACTGTGCTACGTTAACTGCAGAAGAAGCAGGGGAGGACCGTGGCGACGATCAAGGATGTGGCCCGCATGGCGGGGGTGGGGACCGGGACCGCGTCGCGCGTGGTGCGCGGCAAGGGATCGGTCTCGCCCGACAAGCTGGAACGGGTCAGGCAGGCCATCGACGCGCTGGGCTACCGGCCCTCGCACACGGCGCGCTCGCTGCTCTACGGGCGCTCGCGCATGATCGGGGTGTACATCCCGATGCTGTCCGGGACCTTCTATACCGCCATCCTGAAGATCATCGACGCCGAGCTGCGCGCCGCCGGCCTGCACATGATGATCGGCTTCGGCACCGGCAAGGGCGAGGCCCGGCGCGAAGCGGTCGACGGCGTGAACCTGCTGCTCGAACGCGGCTGCGACGGGGTGATCGTGCTCACCAGTCCCCTGCAGGACGAAGACCTGGCGCTGTTCGGCGAGCGGCGCCGCCGCCTGGTCGCGCTGAATTACGCCATAGGGAGCATCCCCGAGCAGTGCTTCACGGTGGACCACGTGCTGGGCGGACGCCTGGCGGCGCGGGCGCTGCTCGAACAGGGACACCGCGAGATCGCCGTGCTGGCCGGCCCCTGGGCGGTGCAGGACAACGTCGAGCGCATCGAAGGCTTCATGTGCGAGCTGGAAGGCGCCGGTATCGACACCGGCGCCATGTGGGTGAGCGAGGCCGACTTTTCCTCGAGCGCGGGCTGGTCGGCCGCCCACGAACTGCTGGCCTCGAACACCAGCTTCACGGCGCTGTTCTGCGCCAACGACGAAATGGCCCTGGGCGCGATTTCCTGTTTCTACGAAGCGGGCCTGCGCGTACCAAGCGATGTCTCCGTGATCGGCTACGACGATGCGCCCAGCGCCGCCTATTCGGCGCCGCCCTTGAGCTCGGTGCGCATTCCCTGGCGCGAGATGACGGCCAGCGCCGTCGCCGAGCTGCTCAACCTGTGCGACGGCGGCCGGCGCCAGGTGGTGCGCGAATTTCCGGTCAGCCTGACCCGGCGGGCCTCGCTTGCTCCGCCGCGTGCGGGCGTGCCCGCCGGCGCAGGGGGCGGCAGGACACGGTCGCGCAAATGACGCGCCGAGCCGGGCGCAATCCTCAGATATCCTCGTCGAAGCGCTTGATCCACCAGCCGATCCAGTACAGCCCATACAAGGTGGGAATGAGCAGGGCCACGTAGGGTGCGCTCCAGTGAACCATGCAGGACAGCAGGTTCAGCACGGGCCCCAGACCGATCGCATCCGCGACCCGGACCTGCAGGATGATCGGCAGGTCGATCAGGAAGCGCTGGAGTCCGGCGAAGGGGATCAGCCCGGACAGCGCCAGGGACAGGCAGAGAATGCTCAGCACGACATACGTGATGCACACGCTGATGCCACACAGCTTACGATCGTTCATTTGTCCGCTCCCGGTGCTTGTCACCGCGGCAGACTAGTACCTGCAGGGCGGCGCGTCATCGCATACCGTTGGAGCGCCGCCCGGCAGTCCCCGCGGGCCACCGGAGCGCTACTGCGCGTGTCGCGGGAACTTTTCGGTGAACACTGCCCTTGGCGGCGCTCATGCGGGCAGTGCCAGACATCAAGCTTGACGCCGGCCGACCCACGACCACGCAGGCTGCTAGAATGGCCCGATTTCTCAAGCCGATCCGACCCATGCACTCGACGCCACGTTTCACGATCAACCGCCACCTGGTCATCCTGGTGCCCAGGCAGCCTGCCCTCGACTGGGTCAACAGCGTGGACCCGGAACCTCCGGGCGTCACGCTCGATGAACTGCGCGAGGACCAGAACGCCTTCCTTGTTCCCGACATCATGGATGGTCAGGAGGACGCCCAGCGCTGGGTTCAGCGCCGCTGGGCGATGTTCTTCGAGAGTTTCCTGGTCGAGTGGTATCTGGATCCATCTTTGTGGCCGCAGAAACGCAGCGCAGCAATGTTCAAGAAGTGGTTCGACGTCCAGTACCATTCCATGGTGTGGGACCTGGCTGCGGGTGAGCCACTCGGATACGAGGATTGGGACGTGCCGGAGGATGAGCAGTAAGCGGGCCTGCCTCCCGCAGCCTTGGCCGCATAGGTCGGTCGAGGCAGGTGCGGTGCTTCAATTCGTCTATCCCTCAGCCGCGACACGCGCGCCGGGCCTTGATGCTGAGGCCCAGCGCCGAGACCAGGAAGTAGAATGCGCCGAAGCCGGCATAGCCGATGACCGTGGCAATCGAGGGTGTGGCCTGTCCACCCGCCTGGTGGATGAACACGGCGCCGGCCAGTGCGGACTGGGCGCCGCTCAGGATCATCGCCCACTGGGCGCCGCTATGCTTCCGGCGGCGCAGGGCGGCGCCGAGCTGGAGGAGGCCGGACAGGATCGCCCAGGCGCCGAACACGGCAAGCACGCGGTGCATGTCGGGGAGGGCGGCGGCAATCGCCGCGGTCACCACCAGGCTGACGAGTACGTTGATGGCCTGGGGCCGGTTCGACAGGATGCCGCCGCTGCGCTGGCCGTCGGCCAGGTTGGCCAGCGCATCCCAGGCCGGATACAGGATGAGCAAGGCCGCGGCAATGGCCGGAAACCCTGCGCCGAAGGCCGCTGCCAGGCCGATCCAGGCGATCGAGAACGCCGCCCTGGCGTAGTAATAGGGTTCGAGCCAGCTTTCCTGGGTGGCGTTGGCGTGCATGGTCGTTTCGTTCTTCATCATATACCTACTAGTTGGTAGATTGTTGGGGTAAAAAGGGTGATGGGACGGCTTGTGCCGGCGCTGTTCGAATCGCCTTGCGGGAAAGCTCAGGCGCCAGCCGTGAGGCGCGCCAGTTGCGGGTCCATGATGGTGGCGAACATGCTGGTGTCGCCGTAGGCCCGGGCCGAGAGCATGGCGCCGTGGACGGTCGCCATGAAGGTCTCCGCCTCGATGCGCGGGGATTCCTTCAGGACGATGCTTCCCTGCGCCGCGCCGCGTTCGAAGACCGAGGTGAGCCAGCCGGACAGGAAGCGGAAATAGGCGCGGATCTCCAGGGCGACCGCTTCCGGCAGTACCGGCAGCTCGTTGGCAAGCAGGGCGCAGACGCAGAAAGGTGCGCTGGCGTCGCCGATGCAGGCTTTCCAGTAGCCGATATAGGCGCGCAGCTGCTCGAGCGGCGCCGAAATAGCGTGCTCGATGCCGGCGATGCCCGCCTGCGCTTCCTCCCGGTAGCGGCTGACCAGCGTGGTCACCAGTTCCGCCTTGCTGGGGAAGTGGTGGTGGATGCTGGGCTTGCGGATGCCGACGGTCTCGGCGATGTCGGCATAGCTGAATCCGTTGTAGCCGCCCGCGATCACCAGGGAGCGGGCGCAGGCCAGGATGTCGTCGGCGGTCGTGGATGTCTTCTTCATGCGCTCATCCTACCTACTGGTAGGTTTGGCGTCAAGCCTGGGTTGCCGGCACATTGCTGCCGCCGCCGAACTCCGCGATAATCCCAGCGCCATCCGATCGCTTCGACCGATCGCCCATTGACTTAGCCGGTCGCCCTGCCGACAGGCGCCCCTGTGAAGAAACGCCCCATGCCAACTTTTAACCCGACGCGCATCGCCCTGCTGGCAGCGCTGCTCGCTTCTCCCGCGGTCCACGCCGCCGAACCCGCCGCACCAGGCGCCCCCGTGCAGATCGGCGTCGCCTCCTTCAACCTGGCCTGGGCCGGTTCGCAGAAGGACTTCGAGCGCCACGCCGCCGTCTGCAATGCGGTGTCCTGGTGCGACACCCGCCCGAAGCGCGGCCCGGGCGGCATGCGTCCGGACGACGAGGCGGTGAAGGTCGCGGCCCAATGCGTCGCCGACACCGAGCGCCTGGCGGGCGGGCCGGAGCAGGCCTCGATGATGGCGCCGTGTAACGCCTACCTCGGCCGCAACCGGGAAACGCCGCCCACCGGCGTCGACTACGCCGCCAAGCTGGCCGGCCTGCAGGCGACCGTCGACAAGCTGATCGAGACCCAGGGCGTGCGCGTGCTCGCCTTCCAGGAAGTGCGCTCGGCCGAGGTGGTCAAGACCCTGCTCGGCCGCTATGCCGACCGCTTCGATGTCTGCGACGCGCCGCACGAGGGCTTCCAGACCGTGGCCTTCGCCTGGGATCGCAGCTTGAGCCGCGAAGCGGGCCGCTGCAGCGTCAACCGCGAACTGGCGGTGCTCGACAACCCTGGCGACCCGAAGGCGCGCAAGGTGCGCCCGGGCCTGGCGCTGGAACTGCAGCTGCCGGGACGGCGCGTGAGCTTCCTGAACGTGCACCTGAAGTCCGGCTGCGCCAACATCGTGCCGACCCCGATCTACCAGGCGCGCCTGCTGGACGATCCCGCCACCGCCTGCACGGTCCTGAACCGCCAGGTCGCGCCGCTCGAGCGCTGGCTGGACAGCGTGGGCAAGCAGAGCCCCGAGTACGTCCTGCTGGGCGACTTCAACCGCCGCATCGACGAGGAAGCCGCCGCCGCCATCAAGCCGGAGCAGGTGCGCATCGACGGCAGCAATCCGCTCGGCGCACCGAAGGAGGATGCGACGGGCAAGGTGGCGACGCGCTACCTCTGGCAGGAACTGGCCGACGGCGGCCGCCCCCTGACGCAGGTGCCGCTGCAGGCCGATTCCGCATGCCGCGGCTTCACGGGGCTCGATCACATCGTGCTGAGCGGCCCGCTGGCGGCGCGCCAGTCGCCGGGGCTGGTGTCGCGCAAGACTGCCGTCGTGCAGGTGCCGAACCAGCGCCTCGAGGCGAGCGATCACTGCCCGCGCAGCGTCACGCTGAACTTCTAAGCAGAGCGCCGTTCATCGCGGCGCGTTTCACTCCCCGTGAAACTCCTCGGAGCTGGCAAACAGGCTCCAGGCCGCGATGAACAGGGCCGCGATCACCGGCCCGATCACGAAACCGTTCAGGCCGAACAGGGCCATCCCGCCGATCGTCGACAGCAGCACCAGGTAGTCCGGCAGTTTGGTGTCCTTGCCCACCAGGACGGGACGCAGGACGTTGTCGACCAGCCCGATCACCAGCACGCCATACAGGGCCAGCACCGCGCCCTGCCACACCGACCCCGTGAACAGGAACCAGGCCGCCACCGGTCCCCAGATGATGGCCGCGCCGACGGCAGGCAGCAGCGACAGGAAGGCCATCACCACGCCCCACAGCACCGGTCCCGGCACATCGAGGAACCAGAAGATCAGGCCGCCGAGGGCGCCCTGCGCCAGCGCGACCAGCACATTGCCCTTCACGGTGGCGCGGATCACGGTCGTGAAATTGTCGAACAGGGGCTTCTTGTAGCGTGAGCTCAGCGGCACCGCGCGCTTGATGCGGGCCGCGATGGTGCGCCCGTCGCGGAACAGGAAGAACAGCAGGTAGAGCATCACCGTCATGCTGACCAGGAAGTTGAGCGCGCTCGAGCCGACATTCACCGCGTAGCGCGCCGCCAGCTGGCTGGCCTGGGCCACGCCGGCGGCGAGCTTCTCCTGGATCGTCGAGAGGACGGTCGGGTAGTAGCGTTCGTACATCGAGCCCGCCCAATCCGGCAGGCCGGTCACGATCCGGCGCAGCATCGCATTGAAGTCGAGCTGGCCGCCGCTGACCATGGCATACAGGCCAAGGGCCTGGTCGACCAGCGCCGCGGAAATCAGGGTCACCGGCAGGATCACCATCAGCACGATCAGCATCAGCGAGATCAGGGCCGCCGTATTGGGCCGGTTGCCGAGCTCGCGCAGGATGCGGTCGTGCATGGGCGCGAACACGATGGCCAGCACCATGCCCCAGAACACGGCGCCGGAGAAGGGCAGCAGGATCCAGAAGAAGGCCAGGGTCACGATCCCCAGCAGGAGCAGGAAGGAGTTTTGCGGAAGGGTGAACTGTTTCATCGCCTGATTCGGAGTTTGTTTCCCGTTGATAATACTCTATCAATACCCGATAATCGCTGTCTTTTCCGATTCGTGTGCAATCTTCCATGCTGAAAACTCTGAGCCCGGCCATCCTTCTTGCAATCAGCGTGGCCCCGGGCTGGGCGCAGACCACCGCTCCCGCTGCAGACCAGCCGGCGGTCCAGGGCCGCAGCGAGGAGAACGCGATGCGCCAGGCCGAGGATGCCTTCGGCACCAGCGTCGGGCGCGAGACCATTGGCCTGTACAACTCCTCGAGCGTGCGCGGCTTCTCGCCGATCGCCGCCGGCAACGCGCGCATCGAAGGCCTGTACTTCGACCAGGTCTGGGGCTTGACCTCGCGCATCCGGCGCTCGACCAATATCCGGGTCGGCATCTCGGCCCAGGGCTATCCCTTCCCGGCGCCCACCGGCATCGTCGACTACAGCTTCCGCAAGCCTGGCGATGCCGCACGGCTGGCGCTGGTGACGGGCGGCGACAGCTACGGCGCCGCGTATGCCGAACTGGATGGCGAAGCGCCGCTGTCGCCGGGCCTGAGCCTGGGCTATGGCGGGGCGCTAGGGACCAACGAATATCCGAACGGGACCGATTCGCGCTACCGCAACGCGGCGCTCAGCCTGCGCTGGCAGCCCGTCGCGGCGCTGGAACTGGTCCCGTTCTGGCACCGCTCCGAGACCTACGACGACGAGAAGGCGCCGAGCTACCTGCCGCGCGGGAGTACGCTCCCGCCGCGCATCGAGCGGCGCCGCTTCAACGGGCCGGAGTGGGCCGACTACCGCACCACCGCCATGAACGGCGGCCTGCTCGCAACGCTGCGCGCGGGGCAGGGCTGGATGGTACGCGGCGGGATCTTCCGCTCGCTGTATGCGGACCACCGCGCCTTCACCCACCTGTTGACGGACGTGACGCCGGACCGCACCGGCAACCGTCGCCTGATCGTCGATCCGCCGGCCGAAAACAGTTCGACCAGCGGCGAGCTGCGCGCCACCCGTACCATTGCCGAAGGCCCGCGCCTGCACAACGTCCACCTCAGCGTGCGCGCGCGTGACCGCCAGCGCCGCTACGACGGCTCGCAATCCTTCGACCTCGGACGCACCCCGATCGACGCACGCTACGATGCGCCGCAGCCGGACTTCACCTTCGGCGAACAGACCCGCGACCGCACGCGCCAGTGGACCGGCGGCGTGGCCTACGACGGGCGCTGGAGGAACGTCGGCGAGATCGGTTTCAGCCTGCAGAAGACCGACTACCGCAAGCGCCTGCAGAAGCCCGGCCTGCCGCTCGCGACCGCCGAGGGCAAGCCCTGGCTGTACAACGCGACGGCGGCCGCGCATCTGGGCCGGGACCTGGTCGCCTTCGGCAGCTTCACGCGGGGCCTGGAAGAGAGCGGTGTCGCGCCCAGCAATGCGCTGAACCGCAACGAACTGCTGCCGGCGATCCGCACCACCCAGGGCGACATCGGCCTGCGCTACGCCTTGTGGCCCGACATGAAGCTGGTGGCCACCGTGTTCGACCTGCGCAAGCCTTACTTCAACTTCGACGCGGGCAACCGCTACGCCCAGCTGGGCGACGTGCAGAACCGGGGGCTGGAAGTCTCGCTGGCCGGGCGTCTTGGCCCGCGCCTGAACATGGTGGCGGGCGCGGTGCTGTCGCGGCCGCGCGCGACCGGAGAGGGCGTGCGGCTGGGTCGGGTGGGCGAGCGCCCGGTCGGCATGAGCCGGCGCAGCGCCGAACTCAATCTCGACTGGCGCACGCCCTGGCTGGAAGGGCTGTCGCTGGACATGACGGCCTCGCACACGGGCGCCATCACGGCGACCGTCGACAACCGGGTCGCGCTTCCCGCGCGCACCCTGGTCTCGCTCGCCGGCCGCTACCGCTTTACCTTGCTCGAGCGTCCCGCTTCGCTGCGGGTTGCGGTCAGCAATCTGTTCGATACCTACGGCCTGGAACTGCGCGGGGCGGGGGCCTACGATGTCATCAACGGCCGGATCGCTCAGGCCTACCTGTCGGTCGACCTCTAGCGCCCGGCCATCGCGTCAGGCTGCGAAGCCGCCGTCGATCAGCAGGTCGGCCCCGGTGACGAAGGCGGCCTCCTCGCTCGCGAGGTAGGCGACCATGCCGGCGACTTCCTCGGGACGGCCGTGGCGCGGCAGGGCCATCAGGCCGTGCAGGCCGGCGGCGAAGTCGCTGTCGGCAGGATTCATGTCGGTGTCGACCGGGCCGGGATTGACGTTGTTGACGGTGATGCCGCGTCCGCCCAGGTCGCGCGCCAGCCCTTTGGCCAGGCCGGTCAGGGCCGATTTGCTCATCGCATAGACGGCGCCGCCGGCGAAGGGCATGCGCCCGGCATTCGTGCTGCCGATGTTGATGATGCGGCCGCCGTCGCGCATATGAACCGCCGCCGCTTGCGCAGCGACGAAGACCGCGCGCACGTTGACGGCGACGGTGCGGTCGAAGTCTTCCAGGGTAAAGCTGTCGACCGGATTGAGCACCAGCACACCCGCGCTGTTGACCAGGATGTCGAGGCGGCCGAAACGCTCAGCCGTGCTGTCGATCGCCCGCCTCAAGGCTGCGGCGTCCGAGGCGTCCGCATGCACGGCATACGCCTTTCCGCCTTGGGCCTCGATGTCGGCCGCGAGGGCCTGGGCGGCGCTCGCCGAGTTGGCGTAGCCGATGACGACGGTTGCGCCTTGCTGTGCAAGGCGGCGGGCAGTGGCGGCGCCGATGCCGCGCGAACCGCCGTTGATGAAGGCGACTTTTCCGTTGAGGCTGGTGTTCATGGTGATTCCTTTCAGAGTGGGGGAGGGGTGGAGGCAGTATCCCTCCCCGCACTTTGTCGCACTAGTCACAGATAAGCACTATCAGTTTCAACCAATGGTATAAACTGAAGGCAGACTTTCGCCACGTGATCATGCAGACAGACCTCACCATTCACCTCGACGCCTTCGTGGCCGCCGCCGACGGCGCCAGCTTCTCCGCCGCCGCGAGGCGCCTGGGCCTGACCCCGGCCGCGGTCAGCAAGAGCGTGGCGCGGCTCGAGACGGGCCTGGGCGTGCGGCTGTTCCAGCGCAGTACCCGCAGCCTGCGCCTGACGGAAGAGGGCGAGCGCCTCTACCGGCAGGTACGCCTGCCCTGGGCGGAGATCGGCGATGCGCTGGCGGAGTCGCGCGGGGGCGCGGGCAAGCCGGCCGGCGCGCTCAAGATCTCCCTGGCGCCGACGGTCGGCCGCAATTACATCGTGCCGCTGCTGGACGACTTCCTGCGGCGCTACCCGGACATCCAGCCGGACCTGCGCTTCGAGAACCGCCAGGTCGACCTGGTACGCGAAGGTTTCGATGTCGCCATCGGCGGAGGCATGGAACTCACCGAAGGACTGGTTGCGCGCGAGCTGGCGCGGGTGTGGATCGTGCCGGTCGCCTCGCCGGGCTACCTGGCCCGCCATCCGCCCCCCGCCGAACCGGCGGACCTGGCCCAGCATGCCGGCCTGCTGCGCCGGCACATCATGACGGGCCGTCTGACGCCCTGGATTCTCGGGAACGGCGCAGGGGACGAAGTGGTGGCCACCGTGCGTCCGGTAGCCGTGTTCGACGACCCCGAAGCGCTGGCCCGCGCGGCCGCCTGCGGGCTCGGCGTCGCCATGCTGCCGATGCCGCATGCGCTGCCGCTGCTGGAGTCGGGCGAGCTGGTGCGCCTGCTGCCCGGCTGGTACGCGGCCGCGAAGCCGCTGTGCATCTATTACGCGAGCCGCAAGCTGCTGCCGGCCAAGGTCCGCGTTTTCGTGGACCACGTCGTCGCCGAGGCCGAAGCGCGCGGCTACGCCCGGCGCTTCCAGGAGGCGTAGCGGCGGCGGATCAGGGAATCTTGATCCGGATCGGCATCGGCACCGGCGCGCGGCGGTCCGGCATCGGCGCGCGGTCGGGCGGCGTGAGGCCGGTGACCAGGTCGGCGATGCGCACCGTCTGGCCGGTCTCGAAACATTTGTTGGCCGCGATGCCGACCAGGGCCGACCAGGCGCCGGCGCGCTCGTCCGAAGCGCGCTTGTATTTGTCGGCCGGGCCGTCGCCGAAGATCTCGGTGAGCATGACGTCGTCGCCGCCGCCATGGCTGCCCTTGCCGATGATCGGTGCGATGTCGCGTGGCTGGCCGCGCATCGGGATCACGCGGATCGACACGCTTTCGCTGCCGCTTTGCACCTTGGCCGCGCCGGCCGCGCCGCCCGATTCGACGATGCGGTGCTCGATGCGGCCCTTGGTGCCGTTGAAGGCGATGTGGTAACCCTCCCAGGCGTCATAGGCCGACAGTGCATAGTTCAGGTGGGCCCCATTGTCGTAGCGGACCATCACGTTCATCGTGTCCTCGATGTCGATGCCCGGGCGCCAGACGCACTGGTCGCGGAAGTAGCCGTCGTATTTCTCGTTGTCGAGGTAGAGGGCTTTCAGGCCCGGGTCGGCGGCCAGGTCGAAGTAGAAGTTGCACTTCTGCTTTTCCGGGCAGGTCAGGCAGCGCTCGTGCGGGCCGGATAAACCCATGCGGCGCGCGGTTTCCGGCGTGTAGAACTGGCGCGAACCGAAGGCGTGCACGGTTTCCGGCTGGGCGCCCAGCCACCAGTTGACCAGGTCGAAGTGGTGGGTCGATTTGTGCACCATCAGGCCGCCCGAATTGGCCTTGTTCGCGTGCCAGCGGCGGAAGTAGTCGGCGCCGTGCACGGTATTGAGCAGCCAGGTGAAGTCGACCGAGATGACGTCGCCGATCTCGCCCGACATCAGGAGCTCCTTGATCTGGGTGCGCGGCGGCGAGTAGCGGTAGTTGAAGGTGACGCGGACCTGGCGGCCGCTGCGCTTGACGGCGTCGAGGATGCGCTGGGCCTTCTCGGCGGTGGTCGTCATCGGCTTCTCGGTGATCACGTCGCAGCCGGCATCGAGGGCGCGCACGATGAAGTCGTCGTGGCTGGCGTCGGTGGTGGTCACGATCACGAATTGCGGCTTCGTTTCGCGCAGCATGCGGTCGAAGTCCGCCGCGGCATAAGGGCGGGGCTGGCTGGCGCCGGTGTCGGCAATCGTCTTGACGGCGCGCGCCAGGCGCCCGGCGTTGCGGTCGCAGACCCCGACGATCTCGGAGGTATCGCGGAACTTGCCCGTCATCGCATTGGTGAACATGCGCGCCCGAGAACCCACGCCGACGACCGCATAGCGCTTGCGCGGCGCGGCCGCCCAGGCGCCGGTCGCCGCCAGGAGGCCCGCCGCGCCGGCCGTCTTCAGTACCGTACGGCGATCGATTCCCCCAACGTTCTTTTCACTCATATCCGTCTCCAAACTTGTTGTAATGGGTCCGGCCCGACAGGCCGGCCAGTTCTATGTTGGCGTGAAGCGAGCGAATTGGCAAGACCAATTAATAGATTGGCTGGACTGCCGTAAACATCGAACTGCGGCCATCGTGGACCGGCATGACTGGTTTGCGATGAACCCAAAACCGGTCGCCAAGCGTATCCAACAAGGGTGGAATCAAGGCATGCAATCGTTTGCGTGATGTATCAAAGGAACATTTCAACATTTTTTTTCAACAAAGTGGACAGACCAGTTTATGATGTGGTCATATCAATTCTTCAAATGCCTTCGCAGAAAGGTCAGGAGTTGAGGTCGGGGCCGGCGGTAGTGGCCTGACCAGATATAAGTGTGGTCATATCAATTCTTACAAAAATATCAAGGAGACTGAATGAAGCCGTACTTTGTACCCACCCCACGCCGCGCCACGCTCGCCACCGCGGTCAGCCTCGCCCTGTTCCAGCTGGCAGGGCAGGCGCAAGCCCAGAGTTCCGAGCCGCCGGCCGACACCCCCGTCGCACAGGCGGTGGTCGTGACCGGTTCGCTGATCCGCCGCGTCGCCGACGAGGGCACCAACCCCGTGGTCACCGTCAAGGCGCAGGAACTCGAAGCGCGCGGCCACACCGAACTGAAGGACTTCGTGCTCGAGCAGCCGCAGTCGCTCTCGCTCGGCACCAACTCCGGCGCCGCCGGTCCCGTCACCAACCTGCGCGGCCTCGGCCCGATGCGCACCCTGTCCCTGCTGAACGGCCGCCGCCTGGCGAACGAGCCGCTGCAGGACCAGTACATCTCGGTCAACGTGATCCCGCGCATGGCGCTCGACCGCGTCGAGACCCTGAACGGCGGCGGCGCCTCGATCTACGGCGCGGACGCCATCGGCGGCGTGCAGAACTACTGGACCAAGCGCGGCTACCAGGGCGCCTCGATCAAGGCCGAATACGCGCGTCCCGAGATGAGCGGCGGCGGCACCACCAAGAGCATCGGCGCCATCGCCGGCTGGGGCAACCTGGGCCAGGACGGCTTCAACGCCTACATCGCCGTCGACCACCAGAAGAAGGACGCGCTGTTCCAGAAGGACCGTCCGGAACAGCATGACCGCGACGTGCTGCGCACCCTGGGCCTGGGCCTGACGCCGGACGCGCGCAACCCCAACCCGCTGGCCAACTTCGGCTTCGCGCGCAATGCGAACTCGAACTACAACCCGGCCTTCGCCGGCGGTTGCGAGTCGCCTTGGTCGCTGCCGACCTTGGGCAACGCCAGCCAGAACACCCCGCCGACCTATGCGCCCGGCTGCACCCGCAACAACCTGTTCTGGAACCACGTCACCGACGGCAGCGAGATCACCACCGTCAGCGCGCGCGCCAGCTGGAACCTGGCGGGCGGCCACAAGATCGACCTCGACCTGCTGCATTCCGAATTCACGGTGCAGAAGTTCCGCGGCATGCAGGTGCCGGGCTCGAACCAGCCCTTCACCACCTATTCGATGTCGCCGACGAACCGCTTCTATCCGGGCAACGGCATCACGCCGCTGCCCCAGGTCGTGGGCAGCAATACCGGCGCCAACAGCCCGGCCATGTACATCGACGGGACCAGGACCCCGGGCGCGGTCAGCAACCTGGCCATGAACGGCCGCACCATCTACTTCCAGTGGGGCCCCGGCGAACTGGGCCCGGCCTACCGCAACGACGAACAGGGCAACGACCGCATCGTGCTCTCGGCCGAGGGCGAAGTGCTGGGCTGGGACTACCGCGCCGGCCTGAACTACGGCCGTTCCAAGCGCGACACCCGCGTGGGCGAGGGCTACATCCTGTATTCGAAGGCCCAGGAAGGCTTCGACAAGGGCATCCTGAACCCCTTCGGCCCGCAGGATGCGGCCGGTCTCGAGTACCTGCGCAGCATCCAGGCCGAGGACTATACCTACCGCCTGAACAAGGCCTTCAACAAGAGCGTCGACCTGACCGTCACCAAGCCGGTGTGGGAACTGGGCGGCGGCGACCTGATCGTGGCGATCTCCGGCGAACTGCGCGAGGACTCGGCGCGCACCTTCGACGCGCCGCTCGACTACGTGCTCAAGAACGCGGACGGCAGCTACAACATCGACGCTTCCGGCAACGTCAAGCAAACCGACCTGATCGGCGAAGTGCCGCAAGGCGTGGCCAAGAAACTCAAGCGCAAGATCTCCTCGCTGGTGCTGGAAGCCGATGCGCCGATCACCAGGACCTTCACGGTCAACGGTTCGGTGCGCGCCGACCACTACGACGACCTGAAGCAGACCACCGTGAACCCGGCGCTGGCGACCCGCTGGACCCCGAACGACAAGCTGCTGGTGCGCGCCTCGGTGTCGAGCGGCTTCCGCGCGCCGTCGATCATGGACATCCAGAATCCGACGCCGGAAGTGCGCACCCAGCAGATGGACGACCCGGTCCTCTGCCGCGGCCCGCAGCCGCTGGAGCCGGGCACCGGCACCCCATCCCCGGGCTACACGGCCGACCAGGTCTGCGACGTGCTGACCACGTACTGGACCAAGTCGCCCAACAACACCCATCTCAAGCCCGAGAAGTCGCGCGGCTTCAACTTCGGCGTCGGCCTGGAGCCGATCAAGGACCTGTCGATCACCGTCGACTACTGGGGCCTGAAGCTGAAGGACGTGCTGGGCGCGGTCTCGATCGCCGAAATCCAGCAGAACCCGGGCAAGTACGCGAACTTCATCAACCGCCGCGCCGACGGCACCATCGACTACATCGTGGCGAGCCAGGCCAACCGCGGCCAGACCCGCATCCGCGGCGCCGACATCTCGGCCAGCTACCGCTTCCCGAAAACCAGTTTCGGCACCTTCGACACCAAGCTGGACGCAACCTGGTACCACAAATACGAGTTCCAGAGCGAGCAGGGTGGCGTATGGAGCAGCAACGTCGGCATCATCACCAACGACGGCCGCTTCGGCAGCGCCGGCCCGAACGCCGGCCTGGCCGGCATGCCGCAGGTGAACCCGCGCTGGAAGTACACCGCGGCCGTCACCTGGGGCTACGGCGACTGGAAAACGACGCTGTCGCAGCGCTTCAACACCGGCCTGACCGACCTGACGCCGCGCGCCGGATCGACCCTGACCGAGGTGGACGAGTACAGCCAGTTCAATCTGAACGTGCGCTACACGGGCATCAAGAACACCACCGTGCAATTCGGCGTCAACAACATCACGGAAGAATGGCCGCCGATCACCGCCAACACGATCTACAGCGGCGGCTACCTGACCAGCATGGCCGACATGATGGGCCGTGTCTACCGCCTCTCGGTGGAGTACAAGTTCTAAGCGGGCATCCTGCCGTCTCCTGGAGGGTGGCGCAGCGCGCCGCCCACTGCCGGGTCCCCATCCGGGGACCCGTTTTTATTTGACGTACCGATCATGCGCATTCTCCTGCCTTTCCTGGCCATCCTGTGCCTGGCGCAGCCCATCCTCGGCCAGGCGGCCACACTGTCGACCATGACGCCGGCCCAGCCCCTGAGCGAGACGCGGATCGCCGCTCTGCCGCCCGCACAACAGGGACCATGGCGCGACTACCTGGCGCGCTCGCGCCTCCTGATGGCCGCGGACAAGGCGGCCCTGCAAGCGGAAGGGCCGCTTGACACCACGCCGCGCCCGCACGGCGGTCCACAGGACGGCGGCATGCCGCTGCGCCAGGCGGCTGCCTGGTACGGCAAGCCGGAGGCGCTGCGCGTAGCACGCAACATACTCAGCTTCCAGACCCCGGCCGGCGGCTGGGGCAAGAACATCGACAGGTCCGGCCCACCGCGCCGGCCGGGCGAACCCTGGGTGCCCCTCGACGCCGGGCAGCGCAAGGCGTCCTGGAGCTATGTCGGCACCTTCGACAACGGCGCCACCACCAACGAGCTGCGCTTCCTCGCGCGCGTCCAGGCGCAGCTGCCGGGCGCGCAGGGCGAACCCTACCGCGCCGCCTTCCTGAAGGGCCTGCGCTACGTCCTGAACGCGCAGTACCCGAACGGCGGCTTCCCGCAGGTCTATCCGCTGCAAGGCGGCTACCACGACGCCGTGACCCTGAACGACAACGCCATGGTGCGCGTGGTGACTCTGCTGGCCGACGTCATGGAAGGGCAGGGCGACTTCGCCTTCGTTCCGGCTGCGCAGCTGCGGGAGACGCGCGCTGCAGTAGAGCGGGCCGTCGCGATGTTCCTAGCGACGCAGCAGAGAAGCGGCGCCTCCTTGAGCGGCTGGGGGCAGCAGTACGATGCCTTGAGCCTGGCGCTGGCGGGGGCACGCAAGTTCGAGCCGGCCGCGCTGGCCAGCCTTGAAACTGCAGCGGTGCTGCAGTTCCTGATGCGCCTGCCCGATCCCTCGCCGCAGGTGCGCGCTTCCGTGGACGGCGGCGTGGCCTGGCTACGCGCTGCGGCGCTGCGCGACGTGGCGTGGCAGGCGACGCCGGACGGCAGGAAGCTGCTGCCGGCGCCGGGCGCCCCCGAGCTCTGGGCGCGCTACTACGACGTGCGCACCTTGAAACCGGTGTTCGGCGACCGCGACGGCACCATCCATGACGACGTCAACGAACTGCAGGCGGAGCGCCGCAACGGCTATGCCTGGTTCGGGACCACCCCGACAAAGGCGATCGCGCAGTACGCGACCTGGTCCGCGGGAGCGAATCCGGCGCGCTCGATCCTTGTGGGGCTTCTCTGCGCCGTCTGCCGGGATGCCCACCAATAGAGCCTGGCCGGATTTCACGTCGACCACGAGCCTGCATCGAAGCCCCTCGGCAGGTGCTTGTCCCGGTACGATGTGAGCGCCTTCGCCAGCCTACAAGTATGCTCAAGCCACCCGGCAAGCCGGCCTGTGCAAGCGAATGTACTGCTATCACCGCGGCGAGCGACCAGCTTTCGTAGAATCGAGTTCATCGCGCCGGTAGGTTCGCTGCCATCCTGGAGGAAGAACTGCTAAGCGTCAGGTCTGAGGTCTGGACACGGGCTCAGCCTTACTCCAGGCTGGAGGGCGCCATTCCGCTACACGCGGTGCGCTTGCTTGGAACACTATTTTCCATGCTGATCGTCATGGACGTGCCTATCCTGCTTGATGATGAGACGCTTGAATTCTGCAGTCCGTATCAGCTCCATACAGGTAACAAACGGCCTGACTTTGCCGGTAACCCTATCGACGAGTCGTTTAGCGGGAACTTGACGGGAGATGTATTCCCGTACTTCCTCGTATGCTTCTTCACTATCATGCGCGCCTCGCTGGAAGTAAGCTCCCATAGTGTACTGGGCTTCAGCATTGATCACCTTTTCAGTGCTAACGGCGTTAATGCAATATGCAAGTCCCCAATTCGTGAGAGTGTTTCGGGCCGAGGAAAGCGTGTCGGCATGGCTAATGTCAGGCAAGGCGACCAACAGGAGAAGAGCTCCAAAATACCTCATTTAAGCTCCCAGAATAAAATCTCGGTTGTTTTTGGCTCTAGTCCAAACAGAGGCGGGAAGGTGAAATAGCAGGTATCACCACAATCCGCCCCATTCCATAACGTGACGTGCCCTGTAGCGTCGCCCCAGCCCGTTACCCTGAAAACGATGATACCTTTCTTGCTTTTGAATTCCGACGACTTGTCCTGTCCCTTGGGCTTAACGACCACGTCTGGTTCGCCGAAGTTTGCTCGTACAAATTTGATCATGTCGTCTACCCGCAGCAGGTAAGGCTTCCCATCGGCGCCTGGAACTTTGTACCCCTTCCCGCCACGCGTGATGGTGACGCCACCGTAATTGAAAGCCAGACTAAGCCTCAGTGCGCATGCATTTGCATAGCCTTCGGGATTCTCCTGGTACAAGGCATGCACGTTTCCGCCAACCTTCTTATACACGTCAGGAGCCTTTGAATTTACCGGGTAATTCGCCCAAAGATCCGAAAACCTCGGCCGGTTCACCTGTAACGGGGCCTTGTGCCCGTCAGCACTTGCAGCAATTCTGGGCACCGCTACCTCCTGGCATAAATCTGAACTTGTCCATCATCGAATACCTTGTGTTTGCTGCCTTTTCCATCCTTGTCCAGCTCTATCGCGACCTGAACCGACGCGCAATCTGTTGACAAAGGCTCACCATCGTCCCCTTCGATTGTCACGGTGACGACTTCGCCTGGAGCGTAGCCTTGGGTCTCGACGTGCAGATTGAGGTCCGTGTAGAACCTCGATACATTACTCAGCGGCTTTTCGTCAGTTCCATAAGTCCAGAAGATTCGGGTCACCTGCTTTTTCTTATTGTTTTCCTGTATTGGCGCCAACGTGAGCATGCTTGTGCCGACCATCGAATCCGGCAGATTCGGCAAGGCGGCCTGCTCTTGCCCTCCACCCATGAACACATGCTGCCCGCCCTTGACGGAAAACTTACCTGGACAGGCAAAGGTGATATTCGCCCCCTCGAGCGTGATCGACGACTGTCCCGCCTGCAGCACGATCTTCTGCTTGGCCTTGATCTCGATGCTGTCGTTCACCGAAATGACGACCACCTCCTTGTCCGCCAGGATCTCCAGCTGGTTCGTATGCGCCTGCAGCGACACCGGTCCATTACCGGCAATCGCCTGGATGCCACCTTCGTGCGCAAACAGGTTCGCCGCCTCGGCCGCCACCGACGACACCGTGTACGCCGCGCTCATGTGCGTGTCGCCCTGGGTGGTCCAGTGCAGCTGCTGCCCGGCGAACACCACGGTCGACGCAGGCGTCGCCCAGTTGATGCTGGCCGCCGAATCCAGCAGCACGTGCGGCGCGGCGAAGCGCTCTACCGGCGAAGCGGCATCGAGCTCGCGCGCGCCGGTCTTGCCCTTGAGCGCATCCTGGCCGTTGACGGCGCCTTCGTACTTGCTTTTTTCTTTCGGATCGATATCAAGCATGAAGGCCTGCTGCGCCTCACGTGTAGCTTTGCTGCTGAGGGCATGCTGGGCAGTGGCGGCATCGAGCAGCGCGGTGTCGAGCTCCCGCGCCGC
>JBFLVV010000019.1:0-78490 GCA_040758275.1 Pseudomonadota bacterium
GGTGATGCTGTTCGACGCGCCGGTGGCGCAGAAATTCGCGGCCCGCATGTTCGAACTGGGCGTGCTGCTGTCGGGCTTCTTCTACCCGGTGGTGCCGATGGGCCAGGCGCGCGTGCGCGTGCAGCTGTCGGCCGCGCACACCCGCGAGCAGCTCGACACCGTACTCAAGGCCTTCGAACAAGCCGGCAAAGAGCTGGGCATCCTCAAGAATCAATAAGATCGGAACAGAACAATGGAACGCATCCTCATCATCGGCGCCAATGGCCAGATCGGCAGTGAACTCGTGACCGCCCTGGCGGAGCAGCACGGCGCGCAGAACGTCATCGCCTCGGACATCGGCAGCAACAACGTCTACGGCGCGGCGCGCTACACCCAGCTCGACGTGCTGGACAAGGACCGTCTCGCCCAGCTGATCGATAGCGAAGGCATCACCCAGGTCTACCAGCTGGCCGCGCTGCTGTCGGCCACCGGCGAAAAGGCCCCGCTCAAGGCCTGGACCCTGAACATGGATGGCCTGCTGAACATCCTGGAAGTGGCGCGCGAGCGTGGCGAAGCAGGCAAACCCTTGAAGATCTTCTGGCCATCGTCGATCGCGGCCTTCGGCCCGAACACCCCGGCCGAATCCACCCCGCAGTACGCGGTGATGGACCCGACCTCGATCTACGGCATCAGCAAGCTGGCCGGCGAGCGCCTGTGCGAGTACTACCACAGCAAATACGGCGTGGACGTGCGCTCGATCCGCTACCCGGGCATCATCAGCTTCAAGTCGCCCCCGGGCGGCGGCACCACCGACTACGCGATCGCGATCTTCTACGCGGCGCTCAAGGGCGAGACCTACGAGTGCTTCCTGGGCCCGGAGACGACGCTGCCGATGATCTACATGCCGGACGCGATCCGCGCCACCATCGAGCTGATGGATGCCCCGGCGGAGAAAGTCGCGATCCGTTCCTCGTACAATGTGGCGGGCGTGTCCTTCAATCCGCGCGAACTGGCTGCCGCCATCAAGAAGGCGGTGCCTGGCTTCGAGATCGCCTACAAACCGGACAGCCGCCAGCAAATCGCGGACTCCTGGCCGAAGAGCCTGGACGACAGCCGGGCCAGTAGCGACTGGGGCTGGAAGGCGCGCATCGGCGTCGAGGAGATGGTAGCGAGCATGCTGAAGAATATCGACGTCGGCGTCGCCGCCTGAGCGTCACCCAAGATAAACAATAACAACAATCAAAACCGGATAGTCGAGACAACAAGATGGATATGAGCGTTTTCGATCTTTTCAAGATCGGTATCGGCCCGTCGAGCTCCCACACCGTGGGCCCGATGGTGGCGGCGCGCCGCTTCCTGCTGGAGTGCGGTTCGCTCGAGCAGGCGGTGGGCGTCGAGGCACACCTGTATGGTTCGCTGGCGCTGACCGGCGTCGGCCACGCGACGGACAAGGCCGTGATCCTCGGCCTGATGGGCGAGACGCCGCAGGGCGTGGACCCGGACACGGTCGAGGACAAGCTGGCGGAAGCCGAGATGGACGGCTGCTTGAAACTGCTGGGCGAGAAGGAAGTCCCCTTCCAGTACCGTACCGGCCTCATCTGGCACAAGCAGTCGACCCTGCCGGAACACCCGAACGGCATGAAGTTCGTCCTGCAGCTGCTTGATGGCAGCATCATCGAACGCATCTACTACTCGGTGGGCGGCGGCTTCATCACCGCGGCCGGCGAAAGCCAGGCGCGCACGGCGGAAGCGCCCACGAGCACGGTGCCCTTCCCATTCGACACGATGGCCGAGCTGCTGGCCCAGGGCCGCGAACACGGCCTGTCGATCCCGCACATGCTGCGCGCGAACGAACTGGCGCGCATGAGCGAGCGTGATCTGGACGCGGGCCTGGCCCGCATCTGGCAGGTGATGCACGACTGTATCGCCCACGGCCTCGTCACCGAGGGCGAGCTTCCGGGCGGCCTGAACGTCAAGCGCCGCGCCGCCAAGCTGTGGAAGCAGGCGCACTGCAACGAGGGCAAGCGCGTCAACGAGCTGCCGCACGATGCGACGCACCACGTCACGCTCTATGCGATGGCCGTCAACGAAGAGAATGCGGCCGGCGGCCGTGTCGTCACCGCGCCGACCAATGGCGCGGCGGGCATCATCCCGGCCGTGCTGCGCTACTACGCCGAGGACTGCCGTCCGAGCGATCCGGTCAAGGGCATCCGCGACTTCCTCCTGACGTCAGCCGCGATCGGCATGCTGTGCAAGAAGAATGCCTCGATCTCGGGCGCCGAGATCGGCTGCCAGGGCGAGGTCGGCGTGGCCTGTGCGATGGCGGCTGCCGGCCTGGTGGCGGCCCTCGGCGGCTCCAACGAGCGCATCGAGAATGCGGCGGAGATCGGCATCGAGCACCACCTCGGCATGACCTGCGACCCGATCGGCGGCCTGGTGCAGATTCCCTGCATCGAGCGCAACGGCATGGGCGCAATCAAGGCGATCACCGCGGCCTCGCTGGCCATGAAAGGCGACGGCACCCACTTCGTCAGCCTCGACAACGCCATCGAGACGATGCGCCAGACCGGCGCGGACATGCAGGTGAAGTACAAGGAAACCTCGCTGGGCGGCCTGGCCGTCCACGTGGTGACCGTCAACCACGCCGCCTGCTGAGCGCATCAGCGAGGGCAGGGCCATCACGGCCCAGCCCTCGATGCACTCGCTACTTCTGCTTCTTCACGAACGCCGCGATCCGGTCGAGCACGGACGGGGCGATCGTCTCGTCGATCGTGGCGTACTCCTTGGTGGCGCCGGTCTTCGCGGTCTGGAACAGGTGGTTCAGCGAGGGCAGGATTGCCGACTCGACTTTCCGGTTTCCTCCTTCCTCGAGTGCGCCGACGATCCCCGCCAGGCTCTCTTCGGCAGGCACCTGGTGGTCCAGGCTGCCGTTCAGCGCGAGCACCGGCACCTTCACCTTGCGCCAGTCCTCCTGCGGGTTCGCCATGAGCAATGTGCGCAGGTGGGGCTTCTCCGCTTCCGCGATCGACAGGGAGCCATAATTCATCCTGTACTTCTTCACCATCGCCTGCTCTTCCGCGCTCAAGCCTGCGTGCAGCGCCTTCAGCGCCGCCACGCGCGGCCCCGGCTCCGGGTGCGCCAGGATCGTCTTGTAGAAATCGTCCACGTACACCATCAGCCGCTCGACTTCCTGCGGCTGGGCACCGTTATCGCGGGCCACGAAGCGGTCCTGCAGCAGGATCAGCTGGTGCCCCGGCAGGCCCACGCCAGCCAGCGACACGATGAAGTCGACGTCGCGCGGACTGCGCGCCGCCACCGCGGCGGCGATGCCGGGGCCTTCGCTCAGGCCGACCAGGCCGACCTGCCGGAACTCCCGGCGCTCCTTCATGGATTTCACGATCGCCCCCAGATCATCGATCAGCTGGGCGGTCGTCACCTGGGCGAAGTCGCCGCTCGAGCGTCCATTGCCGCGCTTGTCGTAGCGCAGCACCGCGATGCCCTGGCGCGCCAGATGGTCGGCCATGACGTTATAGGGTTGGTGCCCGGCGATGACGGCATCGCGCGTCGCCGGTCCGCTGCCGGCCACGATCACCACCAGCGTCGGACGTTTCACGCCGTGCGGCAGACTGAGGGTGGCGCCCAGCGCGATGCCGCCCGGAGCCGAAATCTTCAGGTCCCGGCTGGTGTAGGGGAAGGGCCCCTTTGGTGTCTGCGGCCGCGCCTTGTAGGGGAAGGCGGCGACGCGCTGCAGCGGGAAAGAATAAGACTGGCCACCCTGCGAGAAGACGCCTTCGAAGTGATCCTGCGCCCAGATCAGCTTCAGAGTGGCCTGCCGGAGGTCAAGCTCAACCGAATCAGCCGTTTCCGTCACAGTCGCCGCCGGGATGTCGTAGACACCCTGGTCGGGGCTGGCCAGGCTTGCCCATGCTGTCCCGTCGAGACGGGTGAACAGCTCGGCCCCGATCTTCAGGGTCGGGCCGTTGGGGATGGCCATGTCGCCGAGCCAGCGGCCCTGGCGCTCGGTGAGGGGGCCGGCTTCGGCAAGGCAGGGCAGGGCCAGCAGGGCGGCCATGCCGAGGGCACTACGGAGGAGAGACACCATGTTCATCGCTTTCAGTGGGTTGAAGGGACTTCATTGCCTGAGCGACATCTTACTGTGGTAGTTTAGTAGAACACCAGAACAATTGGTCAGTCCGGCGCACTTTACCCTTCGTTCATAAGGTCTGCATGTGAGGCCGCGAGGGCTGGTTTCCGCTTTTTTTGCACAGCAGCATAGGATGCCGATCGGGCGCTATAATAAAAGATCAACTTGGCCCGAACCGGATCTCTACCGTATGCATTACGTCTCCACCCGCGCGACCAGCGCGTCCGCAGCACGCAATCCCCAGCGTTTTTCCGACATCCTGCTAGCCGGCCTCGCTCCGGATGGCGGCCTGTATCTCCCCGAGACCTATCCGCAAGTGAGCGCTGCGGAACTCGATGCCTGGCGCAAGCTGACCTACGCCGAGCTGGCCTATGAAATCCTGCGCAAGTTTGCGACCGACATTCCCGACGAAGACCTGCGTGTCTTGACCGCGAAGACCTACACCACCGAGGTCTACCGCAATGCGCGCGCCGACGAGTCGGCCGACGACATCACCCCGCTGCGCGTCCTGGAGGACGGGGAACAGGGCAAGCTGGTGCTGCAGGCGCTGTCCAATGGCCCGACCCTGGCCTTCAAGGACATGGCCATGCAACTGCTGGGCAATCTGTTCGAATATGCGCTGGCCAAGAACAACGACGAGCTGAACATTTTCGGCGCCACCTCCGGCGACACCGGCAGCGCGGCCGAGTACGCGATGCGCGGCAAGCGCGGCGTGCGCGTGTTCATGCTCTCGCCCCACAAGAAGATGAGCGCCTTCCAGACCGCCCAGATGTTCAGCCTGCAGGACCCGAACATCTTCAATATCGCGGTCGAAGGCGTGTTCGACGACTGCCAGGACCTGGTCAAGGCGGTCTCGAACGACCTGTCCTTCAAGGCGCGCCACAAGATCGGCACCGTCAACTCGATCAACTGGGCGCGCGTGGTCGCGCAGGTGGTCTATTACTTCCGCGGCTACCTGGCTGCCACCACCAGTAACGAGCAGAAGGTGTCGTTCACGGTCCCATCGGGGAACTTCGGCAATATCTGCGCCGGCCACATCGCCCGCATGATGGGCCTGCCGATCGACAAGCTGGTCGCCGCGACCAATGAGAACGACGTGCTCGACGAATTCTTCCGCACCGGCGTCTACCGCGTGCGCAAACCTGCCGAGACTTATCACACCAGCAGCCCGTCGATGGACATCTCGAAGGCCTCGAACTTCGAGCGCTTCGTCTACGAGCTGGTGGGGCGCGACGCCGAGCGCACCCATGCGCTCTTCAAGAAGGTCGACACCCACGGCGGTTTCGACCTGTCCGGCGCGCCGGGCAGCGATGGCGACGAGTTCAAACTCGTGGGCCAGTACGGCTTCGCCTCGGGCAAGTCGACCCACCTCGATCGCCTCGCCACCATCCGCGACGTGGCTGACGACTACGGCATCACCATCGACACCCACACGGCCGACGGCATCAAGGTTGCGCGCGAACACATGCAGCCGGGCGTGCCGATGATCGTGCTGGAAACCGCGCTGGCCGCCAAGTTCAACGAGACCATCCTCGAGGCGCTGGGCCAGGACGCCGAGCGCCCGGCCGGCTTCGAGAACATCGAGGCGCTGCCGCAGCGCTTCGTGGTCATGCAACCCGAGGTGGAGAGCATGAAGGCCTACATCGCCGGGCACACGGGGCTGTGACGATGAAGCCGCCCATGCTGTCGGTGCGCGAAGCGTTGACCCAGCTCCTGGACGCGGCCCGTCCCGTCGACGGCGTCGAGCGCGTGCCCACCCTCGAGGGCAATGGCCGCGTGCTGGCGGAAGACATGCTCGCGACCATCGACGTTCCCTCGGCCGACAACACGCAGATGGATGGCTATGCGGTCCGCGCGCTCGATTGCGAAAGCGGCAGCGCGACCCTGCGCGTGGCCCAGCGCATCCCGGCAGGCACCGTCGGCCAGGCCCTCGAGCCTGGGACGGCGGCGCGCATCTTCACAGGCGCCCTGGTTCCGGCCGGCGCCGATGCCGTCGTGATGCAGGAGCAGTGCGAAGCGGTGGGCGACAGCGTCACCGTGCGCCATACGCCGCGTCCGGGCGAGTGGATTCGCCGCACCGGCGAGGACGTCTCGAGCGGCTCCGTGATCCTGCCTGCGGGGACGCGCCTGCGCAGCCAGGAGCTCGGGCTTGCCGCGTCTGTCGGGCTGGCCGAACTCCCGGTGCGGCGCCGCGTGCGCGTGGCGGTGTTCTTCACGGGCGACGAACTGGCCATGCCGGGCGAGCCCCTGAGGCCGGGCGCGATCTACAACTCGAACCGCTTCACCCTGCGCGGCCTGCTGGAGAATTTCGGCTGCGATTTCACGGACTTCGGCATCGTGCCCGATTCGCTGGAGGCGACCCGCGCGACATTGCGCCGTGCGGCCGCGGCGCACGACCTGATCATCACTTCGGGCGGCGTCTCGGTCGGCGAAGAGGATCACATCAAGCCGGCGGTGGAAAGCGAAGGGCGCCTGAACCTGTGGCAGATCGCCGTCAAGCCGGGCAAGCCGCTCGCGTTCGGCGAGGTGCGCCGCGCAGAAGGTTCATCGTACTTCATCGGCCTGCCTGGCAATCCGGTATCGAGCTTCATCACCTTCCTGCTCTTCGTGCGGCCTTTCCTGCTGCGCCTGCAGGGCGTGAGCGGTCCGGTGGAGCCGCGCGGCTACGTCATGCGCGCGGATTTCTCGCTGCCCAAGGCCGACCGCCGCAACGAGTTCCTGCGCGTGCGCGTGAACGCGGCCGGTGGCCTGGATCTCTTCCCCAACCAGGGTTCGGGCGTGCTGACCTCGACTGTCTGGGGCGATGGCCTGGTCGACAATCCGCCGGGCCAGGCGATCGCGGAAGGCGATCTGGTACGCTTCATTCCCTTCGCCGAACTGCAGCACTAGGACCAGCATGAAGATCAACGTGAAGTATTTTGCTTCGGTGCGCGAGGCGGTCGGCACGGGCCAGGAAACGCTCGAGTTGCCCGACGGTGCATCGACGGTCGGCGCGGTGCGCAGCCTCCTGGTGTCGCGTGGCGGGGTGTGGGAAGAAGCGCTCGGCGAGCGGCGCGCCGTGCGCATGGCTTGCAAACAGCTGATGTGCGGACCGGAGACGCCGGTGGACGAGGGCGCCGAAGTGGCGTTCTTCCCGCCCGTGACGGGTGGCTAGGCGTTCCGGTCCGGGCAAGCCGGATCAGACGATGGTCTGCTCGGCCAGCGCCAGCAGTTTGGCGCAGTTCGCACTGCGCTCGCCGAATTCGCGCCACGCATTGGCGCGCGCGACCGCCTGCCACTTGCGCAGGGCTTCCGCATTCATGTCCACCACCTGGGCGCCGGCCTTGGCATAGACCGAGGCCACGGCCGCGTCGTCGTTGCGTGCGGCCTTGAGCGCGAAGGCTTCGAGATCGGCGCCGACCGCCATCACGGCTGCCTGCTGCTGTTTGTTCAAGCGGTCGAAGACGGTGCGCGACATCAGCAGCGGCTCGAACATGAACCAGTAGGCGCCGCCGCGTGCGGTGGTCAGGGCGCGCGCCGATTCGGCCAGGCGGAAGGAAATCAGGGACGTCGAGGACGTCAGCGCCGCATCGAGGTTACCTGCGCGCATGGCGGCCGCGATCTCGTTGGACGGCATGTTGACGACCGTCGCGCCGGCATCCGTCAAGAGGCGGTCCATCTCGTGCGAGCCGCCGCGCACCTTCAGGCCGGCCACATCTTCCGGATGCAGCAAGGGCTTGCCGCGCGAGGCGACGCCGCCGGCCTGCCAGATCCAGCTGACGATCACCAGGCCCTGTTCGTTCAGGATGCGGCTCAGTTCCTTGCCGACGGCGGCGTTCTTCCAGGCGAAGCCCTGCTCGTACGAGGTGACCAGGCCGGGCATCAGGCCAATGTTGGCTTCCGGCGCCTCGGCGCCCGCGTAGGACAGCGGCACCAGGGCCATGTCCAGTGCGCCGCTCTTGAGGGCGGGGAACTGGGCGTTGGCGCCCATCAGGCTGGAACCCGGGTAGATCGAGAATTTCAGCCCGCCACGGGTGCGGCGTTCGACGTCGGCCGCGAACATGCGGCACAAGCGGTCGCGGAAATCACCCTCGGAAATACTACCGCCGGGGAACTGGTGCGAGATTTTGAGATTGTTCGGCTGCGCCCATGCGGACTGCATCCAGAGTGGACTGGACGCGATTGCGCCCAGCATTGTCCTACGAGACATTGCTGCCCTTGTCATTACCGACATACACATCCTCCAAGATGTTGAAACGGACTGCTTCCAGAATCGTGGCGGCCTCGTCGAGCGGGCGCCATCGTTCCTTATGGCGGATACAAGAATATTCCCCTCACATGTATTGTCAAGCGGAATCTTGCAGATATTACAAATGCATACGGGCCCGGGCGGCGCGCAGTAGAGCATTCTGCGCTGCCGGCCCGGGCCCGTCTTGATGCATCCCGGAGGTGGTGGTTCAGGTCTTGGTATCGGGGTGGCTGCACATGGCGCAGGTGGCGCCGCGGCTGGCCCGGTAGTAGCGCGAGCCGATGAAGATCGCGCTCGATACGACGGCCCAGGCCAGGGACTCGCGCCAGCCCGCTTCAAAAGCTTCGCCGCGCAGCAGCACGTCGATGCCGACCAGCAGGGCGAACATCGTGCCGGCCGCCAGCAGGTATTGGCCGCTCCAGTAGATCAGTCTTTGCATGGTCTCTCTCTCCCTATAGTGGACAACAGCTTCTTACAGGCGTTTCAGGAAACGGCGGACGGCCTCGCTCACGGCCTCGGGCTGGTCGATCATCGGGAAGTGGCGGGCCTTGTCGATGGCTTCCACTTCCAGCTTCGGCGTCTCGCCCATCAGCGCCCGATAATACGCCACTTTGTCCTGCATGCTGATATTGCCGAGGTAGGGCGCGTCGGGCGCGTAGTAAGGCGCCAGCACCAGGACCGGCGCAGTCACCTTGGCCATGCCGGGACGCAGGTCGCGCCCCATCACCGCGCCGGCGTAGGCGCCGACCGCCTGCGGGTCGCTGCGGGCGCTCAGCTTCGCGGCATCGTCGGCCTTGCCGATATCGGTCATGCCGATGCTGCGCATGTATTGCTGCTGGTTGGCTGCGAAGGCCGGGCCGGCGAGGGCCGACATCTGCTTGCGCACGCCGTCCGACATGGCGGCGCGCTGTTCGGGCGTCAGGTCTTCGGTGCGCGGGAAGACCGGCAGGCCGTCGATGCCGATTACGCCGCCGAGGCGGTCCGGCACTTCCTGGGCCAGCGCATAGGCGAGCGTGGCGCCGATGCTGTGGCCCACGACCACCGGTTTCACCAGTTTGCGCGAGGCGATCAGCTCGGCCAGGGCGTCCCGGGCATTGTCGAAGGGGTCGCCGGACACTGCCGGACGGCCGTCGAAGCCGGGCAGGGTCACGACGTAGACCGTATTGGTGGGCGCGAAGTCGCGCACCATCTGCTGCCACACCCAGCCGCCGCTGGACAGGCCGGGCACCAGGACCAGGGCACGCGGGCCGCTTCCGTGGCGTTCGACCAGCATGCCCTTGATCTCGAAGCGTTCCGCGGCGGCCGGCTGCGCCACCAGGAAGCGGTTGGGTTGCGCGGGTGCGTCCTGGGCCATGGACGGGGCGGCGAGGGCGAAGATTGCAGCGAACAACAACGAGGCTTTCATGCTGACTCCTGGTCTGGGGTGAAGATCGATTCGATCGGAAGCTGGAACAGTCTGGCGATGGCGAAGGCGAGCGGCAGGCTCGGGTCGTAGCGGCCGGTCTCGATCGCGTTCACGCTCTGGCGCGAGACGTCGAGCATGTCGGCCAGCTCGGCCTGGCTCCAGCCGCGCTCGGCGCGCAGGGATTTGATGTGGTTGTTCATCGGTCTAGCCACTTGCGGATAAGACAGATCACCCCGGTCGAGCCGCACAGCACGACCCAGACGGTGAACATCGACAGGCGCGGGAAGCCCGCCGTTTCGAGGAAGCCGTAGGTGAAGGTCAGGCCGGCGGTGATGCCGGCGCCAAGGGCCAGCGATTCGAGCAGGAAGCGCCGGATGTACTCGTCCACCCGGGCGAAGTGGCGCGCGATCGCCCACAGCGCAAGGCCGAAGCCGATCATCGGCGTGAGCAGTATCACCGTGCGCACCGTGCCTGGCTCCAGTGGGCGACCCCAGCGAACGGCGGCGATCAGCAGCACGACGTACACGAGAATGGCCCCCGACAGTTCGCGGAAATACGCTTTGCCTACCCGCTTTTCATGCATGACATCCTCCGTGAAGTAAAGTATGCTTGACATCGTAGTCAAGGAAACTAGACATGTCAAGCTCCCTTTACATCGCGGTGCGCATTTTATGCGGGGCGCAAACTCGACTACAATGCCGCTCCTTTGCCTCCCCTTGAATGCCGATGAGCCAGCAGCCCAGCCACCCCCAACGTGTCGCCGTGATCGGCGGCGGCCCCGCCGGCCTGATGGCGGCCGAGACCCTGGCCGCGGGTGGCGCGCAGGTCGACGTCTACGACGCCATGCCCTCGGTGGGCCGTAAATTCCTGCTGGCCGGGAAGGGCGGCATGAACATCACACATTCCGAGCCGCTCCTGGCTTTCCGCGCCCGCTACGGCGCGCGCGAGGCTGAAGTCGCGCACTGGCTGGACGGGTTCGACCCGCAGGCCGTGCGCGACTGGATCCACGGACTCGGCATCGAGACCTTCGTGGGCAGTTCTGGCCGGGTCTTCCCGCTTGAAATGAAGGCCGCGCCGCTGCTGCGCGCCTGGCTGCACCGCCTGCGCGAAGCGGGCGTGCGCTTCCACCAGCGTCATCGCTGGCTGGGCTGGCAGGACGGACGCCTGCGCATCGCGACGCCGGATGGCGAGATTCTGGTCGCAGCAAGCGCCACGATCCTGGCCTTGGGTGGCGCCAGCTGGGCGCGGCTCGGCTCGGATGGCGCCTGGGCGCCGCTGCTGTCCGAACATGGGGTGGAAGTGGCGCCCCTGCAGCCCTCGAACTGCGGCTTCGATGTCGACTGGAGCGCGCACATGCGCGAGAAATTCGCCGGCAGCCCGCTCACCACCGTGGCCATCGCCTGGCAGGACTGTCAGGGCGCGATGCAGCGTCGCCAGGGCCAGTTCGTCGTGACGGCGACCGGCATCGAGGGCAGCCTGGTCTACGCAATCTCGGCGCCGCTGCGCGACCGGATCGCCCGGGAGGGCAGCGCCACCATCTGGCTCGACCTGCTGCCGGACCTCACTGCCGAGCGCGTGCTGGAAGAGGTGACGCGCCCGCGCGGCTCGCGTTCACTATCGAGCCACCTGCAGGGCCGGCTCGGCATCAAGGGCGTGAAGGCCGGTCTGCTGCACGAGTGCCTGTCCAAAGAGGACTACAACGATCCGGAAAGACTCGCGCATGCGCTCAAGGCACTCCCGCTGGTATTGAAGCGCCCGCGCCCGATCGACGAGGCGATCAGCAGCGCCGGCGGCGTGCGCTTCGAAGCCCTGGAAGGCAGCATGCTGCGCGCGCTGCCGGGTGTCTTCGTGGCGGGAGAGATGGTGGACTGGGAAGCCCCGACCGGCGGCTACCTGCTCACCGCCTGCTTCGGCAGCGGGCGCGCCGCGGGACGCGACGCGCTGGCCTGGCTTACTCGGAGAAGGTAACGCTGCCGGTGCCGGTGCGGCTCACGCTGCGCTCGCCCGGATTGCCGTGCACTTCGATGTCGCCGCTGCCCGAGACCGAGGCGGTGACCGTATTGCGGGCCTGCACCGTGCTGCTGCCCGAGCCGCTCTGGCTCACCTTCACCGTTTCCGCCCGCAGGTGGCGCGCATCGAGGTCGCCCGATCCGCTGGCGCTGGCCGCGAGTTCGCGGGCGCTGCCGACGATGGTCATGCTGCCCGAGCCGGTGAGGCTCGCCTCGAAGCGTTCGATGCCGGCGCCGCCGTTCAGGTCCACTTCACCGCTGCCGCTCAGGCTTGCCGTGACCTGGCGGAAGCGTCCGTTGAAGCGCAGGCTGCCGGGACCTTCCATGCGTACCTCGATGCGTTCGCCCGAGAAGCCGTTGACCGTGCTCTCGCCGCTGCCATCCACCGTCACGCTGTTCAAACCCGGCAGGACCAGTTCGACCTCGAGCGGCCGGCGGTGGCGCAGCACCATGCCGCGGATGCCGATGTGCAGCACCTCGCCGTCCTTCGTGACGTCGACATTGCCCAGCAGGCGCGATTCACCGCGCACCTTGAGCGAGGGCGCCGCGCCATAGCGCAGGGTCAGGTCGATCGGGCCGTTCAGGTCCACGGCCTTGATGCCGGCCGGGACTTCCCGGGTCTCGAGGCTCAGCTGGCGGCCCTCGGCCGCGGCGGCCACGCCGTTCGCGCGCAGCATGCCGTAGCTCAGGCCGATCAGGACGAAGGCCAGCAGCAGGAGGCTGAAGCCGACTTTGACGAGGGTGCGCATCTCAGGTCCCCTTCAGGAGCGACAGGTTCATGCGCAGGTAGCGCTTCAGGCCGATGAAGGTGTACTTGGTCACCACCAGCGAGAGCAGGAAGAGCAGGATGCCGCCGCACACCATGGACAGGCCGAAGATGGTCTGGGTGGTGCGCGATTCCTTGTCGAGGTCGGTCGTGATCTGGATGCCGGTGTCGGCCACCTTTTCGGCGCGGCGGATCACGAGTTCGGACCGGCCCATCTCGTCGGTGTCGGCTTCCGCCTCGGCCTCGTCGCGGCTGGGCGGGTCTTCCTGGTAGACGTGGATGCCCTGGTCGCCGATCGCGACCCGGGTGCGCGAATTGGTGGTGGTGCGGCGTTCGCTGCCATCTTCCATGCGCTCGACGCGGTGCAGGGGATTGTTCAGGATGAGTTCATTGGCGCCGGCCAGGCCGCTGGCCGTGATCGCGATGCCGGACACGTAGAAGCCCAGCGCGCAGGCGTAGACCGTCACGAGCAAGGCTGCGTAGACCGCCGCCGGGATGGCCATGAAGAGGTTGAACACGATCAGGCCGGCGCTGGAGACCAGCAGGCGCAGCGCATTGGCCGGGTTCTTCCTTGCGGTGAACGCGTCCATGTGGGTGCTGGCGCGCAGCGTCACCGCGACCTTGCGCGGGTCGCCGAGCTCTTCGGCGATGCTTTCCTCGCTGCGGCCAGCCGCCACGCCGTCCACGAATCGCTGCTCGTACCAGGCCAGGGTCTTGGCCTGCGTCTCCGGCGGCAGGCCGTGCATGGCCCGCTTGAGCGCGTCGAGATATTCCAGTTTGCCCATGTGCGGCCTGTATGTATTTCTGTGAATCAGTGGTGCGCGACCACGGGAATGCTGCCGATCGCCACGGCCGTGCCGGCGCTGGAGCCACCGATCAGTTCCGGATGGACCAGCACGGCGGTGCTGGCGATGACCAGGGCCAGCAGGCCCAGGGTGCGCAGTCCGAGTTGTAGCTTGTTCATGATGTCCATTTCGTGCCGTAAAACCATGTAATCGATGGTGCTACTGTACGGAAGTGGAGGTCCCGGGGCCACCGGCGTGCGACAGGCTGCGCTTTTCGCGGGTCAGGGTGTCGCTAGAAGCGATGGCCGTGGCTGCGGCGATACCGCTGCGCACCGCCGTCTCGAGGGTGGCGGGGTAGTCGCTGGCCGTGTAGTCGCCCGCCAGCAAGACGCCCGGCAAGGCGGTTTCATTGCCGGGGCGCGCCAGGCCCGGGGTGCACGAGAAGGTCGCACGCTTCTCCGTAATGACGCGGCTCCACTGTGGCGCCGCCAGTTCCGGGCGCCGCAGGTCCTGCGCCAGCTGCCTGGCAATCGCCGCCGCAAGCGCCTCCTGGCCCAGCCCTGCCGCGTCACCGGCCGCGCTGACCACCACGGCCAGCAGTCCGGGCTGCTTCGCGTCGAGCTGGCCGCGATCGAAGGCGAACTGCCCCCAACGGTCCTGGGCCGGATCGTCGAGCAGGGCGTAAAAGGGCAGGTCCAGACGCAGGGAGGGACCGTATTGCAGGTAGCAGGTGGCGATCGGTTCGTAGCCGAAGCCGCCGAGCTGCTCGCTCAAGGCGGCCGCCTCCGGATGCGGCTTCAACAGGGTCGCGCTGACGGTGGCCGGCGTGGCCAGCACGACAGCGTCGAACGTTTCGGGCTGACCGTTCAGCGTCAGCTGCCAGCCATCCGCGCCGCGGACCAGGGCCTCGGCCTTGACGCCCAGGCGCACATTGCCGCCATGGTCCTCCACGTAGCGCGCGGCGGCCTGCGGGAACAAGGCCCCCATGTCGAGGCGCGGCAGCAGCATGTCGGAAGCGGCGCGGCGGCGCGCGCCCAGGCTGTCGCGCAGCACGGCCAGGAAGACCTTGGCCGAGGCGCGCTCGGGCGGCGTGTTCAGGGCCGCGATGCACAGGGGATGCCAGAGCAGGCGCCTCAAGCGCGGGGTCTGGTCGAAGCGGTCGAGCAGCGCCGAGACGCTGCAATCCGTGTAGAGCACCCAGCCCATCCACTTCGCGGCGCTGTTGAAGCGCGCCAGGGCCATCTTGTCCGCGCGGGCAAGTCCTTTGGCGCGCAGCAGGGCGGCGACCAGGTGGAAGGGCGCCGGCCAGGCCGGCGCGACGAAATCCATGCCGCCGCTCTCTTCGGGGAAGGGGTAGCGCATCTGCACCGGCAGGCGCAGCAGGGCCGCATCGGGATCGATGCCGACTTCACGCAGCAGCCGCAGGGTGTCTTCGTAGGCGCCCAGCAGGATGTGCTGGCCGTTGTCCAGCATCCGCCCTCCGACCTCGACCCCGCGTGCGCGTCCGCCCAGCGACCGGGCCGATTCCACCAGGGTGACCCGGCTGCCGCCGCGCGCCAGTTCGACCGCCGCGGCGCAACCCGCCCAGCCGCCGCCGACGACGGCGACCCTTACCCCTGCTTCAGGTACGGACATAGGTCTTCCAGGCCAGCCAGAGCTTTCTCAAGGGAGTCAGCGAGATGCGCTGGTTCAGCACGTGGAAGTTGTCGCGCTGGATCTCATCTAACAGGGTGCGGTAGATGGCCGACATCATGAGGCCCGGGCGCTGGGCGCGCCGGTCTTCCTTCGGCAGCAAGGCGAGTGCTTCGTCATAGGTGCGCTGGGCGCGCTCGGCCTGGAACTTCATCAGGGCCTCGAATTTCTCGCTGTGGCGGAAGTTCAGGATGTCGGCGGCCGTCACATTGAACTGCTGCAGCTCGTTGACCGGCAGGTAGATGCGGCCCTTGCGCGCGTCTTCGCCGACGTCGCGGATGATGTTGGTGAGCTGGAAGGCGAGACCCAGCTTCTCGGCATAGGCCAGGGTCTGCGGATTCGTATAGCCGAAGATGCTGGCCGACAGGATGCCGACCACGCCGGCCACGCGCCAGCAGTACTTCTGCAGGCCGGCGTAGTCGAGGTAGCGGCTCTGGTCGAGGTCCATCTCCATGCCGTCGACGATGGCCTGCAGGTGCTGCTCTTCCAGCTTGTAGGTCGCGATGTGCGGCTGCAGGGCCTGGGTCACCGGGTGGGTGGGCGTGCCCTTGTACATGCTCGACACTTCGGTGCGCCACCAGGCCAGCTTGATGCGCGCCACCGAAGCGTCGCTGGTCTCGTCCACCGTGTCGTCGACTTCGCGGCAGAAGGCATACAGCGCGGTGATCGCGCGGCGGCGTTCGGGCGGCAGGAACAGGAAGCTGTAGTAGAAACTGGAGCCGCTCTGGGCGGTCTTTTGCTGGCAGTATTCGTCGGGGGACATGTAAGTCTTGCTTGTAGTTTTGCTGCTGTGGGCGGCGAATCCGCTATTCTATAGCCGATGCCGGGTGACACCCTACATTTTGAGGGCGCGCCAGGCGACGACGATCCAGTCTGCCGGCTGCAGGGTGGGGCGGCGGCCGAACACGTCGTAGTCGACTTTCTCGATCGCTTCCAGGATCCGCAAGCCGCCCTGGATCATCAGGCGCAGTTCCCAGCCGACCCGTCCCGGCAGGCGCAAGGCGAGCGGTGCGCCGCTCTGCATCAGGGCGCGCGCCCGGTCGACCTCGAAGCGCATCAGGGCGCGCCAGGCGGGGCTGGAAGGGTCGCGGCCGAGCTCGGCCTCAAGGACGGCATGGCGCTCGAGGTCTTCCTGCGGGATATAGATCCGCCCCTTGGCCAGGTCGATCGCGACGTCCTGCCAGAAGTTAATGAGCTGCAGGGAAGTGCAGATCGCGTCCGAATCGCGCAGGTTGCGCTCGTCCACGGCATCGTACAGTTCCAGCATCAGGCGCCCGACCGGGTTGGCGGAGCGCCGGCAATAGTCGAGCAACTGGGTGTAGTCGGCATAGCGGGTGGTGACCACGTCCTGGCGGAAGGCCGACAGCAGGTCGTGCATCGGCGCCACCGGCAGCCGGTAGTCGGCGACCACCCGGCCCAGGCGCGCGAACATCGGGTCGGCGGAAAGTGCGCCGCGTTCGATGGCGTCCAGTTCCCGGCCATAGCGCTCCAGGCTTGCCTGCCGCTCGGCAGGCGTGGCATCGCCCTCGTCGGCGATATCGTCGGCGCTGCGGGCGAAGGCATAGATGGCTTCGACCGCCGGCACCAGGCGGCGCGGCAGCAGGAACGAGGCGACCGGAAAGTTTTCGTAATGCTCGACGGGCATATTTGACTGTTGACTCTAAAGTCAGATTCTTTGCTCTTTCCATGATTATAATTGCTCAATTACAAATGCCCTAGCGCAGCTAATCCACCAGCAAAGGATTCCCCGTGTCCGCTCTCCCGCATTCCGCTTCCCGCCATCCCCAACGCCTCGTCCGCGCCGCCTGCGCCGCGCCCCTGCTGCTCCTGCTGCTGGCAGGCTGCGGCAAGGATGAAGCCAAGGTCGAAGACATCCGCCCGGTCCGCGTCGTCAAACTCGCCGCCGGCGACGGCGCCGAGCGCGTCGAGTTCTCCGGCGACGTGCGTCCGCGCTACGAGTCGCGCCTGGGTTTCCGGGTCGGCGGCAAGATCGTCGAGCGCAAGGTAGACGTGGGCGCCAACGTCAAGGACGGGCAGGTCCTGATGCGCCTCGACCCGCAGGACCTGCGCCTGGCAGAGGCCCAGGCCCGCGCCACCCTGCGCGCCGCCGAGACCGAGCGCGACCTGGCCCAGGCCGACTACAAGCGCCACCAGAACCTGCGCGCCCAGAATTTCGTCAGCCAGGCGGTGCTGGACGCCAAGCAGGCGGCCCTGCGCGCGGCCCAGGCGAACGTCGACGCGGCGCGCGCGGGCTTCCGCGGCCAGTCGAACCAGGCCGGCTATGCCAACCTGGAGTCGGACACCAATGGCGTGGTGACGGCGGTCGACGCCGAAGTCGGCCAGGTGGTCGCGGCCGGCGCGCCGGTGGTGCGCGTGGCGCGCACCGACGAGAAGGAAGTCGTGATCGGCATCCCGGAAGACCGCGTCGAACAGCTGCGCACTGCCAGCGACGTCAAGGTGCGCCTGTGGGCCAATCGCGACGAGGCCATCCCCGGCAAGATCCGTGAAGTCTCGCCCGTGGCCGACCCGGCCACCCGTACCTATACGGTCAAGGTGTCGATTCCGGCGAACCCCGAGGTGCGCCTGGGGATGACGGCCACCGTCGACATGGCCGCAGCCGGCAAGGGTGACGCCTCGCACCTGCGCGTGCCGCTCAGCGCCCTGGTGCAGGGCAAGGGCGCGACCAGTGTCTGGGTGGTCGAGAACGGCGCAGTGCAGCTGCGCCGCGTGCAGGTGGCCGGCCAGGCCGGCAACGACATCCTGCTGGCAGGCGGCGTGCAGCCGGGACAGACCGTGGTGACCGCCGGCGTGCACCTTTTGAAACCCGGCCAGAAAGTCAAGATCCTGACCGCCGACGTCTCGCGCCGCGGCGACACCGAAGCCGCTGCAGTGGGCGCTAGCGCGCAAGGGGAGGCTAAATGATCAAGGGCTTCAACCTGTCGCGCTGGGCGCTGGAACACATCCCGCTCACGCGCTACCTGATCGCGGCCCTCCTGATCGGCGGGATCCTCAGTTACCAGCAGCTGGGCCAGGACGAGGACCCGCCCTTCACCTTCCGCGCGATGGTGGTGCGGGCCGTGTGGCCGGGCGCGACCGCGGTGCAGATGGCCGAGCAGGTGACCGACCCGCTCGAGCGCAAGCTCCAGGAGACGCCGTATATCGACAAGATCCGCAGCTTCTCCAAGCCGGGCGAAACCACCATCATCCTCGAGCTGCGCGAATCGACGCCGCCCGCGGAGACGGGGCCGACCTGGTACCAGGTGCGCAAGAAAATCGGCGACATGGCCGGCACCCTCCCGCAGGGCGTGATCGGGCCTTTCTTCAACGATGAATTCGGCGACACCTACGGTTCCATCTTCGCCCTGTCCGGCGACGGTTTTACACAGGCCGAGATGCGCGACTACGCCGACTTCGTGCGCCAGCAGCTGCTGAAGGTGCCGCTGGTGTCGAAAGTCGAACAGTTCGGCGTGCAGCAGGAGAAGGTCTATATCGAGTTCTCCAGTAAAAAATTCGCCCAGCTGGGCGTGCCCTTCGAGCAGATCGTCAACCAGATCGCGACCCAGAACCAGGTCGAGGCCAGCGGCGTGCTGGTGACCCCGACCGACAACCTGCAGGTGCGCGTGACGGGCGCCCTGAAGACGACCGAGCTGCTGGAGAACCTCCAGCTGCGCGCCGGGAACACGACCTTCCGCCTGGGCGACTTTGCGACCGTCCATCGCGGCTACCAGGATCCCCCTCAGGACAAGATGCGCTACAACGGCCGGGAAGTGATCGGCCTGGGCGTGTCGATGGAAAAGGGCGGGAACATCATCAGGCTGGGCGAGGGACTGGATGCGACGGTGAATGCGGTGCGCGCCCAGTTGCCGGTCGGTATCGAGCTCGAACGCGTGGCCAACCAGCCGCAGGCGGTCACCGCCTCGGTCAACGAATTCATCAAGGTGCTGGCCGAGGCGGTCATCATCGTGCTGGCGGTGTCCTTCATTGCGCTGGGCCTGCACACCAAGCCGAAGCTGCGCATCGACGTGCGGCCGGGTCTCGTGGTGGCCCTGACCATCCCGCTGGTGCTGGCCATTACCTTCCTCTTCATGCGCGTGTTCGACATCTCGCTGCACAAGATATCGCTGGGCGCCCTGATCATCGCACTGGGCCTGCTGGTGGACGACGCCATCATCGCGGTGGAGATGATGGTGCGGAAGATGGAGGAGGGGATGTCGCGCTTCGAGGCCGCCACCTTTGCCTACACCTCCACGGCGATCCCGATGCTGACCGGGACCCTGATCACGGCGGCCGGTTTCCTGCCGATTGGCCTGGCCAAGTCGGCGGCCGGCGAATACACCTTCACGATGTTCTCGGTGAACGCGCTCGCCCTGCTCATTTCCTGGGTGGCTGCGGTGGTGTTCACACCCTATATCGGCTACATCCTGCTGAAGGTGAAGCCGCATGGCCAGGGCGAATCCTCGCACGACGTGTTCGACAGCCCGGCCTACGAGCGTTTCCGGCGCCTGGTCAACCGCTGCGTCGAGTGGCGCAAGACCACCATTGCGCTGAGCCTGGGCGTGTTCGCGCTGGGTGTGTTCGGCTTCAACTTCATCGAGAAGCAGTTCTTCCCGGATTCCAGCCGTCCCGAGCTGATGGTGGAGATGTGGTCGCCCGAAGGCACCAGTTTCACGGCCAATGAGGCGACCGTGAAGCGCTTCGAGGCTTTCCTCGCGAAGCAGCAGGGCGTGCAGAGCGTGACGAGCTATGTCGGCACCGGCAGCCCGCGCTTCTACCTGCCGCTGGACCAGATCTTCCCACAGTCGAACGTGTCGCAGCTGGTCGTGCTGCCGGTCGATGCCGAGGCGCGCGACAGGCTGCGCTTGACCATCGAGGAAGCCTTCCGCAACGATTTTCCCGAGGTGCGCGGCCGGGTGAAGCTGCTGCCGAACGGTCCGCCGGTGGCCTATCCGGTGCAGTTCCAGGTGCTGGGCCCGGACATCGGCATCGTGCGCAAGGTCGCCGACCAGGTCAAGGACGTCATGCGCGCCAACCAGAACACGGTTGGCGTGAACGACAACTGGAACGAGGCCGTCAAGGTGCTGCGCCTGGACCTCGACCAGGACAAGCTGCGCGCGCTGGGCGTGACCTCGCAGGCCGTGCGCCGCGTGGTGAACACGACGCTCACCGGCACCCCGGTGGGCCAGTTCCGCGAAACCAACCGCCTGATCGACATCGTGGTGCGCCAGCCGGTCGAGGAGCGCTCCACCATCACCCGCTTGTCCGAGGCCCTGGTGCCCACCGCCGGCGGCGGCGCCGTTCCGATCGGGCAGGTGGCGCGCGTGCAGTTCGTGTGGGAGCCGGGCGTAGTCTGGCGCGAGGGCCGAGAGTGGGCGATCATGGTCCAGTCCGACGTCGTCGCCGGCATCCAGGGGCCGACCGTCACGGCCCAGGTCGACGAAAAGCTGGCCGACATCCGTTCCAAACTGCCGGCCGGCTACCGCGTGAAAGTGGAGGGCGCCGCGGCCGACAGCTCGGACGCGGAAGCCTCGATCATGGCGAACGTGCCGCTGGTGCTGTTCATCGTGTTCACGCTTCTGATGCTCCAGCTGCACAGCTTCTCGCGCGCGCTGCTGGTCTTCCTCACCGGGCCGCTGGGCATCGCCGGCGCTGCCATGGCGCTCTTGGTGTTCGACCGCCCCTTCGGCTTCGTCGCCAACCTGGGCGTGATCGCCCTGTTCGGCATGATCATTCGCAACTCGGTGATCCTGGTGGACCAGATCGAGCAGGACATCGCCGCCGGCGCCGAAGCCTGGGACGCGATCGTCGAGGCGGCGGTGCGCCGCTGCCGGCCGATCCTGCTGACGGCCGCCGCCGCGGCGCTGGCCATGATTCCGCTGTCGCGCTCGGTCTTCTGGGGGCCGATGGCGGTGGCGATCATGGGCGGCCTGCTGGTGGCGACCGCCCTGACCCTGCTGTTCCTGCCGGCCCTGTATGCGGCCTGGTTCCGGGTGAAGAAGCCGGTTGGGGCGAAAGTCGCGTGATTTCGGGCTTGATTTGACCGCGTGGGCAAGAAACTTGCCCACCCTACAAGGGCAAGTCATCCGTAGGGTGGGCGGGTCTCCCGCCCACGCGGTCAGCCAGACTATGCATATGGATAAGCCACTCCCCACCTATATAGATGAGCTTGAGCTCCAGCACGCGTAGCAAAAAACGCCCAATAGTGACAGAAAATCCAGTAAAATATTCGTTTGAAGTTGTAGCCCCTAAACAGAGGAGTGCAGGGCGGCCGGTTTCACTGTCGGGCGCCCTTTGTTTTTGTGGCAGAAAATGCAATCCTGCGCGAGGATGGCGAAATTGGTAGACGCACCAGGTTTAGGTCCTGACGCCAGCAATGGTGTGGGGGTTCGAGTCCCCCTCCTCGCACCACGAATAATTATTTTTTTGGACGATTTTTACGATGGCAACTGCAGTCGAAACCCTGGGTAAACTCGAGCGTCGCTTGACGATCTCTTTTCCGGTAGCTGACGTCCGTACGGAGGTCGAAAAGCGCCTCAAGCAGCAGGCCAAGACGGCAAAGGCTCCGGGCTTCCGTCCGGGCAAGGTGCCGCTCAAGATGGTCGCGGCGCAATACGGCTACCAGATCGAATCGGACGTGCTGAACGACAAGGTCGGCCGCGCGTTCAACGAAGCAGCCAACGAGAACCAGCTGCGCGTTGCCGGCTTCCCGAAAATCGAACCGAAGCAGGATGCGCCGGAAGGCACGCTGGCTTTTGATGCGACCTTCGAAGTCTACCCGGACGTCGTGATCGGCGACCTGGCCAATGTGGAAATCGAAACCGTGTCGGCCGATGTGTCGGACGCCGAGATCGACAAGACTATCGACATCCTGCGCAAGCAGCGCGTGCACTACCACACCAAGGGTGAGGCAGGCGAGCACGGCACCGGCGGCGAAGCCGTGGCTGCCAACGGCGACCGCGTGACCGTCGACTTCGTCGGCAAGATCGACGGCGAAGAATTCGCTGGCGGCAAGGCCGAGAACTACGCCTTCGTGCTGGGCGAAGGCCGTATGCTGCCGGAATTCGAATCGAACACCGTGGGCCTGACTGTTGGCGCGAGCAAGACCTTCCCGCTGCCTTTCCCTGAGGATTACCACGGTAAAGATGTGGCCGGCAAGACCGCCGAGTTCACCATCACCCTGAAGAGCCTCGAGTGGGCCCACATGCCGGAAGTCGACGCCGAGTTCGCCAAGTCGCTGGGCATCGAAGACGGTTCGATCGAAAAGATGCGCGCCGACATCAAGACCAACCTCGAGCGTGAAGTCACCGCCCGCGTCAAGGCCCGCAACAAGGACGCCGTGATGGACGCCCTGGTCAAGTCGACCGAGCTGGAAGTGCCGAAGGCGATGATCCAGCAGGATTCGGAGCGCCTGGCCGAGATGACCCGCCAGGACATGATGCAGCGTGGTATGGATGTCAAGGCCATGCCGTTCCCGGCCGAGATGTTTGCCGACAAGGCCGAGCGCCGCGTGCGCCTGGGCCTGATCCTGTCGCAGCTGGTGTCGGACAACAAGCTGGAAGCGACCCAGGACCAGGTGAAAGCCCAGATCGAAGACTTCTCGCAGAGCTACGAAGACCCGAAAGAAGTCCTGAAGTACTATTACAGCGACCGTCGCCGCCTGGCCGAAGTGGAAGCTCTTGTATTGGAAGAAAACGTCGTTAACTATGTCCTCGGCAAGGCGAAGGTCAGCACCAAGACCATCGCTTTCGATGAACTGATGGGTGGCAACCCACAGGGTTAAGAAGTACCCTAGCCTCAGGCTGACGTTTTTGTAGGGTGGGCGGGTCTCCCGCCCACGCGGTGATAGTTACAGGCGAGATCGTCGGACACGAGATCGGAGCCCGCAACAATCACCGCGTGGGCAGCGGAGCTGCCCACCCTACGTGTCTGAGGGCCAGGTTTCTTTAACCCACTTTTACAAGGAACGAGACAGGTATGATTCGTAATCCGGCATTGGATACCCAAGCACTCGGCCTCGTGCCGATGGTGGTCGAACAGAGCGGCCGCGGCGAGCGCGCCTATGACATCTACTCGCGCCTCCTCAAAGAGCGCGTGATCTTCCTGGTCGGCCCTGTCAACGACCAGATGGCCAACCTCATCGTGGCCCAGCTGCTGTTCCTGGAGAGCGAGAACCCGGACAAGGACATCTCGCTGTACATCAATTCCCCGGGCGGTTCCGTCTCGGCGGGCCTGGCGATCTTCGACACGATGAACTTCATCAAGCCGGACGTCTCCACCCTGTGCACCGGCCTGGCTGCCTCGATGGGCGCCTTCCTGCTGGCCGCCGGCGCCAAGGGCAAGCGTTTCTCGCTGCCGAACTCGCGCGTGATGATCCACCAGCCTTCCGGCGGTTCCCAGGGCATGGCCTCGGACATCGAGATCCAGGCCAAGGAAATCCTGTACCTGCGTGAGCGCCTGGCGCGCATCATGGCCGACAACACCGGCCAGAGCATCGAGCAGATCCACCGCGACACCGACCGCGACCGCTTCATGTCGGCGGAAGAGGCTGTCGAGTAC
Organism: Pseudomonadota bacterium; assembly: GCA_040758275.1. Lineage (GTDB taxonomy): Bacteria > Pseudomonadota > Gammaproteobacteria > Burkholderiales > Burkholderiaceae_D > Telluria. The sequence goes on from JBFLVV010000019.1 coordinate 23,562, forward strand.
GGCATGATCGACCGCGTGCTGACCAACCGCGCATAAGGCGGGACATTCAGCACAGCGTTGCGACGCCGTCAAAGGTGTTGCCAAAAAACGCCCGGGCGCAAAACGTGTTCGGGCGTTTCGTTTTTATTTCGGGTAGCATGTTCGTGTGCGCACTTGTTGCGTGCTCGTATTAGCGTTATATTCAAGCAACTTATTAGATAACCTGCCCCATGTCTGACAAAAAATCCTCCAGCGGCGAAAAACTTCTGTATTGCTCTTTCTGCGGAAAAAGCCAGCACGAAGTGAAGAAGCTGATCGCGGGCCCGTCGGTGTTCATCTGCGATGAATGCATCGATTTGTGCAACGACATCATCCGCGACGAGACCTCCAACGTCGAGTCGGTGGCGGGCGCGAAGTCCGACCTGCCGACGCCGCACGAAATCACCGAACTGCTCGACCAGTACGTGATCGGCCAGCAGACGGCCAAGCGCATCCTGTCGGTGGCGGTGTACAACCATTACAAGCGCCTCAAGCACCTGGGCAAGAAGGACGATGTCGAACTGGCCAAGAGCAACATCCTGCTCGTCGGCCCGACCGGTTCCGGCAAGACCCTGCTGGCCCAGACCCTGGCGCGCATGCTCAACGTTCCCTTCGTGATCGCCGATGCGACCACGCTGACCGAAGCCGGCTATGTCGGCGAGGACGTCGAGAACATCATCCAGAAGCTGCTGCAAAGCTGCAACTACGAAGTCGAGAAGGCCCAGCGCGGCATCGTCTACATCGACGAGATCGACAAGATTTCGCGCAAGTCCGACAACCCGTCGATCACCCGCGACGTCTCGGGCGAGGGCGTGCAGCAGGCGCTGCTGAAGCTGATCGAGGGCACCATGGCCTCGGTGCCTCCGCAGGGCGGCCGCAAGCATCCGAACCAGGACTTCGTCCAGATCGACACGACCAACATCATGTTCATCTGCGGCGGCGCATTCGACGGCCTGGCGAAGATCATCCAGAACCGTTCGGAAAAGAGCGGCATCGGTTTCGCCGCCACGGTCAAGAGCCAGACCCAGCGCGCGGCCAGCGAGATCATGATGGACGCCGAGCCGGAAGACCTGATCAAGTTCGGCCTGATTCCCGAGTTGGTCGGCCGTCTGCCGGTCGTCGCCACCCTGAACGAGCTGACCGAAGAGGCACTGATCCAGATCCTGATCGAGCCGAAGAATGCTTTGATTAAACAATACTCGAAGCTGCTTGAAATGGAAGGCGCCGAACTCGAAATACGTCCTGCGGCCCTGCACGCGATCGCGCGCAAGGCATTGGCCCGCAAGACCGGTGCCCGCGGCCTGCGCTCGATCCTCGAGCACGCGCTGCTGGATGTGATGTACGAGCTGCCAAGCCAGCAAAACGTCGTGAAGGTCGTTATTGATGAAAATACGATCACGAATGGCGCAAAACCTTTGCTGATTTACAGCGAAACGCCAAAAGCTTCTGGGGAAAATTGAAAAAGCCCTGCACGCTTGCAACAAAAGTCTTGCCGTACGGATTCTTGAAGGTACAATTTACTTCAATAAAAGACGTAGGCTTCAATCGAAAAGCCACTCGCGGGTTCGCTCGTGCGGTGGCTTTTTCTTTTGAAAATGCGATTTTTATTGGAACGGCTATATTTTCTGGAAATTGGTATTCTTTTACTTGAAGAAAATATTTTCGCGGCGGTCTTGAGATTCAGGCTGCGAGCGCCCAAGTTCAGCAACACGCTTTTATAAGGTACGCCATGACAACTTCGAAATTAACCGAGCAAACGACGCTGCCCCTCCTGCCGCTGCGCGACGTGGTCGTGTTCCCGCATATGGTGATACCTCTGTTCGTCGGCCGTCCGAAATCCATCAAGGCACTGGAAGCCGCGATGGAGCAGGGCAAGAGCATCATGCTGGCCGCCCAGAAGGCCGCCGCCAAGGACGAACCATCCGCAGCAGACATCTACGAGATCGGCTGCGTGGCCAATATTCTGCAAATGCTCAAGCTCCCCGACGGCACCGTGAAGGTGCTCGTGGAGGGCGCCCAGCGCGCGCGCATCGACCACATCACCGATGGCGCGACCCACTTCACGGCCGAGCTGACCCCGGTCGCTTCGGAAATCGGTGACGATTCCGAAGTCGAGGCCATGCGCCGCGCCATCGTCCAGCAGTTCGACCAGTACGTCAAACTCAACAAGAAGATCCCGCCGGAGATCCTCGCCTCGCTGGCGGGCATCGACGACGCCGGCCGCCTGGCCGACACCGTCGCCGCGCACCTGCCGCTCAAGCTCGAGCAGAAGCAGGTCATCCTGGAGATCTTCAACGTCGCCAAGCGCCTCGAGCACCTGCTCGGCCAGCTGGAAGGCGAACTCGACATCCTGCAGGTCGAGAAGCGCATCCGCGGCCGCGTCAAGCGCCAGATGGAAAAATCGCAGCGCGAGTACTACCTGAACGAACAGGTCAAGGCCATCCAGAAAGAGCTGGGTGAAGGCGAAGAAGGCGCCGACATCGAAGAGCTCGAGAAGAAGGTGATCGCCGCCAAGATGCCGAAAGAGGCACTGGAAAAGGCGCAGGCCGAGATCAAGAAGCTCAAGCTGATGTCGCCGATGTCGGCCGAAGCCACCGTCGTGCGCAACTACATCGACACCCTGGTCGGTCTGCCTTGGAAGAAAAAGTCCAAGGTCACCATTGACCTGGAAAAGGCACAGCAAGTGCTGGAAGCCGACCACTATGGCCTGGACAAGATCAAGGAACGCATCCTCGAATACCTCGCGGTGCAACAGCGCGTCGACAAGCTGAAGGCCCCGATCCTGTGCTTCGTCGGTCCTCCGGGCGTGGGTAAAACCTCGCTGGGCGAATCGATCGCCCGCGCCACCAACCGCAAGTACGTGCGCATGGCGCTCGGCGGCGTGCGCGACGAGGCCGAGATCCGCGGTCACCGCCGTACCTATATCGGCTCGATGCCGGGCAAGGTGCTGCAGTCGCTGGCCAAGGTCGGCGTGCGCAACCCGCTGTTCCTGCTCGACGAGATCGACAAGATGGGCGCGGACTTCCGCGGCGATCCGAGCTCGGCGTTGCTTGAGGTGCTGGACCCGGCGCAGAACCACACCTTCAGCGACCACTATGTCGAAGTCGACTTCGACCTGTCGGACGTGATGTTCGTGGCGACGTCGAACTCCTTCAACATCCCGCCGGCGCTGCTGGACCGGATGGAAGTGATACGCCTGTCCGGGTATACCGAGGATGAGAAGACCAGCATCGCGCAGCGCTACCTGCTGCCGAAGCAGATCAAGAACAACGGCCTGAAGGAAGGCGAGATCAAGGTCGAGGAATCGGCGATCCGCGACATCATCCGTTACTACACCCGTGAAGCCGGTGTGCGTTCGCTCGAGCGCGAGATCTCGAAGATCTGCCGCAAGGTCGTCAAGATGCTGCTGCTGACGAAAGCCGAGAAGCGCATCCTGGTCAACGCCAAGAACCTGGATAAATTCCTGGGCGTGCGCCGCTATGACTTCGGCGTGGCCGAGAAGGAAAACCAGATCGGCCAGGTGGTCGGCCTGGCCTGGACCGAAGTCGGCGGCGACCTGCTCACGATCGAAGCCGTCAACGTGCCGGGCAAGGGCGCCATCATCCGCACCGGTACCCTGGGCGACGTGATGAAGGAGTCGATCGAAGCGGCCCGCACCGTGGTCCGTTCGCGCGCACAGCGCTTCGGCATCAAGGCGGAGACCTTCGAGAAGACCGACATCCACATCCACGTGCCGGAAGGCGCGACGCCGAAGGATGGTCCGTCGGCCGGTATCGGCATGACCACCGCTCTGGTCTCGGCCTTCACCGGCATCCCGGTGCGCGCCGACGTGGCGATGACGGGCGAGATCACGCTGCGCGGCGAAGTCCTGCCGATCGGCGGCCTGAAGGAGAAGCTACTGGCGGCGCATCGCGGCGGCATCAAGACGGTCCTGATCCCCGAGCAGAACGTGAAGGACCTGGCCGACATTCCGGACAACGTCAAGAACAAGCTCGAGATCGTGCCGGTGCGCTGGATCGAGAAGGTGCTGGAAGTGGCGCTGGAGCGCCAGCCGGAAGCACTCAGCGACGTGCCGGCAGCCGTTGCCGTGGCCCCGGCCGCGGGTTCGGCTGCGGATGGCTCGACCGACGTGGTCAAGCACTAAACCGCTGACACGCTCCACTAAACAGGCGCCCTCGGGCGCCTGTTTTTCTTGCGCCGTACGCGGCTTGCGAACAACCCGACGCGACCCTCGACGCATGTTGCTTGACATACCAATGTTGCCCTTGTTTAATACGCGCTTGCACTTTTGCAAGTAGGCGCCGCGGCGTCAAACGAACACACGAGGGTTGAGAAGTGAACAAGACAGAACTGATCGAAGAAATCGCGAAGTCCGCGGACATCACCAAGGCCTCGGCAACGCGTGCTCTCGACGCGATGATCGAAGCCGTGACCGAGTCCCTGAAGAAGAACGACAGCGTCACGCTGGTCGGCTTCGGCACCTTCACCGTGGGCGAGCGCGCCGCACGTACCGGCCGCGATCCGCGCACCAAGGAACCGATCAAGATTAAAGCTGCGAAGGTTCCGAAATTTAAGGCTGGTAAAGCTCTGAAAGATGCTGTAAACTAATGCCTTCTCTGCAGTGACATGCAGAGAGCACTACCTGCAAAGGTAATGCGATGTAGTGAATTCTTGTTGGAGCGGTAGTTCAGTTGGTTAGAATACCGGCCTGTCACGCCGGGGGTCGCGGGTTCGAGCCCCGTCCGCTCCGCCAACATCCACAACATTATTCTGGAGCGGTAGTTCAGTTGGTTAGAATACCGGCCTGTCACGCCGGGGGTCGCGGGTTCGAGCCCCGTCCGCTCCGCCAGAATTCAGTAAGATCCGAAGTCTGCAAAGGCCTCGGGAAACGAGAAGAGGCGAACGCGAGTTCGCCTTTTTTTTTAACCTGTGCTGTTAAAGCATTTTCAACCTTGAATGGCTGACCATGTTTGATTTTGTCCGTAACAACAAGCGCGTGATGCAGGGGCTGCTGCTCGTGATCATCGTGCCGTCGTTCGTGTTAGTGGGTCTCGAGAGCTACCAGGACCGCGGCGATGCCGCCGCTGGCGTGGCAACCGTGGCCGGCCAGAAGGTCACCCAGCAGGAATGGGAAGAAGCCCAGCGCCGCCAGATCGACCAGGCGCGCCAGATGATGGGCCCGCAGTTCGACCAGAAGATGTTCGAGACCCCGGAAGCCAAGCAGGCCATCCTGAACAACCTGGTCGCCGAACGCGCCATCAATGCCGAGATCGCGGCCAGCCACATGACCGTGGGCGACGCCGCCATCGCCAAGCAGATCGCCGACATCCCGGGCCTGCGCAAGCCCGACGGCGGCTTCGACATGGAGCAGTACAAGTCGCTGCTGGCCGCCCAGGGCCTGACCCCGAGCATGTACGACCAGCGCCTGCGCCGCGACCTGACTGTGCAGCAGCTGGCCGGCTCGATCCAGCAGACCGCTTTCGCGCCGCGCACCGTCGCTACCCGCCTGTCGGACATCAACGACCAGGAACGCGAAGTGCAGGAAATGGTCTTCCCGATCGCCCAGTACCTGCCGCAGGTGAAGGTCACCGACGAGATGGTCAAGGCTTACTACGACAAGAACGCCCAGCTGTTCACCATCCCGGAACAGGTGAAGGCGGAGTACGTCCTGTTCGACGCGGAAGCCGTTGCCAGCCGGGTAGAGGTGAGCGATGCCGAAGTCACTGACTACTACAACAAGAACCTCAAGAGCTACACGACGCCGGAACAGCGCACCGCGAGCCACATCCTGATCAACCTGGCGCGCGACGCCAAGCCTGCCGAGCAGGCGGCCGCCAAGGCCAAGGCGGAAAGCGTGCTGGCGGAGGTTCGCAAGAACCCGGCCAACTTCGCCGAGATCGCCAAGGCACACTCGCAGGACCAGGGCTCGGCTGCCCAGGGCGGCGACCTGGGCGTGGTCGAGAAGGGCGCCTTCGTCAAGCCGGTCGAGGACGCGATCTACGCGCTCAAGGAAGGTGAAGTCAGCGGCCTGGTGCAGTCGGAATTCGGTTACCACGTCATCAAGGTCACCTCGCTCAAGCCTGCCCAGCAGAAGCCCTTGGCTGAAGCCAAGGACGAGATCGCGGCCGACCTGAAGAAGCAGAAGCTGTCGAAGAAGTATTCGGAGATGGCCGAGACCTTCACCAATATGGTGTATGAGCAGTCGGAAAGCCTCAAGCCCGTCGCCGACAAGCTGGGCCTGAAGATCGAGACTGTCGACGGCCTGACCCGCAAGCCGAACCCGGTCCTGGCGCAGGCGCCGTACAACAACGAAAAGTTCCTGGCCGCGATCTTCGGCGTGGACGCCGTCAAGAACAAGCGCAACACCGAAGCAGTCGAGGTGTCGCCGAGCGTGCTGATCTCGGGCCGCGTGGTCGAGTTCAAGCCGGCTACCAAGCGTCCGCTGGCTGAAGTCGATGCCCAGATCCGCCAGCGCGTGACCCTGGAAGAAGCGGCCCGCCTGGCGCGCGCCGCCGGCGAGCAGAAGCTGGCCGCCGCCAAGGCTTCGGGTGACGCCACCGGCTTCGGTGCGCCGACCGTGGTCGCCCGCACCAAGCAGCCGACCATCAACACCGCCGCGGCGCTCGCCGTGCTCAAGGCCGACGTGAGCAAGCTGCCGGCCTATGTGGGCGTGGAAGTGCCGGGCCAGGGGTATGGCGTCTACCGCATCGGCAAGGTCTCGCAGCCTGCCGCACCGGACACCGCGCGCCGCACCCAGGAAGCGCAGCAGATCGGCCAGCTGGTGGGCCAGGCCGAGATGTACAACTACGTCGAAGCGCTCAAGACCAAGGCCAAGGCCAAGGTCAATGTGACGCCGTCGCAGCTGGGCGTACGCAACGACGCGCAGTAATACGCTTCAAAGCGTGAAAAAGCCCGGCTGCGCGAGCAGGCCGGGCTTTTTGTTTTTCGTAGGGTGGGCGGGTTCCGCCCACGCGCCGATAGCTACCTCATAGAGAGCCGAGCTGGCAGATCTCGCCGGGATTGACCGCGTGGGCGGAAACCCGCCCACCCTACGGATTCAGGCGGCGTGCAGCTTGCGCGCCGCGGCTTCGAAGTCGTTCTTCGAGATGTCGCCCAGCTCCAGCACCTCCGCCTTCGGGAACTGCACGAAGTTGCGGTCGATCGAACGCAGGTAGGCCGGGTCGTAGTGCTGGACCAGCAGCTGGTCCACCAGCTCCGGCATCGCGCCGCTGTTGGCCATGTCCTGCCATGCGGTGATCCTGTCACGTCCATGCAGCTGCACCAGGTGGTCGAGCTGCCCGTTCAGGGCCGACGGATCGGCGCAGAAGTGCTCGTAATCTTCCATCAGGAGGCGCACGCGGTTCTCGCGCGAGAGGGACAGGGCGATGCAGGGCGAGGCGCGCATGCGCACCATCACGGCTTCCGGCACGCGCAGGTTGCCGACCTTCTTGCTCTCGGATTCGACGAAGACGGGCCTGGCCGGGTCGAAGCGACGCAGCAGGTCCCAGATCTGGCTCTCGAACCACTTCTGGGTAGGCTGTGGCTCGTTCGGCAGGTGGCCCAGCACGGAGCCGCGGTGCGCGGCCAGCTTCTCGAGGTCGAGCACCTGGGCGCCGACGGAGTCCAGGGTTTCGAGCAGGCGGCTCTTGCCGCTGCCCGTGGTGCCGCAGATGACGCGGAAATCGAGCTCGGGCGGGTTCTCCAGGCTTGCCGCCACATGTGCGCGGTAGGCCTTGTAGCCGCCATCGAGCTGCACTACCGGCCAGCCGATTTTCGCGAGGATGTGGGCCATCGAGCCGCTGCGGTTGCCGCCGCGCCAGCAATAGACGAGGGGCTTCCATTCGCGCGGTTTTTCAAGCCACAGGGTTTCGATGTGGCGCGCGATGTTGGCCGCCACCAGGGGCGCGCCCACGCGCTTGGCTTCGAAAGGGCCGGTCTGCTTGTACAGCGTGCCGACCCGGATGCGCTGGGCGTCGTCGAGCACCGGGGCGTTGATGGCGCCGGGGATGCGGTCGAGCGCGTACTCGGACTCGCTGCGCGCGTCGATGATGGTGTCGAACGCATCCAGCGTAGGGAGGATGTCGGCAAAGCTGAGGACGGCGGGGTATTTCATTATTTTTTCACGAGGCCGGAAAACGTAGGCCAGATATTGTTCAGGATGATGGGATGGGCGGCGGCCAGCGGGTGCAGGCGGTCCTGCTGGAACAGGCTGGGCTTGTCGGCCACGCCTTCGAGCATGAAGGGCACCAGCGGCGATTTGGTTTCATTCGAGATCTTCTTGAACATATTGAAGAAACTCTCGGTATAGGCGCGCCCGTAGTTCGGCGGCATGCGCATCCCCACCAGCATGACCTTGGCCTTCTTCTGCTGCGCCATGCTCACCATCGCGCGCAGATTGCTCTCGGCCGAGGCCACCGGCAGTCCGCGCAGGCCGTCGTTGGCGCCCAGTTCGATGACGACGATGTGGGGCTTGTGCTGGTCGAGCAGGGCGGGCATGCGGGTGCGCCCGCCGATGGTCGTCTCGCCGCTGATGCTGGCGTTGACGATGTTGGCGGGGATTTTCTCCTGCTTGAGCTTTTGCTCGAGCAGGGCGACCCAGCCCGTGCCGCGCGTGATGCCGTACTCGGCCGAGAGGCTGTCGCCCACCACGAGGACGGTTTTTGGTGCAGAATAGGCGCTCGCCGACGCGGCCAGCGTCAGCAATGCAATGACGGACAACTTTTTCAGAATAGCCAGCATGCGCGATAACCCCGAGGTGTTCAAGAATGGTGCGGTCAATGAATCTGCCCGGCCGCCGGCAATCGTCGTCAGCGGCCTGTCGAAGCGGGTGGCGGACGCCAGCGGCGAACTCACCATCCTGCAAAACATCGATTTTACCGTGGGAGCGGCCGAGACGCTCGCGCTCGTCGGCGCATCGGGCTCGGGCAAGTCGACCCTGCTCGGCCTGCTGGCCGGCCTCGATACGCCGAGCGAAGGCAAGGTCGTGCTCGACGGTACCGATATCTTCGCCCTCGACGAGGACGGCCGCGCGGCTTTCCGCAAGGCCAAGCTCGGTTTCGTGTTCCAGTCCTTCCAGCTGCTCGCCCACCTGAATGCCGTCGAAAACGTGATGCTGCCGCTGGAACTGCGCGGCGACGCGGACGCCCGCGCCAGGGCCGAGGCCATGCTGGGCCGGGTCGGATTGTCGAGCCGCCTGAAGCATTATCCGAAATACCTGTCGGGCGGCGAGCAGCAGCGCGTCGCCCTTGCGCGCGCCTTCGTCACCGAACCGCCGCTGCTGTTCGCGGACGAACCGACCGGCAGCCTGGACGCGGCGACCGGCGAATCCGTGATCCAGTTGATGTTCGAACTGAATCGCGAGCGCGGTTCGACCTTGGTGCTCGTCACGCACGATCCGGCGATGGCGGCGCGCTGTGGCCGCACTATCACGATCGCGGCGGGCCGCTTGGCTTGACGCCCTAGGACGCTTCCGCCACCAGCAGGTTGAGCACGGCCCGCGCCGCAGCGGGCAGCTCTCCCGCCGTCATCCCGATCGGCCCGATGCCATGCGCGACCAGCAAGTCCGCCGCGGCGCCGTGGATCCAGGCGGCGCCGATCGCCGCTTCCCAAGCCGGCCAGCCCTGGGCCAGCAGCGCGCCGCATATCCCCCCGAGCACGTCGCCGCTGCCAGCCGTCGCTAGCCCCGCATTCCCGGTCGGATTGATCACGATCGCGCCGTCCGGCTGCGCGATCACGGATCCCGAACCCTTGAGGATGACGGTTGCACGCGTGCGCAGCGCGATCTCGCGCGCCGCAGCCAGGCGGTCTGCCTGGATCACGCCCGTGCTCTCTCCGAGCAGTCTTGCCGCCTCCAGCGGATGCGGCGTCATGACGCTCGGAGCCGCGCGGCCGGCAAGGCGCGCCAGCAGGTCGGGGCTTGCGCCGATCAGGTTGATGGCATCGGCATCGATGAGGAGCGGGCTGTCGCTGTCGAGGGCTTTGGCCAGCAGGCGCATCGCGCCAGCGGAGTCGCCCATGCCGGGGCCGATGACGAGGGTGCGGCCCGTGAAATCGAAGCCGTCGGCCTGGCGGAACATCAGTTCCGGCTGGACGCTGTCATAACCCGGCCCTGCGTCCAGCATGGCGACGAAGACCCGTCCCGCGCCGCCGTAGAGGGCCCCACGCGCCGCCAGCACCGGCGCGCCCGCCATGCCATGGGCGCCGCCGAGCACGGCGACGTCGCCGAAGCTGCCTTTGTGGCTGTTGTGGCGCCGCGCCGCCAGGTGGTGCGCGAACAGCTCGGCCGTGCCGAGGCGCGCGGACGGCGAGGGCAGCAGGTCAGGGCTGACCCCCAGCATCTCCACCCGTACATGGCCCGCGTGATCGCGCCCATCCAGCGTGTGCAGGCCCGGCTTGTCTGCCAGGAACGTGATGGTGTGCGTCGCGCGGACCGCGACGCCTTCGGGGCCGATGACGGCGCCGGTATCGACGTCCAGCCCGCTCGGCACGTCGAGGGCCAGCACCGGGCAGCGCATTGCATTGACCGCCTCCACCATGTCGCGGTAGTCGCCCTCGATCGGTCGCGCCAGGCCGATGCCGAACAGGCCGTCCACCACTAGGCCCCAGTCGCCGCTAGGCGGCAGCATGTCGATGAAACCGACGGTGCCGCTCCTGGCGCGCTCGTGGGCCGACTGGGCCTCGTCGGAGATCTCGCGCTGGCCCGGCTGGAACAGGACGGTGGCGTCGACGCCGCTGTCGGCCAGGTTGGCCGCCACTTCGAGCGCGTCGCCGCCGTTGTTGCCGGGGCCGGCCAGCACCAGCACCGGCTTGTCGCGCCGCTCGCCCAGCAGTTCGAGGGCGTAGCTGGCGGCCGCTTCACCGGCGCGGCGCATCAGCGTTCCGGGCGGCAGGCCGGCGTAGGCCGCCGCTTCGATGGCGCGTACCTGCGCCACGGTGTAAAGATGATTGTCCATGTTCCGCATTGTCGTGCATTTTCGCCAGGCCGGTCGCGCGCTGCGACTAGAATAGCGGGATCGACGGCATAGGGCAGGAGAGACGTATGGACTGGCAGTTCTGGATCGATCGCGGCGGCACCTTCACCGACATCGTGGCGCGCAGGCCCGACGGGCAGCTCCTGACCCACAAGCTGCTGTCCGAAAACCCGGAGCAGTACCGCGACGCGGCGGTGGCCGGCATCCGCCACCTGCTTGGGGTGGCGGCCGGCGACCAGATTCCCGCGACTCTGGTCGAGGCGGTCAAGATGGGCACCACCGTGGCCACCAACGCGCTGCTGGAGCGCAAGGGCGAGCCGACCGTGCTGGCCATCACGCAAGGCTTCCGGGATGCGCTGCGCATCGCCTACCAGAACCGGCCGCGCCTGTTCGACCGCCACATCGTGCTGCCCGAGCTGCTCTATGCCGAGGTAATCGAAGTGATTGAACGCATGGGCGCACACGGCGAAGTGGTGTGCGAGCTGGACGAGCCGGCCACGCGCGCGGCCCTGCAAGCGGCCTATGATCGCGGCCTGCGCTCGCTTGCCATCGTCTTCATGCACGGCTACCGCTACACCGCGCACGAGGCGGCGGTGGCGCGCATCGCACGAGGCATCGGCTTCACCCAGGTATCGAGCTCGCACGAGGTCAGTCCGCTGCAAAAGCTGGTGGCGCGCGGCGACACCACGGTGGTCGATGCCTATCTCTCGCCGATCCTGCGCCGCTACGTCGACCAGGTCGCCGGCGAACTGCCCGGTGTGAACCTGCAGTTCATGCAGTCGAGCGGCGGCCTGACCGACGCGCGCGCCTTCCAGGGCAAGGACAGCATCCTGTCGGGCCCCGCCGGCGGCATCGTCGGCATGGTGCGCGCCAGCCGCCTGGCCGGCTTCGAGCGGGTGATCGGCTTCGACATGGGCGGCACCTCGACCGACGTCTCGCATTATTCCGGGGAGTTTGAACGCGTGTTCGAGACCCAGGTCGCCGGCGTGCGCATGCGCGCCCCGATGATGAGCATCCACACGGTGGCAGCCGGCGGCGGTTCGATCCTGCACTTCGATGGCGCGCGCTACCGCGTGGGCCCCGACAGTGCCGGCGCCAATCCGGGCCCGGCCAGCTACCGCCGCGGCGGGCCGCTCGCGGTCACCGACTGCAACGTCATGCTCGGCAAGATCCAGCCGCGCCACTTCCCGCGCCTGTTCGGGCCGATGGGCATCGACGCGCTCGACCCCGAGGCCGTGCGTGCTGGCTTCACCGCGATGGCGCAGGAGATCGGCGCGAGCACCGGCACCACGCGGACGCCCGAGGAAGTGGCCGAAGGCTTCATCCAGATCGCGGTCGGGAATATGGCCAATGCCATCAAGCAGATCTCCGTGCAGCGCGGCCACGACGTCACCGAATATGCCCTGACGAGCTTCGGCGGCGCCGGCGGACAGCACGCCTGCCTGGTGGCCGACGCACTGGGCATGAAGACGGTCTTCATCCATTCGCTGGCCGGCGTGCTGTCGGCCTACGGCATGGGCCTGGCCGACCAGACCGCGATGCGCGAGCGTGCCATCGAACGGCGCCTGGCGGAACTGGGAAGCGATGCGCTGGCACAGGAGCTCTCAAGCCTCGGCCAGGATGCGCGCGGCCAGTTGCGCAGACAAGGCGTGGCGGAAGAGCGCATCGAACTGGTCCAGCGCGTTCACCTGCGCTACGAGGGAACCGATTCGGCCATCGTCGTGCCCTTCGGCGACCCGGCCAGCATGCAGGTGGCATTCGAGCAGGCCTACAAGCGCCGCTATTCCTTCCTGATGCCCTCGCGCGGCCTGGTCGTCGAAGCGGTGTCGGTGGAAGCCATCGGACGCTCTGATGCCCCCGGCGAACTGCAGGCTTCGATCGTGTCGACCGGCGCGCAGCCACAGGCCGGCGAAACGGTGAGGATGTACAGCGGCGGCGCCTGGCATGCTACCGGTGTCTACGTGCGCGACGGCGTCAAGCCCGGCGACGTCGTGCGCGGCCCGGCCATCATCGCCGAAGCGAATGCGACCACCGTCGTCGAGCCGGGATGGCAGGCCGAGGTCACTTCCTATAATCACCTAGTGCTCAAGCGCGTGGAGGCGCTGCCCGAACGGCGCGCCATCGGCACCACGGCCGACCCGGTGATGCTGGAGATCTTCAATAACCTGTTCATGTCGATCGCCGAGCAGATGGGCCTGCGGCTGCAGAACACGGCCTATTCGGTGAACATCAAGGAGCGCCTGGACTTCAGCTGCGCGATCTTCGATGCGGGCGGCAACCTGGTCGCGAACGCGCCGCACATGCCGGTGCACCTGGGCTCGATGGGCGAGAGCATCAAGACCGTGATGCGCAAGAACGCGGGCAAGATGAAGGCCGGCGACGTCTATGTACTCAACGATCCCTACAACGGCGGCACCCACCTGCCGGACGTCACCGTGATCTCGCCCGTGTTCGACGAGGCGGGCAGGGAAATTCTGTTCTACGTCGGCTCGCGCGGCCACCACGCCGACATCGGCGGCACCACGCCGGGCTCGATGCCGCCGGACTCGCACCACATCGAACAGGAGGGCGTCCTGATCGACAACTTCAAGCTGGTCGACGGCAGCGACGGCATCCTGCGGGAAGACGCGGCGCGGGTCCTGCTTACCAGCGCACGCTACCCGGCAAGGAATCCGGACCAGAACATGGCCGACCTGCGCGCCCATGTGGCCGCCAACCAGAAAGGTGTCGAAGAGCTGCACCGCATGGTCGGCTACTATGGCCTGGACGTCGTGCGCGCCTATATGGGCCATGTGCAGGACAATGCGGAAGAAGCGGTGCGGCGCGTGATCTCGGCCCTCAAGGATGGCCGGTACAGCTACGACCTCGACAACGGCGCACGGATCGAAGTGGCGATCAGGGTCGACCAGCTGAGGCGCAGCGCGGAGATCGACTTCACCGGCACCTCGCCCCAGCTGCCGAACAACTTCAACGCGCCTTCCGCCGTGTGCATGGCTGCAGTGCTCTACGTCTTCCGCACCTTGGTGGATGACGAGATTCCCCTGAACGGCGGCTGCCTCAAGCCGCTCAAGGTGATCATCCCGCCGGGCTCCATGCTCAATCCGCACTATCCGGCCTCGGTGGTGTCGGGGAACGTCGAGACCTCGACCTGCATTACCAATGCGCTCTACGGCGCATTAGGGGTGATGGCGGCAAGCCAGGGCACGATGAACAACTTCACCTTCGGGAACGAGCGCTACCAGTACTACGAGACCATCTCGGGCGGGTCGGGGGCAGGGGAAGGCTTCGACGGCACCGACGTGGTCCAGACCAATATGACCAACTCACGCCTGACCGATCCGGAAATCCTCGAGTTCCGCTTCCCGGTACGACTGGAAAGCTACGAGATCCGCCACGGTTCAGGCGGGGCAGGGCGCTGGCACGGCGGCAATGGCGGCACGAGGAAGGTGCGCTTCCTGGAGCCGATGACCGCGGCGATCCTCTCGAACAACCGCATCCATGCGCCTTTCGGCATGGCAGGGGGAGAGCCGGGCGAACGGGGAAGGAACTCGGTCCTGCGGGCCGACGGGACGGTGGAAACGCTGGGCCACATCGGCAAGGTGGACATGGGGCCGGGCGACCTGTTCGTGATCGAGACACCCGGCGGCGGTGCGTACGGCGCTCCTTGATCAGATCCCCGGCTGCTTGCGTTTGCGGCGCCAGTACGCCGCAGTTCCCAGCCCGGCAAGCAGCAGGGCTGCAGAGCCAGGCTCGGGCACCACGCCATTTGCGCCATAGCGCGTACCCGAAGCCGAGGCAATCGCGAAGTCCTCGACGAGCTGTCCCGCGCTGTCGCGCACCGCGATCTTGCTGAGGATCGCCGTATGGCTAAAGTCCGCCATGGCCGCCGAGCCTTCTTCCCACTGGAACACCTGGGCCAGGGCATAGAAGGAGAGCAGCATTTCGACCGGCGATCCGAAGACGATTGGCACCGCGATGGTGCCCACACCGTCGATGACCGAGAAATTGCGCTGGCCCGCCCAGTCGAGCACGCCGTTGTTGGCAGGGACGTACTGGAACAGGCTGCCGCCATAGGCGCCGCCGCTCTGGCTGGTGATGCCGTCGACCGCGAACGTGAAGTAGGCGGTGCCGCTGCCCTCGCCACCGGTGAAGGTGTAGGAGTCGATGAAACCGGAGCGCGAGCCCACGGAGAAGAACGAGGGGAAGACCCCGGCGCTCGCGTCCCCGCTCAAGGTCACGGCGGCGTAGTTCTTCAGGATGCCGTAGTCGGCCGATCCATGGGAATGGTAGTGCGCAGTGAAGTTCGTGCCGGGCACCGCCACCGATCCCTGGCAGGCGCTGGTGGCGTTCTGGCAGGCGTTCCAGCTGCGCGGGTCGGACGCGTTGTAGAAGCGGGCGTAATTGAGCGTCTCCAGCATCGGCCCGCCGAAGGCGGGCAGGGACAGCGCCGCAAGAAGGGCGCAGATCGTGCTTTTCAGTTTCATGGCATCTCCTCTGGTGTGAATACCCGCGTAGAGCAAAAAAGATGCCAGATTCAGAACAGCAGCAAGATCAATGACTTAACCAATAGTTACTTCTAGCCTGTAAAATTTCCCGACAGGCAAGGCATCGATCAGCGCGGATAGATGAAACCCGTGCGGATGTCCATCGGCGCCAGCCGGCCGTCGACGCGCACCGTCAGGCGTTGCGGCGGCTCTTCGCCCGCCAGCACGCGCGCCCGGAAGGGCAGCCCTTCGGCTTCGCGCACCAGCTTGTCGCAGCGTTCGTAGACGTTCGGGCAGTTCGTTTCCTTGAGGAGGGCCTGCACGATCGGGACTTTCCAGTATTCGACGCCCCCGGCGTTGAACTGGCAGATGAGGTAGCCATCGGCGCCACCGTAACCGTGGACCTGCAGGCCGGACAAGCCGTCCTGTTCACCGTCGATCAGCGGCACCAGCGCCTGCGGATCGGCGCTGCGCCAGGTGTCGATACGTCGGGCCAGCCCCGCCTGCACGCGGCGCTTGATCAAGGCGTGGTCGACCGGCTCGTCCTCGCGCAGGGTCCAGACCCGGCCGGCGATCTGCGACTTGGCGTTGTAGGCGGCGCGGGCCAGGAACTGGCGCGAGGAAGACTGTACGAGCGCCGTGGCGCCGATCTTGCTGCGTTCGTGGGGCTTGCCCTCGACCTTGTCGATGGCCGACAGGTAGATCCACGGGTCGCCGCCCTGCAGGCTTTTTTCCTTGCCTTGTTTGATGGTGATGATGAGCATGTGGTGCTTTCGATTGCGAGACGCGGATCATACAGCACGCTTCACGCCACGATTCGGGGACTTTATCGCAATCCCGGTGACTGCGGGAGGAGGGACCGGCTAGAGTCCGGCTCCAACCCAGCTTTGATAAGCCACATGACCCTGCCAGCCAACACCAGTCAGTCCCTCATCCAGCCAAGGCCGTCGCGCATGCTGCTCGTCGCCGCCATGCTGGTCTTCTTCTATCACTTCCCACGGATGTCAGGGAACGACTACCTGCTGCTGCTGTTCCCGCTGGCCGCCTGGTGGGTCTCGCACTTCCTGGGCTTTCGCGGCATGCGGGCCTGGTACCTGGATGGACGTCCCGGCTGGCTGCGCCTGCTGGCGCTCGGACTGTTGCTGGCGATCGCCGCCAAGTTCGCCGCCGTCGCGATCGGAACGCAGCGCGGCGTGTACACCCTGGCCTGGCTGGATGCCGGAGCCGCATCCGCACTTGCCGGCCCGTTGGCCTGGCTCCTGTTCTCGACCTTCGTCGCCTCCACGGCCGAGGACATTCTCACGCGCGGCCTCGTGCTGCGCGCCTTTCCGCGCCTTGGCCTGCATTGGGGAGTCGTCCTGCTGTCGTCGGGACTGTATGTGCTCAACCACGTGCACCGCCTGCACAAGGGGCCGGTCGAGTGGTTCATGCTCTTCTGCTTCGGACTCGCCTACGCGGCGGCGCTCTATCGCAGCCGCTCGCTGTGGGCGGCGGTGGGCCTGCATTGGGGCTGGAACCTCGCCAACGGCTTGCTCGACACCTTTGCACGCTCGGACGTCGCACAGCCGGCGCTCGCGCCCTGGTATTCCAGCGCGGCACATCTCGTGCTGCTGGCGTGCGCGCTGGTCCTGATGCGGCGCTAGGCCGAGATACCGTACTTGCGCTTGGCCTGCTGGAACTCTTCGGACAGTGCGGCCAGGCGCGGATGGTTCGGGTCCATCGCCCGCAGCCGCTCGATCTGCTCGGTGGCCACTTCGCTCAGTGTGTGGTCCCACCCCAGTTCGTTCACCTGACGCAGGATGCCGCCAGCCACCGCCACCATCACCTGCAGGTTTCCCGGCGCCATATGCAGCGCCTCCAGCAGGGTCTGCACGGCGCCCCGCACGTCGCCCATATTGCGCTTCTCGTCGGCCACGCCGAGCAGGATCTGGGCCTGCGCACGCAGTTGGGCGCCCATGCCGTCGGCCAGGTCGGGGCGGCCCGCGCGGACGAACACGCCCATGGCTTCGTCGACGCTCACCGGGCTCGAGACGTCGTGCATCACGGTCATCATGACGTTCGACGCCTGTTCGTCCATCTGGTGTTCGAGGCAGGCTTCGGCCAGGCCGATGCGCAGGTTCGAGGACAAGGCATTGCTGGTGCGCGCCGCACTGGCCGCCATCTGCAGCTCGGCGACCGCGGCGCTGCCATTGCCCATCTTTTCGTGGAGCAGGGCGCTGGAATAGGCCTTGCACGCGTCGACCTCGGCGCTACCGCGCATCGAGCGCTCCAGGTCGCGGATCACGCCGCTGGCGCCCTGCACGTCGCCGCGCGTGACCAGGGCCTTCACCAGGTTGACGTGGTCCTCGGGATTGCGGAATTCCGAATACTTGGCCTTGGTGACGACCTGCTTGAAGGACTTCTCGGCGGCCAGCGCGTCGCCATTCTCCAGCGCGACTTCGCCGAGCTTGCGCAGGCGCCGCACCATGTGCGGCGAGATCGAGACGGCGTCTTCCAGCACCTTCTGGGCATCCTGCGTGGCGCCGAGTTTCTCGTGGCAGCGCGCCAGCAGGTCGTAGGCGGCCATCAGGCGCGGATTGGCCTGCACCAGCTGCTCCAATGTGTCGCGCGCTTCTTCCACCTGGCCCTGGGCCACCATCGTGCGCGCCAGGCCCAGGCCGGCCCAGCCCAGCGGGCGCTCGGCCAGCACGTCGCGGTAGATGCTGCCCGCCTGTGCGTGCTCGCCGACCGAGACGTGCAGCTCGGCCTTCAGGCGCAGGAAGTCGAGCGCGTAGCGCGGGCTGGCGATCGCCGCCGTGGTGCAGGCGCGGATGGCGTCGACCGGCTTGCCTTGCGCGACAAGCTGCCAGACCGGGAGCAGGGCGGTGCGGCGTTCCAGCGCCCGCTTGATGCGGCTGCTCAGCATCTCGACCGTGAAGGGTTTCAACACGTAGTCGGTGGGCGTGAGTTCGGCCGCGCTGACGACCTTGTCGTAGACGCCTTCCGAGGTCAGCATGATGAAGATGGTGGAAGCGGTGATCAGGCGGTGGTGGCGCAGGTCTTCGAGCAGCTGCTGGCCGTCCTGGCCGTCGCCGCCGGGGCCGCCGAGGTCGTATTCGCACAGGATGACGTCGTAGGCACGCTTGCCGAGCTGCTTGATCGCCATGCTGGCGTTGATCGCCGACTCGACCTTGCTGATGCCGGACTGGTTCAGCATGTTCTGCAGGCTGGCGCGCATGCCCTGGTTCGGATCGACGATCAGGACCGACAGGTTCGCATTCTCTTGCATCTTCGCTTTCCGTTCCTCGGATTGTAATTATGTAGCCCTTACAATACCGATAAGTTCCTGAGGGATCAAGAAATGTCCGTTCTACAAGCCTTTCATTGGGCAGAATGCATCGCTGCATTGCAACACTGTATAATAGCGGGCTATCTTCCACCCTAGCAGCCACGCTGCGTCAACCGACTTCTCAGCCATGTTGATTCTGCCGGGTTCCAACGCCCTCTCCGCCTTCCGTAGCCAACGCCTCCTGTCGCAACTCCAATCGGTCGCCCCATCGATTGCCGCAGTCCAGGCCCGCTTCTACCACTTCATCGACAGCAGCGCACCGTTGTCAATCGAGGACACCGAGCGTCTATCGGCCATGCTCACCTACGGCGAGCCTGCCGCGCAAACGCTGTACGAAGGCGTGACCGAGGAGTTCTTCGTGATTCCGCGCCTGGGCACGATCTCGCCCTGGGCCTCGAAGGCCACCGACATCGCGCACAACTGCGGCATGGCCCACGTGCACCGCATCGAACGCGGCGTCGGCTATACCGTGGTGCTCAAGAGCGGCCTGCTCGGCACCGGCATCGGCGCGCCGAAGAAGCTGGACGACGATGAGGTGGCCCTGGTCGCCGCGCTGCTGCACGACCGCATGACCGAGACCGTATTGCGCCACGCCGACGAGGCCTCGCGCCTGTTCGACGAACTCGAAGGCAAGCCGCTGGAAACCGTGGATGTGATCGGGCAGGGCCGCGAGGCGCTGGTGCGCGCGAATACGGAGCTGGGCCTGGCCATGTCGGTCGACGAGATCGACTACCTGCACGATGCTTTCACCCGCGCGCAGCGCAACCCGACCGACGTCGAGCTGATGATGTTCGCCCAGGCGAACTCCGAGCACTGCCGCCACAAGATCTTCAACGCGGACTGGATCATCGACGGCGTCAAGCAGGACAAGTCGCTGTTCGGCATGATCAAGAACACCCACCAGCTGAACCCGCGCGGCACCGTGGTCGCCTACAGCGACAACTCCTCGATCATCGAGGGCGCGACGGTTACCCGCTTCTTCCCGCGTGAGAAGCAGGAATACGCGCCGTCGACGGAGCTGGTGCACACCCTGATGAAGGTCGAGACCCACAACCACCCGACTGCAATCTCCCCGTTCCCTGGCGCCTCGACCGGCGCCGGCGGCGAGATCCGCGACGAGGGCGCAACCGGCCGCGGCGCCAAGCCGAAGGCGGGCCTGACCGGCTTCACCGTGTCGAACCTCCTGATCCCGGGCGCCGAGCGTCCCTGGGAAAACGCCAGCGACGTCAGCAAGGGTGAGGCGGGCCGCGTGGACACGGTCTACGGCAAGCCGGAGCGCATCGCTTCGCCGCTGCAGATCATGATCGACGGCCCGATCGGCGGCGCCGCCTTCAGCAATGAATTCGGCCGTCCGGTCCTGGGCGGCTACTTCCGCTCCTACGAGCAGAACGTCGGCGCGGCGAATGCCGTCTACGGTTACCACAAGCCCATCATGATCGCCGGCGGTATCGGCAATATCTCGGCCGAACACACCCACAAGGACGAGATCCCGGTCGGCAGCCTGCTGATCCAGCTGGGCGGCCCGGGCATGCGCATCGGCATGGGCGGCTCGGCCGCATCCTCGATGGCGACCGGCACCAATACCGCCGACCTGGACTTCGACTCGGTCCAGCGCGGCAATCCGGAGATGGAGCGCCGTGCCCAGGAAGTCATCAACGGCTGCTGGCAGATGGGCGCTGACAATCCGATCATCTCGATCCACGACGTGGGCGCGGGCGGCCTGTCGAACGCCTTCCCGGAAATCGTCAACGACGCCAAGCGCGGCGCGCTGTTTGACCTGCGCAAGGTGCCGCTGGAAGAAAGCGGCATGGCGCCGAAGGAGATCTGGTCCAACGAATCGCAGGAGCGCTATGTGCTCGCGATCGCGCCGATGGACCTCGACAAGTTCGCCGCCCTGTGCGAACGCGAGCGCTGCCCGTATGCAGTGGTCGGCACCGCAACCGAAGAGCGCCAGCTGCGCGTGATCGACCCGCAGGCCGACAACAGCCCGGTCGACATGCCCATGGACGTCCTGCTCGGCAAACCGCCGAAGATGCTGCGTGACGTCGAGCACGTGAAATACAACTTCCCGGCGATCGACCTGACCGGCATCGAGCTCGAAGAAGCGGCGCGCCGCGTGCTGCTGCTGCCGACCGTCGCCGACAAATCCTTCCTGATCACCATCGGCGACCGTACCGTGGGCGCCATGACCGTTCGCGACCAGATGGTCGGTCCGTGGCAGGTGCCTGTCGCAGACTGCGCCGTCACCGCCATGTCCTACGAGGGCTTCGTGGGCGAGGCGATGGCGATGGGCGAGCGCACCCCGCTGGCCGTGATCGACGCCGCCGCCTCGGGCCGCATGGCCGTGGGCGAGGCGATCACCAACATCGCCGCCGCGGCGATCGAGCAAATCGGCGACATCAAACTGTCGGCCAACTGGATGGCAGCCTGCGGCCAGCCGGGCCAGGACGCCGCGCTGTTCGACACCGTGAAGGCCGTGGGCATGGAACTGTGCCCGGCCCTGGGCGTGTCGATCCCGGTCGGCAAGGATTCGCTGTCGATGCGCACCACCTGGAACGACGACGGTTCGAACAAGGCCGTGATCTCGCCGGTCTCGCTGATCGTCTCGAGCTTCGCACCGGTCTCGGACGTGCGCCGTTCGCTGACCCCACAGCTGCGCACCGACCTGGGCGACACCGCCCTCGTGCTGATCGACCTGGGCCGCGGCAAGAACCGCCTGGGGGCTTCCGCACTGGCGCAGGTGACGCAGCAGATCGGCGACAGCGTGCCGGACGTCGATTCCCCGGAAGACCTGAAAGCCTTCTTCAACGCGATCCAGCGTTTGAACAAGGAAGGCAAGCTGCTGGCCTACCACGACCGTTCGGACGGCGGCCTGTTCGCCACCCTCACCGAGATGGCCTTCGCCGGCCGCGCCGGCGTGTCGGTCAACCTCGACATCCTCACCATGGAAGGCGAGCACGCTTCCGATTGGGGCGACGCCAAGAACTGGACGACCCAGGTCGGCGAGCGCCGCAACGAGATGACCCTGCGCGCACTGTTCAGCGAAGAGCTGGGCGCCGTGGTGCAGGTGCGCGCCGAAGACAAGCAGGCCGTCATGGCCGTGCTGCGCGAGCTTGGCTTGGGCGCCTGCAGCCACATCATCGGCAAGCTGAACGACCGCGGCGTGATCGAGTTCACCCGTGATGCGAAAGTCATCTACAACGTCAAACGCAGCGAGCTGCACCGCCTGTGGAGCGAGACCAGCTGGCGCATCGCGCGCCTGCGCGACAACCCGGCCTGCGCCGACCAGGAATACGACCGTCTGCTCGACGAGCAGGATCCGGGCATGTCGCCGATCCTTACTTTTGAGCCGAGCGAGAACATCGCGGCGCCCTTCATCGCCGCGGGTGCACGTCCGCGCGTGGCCATCCTGCGCGAGCAGGGCGTGAACTCGCACATCGAGACCGCCTGGTCGATGCACCAGGCCGGCTTCACCGCCGTCGACGTGCACATGAGCGACCTGATCGCCGGCCGCGCGAAACTGGAGGACTTCCATGGCGTGATCGCCGTTGGCGGCTTCTCCTACGGCGACGTGCTGGGCGCGGGCGAGGGCTGGGCCAAGACCATCCTGTTCAACCCGCAGCTGTCGGACCAGTTTGCCGCCTTCTTTGCGCGCAAGGACACCTTCGGCCTGGGCGTGTGCAATGGCTGCCAGATGCTGGCCAACCTGAAGCCGATCATCCCGGGCGCCCATGCATGGCCGAAGTTCACCCGCAACAAGTCGGAGCAGTTCGAAGCGCGCTTCGGCATGGTCGAGGTGCTGGACTCGCCGTCGATCTTCTTCCAGGGCATGGCGGGCACCCACGCACCGATCGCCATCGCCCACGGCGAAGGCTTCGCGGACTTCTCGCTGACCGGCGACATCAGCGCAGCGGTCAAGGCCCTGCGCTACGTCGACAACCGCGGCCAGGCGACCGAGGCCTATCCGTTCAACCCGAACGGCTCGCCGGGCGGCCTGACGGCCGTGACGACCGAGGACGGCCGCTTCACCGCGATGATGCCGCACGCGGAGCGCGTGTTCCGCACTGTCGTCCATTCGTGGGCGCCGGATTCCTGGAGCGACGCCGCGCCGTGGGCGCGCATGTTCCAGAATGCGCGCAAGTGGCTGGGCTGATTCTTCCGCCTGAACCGGAAAGCGCCCTGCGGGGCGCTTTTTTCATGTCGGAAAATTTGACAGTGGGCCACAAGGAGCAGGCCGCCCGCACGCTAAGTCCTTGATTATCGGCAGCGATTGCAGTGAGGCATGATTCTTGCTTCGTGGAATTAGTATCGATTCGATAGTGGAGCATGAATGAAGAAGAAGTTGCTTGCATTGGTTCTGCTGGGCGCAGCCTGGCTACCGGCACGGGCGGAACTGATCAGGAACGGTGGGTTCGACCTGGGGATCGCCAGCTGGAGCTGCGCGATCAGTGGCGAGGCGAACTGCGGTGTGAGTGGCAGTGCCGGACGCAACGGCGGGGCGGGGCTCTCCGCTTACCAGAATGCGGGCGTGGGCCGGGTGTCCCAGCATTTTGCGACCGAGATCGGCCGCACTTACGATCTGTCGTTCTACTCGTTCACCGGTGATCCGGTCAACCGCCTCGGCTACGGCTTGGACGCGGCCGCCATCAGCTGGATCACGGTGCCGACGGCCTCCTTCGGCCTGACCAAGGCGAGCTTCGTGGCCAGCACGGCCAGCACCACCCTGAATTTTTACTTCTCGACCCAGCCCCAGCACGGCAGCCTGCGCCTCGATGACATCTCGGTCCTCGCCCGCGCTCCGCTGCCGGCAAAGGTGCCGGAGCCGGCGACGACGGTCTTGCTGGCGCTCGGCCTGCTGGGCCTGGGCGCCGCCGCACGCCGCCGTCCGCGCGGGGCGTAGGCGCAGGGGCGCGGCAAGGCCATCGAAGCGCTTTTGCCGGCGCTTCGATCGACCGGCCGATGCGGCCTGGAACGCCTCAGCTGCCCCAGATCGGCTCGTCCTTGCTGCCGTTGCCGCCAGGCGTGCCCGGGGTCTTCCCGGCGCCGGCGCCGGCTCCGCCCAGGCTGCCGCCACCGGCGCCGCTGTCCTCGTCCTCCCGTCCGGCAGAGCCGCCCGTCGCACCGGTGTCGCCGCGCGTGCCGCCGCCACCGGTTTCCGGCTGGCCCGCGCTGCCGCGGCTGGTTTGCGCGGCGCCAGCGGGCATGGCATTGGCGTCCGGCGGGGAAGGCAGGAAGTCGCCCGTCTGGCTGTCGCCGCCGTGGGCGCCGCCCGTGTAGTGCCCGGCGTTCGACTGCACCCCGCCCGCGCCGGGATCCTGGGGCGGCACCTGGTACTGCCACAGCCCGTCCTTGCCGCCCGTGTCCTGCGGGGTGGCCGCTTTGTTTGACTGTTCCTTGTCCATGCTGTCCTCCTGTCTATGGATGACTCAGGAAGCTGACGCTAGGCGCGGTCGGTACCGGCCGAGCCGCTCATATTGCCGTCCGCATTGCTTGCGGCGTTCCCGTCCACGTCGGCTGGCGTGCCGCCCCCGGCGCCGCCCGTCGCTTGCGCCTTCCGGCTCGCCTCGATGGCGCCGGCGGTGCCGCCCGCGATGGGCTCCGTGGCGCTGCCGGCCCCGCTCAACGGGCGGCCGGGCGCGTTCACATTGCTTTCCGCGGGCGCGCTGACGATGCCGCCGCCATGGCCTGCCGCGTTCGGGGTGTAGTGACCTGCATTCGATTCGTCCATTCCAGTCCCGCTGCCCGGTGGCGGCACCTGGTAGCGCCATACCGGTTCGGCCGGCTGCTCGCTCGCGCCGCTTGCCATGGGCCCACCTGCTGCGCCGGGCAGGCGCTGGTCTTCACCGGGTCCTTCGCGACCGCCGTCGGGCGATGCGCCTTCCTGAATCCGTTTTTCGGTGTTCATGATGGTCTCCTGTGTCGTTGGCCTTGCTGACGATCTTAGCCAACCGGGAGGAAGACTGAATAGGCGCACCTTCCGTGCTCACGTAGGAGGGCTCTGAACGCGGCAATGCTTTCCGGGAAAATATAGTTAAAAATCAAGTATTTGCGCGGATGAGTTCACGCAAGATCCAAGATCGGCCGGCAGCGCATGATGGCTCCAGGACGGCCCGGACCGTCGCCATTTTCCACGGAGGATTCCATGATCGTACGTATCGGCTTGCCGCAAGGTGCGCTTCGACTCATTCTCGCCGCAGGCCTCATGCTTGGTATCGGGGCCAGTCCGGCGGCGTCGGCGCAGGAGGCCGCGCGAGCGCAGGCTGCGGCGACCTGCGAGAGCGTGGCGCTGGCCGAGGGCGCGACCCCTGAAGCCCTGCTGGCCGATTGCACCTGCCCGCCAAAGGGCTGCGTGCGCACCCAGGGCTACTGGGGCAACAAGCCGGACGTGGTCTGGCCCAAAGGCTACGACCGCAATGCACCGTTCTTCCGTAGCGGCCTCACCTGGCAAGAGGTGCTCGACAGCCCGGTGCGCGGCGACGCGTACTTCATCCTGGCGCACCAGTACATCGCGGCGGTGCTGAACATCGGCGCCGGAGCGTCGGCGCCGAACAGCCTGCGCGCGACCGTCCTCGCGGCGGGCTCCTGGTTCTCGACTGCCGTGCCCGGCGCCTGCGTCAAGGGCGCCTGCCAGCTGCAGCGCTCCTGGGCCGGTGTCCTCGACGAGTACAACAACGGCGACTATCCCGGCGCGCCGAAGCACTGCGACGAGGATTGAAAAGGAGGGGGGCAATAAAAAAGCGCTCCCGAGGGAGCGCTTCTTGTTGGGCGAAAACCGGATTACTGGATCTTGGCCTTCTTGACCAGGCTTTCGCGGTACTGGGCCAGCTGACGCTGCTGCAGTTGTTCCGCGACCTGCTGCTTGACTTCGTCCAGGGCCGGGATCTTGGCCTGGCGCACGTCTTCCAGCTTGATCACGTGGAAGCCGTACTGGGTCTTGACCGGCGTATCGGTGATCGCGCCTTTTTGCAGGGCGGTCATGGCTTTCGAGAACTCAGGCACGTAGTTGGCCGGGCTTGCCCAGTCCAGGTCGCCGCCGTTCTGCGCCGAGCCGTCTTTCGACTGGGCCTTGGCCAGTTCGTCGAACTTGGCGCCGCCCTTCAGCTTGGTGATGATGGCCTTGGCTTCGTCTTCGGTCGGGACCAGGATGTGGCGCGCGTGGTATTCCTTGTCGCCCACGGCAGCCTTGTACTTGTCGTACTCGGCCTTGATGTCGGCATCCTTGATCGGGTTCTTCTTGACGTAGTCGGCGAGCATCGCGTTGATGATGATGCTCTGGCGGGCGTTGTCGATTGCCGCCTTGACTTCGGCGCGGCCGCCGATGCCTTGCTTGTCCGCTTCCTGGATCAGGACTTCGCGGCCGATCAGGTCTTTCTTGATCGCTTCACGCAGCTGCGGCGAATCGGTGGCGCGGCCTTGTGCGACAACTTGCTTGACCAGCTGGTCAACCTTTGCCGCCGGGATGGCCTTGCCATTGACGGTCGCGACGTTCTGCGCGATTGCTGGCGCGGCGACGAATGCGGTCATGGCTAAGCTAAGTGCCAAGGACAGGCGGGCTGGCTTCAAAATCATTGTTAAGGTCCTATCTAAACACGAAAGAGTTCGCCGCGGGCGGCAATAACCGGTGCTTCGCAGCACCGGCGGTAGTACATCTTACTGCACCTTTGCTTTTTTGACCATTTGCTCTTTATAGGCTTCGAGCTTCTTCTGCGCCAGCGAGTCGGCGATCTGCGGCTTCAGTTCGTCGAGCGAGGGCAGCTTGGCCGGGCGGGTGTCGTCCAGCTTGATCACGTGGAAGCCATTGGCGGTCTTGACCGGGTTCTCGGTGACGGCGCCTTTCTGCAGGCCGGTGAAGCCGGCGGCGAATTCAGGCGGGAAGGCAGCCGGGACAGCCCAGTCCAGGTCGCCGCCGCTGTTGGCGGTGCCGGTGTCCTTCGACTGCTTGGCCAGTTCTTCGAACTTGGCGCCGCCCTTGAGCTTGGCGATCACGGCCTTGGCGTCGGCTTCGTTCTCCAGCAGGATGTGGCGCACGTGGTATTCCTTGTCGCCGGTCTGCTTGACGAAGCGGTCGTATTCGGCCTTGATGTCGGCGTCGGTGACCGGGTTCTTGGTGATGTACTCGCGCGCCAGGGTGTTGACGACGATGGCCTGGCGGGCGTTGTCGAGGGCTGCCTTGACTTCCGGCTTCTTGTCGTAACCCTGCTTGACCGCTTCCTGCATCAGGACTTCGCGGGCGATCATTTCCTGCTTGATGGCATTGCGCAGCTGCGGGGAATCCTGGCCCTGGCCAGCGGCGACCATCTGCTTGACCGCTTCCTCGACGCGCGAGGTCGGGATCGGCTTGCCGTTCACCACGGCGAGGTTCTGCGCGAAGGCAGGCGCCGCGCTAACGGCGATCAGAGCTAACAGCAGGCGTGCTGGCTTAAAAGTCATTTCTGGGATTCCTTGGGGGGATGAGCTTGGACGGGAGTTGCTTCGTTCTTGGATGTGTTCTTGCACTTCGAGTTCTGATACTACGTGTTACCTATTGTCTGCCACTATTCTTAAAGATGACTGAAGCCGGCGGCATGCCGGCCGGCTTCAAGCCTGCTCCGACGGCGTGATGGCCGTGATCGCCAGGGCGTGGATTTCCGCCTTGTTGATCATTTCGTGAACGGCATCATACACAAGACGATGGCGCATGACCAGCGTGAGGCCGGCGAACTTCTCGGAGACGATCTTGACGCTGTAATGACTGCCGCCCGAGGCCGCGCCCGCATGGCCGGCGTGCAGGTGGGAATCGTCGGTGATCTCGAGCAGGGTGGGCGACAGCTCCGCCTGCAGGCGCTCGCGCAGGCGTTCGGTGCGGTTCTGGTCGGCCGGGATTGTGCTCATTGTGCATCCTCCTGAATATGTTTGGAAAGGAACAACGACTGGATGATGATGAAGGCGAACAGGATGCCGGTGATGCCGAACAGCTTGAAGCTCACCCAGGCGCCGGTATCGCTACGGAAGACCACGAAGGCCATCAGGAGGTTCAGGAAGCCGATCCCGACGAAGAAGGCGACCCAGGCGTAGAGCACCCGGTTCCAGACCGCTTCCGGCAGGTTCATCGCGCCGCCCAGCGCCGAGCGCATCAGGTTCTTGCGGTAGACCAGCTGGCCGAACAGCAGCGCCGCGCCGAAGGCCCAGTACAGGATGGTCGGCTTCCACTTGATGAAGGTGTCGTCGTGGAAGTAGATGGTGGCGCCGCCGGCGACCACGACCACGCCCAGCGAGAGCCACAGCATGCCGTCGATCTTGCGGCGGCGCACCAGGAGGTAGACGATCTGCAGGACGGTCGCCAGGATGGTGGCGGCGGTGGCCAGCAGGATCGGCGACTGCGAGGCCGGCACGGCGCCTCCCGCGATCAGGAAGCCAAGGTAGTCGCTGACCAGGCCATGGGCCCAGTCCTGGTTGTTTTCGCCATACTTGTAGATGCCGAAGAACAGGATCACCGGCAGCATGTCGAACAAGAACTTGATCATGTAGGCTTCCTTAGCGGGGTTCGAAGCGCAGCGCGGCCGAGTTGATGCAGTAGCGCAGTCCGGTCGGCGGCGGGCCGTCCGGGAACACGTGGCCCAAGTGGGCGTCGCAGACGGCGCAGATGATCTCGGTGCGCACCATGCCGTGGCTGCGGTCGACCTTTTCGATCACCTTGTCCGGGTCGAGCGCGCGGAAATAGCTGGGCCAGCCGCAGCCGGAATCGAACTTGGCGTCCGACTCGAACAGCGGGGTGTTGCAGCACACGCAGGTGTAGATGCCGTGCTCGTGGTGGTCCCAGTACTTGCCGGTGAAGGCACGCTCGGTGGCGGCGTGACGGGTCACCTGGTATTCCATGGGGTCGAGCTGGGCGCGCCACTCGGCGTCGGTCTTGGTCACTTTGTCGTTCATCTCGTTCTCACTACATTGATGTTCAGGAGGAGCAGCTCACTTCCAGGTGGGCCGCCCAGTCGGGCGGCAGGGCCGCGTAGGCCTCGTTCCCGGGCTGCTCGTCGAAGGGGCGCTCGAGGATGGCGAGCAGCTTGTGCACGCCGGCGTAGTCGCCGTTCTGGGCCTGTTCGATGGCGGTCTGGGCCAGGTAGTTGCGCAGCACGTATTTCGGGTTGGCGCGGTGCATGGCGGCGCGGCGCTGCACATCGACGCTGTTCTCCTGGCGCAGGCGCTCGCGATAATCGCGGGCCCAGGCATCGAAGGCTTCGCGGTCGATGAACAGGTCGCGCAGCGGCGCGTCGCTGTCCAGCTCGCCGTCCAGCTTCAGTTCGCCCAGGCGGCGGAAGAACAGGGTGAAGTCGGCATGGTTGGCCTGCAGCAGCTTGAACATGGCGTCGAACAGGGCCTCGTCGCCGGGACGCGTGTCGAGCAGTCCGAGCTTGGCGTGCAGCAGCTCGTCCAGCCTGGCGCCGAAGGCCGGGCGGTAGACGTCGAGCGCCTCTTCGGCCTCTTCCGGCGTGCCGATCAGCGGGAGCAGGGCATTGCCCAGCGCATAGCAGTTCCAGTGGCCCACGGGGACCTGGTTCGCATAGGAGTAGCGGCCGCCCTGGTCGGTGTGGTTGCAGATGTGGTTGGCGTCAAACGCTTCCATGAAGCCGAAGGGGCCGTAGTCGAGCGTCAGGCCGAGGATCGACATATTGTCGGTGTTCATGACGCCGTGCATGAAGCCCACCGCCTGCCACCCGGCGATCATGTGCGCGGTACGGCGCGTGACTTCGGCCAGCAGTTCCTTGTACGGGTTGGCCGCACCCAGGAACTCGGGATACCAGTGCTTGATGACGTAATCCGCCAGCAGCTTCAGCTCGTCCTGCTTGTTACGGTAGTGCCAGTGCTCGAAGGAGCCGAAACGCACGAAGCTGGGCGCCATGCGGGTGACGACGGCGGCGGTCTCGACGTTCTCGCGCATGACGCGCTGCGGCGAGCCGGTCAGCATCAGGGCGCGCGTGGTCGGAATGCCGAGCGCGGCCATGGCTTCCGAGCACAGGAATTCGCGGATCGAGGAACGCAGCACCGCGCGCCCGTCGCCCATGCGCGAATAGGGCGTCAGGCCCGCGCCCTTGAGCTGCACTTCCATCGCTCCCTCGGGGCCGTCCAGGTCGCCCAGCACGATGGCGCGGCCGTCGCCGAGCTGGCCGGCCCAGACGCCGAACTGGTGGCCCGAATACACCGCCGACAGCGGCTGGGAGCGCATGGCCACCTTGTTGCCGCTGAAGACCTCGACGAAATCCGCGCGCGCAAGGTCCGCCGGGTCGAGCCCGACCAGCGCCGCCGCGGGTGCGCTGGCAGCGATGAAGGAGGGCCCGGGAAGGGGCGTCGGCATCAGCCGCGTGTAGAACGCGGGCGGCAACTCCGCGAAGGAGTTGTTGAAGGGGATTTCGTCGGCAGTAATGGCGGCTCCAGTATGGAATGTCGCAAAGTTGGCAGGATTTTACCGTACCCGGACGGATTCCATGCGCCACGGGTGTGCAGGCACGGCAGAGGCCGGGATGCTGCATCGCGTCATCGAATTGGATTGACGCAGCTCAAGCATGCAGTCGAAACTCGGCTTTACCTTGGAAATATTGCCAAATAGTCACGTTGCATAGGGAGGAACATGAGCGAGTACCCGATGAGTCCCCTGATGGGCCAGATGATGGACCAGCCCCTGCTGGTTTCGAGCATTATCCAGTTCGCCGCCCGCCACTACGGCGGCAGCGAGATCGTATCGCGCCGCGTCGAGGGCGACATCCACCGCACCACTTACCGCGACTGCGAGCTGAGGGCGCGCCGGATGGCCCAGGCGCTGGAGAAGCTGGGCGTCGGGATGGGCGACCGGGTTGCGACCCTGGCCTGGAACGGCTACCGCCACATGGAGCTCTACTATGCGGTATCCGGCTCGGGCGCCGTGCTGCACACCATCAATCCGCGCCTGCACCCGGAGCAGATCGCCTACATCATCAACCACGCGGAAGGACAGTACCTGTTCTTCGACATGACCTTCTTGCCGGCCATCGAAGCCATGGCGCGCCACTGCAAGACCATCAAGGGCTATGTGGCGATGTGCGACCGTTCGCACATGCCGCAGGAGACGAGCATCCCGACCCTGCTGTGCTACGAGGACCTGATGGCAGCCTCGTCGGGCGACTACGCCTGGCCGCAGTTCGATGAACGCTCCGCCGCGGCCCTGTGCTACACCTCGGGCACCACCGGCAACCCGAAGGGCGCCCTGTACTCGCACCGCTCGACCGTCCTGCACGCTTACGCATCGAGCATGCCGAATGCCCTGAACGTGTCCAGCAGCGACGTCGTGTTGCCGGTGGTGCCCATGTTCCACGTGAACGCCTGGGGCCTGCCGTACTCGGTGCCGCTGTCGGGCGCCAAGATGGTGTTCCCGGGGCCGGCCCTGGACGGCAAGTCGCTCTACGAGCTGTTCGAGAGCGAGGGCGTGACCTTCTCGGCGGGCGTCCCGACCGTCTGGCTCGGCCTGATCAACTACATGATGCAGAACGAGCTGCGTTTCTCGACCTTCCGCCGCACCGTGATCGGTGGCTCGGCCTGTCCACCGGCCATGATGGACACCCTGATCGACCGGTTCGGGGTGGAAGTGGTGCACGCCTGGGGCATGACGGAAATGTCGCCGCTCGGCACCGCCTGCACCCTCATGGCCAAGCACCGTGCGCTGCCGCCTGAAGAACAACGGGCCGTGCTGCGCAAGCAGGGCCACGCGATCTACGGGGTCGACATGAAGATCGTCGACGACGACGGCAGCGAACTGCCCTGGGACGGCGCGACCTATGGCCACCTGCTGGTGAAGGGACCGTGGGTGGTGTCGGGCTACTTCCGCGGCGAAGGGGGCGAGGTGCTGCAGGACGGCTGGTTCCCGACCGGCGACGTGGCGACGATCGACGCGGACGGCTACCTGACGATCACGGACCGCAGCAAGGACGTGATCAAGTCGGGCGGCGAATGGATCGGTTCGATCGACCTGGAGAATATCGCCATGTCCCACCCGGCCGTGCTGCAGGCGGCCTGCATCGGCGTGCAGCATCCGAAGTGGGCGGAGCGGCCGCTGCTGGTGGTGGTCAAGCGGCCCGGCGCCGAGCTCGCGCGCGAGGAGCTGCTGGCCTTCTTCGAGGGCAAGGTGGCCAAGTGGTGGATACCGGACGACGTCGTGTTCGCCGAGGCCCTGCCGGTGGGCGGCACCGGCAAGATCCAGAAAAACAAGCTGCGCGAGGCCTACCAGGACCACCGGCTGCCGACGGCCTGAGGCGCAGCTTCGGCGCTTACACGCGCTGGGTGTAGCCCGAGCGCCGCACGATGGTGTTGACGTAGTCGACGGTCTCGCGCGGCGCATACTGCAGGCCTCGTCGCTGCACGTTGCCGATGCCCCAGTTATAGGCAGCCAGGGCATCGGGCCAGTTCCCGGTGCCCCTGTACAGCCGCGCCAGGTACCTGGCGGCGCCGGCGATCGCCTCGGACGGGACGAGGGCCAGATCTTCGCTGCCCAGGACCTCGCGCGCGGTCTCCGGCATGAACTGGGCGATGCCCAGCGCGCCGACCCGGGATTTCGTCCTGCCGCTGATGATGTCGTCGCGGAAGGCGGATTCCTTCCACAGCAGCCAGGCCAGCAGCATCACCGGAACGCCGTGCTTGCCCGCCGCGTCCCAGATCAGCTCGCGGTAGGGGCCGGAGCCCGGTGGCCAGTCGTTGTCGAAATACACGCTCATGATTCCCTCCACGCCCATGGATTGCCCGCAGCCGTTAGACAGCGCGGGTGGCGAATGGTTAGGCGGGCAGCGTGATCAGGGGCCTGGCACGCGGTTGAGCAGGGCGTCGCCGCGTTCGAAGGCGCTGATGCTGTCGATCGTGGTCTGCATGATCTGGCCGATCGCCTCGACCGTGAAGAAGGCCTGGTGGCCGGTGACGATCACGTTCGGAAAGGACACCAGGCGCTGGATCACGTCGTCGCAAATGATGGTCGTCGACAGGTCCTGGAAGAAGAGGTTGGCCTCCTGTTCGTAGACGTCGATCGCCAGGCCGCCCAGCTGGCCGGTCTTGAGCGCCTCGATGGCGGCATTGGTGTCGACCAGTCCGCCGCGGCTGGTGTTGACGAGGATGCCGCCGCGCTTGGCCCGCGCCAGCGTACCGGCATTGATGATGTGGCGCGTCGATTCGAGCAGGGGACAGTGCAGGGAGACGACATCGCTGTGCGCGAGCAGGTCGTCCACCGGCACGTAGCGACCGCCTGCCTCAGCGAAGGCGGGATTCTCGAAGGGATCGTGGCCGAGGATGGTGCAGCCGAAGCCGGCCATGATGCGGGCGAAGATGGCGCCGATCTTGCCGGTGCCGATGACGCCGACGGTCTTGCCGTGCAGGTCGAAGCCCATCAGGCCTTCCAGGTCGAAGTTGCCGTCGCGGGTACGCGTGCTGGCGCGCGCGATCTTGCGGTTCACGGCCAGCAGCAGGCCGACCGCGAACTCGGCCACAGAATGGGGCGAGTAATCGGTGACGCGCACCACGGCAATGCCCAGCGCGTCGGCCGCGGCCACGTCGATCTGGTTGTAGCCTGTGGAACGGGTCGCGACCAGGCGCGTTCCCTGCCGGGCCAGGATGGCGAGCACCTCGGCGTCGACGTTGTCGTTGACAAAGACGCAGACTGCTTCGCAGCCATCGGCCAGGGCGGCGGTCGGAAGGGTGAGCCGGTCTTCGAAGAAGCGCAGTTCGTGACCCGCGCCGGCGTTGGCGCGGGTCAGCATGGTCTTGTCGTAGCGGCGGGCGCTGAATACGGCAGTCTTCATCGTTCCTCCGGCGGCAGGTGGTGCACCATTCTATCCGCCTGTGCCCTGCGCGGCAGCAGGTGGCGGAAGGTCGGCTCGATGTTCAACGCGTGCAGGTGGCGCACGATGTCTTCCAGGGTCGCATCCTTGAGCAGCAGGCCCTCGGCGACCGGCGCCGGGACAGGCATGGCGGCCACCGCTGCGTCCTTCTGCTGCAGCGAGGCGAGCGCGACCTCGAACTGCGCCTTGGCGATGCTTTCCAGTCCTTCCAGGAAGGCCAGTTGCGCATGCGCCGGCGGTTCGACTTCGAGGCCCGCCTCTTCGGCGAAGGAGGCGCCCATGCCCGGATGGATGAAGGCCGCCCATTTCCCGGATGCCGGGCTGACGGCCGGCGGCAGTTGCAGCTGTTCGCTGATCGGAAGGACCATGTCCGGGAAGTGCGCCTCGCCCAGCAGGGCCACGAACCGGCGCGCATCCTGTTCGGGAATGGGGTCCGCCAGCGACAGCCAGAGCCGGTAGCCGCTGTCTCCCGTGATGCTGACCGCGGGTGCGGGAAAGCCGAAGGTCTCCTGCAAGGCGTTCGCCACCGCGCACAGATTGGTCCAGTGCTGTTCTGCCGCGCCGCCCTGCAGAATGGGGAAGTCGATCACGATGGCGCGCAGCAGGCCCTCGCCGGAGACCAGGGAAACAAGACCCTGGCGGTTCTGCTCCGCCGGGGTAGTTCCGGGCATCAGGTAGAGGCGCTGCAGTTGCGAGAACAGTTTGTCCATATGAAGGAGTGTGGCATGCGGGAGCGTTATTCTGGCACACAAGCCCGGACCAGAAAATAATACGGGCGTACTTTTATTTGATGTATAGTGAAGAGAATTTGTCAGCCGGGGTAAACCCGAGCCACTAACAAGGAGATGGAAGAGACATGAGCGCCGACTACACCGTCCAGGGCAGTGTTGCCGTTGTGACCCTGAATAATCCGCCGGTGAACGGCCTGGGCCTGGAGACCCGGACCGCCGCCGTCAACGCGATCCGCCAGGCCGAGAGCGACGCCGCCGTCAAGGCGATCGTCATCACCGGCGCCGGCAAGGCGTTCTCGGGCGGCGCGGACATCCGCGAGTTCAATTCGCCCAAGGCGCTGACCGAGCCGACCCTGCACAGCCTGATCCGTGTGGTCGAGAACAGCAGCAAGCCGACGGTCGCCGCCATTCACACCGTCTGCATGGGCGGCGGCCTGGAACTGGCCCTGGGCTGCAACTACCGCGTGGCCATCCCTGGCGCCCAGATCGCCCTGCCGGAAGTGAAGCTCGGCCTGCTGCCGGGCGCCGGCGGCACCCAGCGCCTGCCGCGCGTGCTGGGCCTGGAGATGGCGCTGAACATGGTGGTGTCGGGCACGCCGGTGCCGTCCGAAAAGCTGGCGGGCACGGCCCTGTTCGACGAAGTCTTCCCGGTCGGAACCGACCTGTTGCCGGCTGCGATCGGCTTCGCCGAGAAGGTCGCGGATGTGCGTCCGCTGCCGAAGGTGCGCGACCGCAAGGTCGACTATCCGAACCACGAGGCTTTCCTCCAGTTCTCCCGTAACACCGTCAAGGCCATGGCCGGTCCTTTCCCGGCGCCGCTGGAATGCGTCGAGACCGTCGCCGCTTCGGTGACGAAACCGTTCGAAGAGGGCCTGAAGTTCGAGCGCGAGCGCTTCCTGCACCTGGCGCAAACGCCGGAATCGAAGGCACTGCGCCATGCCTTCTTCGCCGAGCGCGCCGCCAGCAAGGTGCCGGAGGTGCCCTCGGACACGCCGGTGCGGAGAATCGAGCGCGCGGCCGTGATCGGCGCCGGCACCATGGGCGGCGGCATCGCGATGAACTTCGCCAACGCCGGCATCCCGGTAAGCATTCTCGAGACGAAGCAGGAGGCACTGGACAAGGGCCTCGCCACCATCCGCAAGAACTACGAGAACACGGTCAGGAAGGGCAAGCTGACCCAGGAAAAATGCGAGCAGCGCATGAGCCTCATCACCGGCACGCTGGCTTACGAGGACATCGCCCAGGCCGACATCGTGGTCGAAGCCGTGTTCGAGGACATGGGCGTCAAGGAGCAGGTGTTCCGCAAGCTCGACGAGGTCATGAAGCAGGGCGCGATCCTCGCCTCGAACACCTCGACCCTGGACCTGGACCGCATCGCCTCGTTCACCAAGCGCCCCCAGGACGTGATCGGTCTGCACTTCTTCAGCCCGGCCAACGTGATGAAGCTGCTCGAGATCGTGCGCGGCAGGGAGACCGGCAAGGACGTGCTGGCCACCGCGCTGGCGCTCTCCAAGAAGATCAGGAAGACCGGCGTGGTGTCCGGCGTCTGCGACGGCTTCATCGGCAACCGCATGCTGGAACAGTACCTGCGCCAGGCCTTCTTCCTGCTGGAAGAAGGCGCACTGCCCGAGCAGGTCGATGCGGCCATCGAGAAGTTCGGCTTCGCCATGGGTCCCTTCCGCATGAGCGACCTGGCCGGCAACGACATCGGCTGGTACATCCGCAAGCGCCGCGCCATCGAGTCGCCCGAGATCGCCTACTCGAAGACCGCCGACCTGCTGTGCGAACAGGGCCGCTTCGGCCAGAAGACCGGCGCCGGCTGGTATGACTACAAGGCGGGCGACCGCAAGGCGTATCCTTCGCAGCCGGTGAACGACATGATCGAGCAGCACTCGAAGGACATCGGCGTGGAGCGGCGCGCGATTGCCGATGCGGAAATCGTCGAACGCCTGGTGTACGCCCTGGTCAACGAAGGTGCGAAGATCCTGGAAGAAGGCATCGCGCTGCGCGCCTCCGACATCGACATGGTCTACCTGACCGGCTACGGCTTCCCGGTGCACCGCGGCGGCCCGATGTTCTACGCCGACGCGGTGGGCCTGCCGAACGTGCTCGATGCCATCCGCAAGTATGCGGGCGGCCGCCATGGCGAAGCCTGGAAGCCGGCGCCGTTGCTGGCGCAGCGCTCTGCTGAAGGGAAAGGCTTCAACGGGTGAGCAGGCGCAAGACCGGCAAGCGCCTGTTGATTGGCGCGGTCGCGGCGCTGGTGCTGCTGGGGGCGACGAGCTATGCGAGTCCCTGGTGGCGCCTGCAGCAGCTGCGCGAAGCGGTGTCCGCGCGTGACGCGGCCCGTGTCGCCGGCTTCGTGGACTTCCCGGCGCTGCGCGAGAGCGTCAAGGTCCAGGTGATGGGGAGGATGGGGGCGGGAGCGCCGGGGCAGGACAGCGGCGGTATCCTGGGTAATTTCGGCAGGGCGCTCGCCGGCGTGGTGATCGACCCGCTCGTCGACGCCCTGGTGTCGCCGGCCGGCGTGACTGCCATGCTCGAAGCGGGCGACGTGCGCGTCCGGCATAAACCGGGCGACGGCATGCCGCCGCCTTCTTCGAGCCAGGAAAAAGTCCGCTATACGCTGTCCTACCGGAGCTGGCATCGCGTCGCCATCGAGCGCGAAGGCGGGGACGGCGGCGCCTTCATCCTGCACCGCCACGGACTGTGGTCCTGGAAGCTGGGCGGCGTCGAGCTGCCGCAAACCTGAGCACCGTTTACTTCGCGTGACATTTCGCTGGTTTTGACGGGCCGGCGAAATGCTATTCTCGGTCCTGATTTCTTTGGACCATCTCGATGCGAACACAGCTTCTTCTTGCCGCCATGCGCAGGCGAACCATCCTGCTATGCCTGGCCCTGTGCACCGCCGTGGCCGGCTGCTCCCTGGAAGCGTGGATCGGCCTGATCGCAACGCCCGACGAGCAGGCGCGTGCCCGCAGCCTGGTCGACCAGCTGCGCGCCCGCGATTATGCCGCGATCGAGCGTGCGCTGCGCGAAGACCTGCGTACGCCCGAGCTGCGCAAGACCCTGGACGCGATGGCGGCAGTGGTGCCGGCGGGTGAGCCGCGATCGGTGACCATCGTGAGCGCGCACAAGAATACTGCGCCTGGCGTTACCTGGCTGACGCTGAAGACCGAGTACGAGTTCACCACCGGCTGGATGCTGGCGACCGTCACCACCGAGATGCGCGACGGCGCTCGCTCCGTTAGCTCCTTTCACGTCTATCCGATGGCGCAGTCGCTGACGGCGCAACGCAGTTTCAGCCTGGCCGGGAAGTCGCTGGTGCAGTACGGCGTGCTCGCGGCGGCGCTGGCGGCTTTCGTGCTGTCCCTGTACGCCCTGTACCGCTGCGTGCGTACCAAGGGCCTGGCGAAGAAGGCGCTCTGGGTCCTGTTCATCCTGGTGAGCTTCGGCCAGCTCGCGGTCGACTGGACGAGCGGGGAATGGCGCTTCGTGCCCCTGCACCTGCAGCTCCTTGGCGCGAGTTTCATGGCGCCGCTGGACGGCCCCTGGATCCTGGTCGCCTCGCTGCCTGTCGGCGCCATCGTCTTCCTGCTGCGCGAAAGGAATGGCGCGCTCCCGATGAAGAAGGGGCCGGGAATCAAGGACGATCAGGCCGCAGTGGCGCTTCCCCCGGAGGCGCCGCGGCAGTAGCCCCTTCGGCCTGCAGCTCCTTGCTCAGGAAGTAGTTCAGGGCGGTGCGGATCACGGCGATCGCCGCCAGCTTGCCGATCCGGTCCCAGGTCGGGGCGACCGAGGTCGAGAGGATGTCGGCTGCCAGCTGCAGCTCGAGGGCGAGGGTCAGGTAGCGGGCGAACGACAGGCGGATCGGGCCGAAGCTCGACCCCCGCTCGCGCAGCAGGTGCCTCGCCAGCGCCACTACGACCACCACGACGCCCGCCGCGATGACCAGGGCGCCGAGTGCCTCCACGAAGAGGCGCAGCCACTCGACCGACGCCTGGACCTGTCCTTCCACCTGTTCGAACACCGCTTCCTCCCGTGCGCGCATGCTGAACCCCATGGTACAGCGATCGCATTGGCGGGAGCGCAGCGCTCAGCGTGTGTTGCCGGAAGCGTGCAAGGCCGCCAGCAGCAGGTCCAGCGCTTCGGCATACTGGCCTTGACGCGTGGCGGCGTAGTCCGCATCGTCCCTCGCGGCGGCGAGCGCGAGGCCGCTGCCGTGCGCGTGGTCGACCAGGATGTCGCGCCACAGCTGCAACTGCGGGGTGAGCGTGGACAGCAGCGCTTCCAGGCGCTCCGTGATCCGGACCGTCGTGCCGGCGAAGGCCGCGGGTTCGCCGAAGATGGCCAGGGTCAGCGCCGGATGGCGGGCGACGGCCTCGTGGTAGCGCAGGAGCAGCGCGCGCAGGGCCTCCTGCGGGGGCGCGCCGTCGCATTCACCCTCCAGCACGCCGCCGTAGATCTTGCCCGACAAGGCGACGAGCAGGGCGGCGCGGTCGGCCACGTGGTGGTACAGGCTCATGGGCGTCACCTGGATGCGGGCGGCAACGGCCCGCATCGACAGCCCCTGCTCGCCTTCCTCGTCCAGCAGGGACAGCGCGGCGTCCAGGATGGCATCCACCGTCACGCCCTGGCCGCGCGCCGGCCTCCCACGGGGGCGGTTCATGGCAGCACGCGGTAGGTCGACTGGACGAGGCCCGAGGGGAAGCTGCGGCTCGCAAGGAGTTCCAGGTCCAGGTCGCGCTCGAGTAGCCCGAACAGGGGCCGGCCGGCGCCGATCAGCACCGGTACGGTGGTGATCACCATGTCGGCGATCAGTCCCTCGCGCAGGAAGGATTGCACCAGCTGGCCGCCATCGACGTAGACCCGGCGCACGCCCTGTTCGCCCAGTTCGCGCATCGCCTCGCGCGGGGGCTGGCTTGAAAAGCGCACCTTGCCTTCGAGTGCGGCCTCTACCTGCGTGCCGGCGAGCTGCCGCGACAGGACGAGAACCGGGCGGTCGTAAGGCCAGCTGTCGAAGGTCCGTACCTTCTCGAAGCTGCCGCGGCCCATCACGATCATGTCCTTGTCGGCGATGAAGTCGGTATAGCCGTGGTCTTCGCCGGCGGCATCGCGCTGGAGCAGCCAGCCGATGTCGCCATCCGGCCGGGCGATGTAGCCGTCGAGGCTGGTGGCAATGAATACGTGACCGGTGCTCATTGACTTCTCCTTTAAAATCTACGGTGTATAATTAAACCACTCCCTCCGCCTCCGATCAAGTGCCCGGCCTCTCTCGCTCGGGTGAGTTTCCGTGGATTTTTCTGCCCTCGTGGCTTGCTACACTGCCGGCTCCCAAACAAACGTTCGCGATCCGATGTCGAATCTTGAAAAGAAATGGTGGTTCAACGCACTTGCCGGCGGTGTCAGCGCTTTCTGTGCGCGTTTCCTGCTCGACCAGGCAGGTATTCCCGATCCTGCCGGCGCGGCGCAATGGACGCTGTTCTTCTTCTGCGTGCTCGGCTTCTGGCGCGGCTTTTCCTTCCTGGCCTGGCTGGCCGTCCTCTTGGTGTGGCCGCGCAGTTCCTTGCTCGACTCGAAGTGATGCCACAATAAAAAAATGCCGCTGTCTCCAGCGGCATTTTTTCATTTCGCCTTCGATGTTCAGTCGTTTGCGTAGATGTTGTTGTCCTTGGTCTCCCGGACGAACAGGCCGCCGATGACCACCGTGATCAGCGCGATGATGATCGGATACCACAAGCCATAGTAGATGTCGCCCTTGAACGCCACCAGTGCAAAGGAGATGGTGGGCAGCATGCCGCCGAACCAGCCGTTGCCGATGTGGTAGGGCAGGGACATGGAGGTGTAGCGGATACGGGTCGGGAACATCTCGACCAGCATGGCCGCGATCGGCCCGTACACCATGGTCACGTAGAGCACCAGGATGAAGAGCAGCAGCACCAGCATCGGCTTGTTGATCTCGGCCGGGACGGCCTTGGCCGGATAGCCGGCGGCGGTGAGGGCGCCGCTCACCTCCTTCTTGAGCGCATCCTGGCGGGCTTTCGAAGCGGCGTCAAGGTTCAGGCCATCGGGCGTCAGGACCCCGTTAAAGGACTGGAAGGTCGTGTCGCCAACCTTGACCGAGGCGACCGTGCCGGCTGGCGCATCCTGGATGGTATAGCTGACCGACGCCGCGGTCAGCATCCGGGTCGCGATATCGCATGACGAGGGGAACGGTTTGGTGCCGG
The DNA here is from genome assembly GCA_040758275.1 of Pseudomonadota bacterium. GTDB lineage: Bacteria > Pseudomonadota > Gammaproteobacteria > Burkholderiales > Burkholderiaceae_D > Telluria. Next base: position 64,145 of record JBFLVV010000019.1, read on the forward strand.
TCGGGTCCACCTGGAAGTGGCAGGTTTCCGGGTCGGCGACGACCACCACCGGCGAAGTCTGGATGGCGCGCTCGAGGGCCGGGTTGCCGTAGTGGGTAATGGCTTTGAAGATCGGGAAGTAGGTCGCCGCGGCGATCAGGCAACCGCCGAGGATGATCCACTTGCGGCCGATCTTGTCGGACAGGATGCCGAACACGATGAAGAATGGCGTCGCCAGGGCGAGCGCGATCGCTATCAGGATGTTGGCAGTCGGGCCATCGATCTTCAAGGTCTGGGTGAGGAAGAACAGCGCGTAGAACTGGCCGGTGTACCAGACCACCGCCTGGCCCATCGTCAGGCCGATCAGGGCCAGCAGGACGATTTTGGCGTTCTTGGCCTTCAGGAAGGATTCGGTCAAAGGCGCCTTCGATGTCTTGCCCTCGGCTTTCATCTTCGCGAATGCCGGCGACTCGTTCATGGCCAGCCGGATCCAGACCGAAATCCCCAGCAACACGACCGAGATCAGGAAGGGAATGCGCCAGCCCCAGGCCTGGAACTCTTCTTCGCCGATGGCGGTGCGGGTGCCCAGGATGACCAGCAGCGAGAGGAACAGGCCGAGGGTGGCGGTCGTCTGGATATATGCGGTGAAGTAGCCGCGCTTGCCGTGCGGCGCATGTTCGGCCACATAGGTGGCCGCGCCGCCGTACTCGCCGCCGAGCGCCAGGCCCTGGAGGATGCGCAGGCTGACCAGGATGATCGGCGCGGCAATGCCGATGGATGCATAGCCCGGCAACAGTCCCACCAGGAAGGTTGACGCACCCATGATCAGGATCGTGATCAGGAAGGTGTACTTGCGGCCGATCATGTCGCCGAGCCGGCCGAACACCAGTGCGCCGAAGGGACGCACGATGAAGCCCGCCGCGAAGGCCATGAGGGCGAAGATGAAGGTGGTGGTCGGGTCGCCGATGAAGAACTGCTTGGCGATGATGGCGGCGAGCGAACCGTAGAGGTAGAAATCGTACCACTCGAACACGGTGCCGAGCGAGGAAGCGAGGATGACTTTCCGTTCTTCCTTGGTGAGTCCGGCGGAGGAAGGTGCAGCTTTCCCTCCGGCGGTCATGCCGGGTGTAATTGCCATGTGTGTCTCCGTTATAGTTGATGTACTTCGTGTTACCGGAAATGCTGATTGTTTGTCAGCTGTCGCGGAGTGTGTGCCGCTTTCCTTACACGATGCTTTCTTCAAACTTACTCGAAACTTACAGAGGGGCCTTGCAATTGGTGCAAGACAACATAATAGCGCCCGCTTTCATTCTGTATGTACTGTTGCTGCGCCGCGCAATATGACTTGCAATTAATTTACGAACGACCGTTCTTAATTATGCTATTCTCGACCGGTCCAGAACCCCATAAAAGGAGACAAGCATGGTAGACGCCGTCATCGTATCGACCGCCCGCACGGGCCTGGCCAAGTCGTGGAAGGGCGCATTCAACATGACCCACGGCGCCACCCTCGGTGGTCACGTTTTGAAGGCGGCGATCGAGCGCGCCGGCATCGAGGCGGGCGAGATCGAGGACGTCCTGATGGGCTGTGCCAATCCGGAAGGCGCCACGGGCGTCAACATCGCGCGCCAGATCGCGCTGCGCGCCGGCTGCCCGGTGACGGTGCCCGGCATGACCATCAACCGCTTCTGCTCGTCCGGCCTGCAGACCATCGCGACCGCCAGCCAGCGCATCCTGGCCGGCGAAGGCGAGGTGTATGCGGCCGGCGGCGTCGAGTCGATCTCCTGCGTGCAGCAGGAAATGAACCGCCACATGCTCTACGAGGTCTGGCTCAAGCAGAACAAGCCGGAAATCTACTGGCCGATGTTGCAGACCGCCGAGACCGTGGCCAAGCGGTATGCGATCTCGCGCGAACGCCAGGACGAGTACGGCGTGCAGAGCCAGCAGCGCGCGGCAAGCGCCCAGGCTGCCGGCCGTTTCGATGCCGAGATCGTGCCGATGACGGTGACCATGGGCGTGGCCGACAAGGCATCAGGCATGCTGCTTTCTCGTGAAGTCACCATCTCGCTTGACGAAGGCATCCGCGCCGACACGACCCTCGAAGGCGTCTCGAAGATCCGCACGGCGCTGCCGGGCGGCGTCATCACCGCCGGCAATGCGAGCCAGTTCTCGGACGGCGCCGCCGCCACCATCGTGATGAGCAGCCGCATGGCGGAAAGCCGTGGCTTGAGCCCGCTGGGCATCTTCCGCGGTTACGCCGTGGCCGGCTGCGAGCCGGACGAGATGGGCATCGGTCCGGTGTTCGCGATCCCGAAACTCCTGCAGCGCGCCGGCTTGACGGTCGACGACATCGGTCTGTGGGAACTGAACGAAGCCTTCGCGGTGCAGGTGCTGTATTGTGCCGACAAGCTCGGCATCCCGATGGACCGCCTGAACGTGAACGGCGGCGCGATCGCGGTCGGCCATCCCTATGGCGTGTCTGGCGCCCGCCTGGTCGGCCATGCCCTCATCGAGGGCAAGCGCCGCGGCGTCAAGTACGTGGTCGCGACCATGTGCGTGGGCGGCGGCCAGGGCGCTGCCGGGCTGTTCGAAGTCGTTTAACCGTATTTGGAGTGAAGATGCTCAAGCATATCGTGATGTGGAAGTTGAAGGAAGAAGCCGAAGGCGCGGACCGCCTGAGCAATGCGCGCGAAATGAAGCGCAGGCTGGACGAGTGCGCCAATATCGTGCCGGGCCAGCTGACCTTCGAGGTGACCCTGGCCCAGCCCGGCCTGGAGGCGACCTACGACGTGGTGCTGTATTCCGAGTTCACCGACAAGGCCGCGCTCGACGCCTACGTCAACCATCCGACCCACAAGGCGGTGGTGCCTTTCATCGGCGCGATCCGCGAAGGGCGCCAGTGCATGGATTACGAAGTCTGATCCCGGCCAACCCACAATAAACAAAAACGGAGACACCATGCGCACTACCCAAGAACTCTTTTCCCTGCAAGGCAAGACCGCCATCGTCACCGGCGGCTCGCGCGGCCTCGGCCTGCAGATGGCCCGCGCCCTCGGCGAGCAGGGCGCCCGGGTCGTGATCTCTTCGCGCAAGCAGGAAGAACTCGACCAGGCCGTCGCTGAGCTGAGGGAAGCCGGCATCGACGCGGGCGCCATCGCCGCCGACCTGTCCGACGAAGCCCAGGCCCACGCCTTCGTGGAACAGGCCATCGCCCACCTCGGCCACGTCGACATCCTGGTCAACAATGCCGGCGCCAGCTGGGGCGCGCCGGCCGAGGACTACCCGGTCGAGGCCTGGGACAAGGTGATGGACCTGAACGTGCGCAGCATCTTCCTGGTCACCCAGGCGGTCGGCAAACTGTCCATGATCCCGCGCCGCTACGGGCGTATCATCAGCATCTCGTCGATCGCCGGCCTTGCCGGCAATCCGCCGGGCACGATGCAGACGATCGCCTACAACACCTCCAAGGGCGCCGTGGTCAACTTCACGCGCGCCCTCGCCGGCGAATGGGGCCGCTACGGCATCACGGTGAACTCGATCGCCCCGGGCTTCTTCCCCTCGAAGATGACCAAGGGCGTGCTGGCGACCTTCGGCGCCGAGAACCTGGCCAAGGATGCGCCGCTGAACCGCCTGGGCGACGACGAGGACCTGAAGGGCGCGGTGGTGCTGTTCGCCTCCGACGCCGGCAAGCACATCACGGGCCAGACGCTGGCGGTCGACGGGGGCGTGTCCGCGGTCTGAGACCGAACAAGGGGAGAACAAGCATGAAGGATTTTCGCGGCAAGGTTGCCGTCATCACCGGCGGCGCGAGCGGCCTGGGGCGCGAGTTCGCCAACATGGCCGCGCAGCTCGGCATGAAGCTGGTGCTGGCAGACGTGCAGGCCAAGGCGCTCGAGCACGCCACCGAAGAACTGTTAGATGGCGGCGCCGAGGTGCTGTCCATGGTCTGCGACGTCAGCAAGGGTTCGCACGTGCAGGAACTGGCCGATTCGGCCATCGCGCGCTTCGGCGCCGTACACCTGGTGTTCAACAACGCTGGTGTCGGTTCCGGTGGCCTCATCTGGGAGAACTCGGAACAGGACTGGGAGTGGGTGCTGGGCGTGAATCTCTGGGGTGTCGTCCACGGCGTGCGGGTCTTCACCCGGGCCATGCTCGAATGCGCCGCGCGCGACAGCGACTACGAAGGCCACATCGTCAACACGGCCTCGATGGCCGGCCTCCTTTGCCCGCCGGCCATGGGGGTCTACAACGTCTCCAAGCACGCGGTGGTGGCGCTGAGCGAAACCCTGTACCACGACCTGGCTTTGGTCGACGCGCCGATCAAGGCCTCCGTACTGTGTCCTTACTTCGTGCCGACCGGCATAGCCCAGTCGCACCGCAACCGGCCGGAGGAACTGGAGAGCGAAGAGCGGGTGACGCCCAGCCAGGTGGCGGCCCAGATGATGACGGAGAAGGCAGTCGAGTCGGGCAAGGTGACGGCGCAGGACGTGGCGCGCATCACCTTCGAGGCGATCCGCGAGGAGCGCTTCTACATCTACTCCCACCCGCAGGCGCTGGGGGCGGCGGCCGAGCGCTTCGAGGCGATCGTCAAAGGGGAGCAGCCGGCCGATCCTTATGCGGCCACGCCGCAGCTGACGGCGATGCTCAAGGCCGGCGTCAAAGGCAGGCGCTGAACGCAAGTCCGCAGCCGGTCGCCCCGGCCTGCGCCGGGGCGACGGTTTCGTAGCCAACTAAGCTATCAAGCGTCACCGGGTCGCGCAGAACCCCGTGCTGTCCCAGGTCGCGCCGGCTGCGAGGTCCGGCTTCCAGTCCGGCCCCGACAGCTTCATCACGCCATTCTCGAGCGTGTACTTGCCGTTCCACAGCCCGGTCGGTGTGCCGGCAACCGGAAGGGACACAGACCAGCCCACGGCATTCACCTGGCTCGTGTTGCTCACTTCGACCCGGGCGCAGTAGCCGCTACCCCAGTCCCCGGTGATGACCAGCTTCGGCACCAGGGCGCCGGCCGGCAGTTGCGGCGGCGGTTCCACCGGCTTGGCTGGACGCGTCGCGCACAGGCCGATCTCGGTCGAATCGCCCGGGCGCAGCATCTTGTTCCAGTTCATGCCCTTGACGGTGAGCTTGCGGCCTTCCTGCGTCCAGCTGCCGTTCCACAGCGAGGTGACGGTGTCCGGGAAGTCCTGCTCGGCCACCCACCAGCCGGCGGTATCGCCGACATTGGTGACCGTCATGGTGCCGCACCAGCCGCTGCCCCAGTCGTTCGGCTTCGCGAATGCCACCGAGACCGTCGGCACCGGCGCCGGCGGCAGCGGGTTCGGGTAGGGGCCGGGTTCTACCGCGTTGGGGTCGAGGAAGGCCTTCTTGGTCGCGGTCAGCAAGGGATTGTTGATGCCGTCCGTGGTGCCGTAGTTGACCAGCCAGATGATGGTGCCGGCCGCGCCTTCGCCCGCGCGGGTCGACTGCGCCCAGGCGCCTTTGGCGGCGATGGTGGCGGGCTCCTCGTAGCTCAGGTAGCCGGTGGCCCACTCGGGGCGGCTGGCCGGGGTGTAGCCGCCCGGATAGACGCGGTAGCTGGTCTGGGTGGCGGCGTCCCAGGCGAGGATGCCCTGGTTCAGGTAGCCGTGCTTGTGCAGCTGGGCGTAGTTCCAGCGCACGTCGAACACCGACCACTGGCTCAGGTCGCCGTCTGTCGGCTGGTCCGGGCCGGTGAAGGGCGGCGCGTAGTTCATGCCGTAGAAACCCAGGCCCATGCCCAGCTTCGAGCGCGGGATGCCGGCGTCCTCGACCATCTGGATGGTGCTGGCGATCGACATCGGGCGGGTGGGGCTGTGGCCGGTGAGCGGGGCGAAGGTGGTGCTGGACCAGCCCTGGCCGAACCAGCCCATGCCGTAGCTCATGAAGTTGTACTGGTCGACCAGGTTCGCCACACGCTTGTGGTGCTCGCTCACCTTGTCGATATTGGTGTTCAGCATCCCGGCCGGGAAGGTGATGATGACCGGCTTGTCCTGGTAGCGCGCTCGCGCATTGGCTTCCACGCGAATGTCGGCGATCAGGGCCTCCAGCAGGGCCTGTTCCTCGACCGCGTCGTCCTTGATGCCTTCCCAGTCGACGTCGATGCCGTCGTAGCCCTTGGCGACCATGTAGTCGACCAGGTTCTTGACGAACACGGGGCGGACGGCCGGCTGCGAGGAGGCGATGAAGCCCGCATTGTCGCCTTCGCCGCCCAGCATGATGATGGCCTTGGTGCCGACTTGGTGGGCGCGCATGATCAGGTATTCCTCGACGCTCTTGTCCCAGGCCGCGCCGGGACCGAGGTCGCGCCGGTCGTGGGCGGTGCCGGCGCCCGGCACGATCTCGCCGGGCTTGCCGCTCTTGCCGCCACCCGGGCCGATGCGCGCGAAGACGAAGTGTGTCATTGCCGTCATGTCGACGTGCTCGGGCGCCTGGTAGTCCGCGTTGTCCCAGAAATAGGCGCCGTAGTAGCCGGTCACCCATTTGCCGCTGTCCTGGGCCTGGGCCGCGAAAGGCGCGCCGGCGCTTGCCGCCAGCAGGCAGAGCGCCGCCAGCCGTTTCAGTGATGTCTTCATTCGTTTCCTCCTGTGGTTGCCATGAGGAAACAATGTTAAGCAGGGGCGGCGCCGGAATCTGTCGCGTAAATGTATTTACCCCACGCGTGGGGGCGCCTCACTCCCGGGCGGTTTGGGCGGCGGCGCGCTCCTTCTCGCAGCGGATCAGGCGGTGGATGCGTGAATTGACGAAGAAGCGGATGTGGTTGTCGGTCGAATAACGCAGGTCGGTCTGCCAGTCGCCGCACACCAGTTCCCGGCCGGTGGGGTCGTCGGCCGGCTGGAACAGGGTGTCGGCCATGATGCGGTGCACGCCCGAGGTGTTCAGGCCGGATTCGTGCCAGAGCGAGCTGTTCATGACGACCACGTCGCCCGGCTCCAGGCTCGGCGTGATGGTGGGCCAGCGGATGTCGAAGGCGCCCGGGTCGATCTCGCCCGCGTCACCCAGCACGCCCAGCTTGTGGGAACCGACGTGGAAAGTCATGGCGCCGTTGTCCGGATTGGCCTGGCTCAGGGGCGTGAAGATGCTGCATTTGTTCAGGTTGCCGAGGTGGTAGCAGCTGTCCTGGTGCAGCTTCACCTTGCCGGTGCTGAACTCGTCCTTGATGACGAAGCGGTGGTGGTAGATCGCGATGTGCTCGCCGAACAGGGGCTTGAGGATGGCGGCGAAGGCCGGCTCGCGGTACATGTTCGCCAGCAGCGGCGGCAAGGCTTCCATCAGCGCGACCGGGTTGGCCTGGTTCACGGCGCGCCGCCCGCGCAGGGTGGATTCGTAGAATGCATCCCACGTTTCCTGCCAGGCGCGCATCACCGCAGCCGGGATGGCGCGGCGGACGACGAAGACGCCGGTCTGGCGGAAGACGCCCGGATCGAAGGTGTCGGCATCGAGGGATGCGAGCTGCTGTTCGTTGAAGCGTGTCATGGAGTCCGGTGATGGTGCGGATCAGGCCAGCGGCTGGACGACGCGCTCGTGGAGCTCCGGCTCGCCTTCGCCATACAGCTTGACGACGGTCGAGGTGCGGGTGCCGTAGCCGTCCGACTCGATGCAGACCGGCGAGAGCATGCGCTCGACCTCGATCGGCATGCCGGTCTCGGGCAAGCGCACGTCCGGCGCGCGGGTGGTGTCGGCCAGCATCTCGAAATAGGCGTCTTCCGGCGCGCCCTGGCACAGCAGGCTGGCGAACTGGGCCTTGGTGCGCAGCACCTTGGGCCAGGGCGCGTCCAGCAGGCCGTTCGAGATGCCGTAGATCCGACCGGGTTCCAGTGCCTGGCCGTTGCGCGGGTCGTCCGCGCCGCGGTTCGAGTACCAGTACAGGGCCTCGCGGTCGCCCAGCACCAGGTTGTAGCCGTTGTAGACGTCGCCACGCGCGACGATCTCGGCGATGTAGTCCGGCGCGGACATCTCGCCCGTCAGGAAGCCGGCCACCAGGTCGCCGCGGGTGGGCGCATTCTCGCGGCGCTCGGCCGGGCCGCGGATATTCGTCAGGGCGGCGAACCGCGGACCGCTTGGACCGCGGGTCGTCACGCCCATCCAGCTGCCGCCGCCCTGCAGGTCGCGGCCCGCGATGACGTGCGGGTGTTCCGGCCAGGGCGCGGCCGGGGTGGCGGGACGGTCGTAGAACTCGTCGCGGTTGGCCGCGGCGATGACGGGTACGCCCGGCAGCACTTTCCAGGCAAAGACGATCAGGCACATGTTGGCAGGTCCATGAAGACTTCGGACCGGCGCGGGCCCTGGATGAATTCGGCAAGGCCGGCCTCGAAGGCGGCCCCTTCCACCGTGCCGGCGAAGGCCTCGGTGGTGGCGGGATAGACTTCCATCCACGTCTGCAGGCCGTCGCGGATTTCCGGACGGCGCTTGAGCTGGCAGGCGGCGCCGTCAACGGCGAGCCGCTCCTGCATGGCGCGCACACGCGGCGCGAGGGCAATGGCATCTTCCTCGCGCACCTTGTAATACACGTACAGGTCGATCATCGCTAGATGTCGAGCGCGTCGAGGTGGTAGGGCATCTGCGCGAAGCGCAAGGCCGGGCCGCCGGCCGCGCCATGGCGCACGTCTTCGCCCAGGGCGCCCAGCTTCAGCTCGACCAGCAGGTCGGCGCCTCCCAGGCCGTTCGGGGCCGCGTTGACCACCATGCCGCAGGGCTGGCCCGGGTCTTCCATCGAATAGACTTCGTCGCCGGCGCGCGCGGCCGGGTTCTCCACCGTCGCGAGGGCGGTACGGCGCTTGAGCTTGCCGAGATACTGGCTGCGCGCGACGATTTCCTGGCCCGGGTAGCAGCCTTTCTTGAAATTCACGCCGCCCAGCAGCTCGAAGTTGACCATCTGCGGCACGAACTGTTCCTGAGTGGCGGCCGTGATCTGCGGCACGCCGGCATGGATGGCGGCGAGCTGCCAGGCCTGCGTGCCGCCCAGCGCCAGTTCGCCGGCGAGGGCGGGCAGGGCGCTGCCCGCGGCTTCCACGGTGGCCAGCCACAGGTAGCGCGGCGCCTTGAGGGCGTCAAGCAGGCGGATCACGGTGCCGAACTCGCCCTGGACCTTGCCGTAGGGGGCTTCGGGGAGCGTGGCCACGTGCCGGCGCAGGGCGGTTTCGGCTTTTGCGCCGCCCAGGCCGAGCACGGCCGCGAAGGGCGCCTCGCTGCTGGCGTCGCGCAGCCTGGCCTTGGCGCGCAGCACGAACATCGACAGGCGTTTTTGCAGCGGCGCCTGGATCGCGCGCGGCAGCTGCAAGTACACGCTGTCGGCGTCGCGCCAGACCAGGAAGGTCGCCTGCAGGCGGCCCTTCGGGGTGCAGTAGCCGGCCAGGCGGGCTTCGTTCTGGCCCAGGTGTTCGACGTCGTTGGTCAGCTGATTGTGCAGGAAACTGGCGGCATCCTCGCCTTGCACGGCGATGAGACCCAGGTCGGTCACCGGGGCGACGAAGCCCTCGGCCAGCTCGGCGGCCGCCAGGGGACGGCCAAAGTCTTCCACTTGGGAAGCCTCGTCAATATGGAAACGGGCGCCGAGCGAGGAAAGCGTATCTGTCCAGTTGAGCATAAATCCAGTTAGTATTAGCAATTAGGCTTTATCATTACGGGCTCATTATAAAGATGTCGGCAAAATCGCGCCGGAAGCGGTCCAACCCGCGGCGGAAACCACAAAAAGAACACATGGCATTCATTAAAAAACTCCTGGTCACCGGCGTCATCGTCTCGGTGGCCGCGGTCTCCGGCTTTTCCTGGTGGGCCAAGAGCCCGCTCACCACGGAAGGGCCGGTGGTCGAGTTCACCATCAATCCGGGCAGCGGGGTCGGCGCGGCCGCCCAGCAGATGGCCAAGGCCGGCGTGCCGGTCAATCCGCAGTTGTTCAACATCCTGGCGCGCGTGACGGGCCAGGCCAGCCGGATCAAGGCGGGCAGCTACGAGCTGAAACCGAATACCTCGCCGCGGCGCCTGCTCACCCAGCTGGTGCGCGGCGAGTTCGCCCAGGAATCGATCACCATCGTCGAGGGTTGGACCTTCCGCCAGATGCGCGCGGCCGTGCAGGCCCACGAGCGCCTGCGCCACGACACCGTCAAGCTGTCGGACGAGGAGCTCATGAAGAAGATCTCGACCGAGTACACGAAGCCGGAGGGACTCTTCTTCCCGGATACCTATCTCTTCGCCAAGGGCTCGTCGGAACTGGCGATCTACAAGCAGGCCCACCAGGCCATGCTGAACCACCTGAAGGCCGCCTGGGAGACGCGCGACCCGAGCCTGCCGTACAAGACGCCCTACGAGGCCTTGACGATGGCCTCGATCATCGAAAAGGAAACCGGCCAGAAGAGCGAGCGCACCATGATCGCCGGCGTGTTCGTGAACCGCCTGCGCACCGGCATGATGCTGCAGACCGACCCGGCCGTCATCTACGGCATGGGCGAGCGCTTCGCCGGGGACATCCGCAAGAAGGACCTGCAGCTCGACACCCCCTACAATACCTATACGCGCGCCGGCCTGCCGCCGACCCCGATCGCACTGCCGGGCATCCAGTCGCTGTCGGCGGCCCTGGCCCCGGCCAAGACCCAGGCCCTGTATTTCGTGGCCCGCGGCGACGGCACCAGCCAGTTCTCGGACAACCTGAACGACCACAACCGGGCAGTCAACCAGTACCAGCGGCGGATCAATCAATGACGCAGGACGGTATTGTGAGGGGTAAATTCATTACGTTCGAAGGCATCGACGGCGCCGGCAAGTCGACCCACATCGGCTTCGTCGCCGACTTCCTGGCGGCGCGCGGCAAGACCGTGGTGTCCTCCCGCGAGCCGGGCGGCACGCCGCTGGGCGAGAAGCTGCGCGAGCTGCTGCTGCACGAGAAGATGCACCTGGAAACCGAAGCACTGCTGATGTTCGCCAGCCGCCGCGAGCACATCGCCCAGGTCATCGAGCCGGGCCTGGTGCGCGGCGACTGGGTGCTGTCGGACCGCTTTACGGATGCCAGCTTTGCCTACCAGAGCGGCGGCCGCGGCCTTGGACGCGCGAAAATGGAGGCGCTGGAGGCCTGGGTGCATCCGCATCTCCAGCCGGACCTGACGCTGCTGTTCGACGTGCCCCTGGACGTGGCGCGCGAGCGCCTGGATGCGACCCGCACCCTCGACAAGTTCGAGCGTGAGCAGGCCGAGTTCTTCGAGAAATGCCGTGGCGAGTATCTTCGCCGCGCCGCGCAGTATCCGGGGCGCTTCGTCGTGATCGACTCGACACAGACGATTCCCGCGATCCAGTCCCAGCTGTCGCAAGTGTTGGAGAAATTGTTGTGACGATGTACCCCTGGCAGGGGGCCGCCTGGTCCCGCCTGCAGCAGATGCGCGAGCGCCTGCCCCACGCCATCCTGTTCCACGGCCCGGCGGGCGTCGGCAAGGCCGACTTCATGGAAACCTTCGCCCAGGCCCTGCTGTGCGAGAACGTACGTCCCGACGGCCATGCCTGCGGCGAATGCGCGTCCTGCGGCTGGTTCCTGCAGAACAACCACCCTGACTACCGCCGCGTGCGGCCCGAAGCCCTGGAAGACGAGCCTGCCGGCGAGGGAGAAGAGGGCGCGGAATCCACCGGCAAGGCCAAGTCGAGCAAGGCGCCGTCGAAAGAGATCAAGATCGAGCAGATCCGCTCCCTCGCGGACTTCATGAACATTTCCACGCACCGGCAGGGACTGCGCGTGGTCGTGCTGTATCCGGCCGAGGCGCTGAACATGCCCGCCTCGAATGCGCTGCTGAAAACCCTGGAAGAGCCGCCGCCGGGCACGGTGTTCCTCCTGGCTTCGAACAGCCTGGACCGCCTGCTGCCGACCATCCTGTCGCGCTGCCGCAAGTTCGCCCTGCCAATGCCGGCCCATGAGGAAGCGCTGGCCTGGCTCAGGGAGCAGGGCGTGCAGGATGCCGACAGCTGGCTGCGCGAGCAGGGCGGCGCCCCGCTGGCGGCGCTGCAGGAATCCGAATCCGGCAGCCGCGAAGAGATGGACACCCTGCTGCATTTCCTGGCGACGCCCAGCGTGGATGGCGCCCTGCGCACCGCCGACAAGCTGTCCAAGGCCGCCTTGCCGGCCCTGGTGGCGTGGCAGCAGCGCTGGCTTTACGATGTTCTCTCGATGAAGCTTTCCGGCCGAATCCGCTATTATCCGCGCTACCAGAAGGAAGTTTCCCAGCTTGCCGGCCGGGTGCCCACGGCGAAGCTGAACCGCGCCATCAAGGCGCTCGGGGAGCGCCGGGCGGTGGCGGACCACCCCCTTTCTGCGAAATTATTTGTAGAAGATATGTTGCTTGAGTACACTTCGTGCTGCGCATGAAAGGAATCCGATGAACGCCACGACGAACGACCCGACCGCCCCGCAGCAGCCGCGGCCGTCCGTCCTGTCGCTCGCGATCAAGGAAAAGGCGGCCCTCTACGCCGCCTACATGCCTTTCCTGAAGAATGGCGGCATGTTCGTGCCGACCACCAAACCCTACAAGATCGGCGACGAGATCTACCTGATCCTGTCCCTGATGGACGACCCCAACAAATACCCGATCGCCGGCAAGGTCGCCTGGATCACGCCGGCCGGGGCCAACAACAGCAAGGCCCAGGGCATCGGCGTGCACTTCCCGGCCGACGAGGCGGGCCAGCGCGCCAAGGCGCGGATCGAAGAGATCCTCGGCGCGGCCCTGCGCTCGGCGCGCGCCACCCATACGCTCTGATTCAATTTAATTTACCTATTTCGGTTTCGCATTAGCTGCGCTTAATCTATGCCGTCCTACGCTCACCGCCTGGCCACCCGCGACGACCTGCCCGTCATCGTCGATATCTACAATTCCACCGTCGCCTCGCGCGAAGTCACGGCGGACACCGAACCCATCACGCTCCAGTCGCGCGAGCAGTGGTTCGCGGACCACACGCCGGAGCGCCGTCCGCTGTGGGTGATCCATGCCGCCGACGACAAGAGCGAGCAGCCCGCGGTGATCGGTTGGTTGTCCTACTCGAATTTCTACGGCCGCCCGGCCTATTCCGGCACGGCCGAAGTATCGATCTATATCGCGGAAGCAGCGCGTGGCAAGGGCATCGGGCGCTACTGCCTGGAGCTCGCCATCGCGCATGCGCCGCAGGTGGACGTGCACACCCTGCTGGGCTTCATCTTCGGCCACAATGCGCCGAGCCTGGCCCTGTTCGGGAAGTACGGCTTCGAGAAATGGGCGCATTTCCCGCGCGTGGCCAATCTCGACGGCATCGAGCGCGACCTGATCATCCTGGGCAAGCGCGTCGCCTGATCATTCTCGTGCAACGAAATGGTTGCACGACGATGGGAATCCTCTATAGTGCAACCATCTAGTTGCACTTCATGGAGGATGTATGGAATCGCTCGACCGTATCGAAAAGCGTATCGACCTGCAGGCCAGCAGGGAGCGCGTCTGGCATGCGCTCACCGACCACCGGGAGTTCGGCAAGTGGTTCGGCGTGATGCTGGACCAGCCCTTCAAGCCGGGTGAAACCGTCACCGGCACCTTTAACATGCATTTCGACGAAGCCAGGATCATGGCGCACCAGCGCACGCTCGGTGTGGAGCCGTCCGGCATCCGCCCGATCACGCCCAACACGGTGTTCTGCACGGTGGAGCGGATGGACGCGCCGCATGCCTTCAGCTTCCGCTGGATTCCCTACGGGATCGACGCCGAGTGCGATCCCGCCGGCGAGCCGACCACCCTGGTCGAGTTCATGCTGGAAGAAAAGGGCGGCGGCACCAGCTTGACCATCGTCGAATCCGGGTTCAGCCGCGTCCCCGAGCACCGGCGCCTACGCGCCTTCCGCATGAACGAGGGCGGCTGGGCTGCCCAGCTTGATAACCTCCGGCGCCATGTCGACCAGCAGTGAAGGCGAGCTCGCCCAGCTGTTCGCGGCCCTGGGCGACAGCGGCCGCCTGCAGCTGATCAAGCGGCTGCTGGCGGCCGGGGCGGTATCGGCCACCGTACTGGCGGACGGCGGGGCAATCAGCCGCCAGGCCGTCGTCAAGCAGCTGCAGGTGCTCGAGGCTGCAGGCCTGGTCACGCACAGCCGCCAGGGACGCGAGGTGCTGTACGCCCTCGACGCGCGCCGCCTGCAGGAGGCGCGCGCCTATCTCGATGCCGTGTCCGCACACTGGGACGCCTCGCTGGAGCGGCTGCGCGGGCTGCTGGAATCCTAGCCGAACAGCGGCAAACCCTGGTGTCATCCATTAGCCAGCCCGTGTCAATGACAAAATAGGTCTGCAAGCGTCGCGATAAAATCGCGACGCAACTCTTCCCGACCCGTGCGTCTCAGCCTATCGCGCCCGTTTTCTCGTTGTCTGGT
>JBFLVV010000020.1:0-75612 GCA_040758275.1 Pseudomonadota bacterium
CGTCCTTTCCGCCTCCGTCGGCCTGTGCGCGGCGCTGGGCCTGCCCAACGCGGCGGCAGCGGCGCCGCCGGCCGATCATCCCATCCTCGGCATCTGGAAACTCAGCCTGCCCGACCTCGGCTGCTCGGAAACATACCGCTTCCGCGCCGACGGCACCACCCTCGTCACCAGCGCCGAGGAAGTCTCGGAGAGCGAATACCGCATTCCCGACAAGCCCAGCGCCAGGGGCTTCTATCGCCTGGACGACCGCATCGTCAAGGACAACGGCAAGAAGGACTGCGCCGGCGTCATCATGAAGCCCGGCACCACGGCCACCAATTTCATCCGCTTCCACCCCTCGAACGCGATCTTCCTGATGTGTGCGGACGAGACCATGAACGCCTGCATCGGGCCCTTCGAACGGGTGCAGGGCGAGGAGGCTTGAGCGGCAAGGCATAAGCGCAGGGCATAGGAGGACCAAGGACATTGCATTTCCGGCGCATTCGCTTCGGTGTATATTGCTGGGCGAAACGACAACCCGCATTGGAATTCCATGTCCCCGGCACTTCTCTTCGCAATCCTCCTCGGCTATTTTGCCCTCCTGCTCGGCGTCGCCTGGGCCACCTCGCGCAACGCCAACAACGACAGCTTCTTCATCGGTAACAAAAGCAGCAACTGGATGCTGGTCGCCTTCGGCATGGTCGGCACCACGCTGTCCGGCGCCACCTTCATCAGCGTGCCCGGGGCCGTGGGCGTGGATGCCTTCGGCTACGCCCAGATCCTGATCGGCTACGTGATCGGCTACATCGCCGTGGCCTACCTGCTGCTGCCGCTGTATTACCGCCTGCAGCTGACCTCGATCTACCACTACCTCGACGTGCGCCTCGGGCGCCGCTCCTACCAGAGCGGGGCCGGCTTCTTCATCATCTCGCGTTTGCTGGGCGCCACCGCGCGGCTGTATTTGGTGGTGAACATCCTGCAGGCCATCATCCTCGACAGCCTGGGCATTCCCTTCTGGATCACGACCCTGGTCATCCTCGGCATGATCCTGATGTACACCTACCAGGGCGGCGTGAAGACCATCGTCTGGACCGACACCCTGCAGACCTCCTGCATGCTGTTCGGCCTGTTCGCCTGCGTCTGGTTCCTGCTGGGCGAACTGGGGATGTCGATCCCCGACAGCCTGAACGCGATGCAGTCCCAGGGACTGTCGCGCATCTTTACGACGGACTTCGACAGCCCCAATTTCTTCCTCAAGCAAATCGTGGCCGGCATCTTCATCGTGCTCACCATGACCGGCATGGACCAGGAGATGATGCAGAAGACCATCTCGGTCAAGACGCTGAAAGACTCGCAGAAGAACCTGCTGACCCTGACCGCCGTGCTGGTGGTGGTCCTGATGAGCTTCCTGTTCCTGGGCGGGCTGCTCTACCTGTATGCACCTGGCGTGGGCGTGACGGCCACCGGCGACAAGATCTTCCCGGCCGTGGTCATGGGCCACCTGCCGGCCGCCGTGCAGATCATCTTCCTGATCGCCCTGATCTCGGCCCTGTTCCCGAGCGCGGACGGGGCCATCACGGCGCTGACGTCCTCCTTCTGCATCGACATCCTCGGCATCAAGCGCCGCACCGACCTCACGGAAGCAGCCAAGGAAAAGCTGCGCCGCCACGTGCACCTGGGCTTCGCCGCGCTCTTCCTGTTCCTGGTGCTGGGCTTCAAGGCGGCCGACAACCCGAGCATGATCGTCGTCATCCTGAAGCTGGCGGCCTATACCTATGGCCCGCTGCTGGGCCTGTTCGCCTTCGGCATGATGACGCGCCGCACCCTGACGGACCGCCTGGTGCCGTACGTTACGATCGGCGCACCGATTCTCTGCGCCCTCCTTGAGTACAATCAGGAACACCTGCTCGGTTCCTACCGTCTGGGGCTGGAATTGCTTATGGTAAATGGCATACTCGTGTTTGCCGGCCTGTTCGCGATCTCGCAGAAGGAAAAGCCCGGCGCGGCATTGGCATCAGCCTGAGCCGATACCATTCTTG
Organism: Pseudomonadota bacterium; assembly: GCA_040758275.1. Classification (GTDB taxonomy): domain Bacteria; phylum Pseudomonadota; class Gammaproteobacteria; order Burkholderiales; family Burkholderiaceae_D; genus Telluria. Next base: position 2,019 of record JBFLVV010000020.1, read on the forward strand.
ATAACGGAGTTTCGATGGCTTTCAAACCCCTGAGTGCGCTGCGGCGCGCCTTCGGCATGCTGTGGCATGCGGTCGACGTGTCCCGCCGCACGTTCATGAACCTGCTCTTCCTGCTGTTCGTGATCTTCATCGTGATGATCTTCTCCTCGGGCGGCGTCAAGCCGATCGGCGAGAAGAGCGCGCTGGTGCTGGAGCTGAAGGGCGATCTGGTGGAAACCTACGAGTCGAGCCTGGAGGACACCCTGCTCGACAGCGTGGCCGGCGACAGCAAGCGTGCCGTGCGCCTGCGCGACCTCCTGACCGTGCTGGATGCGGCCGCCAAGGACAAGAGCATCAACACCGTGGTCCTGCTGCTCGACCAGATGAACGGCGGCGGCCTGGCCATGCTGCGCGACGTCGGCGCGGCCATCGACCGCGTGCGCGCCTCCGGCAAGAAGGTGGTGGCCTGGGGCGGCACCTATGACCAGAAGCGCTACCTGCTGGCCTCGCACGCCGACGAGGTCTATGTGCATCCGATGGGCATGGTCCTGATCGAAGGCTTCGGCGGGCGCCGCAACTACTATCGCGACGCCCTCGACAAGCTGGGCGTGACGGTCAACCTGATCAAGGTCGGCACCTATAAAAGCTTCGCCGAACCGTATATCGCCAACGGCCCCTCGGAAGCGGCCCAGGAAGCCGACAGCTTCCTGTACAACGCCCTGTGGCAGGACTATACGGGCCAGGTCGAGAAGAACCGCAAGCTGCCTGCGGGCGCGCTGGCCGGCTGGATCGAGACCCTGCCGCAGCAGATGCAAGCCCAGGGCGGCAGCGCGGCCAAGGTGGCGCTTGCCGGCAAGCTGGTCGACGGCCTGAAGACCCGCGACGAGCTGCGCGAGATGCTGGTCAAGCGCGGCGCCTGGGACGAGCGCATCAAGTCCTTCCGCCAGGTGGGCTTCAACGACTACCTGCAGCGCCACCAGCCCAAGCCCTTCGGCGACGCGGTGGGCGTGGTGGTCGCCTCGGGCAACATCACCGAAGGATCGAGCGGCCCCGGTGTGGTCGGCGGCATCACCACCGCCAACCTGATCCGCCAGGCGCGCGAGGACGACGCGGTCAAGGCCGTGGTGCTGCGCGTCGATTCGCCCGGCGGCAGCGCCTACGGCTCGGAGCTGATCCGGCGCGAACTGGAACTCACGCGCGCGGCCGGCAAGCCGGTGATCGTCTCGATGGGCGACGTTGCGGCATCGGGCGGCTACTGGATCTCGATGGCGGCCGACGAGGTGATTGCCGACCCGTCCACCATCACCGGCTCGATCGGCGTGTTCACCATCCTGCCGACCGCCGAGAAGGTGAGCGACAAGCTGGGCATCCACACTGCCGGCGTGACCACCACCTGGCTGGCCGACGCCTACAACCCGCTGCGCCCGCTCGACCCGCGCTTCGGCTCCCTGGTCCAGAGCAGCATCAATCACGTGTACAGCGAGTTCACCACCCGCGCCGCCGCAGCCCGCAAGACCACGGTCGCGAAGATCGACGAAGTGGGGCAGGGCCGAGTCTGGACCGGCGCCCAAGCCAAGGAACGTGGACTGGTCGACCGCCTGGGCAGCTACCGCGACGCCCTGCAGGCGGCCGCCAGGCGCGCCAAGCTGGGCGAGGACTACCGCGTGGCTTATGTCGAGCGCCCGATCGGCAAGCTGGAACGCTTCCTGAACATGATGGGGGCATCCACCGTCCAGGCGGTCAACATCCAGGTCAAGCTCGGCCTGCTGGAGAACGCGATGCCGGCAGGTCCGGTGGCCAAGGTGGCGCAAGACATGGCTTGGCTGAACGAAGTGGCGGACGGCCGCAAACCCTTCGCCGCCATCACCCACTGCCTCTGCGAGATCCCATGAAGCAAGTGGCTTGAAAAGAATTGTAGCCAGTTTGTAACTACTGGCTACAAGATGAAAGACGGGCGCGGACTAGGGTTCGCGCCCGTTTTGCGTTTACGGCGGCCATTCTGGGGGCAACGGTGTAAATCGGTGTAAAGGCGGTCCCGGCTTTGTAACAGGAGGGGGCGCGCAATGTACGTTACGAAACATATCGACCGTAGGTGACATGCTAGGCTTTGAGGGTCCGTCTTGTACGAATAGCACTGTGGCAAAAACAACAAGGATCAGCATGGAGCCGACTACTTCCCCCAAATCCGCCCTCACCAGCCCGCCGCCGCCATCGCCTGAGGCCAAGCGGCGCAGGCGCATCATCGGCACCGTGATCGCGGTGCTGGCCATGATCGGCCTGGGCCTGCTGGCGTGGCGGCTGACCCACCAGCCGGCCGGCGGCGCAGGCGGGCCGCCGGGTGCTTCGGGTGGCGCCGCGCGGGGCGGGCCGGGCGCGGGAGGTCCGGGCGGAGGACGCCGCGGTGCGCCCGCCACCACGGTCGGCGTGGCGACGGCCGAACAGATCGATATCCCCGTGAACATCGACGCCCTCGGCACCGTGGTGGCCGCGGCGACGGCCACCGTGCGGCCGCAGGTCTCGGGCGTGCTGCAGAAGATCCAGTTCACCGAAGGCCAGCTGGTCAAGGCCGGCCAGGTGCTGGCCGTGATCGACCCGCGTCCCTTCGAGATGGCCCTGCTGCAGGCGCGCGGCCAGCGCCAGCGCGACGAGGCCCAGCTGGAAAGCGCGCGCCTCACGCTGACCCGCTACCGCACCCTGCTGGAGCAGGATTCGATCGCACGCCAGGAAGTCGACACCCAGGCGGCCCTGGTCAAGCAGCTGGAAGGCACCGTGATGACCGACCGCGCCTCGGAAGGCGTGGCCCAGCTGAACCTGAGCTACACCCAGGTCAAGGCGCCGATCTCGGGGCGCCTGGGCCTGCGCACCGTCGACATCGGCAACCTGGTGGGGAGCAGCGACGCCAATGGCGTGGCGGTGATCACCCAGCTGTCTCCGATCGACGTCGAATTCACCGTCCCGCAGGACCAGGTGCCGGAGCTGCAGGGGCGCATCGCGCAGAACGCGAAACTGCCCGCCATCGCCCTGGACCGTACCCGCACCGACACACTTGCAAGCGGCAGCTTCATCGCGCTGGACAACCAGGTCGACGTCCAGACCGGCACCGTGCGCGCCAAGGCCCGTTTCACCAACACCGACAACAAGCTGTTCCCGAGCCAGTTCGTCAACCTGCGCCTGCAGCTGAACACCATCGAGGATGCCGTGGTGGTGCCGGTCACCGCCCTGCGCCACGGCGCCAACGGCGACTTCGTCTACGTGCTCAATGCGCAGGAGAAGACCGTGTCGCAGCGCGCCGTGACGCGCGGCCAGGCGACCGTGGACAAGGTGCAGATCCTGACCGGCCTGAAGGTCGGCGAGCAGGTGATCACGGAAGGCGCGGACCGCCTGCGCGATGGGGCCAAGGTGACCTTGCCGGGTGATAGGCCGCAAGGCGCGCGTGGCGCCGGCGCCCAAGGCGAACGCCGCCAGCGACAGGGAGCGCAGCAATGATGCTGGCGAACTTGGGGCGAACAATGCCAGGCGTTGTTCGCGCCTGCGCCGGAACGACGGCGGTAGGGTGGGCGGGTTTCCCGCCCACGCGGTCAAATCACGATTGCACTGACGCGCCATGAGCCCCTCTGCCCCATTCATTAAACGGCCCGTCGCGACGGCCCTCTTGATGCTGGCCATCGTGCTGGCCGGCCTGGTCGGCTACCGCTTCCTGCCGCTGTCCGCGCTGCCGCAGGTGGACTTCCCGACCATCCAGGTGCAGACCCTGTACCCGGGCGCGAGCCCCGAGGTCATGGCGCGCACCGTCACCGCGCCGCTGGAGCGCCAGTTCGGCCAGATGTCGGGCCTGACGCGCATGAGTTCCACCAGCGCGGCCGGCGTCTCGGTCGTCACCCTGCAGTTCGGCCTCGGCCAGACCCTGGACGTGGCCGAGCAGGAAGTGCAGGCCGCGATCAATGCCGGCGGCTCGCTGCTGCCGACCGACCTGCCGGCGCCGCCGGTCTACGCCAAGGTCAATCCGGCCGACGCGCCGGTGCTGACCCTGGCGATCACCTCCGACTCCATGCCCCTCACGGAAGTGCAGAACCTGGTCAACACGCGCCTGGCCCTGAAAATCAGCCAGGTCTCGGGCGTGGGCCTGGTTTCGCTCTCGGGCGGCCAGCGTCCGGCCGTACGCATCCAGGCCGATACCGAGGCGCTGGCCTCCTATGGCCTGGGCCTGGACACCCTGCGCACCGCGATCACGGCGGCCAATGCCAACAGCGCCAAGGGCAATTTCGACGGCCCCACGCGCTCGTATGCGATCAACGCCAACGACCAGCTGGTCACGGTCCCCGACTACAAGAACCTGATCGTCGCCTACCGCAATGGCGCCCCGGTGCGCCTGGAAGAGGTGGCGAAGGTGGTCGACAGCGCCGAGAACGTGCGCATCGGCGCCTGGGCCAACCTGAAACCCGCCATCATCCTCAATGTGCAGCGCCAGCCGGGCGCCAACGTGATCGCCACGGTGGACGCCATCAAGGAGCGCCTTCCCGAGCTGCAGGCGGGGCTGCCGGCCTCGGTGCGCATGGACATCCTGAGCGACCGCACGGCCGGCATCCGCGCCTCGGTCGAGCACGTGCAGATGGAGCTGATCCTGGCCGTGGTGCTGGTGGTGCTGGTGATCTTTGCTTTCCTGCACAGCCTGCGCGCCACCGTGATCGCCAGCCTGGCCGTGCCGATCTCGCTGATCGGCACCTTCGGCATCATGTACCTGATGGGGTACAGCCTGAACAACCTGTCCCTGATGGCGCTGACGATCGCCACCGGCTTCGTGGTCGACGACGCCATCGTCATGATCGAGAACATCGCCCGCTACATCGAAGAGGGCGAAAAGCCGATGGCGGCAAGCATCAAGGGCGCTACCCAGATCGGCTTCACCATCATCTCGCTGACCGTGTCCCTGATCGCGGTCCTGATTCCGCTGCTCTTCATGGGCGACGTGGTGGGCCGGCTGTTCCGCGAGTTCGCAGTGACCTTGGCCGTGACCATCCTGATCTCGGCGGTGGTGTCCCTGACCCTGGTGCCGATGATGTCGGCGCGCTGGCTCAAGAGCCATGAAGAAGAGCGCCCGGGCCGCTTCGCACAAAAGATCCAGGCCTTCTTCGACCGCGTGATCCAGAAGTACGACGTCGCGCTGGGCTGGGTGCTGGCGCGCCAGGGCCTGACCCTGCTGGTGGCCTTGGGCACCCTGGTGCTGACGGCGCTGTTGTGGATGGTCATCCCGAAAGGCCTGTTCCCGACCCAGGACACGGGCCAGCTGCAGGGCCGCCTGCAGGCGCGCCAGTCGATCTCGTATGCCGAGATGGCCAAGCTCCAGCAGGCGGCCATCGCCGAGGTGCTGAAGGACCCGGCCGTCGAATCGGTCAGCTCCTATGTGGGTGTGGATGCGGCCAACAACACCATGCTGCACACCGGCACCATGCTGATCAACGTAAAGCGCGAGGAGCGCGGCGACCAGGAAGGCATCATGACGCGCCTGCGCAACCGGGTGGCCAATGTGGCCGGCGTGACGCTCTACCTGCAGCCGACCCAGGACCTCACCATCGACGCTGAAAGCGGCCCGACCCAGTACCGCCTGTCGATCGAGGGCGCCGACAGCGCCACCGTCAACGAATGGGCAAGGAAGCTCGTGGCCCAGATGGCGACGAAAAAAGAGCTGCGCAACGCCACGACGGACGCCGGCGCGGTCGGCGCGGCCGCCTACATCGACATCGACCGCGACACCGCCTCGCGCCTGTCGATCACGGCCGCCTCGATCGACGACGCCCTGTACAGCGCTTTTGGCCAGCGCATCGTCTCGACGATCTTCACCGAGACCAATCAGTACCGCGTGATCCTGGAAGCCCAGCAGGACGAGGCGATGTCCCTGGCAGCCTTGTCGCGCCTGCAGCTGCGCACCGGCTCCGGCCAGCCGACCCCGCTGTCGGCGGTGGCGACCATCCGCGAAGCCGAGGCGCCGCTGCAGATCACCCACGTGGCCCAGTACCCGGCAGCCACCGTCGGATTCGACACCGCCGAAGGCGTGTCGCTGGGCACGGCGGTGGACGCCATCCGCGCGGCAAGCGAGGAGATCAAGATGCCGGGTTCGGTGTCGATGACCTTCCTGGGCGCGTCCGGCGCCTACCAGGCCTCGCTGTCGAACCAGCTCTGGCTGATCCTGGCGGCCGTGGTCTGCGTCTACATCGTGCTGGGCGTGCTGTACGAAAGCTATGTGCACCCGCTGACCATCCTGTCCACCTTGCCCTCGGCGGGCGTGGGCGCGCTGCTCGCCCTGTGGGTGACGGGGCAGGGCTTGGGCGTGATCGGGATCATCGGCATCATCCTCCTGATCGGCATCGTCAAGAAGAACGCGATCATGATGATCGACTTCGCCATCGAGGCCGAGCGCGACGAAGGGAAGTCGCCGCTCGACGCCATCCGCCAGGCTGCACTGCTGCGCTTCCGCCCGATCCTGATGACGACGCTGGCCGCCCTGTTCGCGGCCGTGCCGCTGATGCTGGGCTGGGGCGAGGGCGCCGAGCTGCGCCGGCCGCTGGGCCTGGCCATCTTCGGCGGTCTGATCGTCAGCCAGCTGCTGACCCTGTTCACCACGCCGGTGATCTACCTGGCCTTCGACCGCCTCGCGCGTCGCCGGACCGGTAAAGCGCCGAACAAGCCGAAAGAGGTCGGCGCATGAACCTGTCGCGGCCCTTCGTCGAGCGCCCGATCGCGACCGTCCTGCTGACGCTCGGGATCGCGCTGGCAGGCATCGCGGCCTTCTTTGTGCTACCGGTCTCGCCGCTGCCTCAGGTCGACTACCCGACCATCTCGGTGTCGGCGTCGCTCCCGGGCGCGAGCCCCGAGACCATGGCGTCCAGCGTGGCGACGCCGCTCGAGCGGCGCCTGGGCGTGATCGCCGGCGTCAACGAGATGACGTCGAACAGCAGCAATGGCTCGACCAGGGTCAGCCTGCAGTTCGACCTGAACCGCAAGATCGATTCGGCCGCACGCGAGGTGCAGGCGGCGATCAACGCCGCGCGCGCCGACCTGCCGGCGACGCTGCGCAGCAATCCGACCTACCGCAAGGCCAATCCCTCGGACGCGCCGGTGATCATCCTGGCATTGACGTCCAAGACCCGTTCGCCCGGCCAGATCTACGAATCCGTCTCCAACCTCGTGCAGCAGCGCCTGGCCCAGGTCAAGGGCGTGGGCGAGGTCGAGATCGGCGGCGGCTCGCTGCCGGCGGTGCGGGTCGAGCTGCTGCCCTATGCGCTGAACAAATACGGCGTCTCCAGCGAAGACGTGCGCGCGGCGATCCAGTCGACCAATGCCAACCGGCCCAAGGGCGCGATCGAAGGCGCGGGCAACCGCTTCCAGATCTATTCCCAGCCGGCCGGCAGCAAGGGCGGACGCACGGCGGCCGAGTATCGCGACCTGGTGGTGGCCTGGCGCGACGGCGCCGCCATCCGCCTGCGGGACGTGGCCGAAGTCATCGACGGCGTCGAGAACATCAACACCCTGGGCCTGTTCAACGGCCAGCCGGCCGTCATCGTGCTGGTGACGCGCCAGCCGGACGCCAACGTCATCGAGACGGTGGACGGCGTGCGCGCGCTGCTGCCCTCGCTGCAGGCGCAGCTGCCGGGCGACGTGACCCTGCAGGTGGCCTCGGACCGCACCAATTCCATTCGCGCCTCGCTGCACGAGATCGAGTTCACCCTGATCCTGTCCATCGTGCTGGTGGTGCTGGTGGTGAGCGTCTTCCTGCGCAGCATACGGGCGACCGTGGTGCCGGCCGTGGCCACCATCGTGTCGCTTCTGGGCACCTTCGGGGTCATGTACCTGTTGGGCTTCAGCCTGAACAACCTGTCGCTGATGGCGCTGACGGTGGCCACCGGCTTCGTGGTCGACGACGCCATCGTGGTGCTGGAGAACACGGCGCGCCACATCGAGTCCGGCATGGACCGCATGAAGGCGGCCCTGCTGGGCGCGCGTGAAGTGGGCTTCACGGTCCTGTCGATCTCGCTGTCGCTGGTGGCGGTATTCATTCCGCTGCTCTTCATGGGCGGGCAGGTGGGACGCCTGTTCCGCGAGTTCGCGGTGACCCTCTCCGTGGCCGTGATGATCTCGCTGGTGATTTCGCTCACCACCACGCCGATGATGTGCGCCTGGCTGCTGCGCCGGGAGAAGAAGGAGAAAAAGCCGGGCATGCTGGCGCGCTGGTCCGAGAAGGGCTTCGGCGGCGTGCTGCGCAGCTACGAGCATGCGCTCGACTGGGCGTTGGACAGCAAGCTGCTGGTGATGCTCATCCTGGCCTTCGTGGTGGGGCTGAACGTCTACCTGTTCTCGGCGGCGCCGAAGGGCTTCTTCCCCCAGCAGGACACGGGACAGATCAACGGCGGCATCCGCGCCGACCAGAGCATCTCCTTCCAGGCCATGCAGGGCAAGCTGCGCCAGCTGGTCAACATCATCCGCAAGGACCCGGCGGTGGACACGGTGGTCGCCTTCACGGGTGGCGGGCGCGCGGGCGGCGGCTTCATGTTCATGAACCTGAAGCCGATCGACGAGCGCAAGGAAGGCGAGTCGGGCCAGGCCGTGATCGCCCGCCTGCGTCCGCAGCTGGCGAAGGTGACCGGCGTCTCGATCTTCCTGAACCCGGTGCAGGACCTGCGCATGGGCGGACGCTCGAGCAACTCCACCTACCAGTACACGCTCAAGAGCGACAATGCCAGCGACCTGAAACAGTGGGCCACGCGCCTGGCCGAGGCGATGAAGCGCCAGCCGGCCCTGGTCGACGTCGACACCGACCAGGCCGAGAACGGGGTCGAGACTTTTGTGACCATCGACAAGGAGACGGCATCGCGCCTGGGGATCACCACGCGTGAAGTCGACAACGCCCTGTACAACAACTTCGGCCAGCGCCAGGTCGCCAATATCTACGACGAGTTGAACCAGTACCACGTGATCATGGGCGTGGCCCAGCGTTACGCCCAGTCGCCGGAAGCGCTGCGCGACGTCTACGTACCGGCGCGGGGCGCCGGTACGGCCACGTCGACGGCAGGCGCCGTCGCCTCGTCCACCGGCACGTCTTCGGCCTCCAGCAACCTGACCGCCGCACGCGACCCGTCCAGCGGATCGGCCCTGTCGACCAGCGCCACGCGCATGGTGCCGCTGATGGCGATCGCCAGCTTCGCCGAGAGCTCGACGCCGACCTCGGTCAACCACCAGGACGGCGAGCTCGCGACCACGGTGTCCTTCAACCTGGCCGAAGGCTACAACCTGGAGGATGGCCAGGACGCGGTGAAGGCGGCCGAAGCCGAGATCGGCATGCCGACCAATGTGCGCGGCAGCTTCCAGGGCACGGCGCGCGCGGCGGAGGAATCGAACAAGGAACAGCCCTTCCTGATCGCCGCCGCCATCATCGTCATCTACATCGTGCTCGGCATCCTCTACGAGAGCCTGATCCACCCGGTGACGGTGCTGTCCACCTTGCCCTCGGCCGGCGTGGGGGCGGTGCTGGCCCTCCTGATGTTCAAGATGGAGTTCTCGATCATCGCCCTGATCGGCGTCTTCCTCCTGATCGGCATCGTCAAGAAGAACGCCATCCTGATCATCGACTTCGCGCTGGAAGCGGAGCGGGCCAGGGGCCTGACGGCCACGGAAGCCGTGCGTGAGGCCTGCATCCTGCGCTTCCGCCCGATCCTGATGACGACCCTGGCAGCGGCGCTCGGCGCGCTGCCGCTGGCGATCGGCTTCGGCGAAGGTTCGGAGCTGCGCCGGCCGCTGGGCATCGCCATCATCGGCGGCCTGGTCGCCAGCCAGCTCCTGACCCTGCTCACCACCCCGGTCGTCTATGTCCTGCTCGACAAGCTGAGGACGAAGAAGCCCGACGAACACGAGCTGACCCGGCACGCCGACGCCACTGATCCGATCCCTGCAAAATAATGAAGAATATGCGACTCCTCCCCATCGCTCTCCTCGTCACCGCCACCCTGTCCGGCTGCGCCGTGGGACCCGCCTACGAGCGGCCCACGACAGTGGAACCGGCCGCCTTCAAGGAAGCGCAGGGCTGGGTGCCTGCGGCGCCCGCCGATGCCCTCGACCGCGGACCGTGGTGGCAGCTGTTCAACGACCCGGTTCTTAACGAACTGGCCGCCGGCGTCGAGGTCTCGAACCAGAACGTGGCGGCGGCCGTCGCCGCTTACGCCCAGGCGCGCGCCATCGTCGCGCAAGAGCGCGCGGCGCTGTTCCCGTCCGTGTCGCTGGGCCTGAGCGCCGACCGCTCGGGCGTGCGCAACGGGGGCGCCAGCACGGCCTATCGCCTGAACCTGGGCGGCGACTGGGAGCCGGACGTGTGGGGCAGGCTGCGTGCGGGCGTCACCGGCGCCCAGGCCAGCGCGGAGGCCACGGCCGCCGACCTGGCGAGTGCGCGCCTGTCGGCCCAGGGAGAGGTGGCCGCCAACTACTTCACGATCCGCGCGCTCGACGCCCAGCGCACCCTGCTCGAGAGCAGCATCGCCGGCTACGAGCGCGAGCTGCGCATCACCGAGAACCGCTACAACGTCGGCATCGTGGCCCGCACCGACGTGCTGCAGGCCCAGACCCAGCTGGCGAACGCGCGCAACGACGCCCTGACCCTGCAGCGCCAGCGCGCGCAGTTCGAGCATGCGATCGCGGTCCTCGTCGGCAAGGCGCCGAGCGAGTTCACCCTCTCTCCGGCCGCGGCATGGCAGGTACACGTGCCCGCGATTCCGGTGGGCGTGCCGGCGACCCTGCTGCAGCGCCGCCCCGACATCGCCGCCGCCGAACGCGACGTGGCCGCGGCCAACGCGGAGATCGGCATCGCGCGTTCCGCCTACTTCCCGAACATCGGCCTGAGCGCTTCGCTCGGCAGCGGGGGCGCGCGCTTCTCCGACCTGTTCTCGGCCTCGAACGCGGCCTGGTCCCTCGGCCTGTCGGCGGCACAGTCGATCTTCAATGCCGGCGCCACCCGCGCCGGCGTGGCCGGGGCCGAGGCGCGCCACCAGGCCGCCGTCGCGCGCTACCGCCAGACCGTTCTGAACGCCTTCGCCGACGTGGAAGACCAGCTCACCGCCGTGCGCGTGCTGGAACAGCAGCAGGAGCTGCGCCGCGTCGCGTCCGAAGCGGCCGACAAGGTCGAGCAGCAGATCCTGAACCGCTACCGCGCGGGACAGGTGAGTTATTCGGAGGTGGTGCAGGCCCAGAACACGGCGCTCAATGCACGCCGCTCGCTGGTGCAGGTGCAGGCCGACCGCCAGGCCGCGGCCGTGACCCTGATCCAGGCGCTCGGAGGAGGGTGGCGCGTGGGCCAGGATGCGATCTAATCGAACTGTCATTACGCCGAAAAACGACCGCATGCAGACGTAACAAAGTTATACTCCGGGCTGCTTTTTTATCACCTGGGGTCACATGTTCAAATCGTTCCTGCCCGTCGCTCTGATGGGCATCTCGGCGCTGGCTAGCGCCGACGAAGGCCAGTGGCAGCCGCACCAGCTGCCGCAACTGAAATCCGAACTCAAGCGCATCGGCATCACCATCCCGGCTGAGAAGCTGGCCGACCTGGCCAAGCATCCGATGAGCGCCATCGTCTCGCTGGGCGGCTGTTCCGCTTCCTTCGTGTCGCCCGACGGCCTGGTCGTCACCAACCACCACTGTGCCTACGGCGCCATCCAGCGCAATTCGACCCCCGAGAAGAATCACATCGTCAACGGCTTCCTGGCCAAGACCCGCGCCGAGGAACTGCCGGGCGGCCCGAACGCCCTGGTCTACGTGACCGAGAAGGTCGAGAACGTGACCGACCGCGTGCTCAAGGGCCTGTCGCCGTCGATGTCGGGCCGCGAGCGCCACGAGCTGGTCGAATCGCGCATCAAGTCCCTGATCGCGGAGTGCGAAACCGACAAATCCACCCGCTGCTCGGTGCCGGCCTTCCATCGCGGCCTCGAGTACTACCGCATCAAGCAGCTGATGATCCGCGACGTGCGCCTGGTGTACGCGCCGTCCGACCGCATCGGCAACTTCGGCGGCGACATCGACAACTACGAGTGGCCGCGCCAGACCGGCGACTACTCTTTCCTGCGCGCCTACGTCGGCCCGGACGGCCGCCCGGCCGACCCGTCGCCGAACAACGTGCCGTATAAATCGAAGGACTTCCTGGTGGTCTCCGCCGAAGGCCTGAAGAACGGCGATCCGATCCTGCTGGCCGGCTACCCGGGCCGCACCAGCCGCTACAAGCTGCCGACCGAGATCCGCTTCGCGCGCGACGTCGAGCTGCCGGGCCGCGCCGCCAGCATCACCGCCGACCTGTCGGTGATCTCGGCCGTCACCATGGGCAATGCCGCCTGGGACGTGCGCTACGCGAGCGTGGCCAAGAGCCTGAATAACGTGCTGAAGAAGACGCAAGGCCTGATCGACGGCTTCGCCCGCAAGGACATCGCGGCGATCAAGGACGTGCAGGACGCCGAGTTCCGTGCCTGGCACAAGCAGAAGGGTAATGGCGCGAAGAACCTGCTGTCCGAGCTGGACAGCGTGATTGCCCAGGACATGGCGCAATCGCGCCAGGAAGGCGCCTGGCTCGAAGCCACCCACAGCGACCTGCTCAAGAGCGCGCGCACCCTGTACCGCCTGGCGCTCGAACGCCAGAAGCCTGACGCCCAGCGCGAAGCGGGCTACCAGGAACGCGACCTGTCCTTCATCAAGGCGCGCCTGACCCGCCTCGAGCAGTCCTTCGTGCCCCAGGTCGACGAAGCCCGCTACGGCGCGGCCCTGGCGCGCTACGCCCGCATCGACGCGAAGCTGCGTCCGCAGGGCCTGGATGCACTGCTGCCGGCGCCCACCGCGCTGAACGCCATGTACAAGGCGACCGACCTGGACGACACGGCCAAGCGCCTGGCCTGGATCGGCAAGGATCCGGAAGCATTCCGCAAGTCGGGTGATCCCTTCGTCCAGCTGGCCGTGCGCCTGCATGACACGGGACTTAGCCTGGAGAACCGCCGCAACGAGATCGACGGCAACCTGGAACGCGTGATCCCGCAGTACATGGCTGCCGTCATCGCCTGGAAGAAGTCGCAGGGCAAGCCGGTCTACCCGGACGCCAACTCGACCCTGCGCGTGACCTATGGCACCGTGTCGCCGTACGCGCCGCGCGACGGCCTGGTCAAGGGCCCGTTCACGACGGTCGAAGGCATCGTCGAGAAAGCGACGAACAAGGATCCGTTCATCGTGCCGGCGGCGCTCACCGAAGCGGTCAAGGCCAAGCGCTATGGCGTGTTCAAGGATCCGGTGCTGAACACCGTCCCGGTGAACTTCCTGTCGAGCGCCGACACCACCGGCGGCAACTCGGGTTCGGCGGTGATGAACAAGCGCGGCGAACTGGTGGGCCTGAACTTCGACTCGACCTACGAGTCGATCACCAAGGACTGGTACTTCGACAGCGAGATCACGCGCGCCATCCACGTCGACATCCGCTACATGCTGTGGCTGATGAAGGAAGTCGACCATGCCGACAACCTGCTGAAGGAAATGACGATCAAGTACCCGAAGAAGTAAGCCGGGGATCGCAAGAGAAGGCCGCCGCGTGGAGCGATCCCGCGGCGGCTTTTTTTACTGGGCGCCCGGGAAGCGGATTTCGAAGCGCGTCTCGCCCTGGCCGGTCGAGGCGAGCGAGTACGGCAGGCCGTGACGGGCCAGGACCTCGCGCACGAACATCAGGCCGATGCCCTGGCCGCCCTGCTTGGTGCTGAAGAAGGGCGTGAACAGCTGGCGCGGCGGCACGGCGCCCAAGAGGTCGGCCGAATCGCTCACGGCCAGCACGGTATCCTTGCCAACGCTTTCGAGCGACAACTCGACATGGCCCCCGGCTTCCTGTTTCGCCAGCACCGCCTCGATCGCGTTCTTCACGATATTGAGCAGCGCGCCTTCCATCAGGCCTGCATCGAGCGGCACCGGCGCCACCTCGTCGCAGCGGCGCCAGCCGAGCCGGATGCCGGCGCGCGCGCACTGCTCGCGATTGAGCCAGAGGATGTCGTCGACCATCGCCTTGAGGCTGGCCGGGCGCAGTTCCGGCGCCGGCATCTTGACCACCCGCGTGAAGCGCTCGATGAATTCGCCCAGGCTGACATTGCGGCGCTTGACCGCCTCGATCGCGGTGGTGAAATCCGCGGCGTCCGATTCGCCCAGCTGGCTGCGGTAGAACAGCAGGGAGTCGAGCACCGAGCGGGTGGCGGCCACCGTGTTGTTGACCTCGTGGGCCAGCACCCGCACCAGCTTGGCGTAGGTGGCCCGTTCGGAGTCTTCCAGTTCGGCCGTCAGTTCCTCGACCATGAGGAAGTGGCGGGCAAAGCCGCGGTCGAAGAAGTGTCCGCGCTGGGCGCGGTAGCGCCTTCCCTCGGTATCGGTGAGCAGGCCGGTGTCGCCCGCGGGCAGGGCGTCGAGCTGGGCGACCAGGTCGCGGCTGCGTGCCTGCGCGCGTGCATCGAGACCTGGGGCGAAGCCGGCCGCGCCATCCACCCAGGCCTTGAGCCGCTTGCCTTGCGCCTCGCGCAGGCCGAGCAGCGAGACGGCGCTGGCGTTGACCAGGCTGACCGCGCCATCGAAATCGAAGACCAGCACCGCGCTCGGCGTCGCCTCCAACAGGCGGTCGAGGAAGCCCTGCTGCTCGCCGGCCGCCAGGCGCTCGCGGTGCAGGGCGGCGAGCATGGTGTTGAACAGGGTGACCAGCTCGTCGAGCTCGCGCGAGGCGGGCGCCGCCAGCTGGTTCGCGTAGTTCTGGTCCTGCAGCAGGTCGTGGAAGCGGCGCGTGTAGCCGAGCGGCTCCAGGGCCTGGCGCAGCAGGGCGAAGCCCAGCGCAAGGCTGAGCAGCAGCAGCGTCTCGAGGCCGACGAAGAGCAGCGGCTGGTCCTGCAGGAGCAGGGCGGCGGCCGCAAACAGCAGCAGGTGCAGGAGCACCAGGTAGCCGCCCAGGCGGTGGCGCAGGCTCATTCGCTGGCGGCGCCGGGTTCGGCCAGGCCGTGGCGCTCGAGGCGGCGGTACAGGGCAGTGCGCGACAGCCCCAGGGCCTTGGCCACGCGGGTGATGTTGCCGCCGTGCTGGTCGAGGGCCTGCTCGATCATGCGCCGTTCGACCTGTTCCAGCGTCATGCCGTCCACGCCCAGGCGCTGGGAGGACGGACCGGCGCCATCGTCGAGTCGCCCGGCGGCGGCGAAGTCGGCCTGGCCCAGCTGTACGGTGCCGGACAGGAGCAGGGTGCGCTCCATGGTCTGGCGCAACTGGCGGATGTTCCCGGGCCAGTTCTGGCCGGTGAGCCAGTCCAGGGCGCCATTCGTCAAAGTGACTTCGCCGAGGCCGTAACTCTCCGCCACCGTGGCCGCGATGTGGCGCGCCAGCAGCGGGATGTCGCTGCGCCGTTCGCGCAGCGGCGGCAGGCGGATCGTGATCAGGTTCAGGCGGTAGAACAGGTCTTCGCGGAAGTCGCCGCTCGCCACCAGTTCGGCCAGCTCGCGGTTGGTGGCCGAAACCACGCGGATGTCGGCCTGCTCGCTGCGGCTGGCGCCGACCGGCTGGTAGCGCTGGTCCTGCAGCACGCGCAGGAGCTTGACCTGGTCGCCCCGATTGAGTTCGCCGATCTCGTCCAGGAACAGGGTGCCGCCGTCCGCGCAGGCGACGTGGCCCTTGCGATCGCTGCGCGCATCCGTGAAGGCGCCGCGCACGTGGCCGAACATCTCGCTTTCGAACAGAGTCGGCTGGATCGCGCCCATATTGATCTTGACGATGGTCTTGCTTGCTCTCGGGCTGTTGCGGTGGATGGCGTCGGCCACCAGCTCCTTGCCGGTGCCGCTTTCGCCGAGGATCAGCACCGGGGCGCGGGTGCGCGCGACCTGGCCGATCGTGGCCAGGACCCGCAGCAGCTTCGGATGCTCGCCGATGATCCCGTCGAAATCGAACTGGGCGTCCAGCGCCTTGCGGCCCGGCCCCTCCGCATCCGGCCCCTTGAGTTCCAGGGTCGCCGCGATCAGGTCCATCAGCTGGGCATTGTCCCAGGGCTTGGTGAAGAAGTTGGCGGCGCCTGCCTTGATGCCGGCAACGGCCAGCGCAATCGAGCCCCATGCCGTCATCAGGAGCACCGGCAAGGTCGGATGGCGCTGGCGGATCTGTTCCAGCAGCGCCAGGCCTTCGGCGCCGCTCGTCTGCAGGGAAAAGTTCATGTCCTGCAGGACGAGGTCGAATGGCTGGCTTGCCAGGAGCGCGAGGGCCGCCGCCGGCCCGTCGCAGCAGAACGCGTCGAAGCCGGACTGCTTGAGCAGCAGGGCCAGCGAAACCTGGACCGCGCCGTCGTCGTCGACGACCAGGATGCGCGGCGTGCGTGGTGCTTCCATGGTGGATCTCTTTCGTTCTTATTCGTGATGCAGCGCTTCGGTCGGGCTCAGGCGGCTGGCGCGCCAGCCCGGGTAGAGGGCGCACAGCAAGGATAGCAGATAGATCACCGCCATCGACAGCCCCGTCGCCTGAGCGAAGACCGCCCAGTCGAGGTGCTCGCCCAGTACCCGGGTCAGCGGCAGCTGCACCAGCAGGGCCAGGCCCACCACGATGGCCACGGAACTGAGCAGGACCTGCTCGAGCACGATCTGGCGGTAGATCTCGCCGGCGGTGGCGCCGATGGCCCGGCGCAGCCCGATCTCCGGGATGCGCTGGGTCGTGTTCTGCCACAGGGCGCCGAACAGGCCGAAGGCGACCATCACCAGCATGAAGGCGGCGATGATGCCCACCACGACCAGGGGCGCCATATGCTGCTTGAGCATCGAGGCGCGGGCGGCGGACGAGGGCGTGATCTGGTAGCTCCAGTCCTTGCGGATCAGTTTCAGGCGCTCGTTGAGGCGCTTCTCGAAAGCGCGTTCGGTGCCGGGCGCCACGCGCAGCAGGATGGTGCGCACATCCCAGCGGTTCTGGTCGGCGACAAAGCGGGTGAAGGCATGGTTGAGCGGCGCGGCCAGCTCGCCCTTGGCCCGGAAGGCCTCGACCACGCCGACCACGCGGTGCGGCACATCCTGTTTCCCCTCGCGGTCAAAGAAGACCTGCCCGAGCGCGCGCTCCCCCGGGAACATCGCCTCGGCCATCCTGCGGTTGATGACGGCCGGCCGATCGGCGCTGCCGTTGTCCAGCTCCGAGAACCAGCGTCCCTCGACCAGTTTCAGGCCCAGCACGGCGGCCGCGCGGTCGTCGGCGTCGAGCAGCTCCGTATTGAAGCCGTCGCCTTCGCCGGCCTTGCGGCGCAGGTTGCTGAACATGCTCGCAGTGACATAGGGCTCGAAGGTGACGAAGGCGACATCGCGCACCTCCGGCATCTCCATCAGGCCGCGCCGCAGGGCCTCGTAGCCCTCAAGGCCGATCCGGGTCTTCTCCTCGTCGCCGACGTGCATCCTGACCGCCCACAGGTCGCGGCTCTCGAAGCCGAGCGGCATGTTGTAGAGCTGCCAGTAGCGCAGGCCGAAGGCGGCGACGCCGAAGACGATGGCGAAGGCGATCAGGATCTCGAGGCTCAGCATCAGGTTCCTGGATTTGCGTTTCCAGCTCAGTTTCAGTAAATGGCGGAACATCATGCGCCTCCTTTCAGGGCGTGGACGGGGTCGAGGCGCGACATTTTCCAGGCGGGCAGCACGCCGGAAACGATGCCGAAGACGGTGGCGATCAGCATGCCCCAGCCGAAGACGGCCAGGTTCAGGTCGACCTCGAGGTAGGGAATCAGGGCGCTGGCCTCTAACCAATGCAGCGCCAGCACGGTGAGGCCGAGGGCGAGCAGTCCTCCGCAGGCGCACAGCAGGACGTTCTCGACCACCAGCTGCACGGCCAGCTGGCGGCTGGTGGCGCCGAAGGCCTTGCGCACGCCGATCTCGGTGCGGCGCTCCAGGATGCGGCCGGTA
This sequence comes from Pseudomonadota bacterium, assembly GCA_040758275.1. Classification (GTDB taxonomy): domain Bacteria; phylum Pseudomonadota; class Gammaproteobacteria; order Burkholderiales; family Burkholderiaceae_D; genus Telluria. The sequence continues at coordinate 19,934 of JBFLVV010000020.1, forward strand.
TTCAGGTTGACCAGGTTCAGCGCCGGCAGCAGCATGAAGAGCAGCATGCCTGCGGCGATCCCGGCCAGCACGGTGCCGGCGCCGGAATCGGCTTGCTCGCTGCTGCCGACCAGGGTGCGGGAGAACAGGTCGAGCTTGCTGTCGGCCCAGAACCGGATGGTTTTCCACTGCGCCGGATCGTCATGCACCATGGTGGCGGCGATCTGCGCCACCTGGCGCTGGATGGCAGGCAGGTCGGCGGCGTCGCGCGCCAAAATGAGGGCGATGAACTGGCCGGTGAGCTGGTTCCGGTAGTCCGCGGACGGGAAGGTGGACACCGGCGCCCAGATGTCGGCATAGGCGTTCAGGTGCATCGCGTCGCCCACCACGCCCACGATCTCGTAGGCCACGCCGCCGACGTCGATGCGCTGGCCGATCGCGACCTGCGGCACGCCGGGGAACAGGCGCCGTGCGGTAGAGGCGTTGATGACGGCGATATGGCGTCCGCCGGCATCGTCGGCGCTGGTCGGCAGGCGACCGGCGAGCAGGCGGAAGTCGAGCACCTTCCAGTAGTCGGCATCGGCGCGCCGCATCTGCAGCTCGCTGACCGTCTCGCCCTGGTAGACCGAGACCGGCTGCACCATCGTGACCATGGCGACGCGCTCCACGCCCGGCATCGGCTTGAGGTATTTGTCGATCAGCTTGTAGCCGAGCGGCGAGGTGCTGATGCTGTCGCGCTTCGGGCTCTCCATGCGCATCTGGAGGATCTGCAGGAAGCGCTCGCTCTTGCCTTCGACGCCGGTGGGACGGAAGGCCGTCTCGAGCAGCGAGACCACCACCATCAGCACGACCAGCGTCAGGACGATGCACAGCAGGTTAATCAGGGTGAACAGCTTGCGGCGCATGAAGACCTTCCACGCCGTCAGGAGATAGTTGCGTAACATGATGTTCTGCTCCCGCGCTTACGCGACCAGCTGGCCGTCGAACACGCGCACGATGCGGCTGGTACGGCGCGCCTCGCGCTCGTCGTGCGTCACCATCACCACGGTGGTGCCTTCGGCATTGAGCTTGAGCAGGATGTCCATCACTTCCTCGCCCATCTTGCTGTCGAGGTTACCGGTCGGCTCGTCGGCCAGCAGCACCTGGGGCCGGCCGACGATGGCGCGTGCGATCGCGACGCGCTGCTGCTGGCCGCCGGAGAGCTGGTTCGGGTAGTGGTCCATGCGCGCGCCCAGGCCGACTTTTTCCAGCGCCTCGCGCGCCAGGCGGCGCCGCTCGCCCGCTCCCATGCTGCGGTAGAGCAGGGGCAGTTCGACGTTGTCGATCACGCGCAGGTCCGGAATCAGGTGGAAGCTCTGGAAGATGAAGCCGAAGGTCTGGTTGCGCAGGCGCGCCACCTGCTTGTCGCGGTAACGGGTCAAGGGCACGCCCTCGACTTCGATGCTGCCCTGGCCCGGCCGGTCGAGCAGGCCGATGAGGTTGAGCAGGGTGCTCTTGCCGCAGCCGCTCGGGCCCATCATGGCGAGGAACTCGCCCTTCTGGACGTGCAGGTCGACGTCTTTCAGCGCCAGGGTCTCCACCTTGTCGGTGCGGTAGGTCTTGCTGACCTTGTTCAGTTTGATCATGACTCCCTCTTGTTCTCGTTAATTGGTGATACGGATGGTGTCCAGGTTGGCGAATGCCTTGGTGTCCGAGACGATGAAGCGATCGCCCGGGCGCGCGCCGGCCACGACTTCGACCAGCCTGCCGTCGCTGCTGCCCAGCTGCAGCGCGGTCTTGCGGGCGACGCCGTCCTGCACCGCGAAAGCGGCCTGGCGGCCGGCGCCGTTGAATGCGGCGCCGCTGTCGAGCACCAGCGCGCCATTCTTGTGGGCGGTGACGACGCTGACGTCGACCCGCATCTTGTTGCGCAGCAGCGGGCTGTCGGGTTTGTCCAGGTCGACCAGCAGCTTGACGGTGCCGTTCTGGATCTCCGGCAGCACGGTGTGCACGCGCCCCTGCAGGCGTTCGCCGTTCTGCTCGACCCGGACTTCCTGGCCTGGCGCGAGCAGACGCGCATGGAAGTCCGAGACGCTTGCCTCAACCCGGTAGTTGTTCAGTTCCGAGACCCGCGCCAGCAGCTGGCCGGCGGCGACGCTGGCGCCTTCCTCCTGCACCAGCGACGTGAGCATGCCGGAGAAGGGCGCCGCGACCTTCGCCTGGGCCAGCTTGTTCTCCTGCTGGGCGAGCTGCTTTTTCAGGATCTCCTGCTGCAGGGTGGCGGCCGCGATGCTGGTGGCGGTGCTGCGGCGGCTGTCGGCGATCAGCTCGCGCTGCTGGCGCAGCTGGATCTCGGCGCGTTTTACCGCAAGCTCTCCGGCCAGCAGGTTTTCGCCCGAGACCAGGCCGCTCTGGCGCAGCTTCTGGTTGCGTTCGTTCAGTGCGCGTGCTGACTGAAGGTCGAGTTCGAGCAGCTCGATGGCGCTGGTCAGCTGCTTGTGCTTCTGCTCCAGCTCCAGCTTCGAGGTGGCGATGCGGTTTTCCTGTTGCGCCAGCTGTTCGCGCAAGGTATCCACGGCCAGCACGATGTCGCGGTCGTCGAGTTCCAGGAGGACGTCGCCGGCCTTGACCAGCTGGCCCGGCTTGGCCAGCACTTTCGCCACGCGGCTGGTCACCGGACTGGCGACGACTTCCTCGTGGACCGGGATGACGACGCCGGCGGCGTTGATGGTATTGGCGACGTCGCCGCGGCGTACGGTCGAGACGACGATGTCGCCGGCCGAGACGCTGGGGCGCAGCAGGCGGTTGAGCTGCCAGCAGGCCAGCACGGCGCAGGCGAGCAGCAGGGCGGCGCCGCCCGCGCGGATGCGGTGGCGGCGGTGAATCAGGGCAGGGTCGAGTGCGCGGTCCATGGTACTTGTGATAATGGTCTTGCGCTTCCTATTGCAAGCACCGTGCCAGCCGCGCGTCCCTCTGGCCCCGGTGCTTTCCGGCGCCAGGAATGCACGCAAGCGGGCAAGGGTGTCCGGATCCGGACGGTCCGGCTTGCGGATTCCCCCGCCAGCTTCCATAATCCACTGTTGACCTGACGACCTCACCTTCCTTCACCCGATCTGCTGCCCATGAACGAACAGCTGGCCTTCCTGGGCTTCTTCACCACGCCGCTGGAACTGATCTCCTTCCTGCTGGCGGTCACCACCGTCGCCCTGAACATCCGCCAGAAGCACTGGGCCTGGCTGTTCTCGATCGCCTCCTCGGCGACCTATGCCGCCGTCTTCTTCGGGGCGAAGCTGTACGGCGACATGGGGCTGCAGTTCGTCTTCATCGCCGCGTCCGTCTGGGGCTGGTACCAGTGGCTGCACGGGGCCGGCGAACAGCAGCTGGTCGTCACGCGCCTCAAGCGTGCGGGCTGGCTGTGGGGGATTGCGGGCTGGGTGCTCGGCTTCCTGCTGCTGTCTTCCTTCCTCGACCATCTCACCGACACCGACGTGCCGCATGCAGACGGCTTCCTGACCGCCGGCAGCCTGGTGGGCCAGCTCCTGCTGGGCCGCAAGAAGGTCGAGAACTGGCTGGTCTGGATCGTGGTGGACGTGCTCTACGTCGGCCTCTACGTCTACAAGGGCCTGATGCTGACGGCGGTACTGTATGCCGTGTTCGTCGGCCTGGCCTGGACCGGCTGGCGCGCCTGGTCGAACATCGCGCGGAGGGATGTGTGAGCCGGCCCGTGCAAAGAATCGCGATCCTCGGGGCTGAATCGTCGGGCAAGTCGACGCTGGCCGAGGCGCTGGCGGCGCGCTACGCGACCGTCTGGGTGCCGGAATACCTGCGCGAGTTTGTCGACACGCGGGGCCGCGTGCCTTTCGAAAGCGACCAGTATCCGATCGCCCGCACCCAGGTGGAGCGCGAAGAACAGGCGGCCGGGCGTGCGAACGGCTTCCTGTTCTGCGATACCACGCCCCTGATGACGGCCCTCTACAGCCGCCAGTACTGGGGCCGGGTCGACCCCCAGCTGGCGCGCCTGGACACGCGCCACGACTATGTCCTGACCCTGGTGACGGCGCCGGACAGTCCCTGGGAGCCGGACGGCCTGCAGCGCGAATCGGAAGAGGTGCGCCAGAAGGTGCACCGGATGCTGCTCGACACGCTGGCGGCGCGCGCCATCCCCTATGTGCTGCTCGAAGGGGACCTGGCGCAGCGCCTGCGGCGGGTCGAGGGGCTGCTCGGCCCCGCCGCCTGAACCGCTACGCTTTCTTCAGCGAGGCCGCCAGGTCCAGCCATTCCTGCGGCTGCGGCTTGCCCGGCTGGCGCACGCCGAAGAAGGTCACCACCAGCCTGCCGTCGGTGTCGAAGAACTCCACCGAGGTCACGCCGGCGCGGCGCACCACATAGCCGCTGCGCAGGGCGTCGTCGTTCAGGTGCAGGTTGAAGTCAGGGTCGAGCACGTTGAGCCAGCCTTCGGCATCGGCCACCTTCTTGATCTTGCCGCTGTAGATCTGGGTCACGCCCGCGTTGCCGACGAACGCCATGATGGCGACGCCGTTCTTCGCCGCACCCTGGAGCAGGCCGCGCACGGCGCTCGGGTCGAGCTTCTGCACCACGCCCTCAGGCGCCAGGCGCAGCGCCTGTTCGCGCGTGAGGCCGAACTCGGACACGATGCGGTTGAACTGGTGGACGTCGCTCATGTCACGCCAGGCCTGCTGGAACTCCTTGACGTCGATGGCGCTATCCGGTTTCTCAAGCGGTGTCGGACTGGCTGCCACGAGGTCCAGCTTCGCATCCTGGCGCGGATGGCGGAAGTCCGCCACCAGCTTTTCGAACACCGGCACGCCGGCATCGCTCTTCACGTACAGCTTGTGGACCGCGGTGCCGCTGGCGTCGAAGAACTGCAGGCTGCGGCTCACCGCGCCGTCGCGCATTGGCTGGCTGACGGCGAAGACGTATTTCCACTGCGGGAACTGGAAGCGCAGGTCGATCGGACCGCCCAGGTAGCCGCCGGCGATGTTGAGCATGCGCGCCTCGCGTTCCGGGTCGGCCTTCGCATCCGCCGCGTCCTGCTGGGGTTTCAGGCGCATCGCGGTGCCGGTGACTTCGATGACGCAGTTGTCGTTGCGCGTCAAGGCCATCACGGTCCCCAGGTCGAGGGCGCGGCGCATGATTTCTCGCGGGCCGTGGTTGGCCTCGTTCAGGCGCACCACGGAACTGCCGATGCCGGTGGCGAGCAGCTCGGCCTCGGACACGCCCAGCTGGCGGGCGGCGTCGCGTATGCGCAGGTGCGGCTTCTCGGCGCGCAGCGTGTTCCAGCGTTCCAGCAGGGTGGCCGCCTGGGCGCTGCCGATGCTGCAGACGGCGATGGCGACGGCGAGGATGTGGCGGATGGTCTTCATGGGGTTCTCCTTGTTGTTGAATGATTAGTAGCTGATCTTCAGGCTGAGGGCGGCGTAGCGGCCGGGACGCGCCTGGCGCTCGATGTCTGCGAGGGCGGCGGCGCTCGTTCCCGCGGGCAGGCCGCGCGAGGAGGCGTAGTCCCAGTATGTGCGGTCGGCCAGGTTGTAGATGCCGGCGGTCAGGGCCGCGTGGCGGTTGATGTTCCAGTAGGCGGTCAGGTCCAGCACGGTGCTCGAGGGGACCGCAAAGCGCGCGGTCGTCACGCCCGAGATCACGTCCGGCGCGGCCTGCTTGGCTGCCACGTACACGGCGGCGAAGGAGAGGCCGCCGCGCCCGGCCGGATCGTCCCAGGCCGCGATGAAGCTGCTCTTGCGCGGCAGGGTCGAGGCCAGCGGCCCTTCCTTGCCGGTCGCGGTGTTGCGCGCCTTGCTGCGCTGGACGCCGCTGGCAAGCGTCAGGCGTGCGCCGCGCAGGGCATTGTTCCAGGCGCCCAGTTCCGCCTCCAGCGTCGCTTCGCCACCCCATGTACGGGCGTCGCCGACGTTCTCGGGCCGGTACAGGCCGAAGGTGATGGTCGGGTAGTTGACCGGGTCGGCGGGCTGCGCCGCGTATTCGATGAAGTTCTTGTAGCGGGTCTGGAACAGGGCCGCGTGCAGTTTCAGGCCGCGCGCCGCATGCCCTTTCAGACCGATCTCGAAGGCATTGCTGGTCTCGCGTGCGAGGTCCGGGTTGCCGAGCACCGCATAGCCGTTGCCGGCGCCGCTGTAGCTGAAGGAATCGTAGGTGCCTGTGCGTTCGGCGCTCGTGGGCAGGCGGGTGCCGCGGCTGTACTGCGCGTAGGCCAGCATGTCGCGGTTCAGCTGCGCGTTCAGGGTCAGGCTCGGGGTGGCGTAGCTGTCCGTTTCCTTGCCGAGTTCGCGCGCCGCATTCGGGATCGACACCGCATAGCCGGCGGTGCTGTCGGGCTTCATCTCGCGCCAGGTGGTGCGCAGGCCCGGGACCGCGCTGAAGGTGTCCGACAGGCGCAGGGCGCCCCGCACGAAGGCGCTGGCCTTGAGCGTGTCCATGTCGGCCATGCGGTTCTTGACCGTCACCTGGTGGGCGCCGGTGGCGATGATGGTGCGATTCTCGACCCACGGACGGCGCGTCCCGGTGTTCTCGACGCTGAACCCATAGTCGAGCGAATGCGCGCCGATCGACTTGCTGGCATTGCTGGCAAAGCCCACGCTGCGGGTTTCATAGCTGGTGGCGATGTCGCGCAGGGTCGGCTGGCCGCCGGTGACGTAGCGCGCGTGGGTCAGGTCTTCGATCTCGGCGTCCTGGAAAAAGAGGCGGCTTTCCAGGCGCGAGAACCAGGGCGTGCCGCCGGTGTAGACGTGGTCGATGCTGGCGCGGTCGCGGCGGGTGGTCGAGTTCTGGCGCGCGCCGTCCGGATAGGAGGCGCCCTGCTTGTTGTCGTAGGCGCGCTCGTGGCGGGCGCGGAAGCCGTCCAGCGTGGCGGTGAAGTCGTGGCCGGCCCAGGGCGACCAGGCCAGCTTGGCCAGCAGGGCGTCGGAATCCCAGTCGTCCGGGTTCACGGGGGCGTTGCCTGCGCTGGCCATCTGGCTGCCCTCGCGGTGCACCGCGACGGTCAGCAGCCGCAGTACCCCATGCTGGGCGGCGCCGGTGAGGGCGTGCATGCGCATGTCGTTCGAACGGTCCAGGCCGAACTTGTATTCGGCGTAGCGCGGACGCTGGGCGCTCACATAGTCGTCCGGGGATTTGGTGACGAAGGAGACCGCGCCGCCCAGGCCCTGGGCGCCGGGGCCGGCCGTGCTGGCGCCGGAGACGATGCTGACGCTGCGGAAGGTCTCGGGGTCGAAGTAGTCGCGGCCGACGCCGAAGCTGTTGACGGTCGAGGCATCGGGTTTCGGCGCGGCGTCGGGCAGTTCGATGCCGTCCAGGTCCAGGCTCACCCGGTTGCCCTCCACGCCGCGCACATTGAAGCCGGTGTTGCCGGCGCCGTCCCAGATATTGCCGCTGCCGCTGGCTGCGCCAGGCACGCTGACGAGCGGCGCATAGCGGGCCATGTTCTGCATGTCGCCGGCGCCCTGGCGGCGCAGTGCCTCGGCGTCGAGCAGGATAGCGCTGCCGGACTGGTCGAGGCGCTGGCCGGTCACGACGACGGTGCCAGGACTGGTGGCGGTGGGCGCCGTCTCGAGAGGGGAAGCGTCGCTGGTCGCGGCGCAGGCCGGGGCAATGCAGGCAAGGGCGATGAGGGCGGGGAGAAGCCGCAAGCTGGGAAGGGATGCTGCCATGGGTGGTCTTTCGTTTGTTGTTGTCGTCACGCCGCCGTCGGGGGCGGTCCATTCTTCCGTAATGAGAATCATTCGCATAGAAGTGCGAAGTATACTAAATGATAATCATTCGCATTTGTAGACAAAATTTGCCACCGGTTTGCGACGCTTCGTACGGGATGCAACTAGAGACTTTTTTTAGATGTCAATCGTTGCCTTCTGGTATTAAAATACCTGCCTGTACTGGCATCGATAGGCGGTGTACTGTGAAAAAATGGATCGGCCGCTTGTTAGGCGGCGACAAGGAGACGGAAGTCGCCGCCGGCGCCGGAACGGCCGTGGCGATGGAAGAAGAAGAGCTGGCGGCCGAAGTCGATGCCGCCTTCTACCGCTACCTGACTGCCTCGAGCGGCCGCAATATCGCCCGGGAGCTGGAGGAGCAGGTGCTGGCGGAAGTGCGGGCCCTGGCGGCTGATCCCCAGCGCGCGTCCGTGCTGGTGCCGCGCGTTCCCGAGCTGGTGGGTCAGCTGCTCGGCGCGCTGTCGGACGAGAATATTTCCACGGCCGCGCTGTCGGCCGAGGTGGGGCGCGACCTGGTGCTGGTCGCTGAAGTGATCCGCGAGGCCAACAGCGCCTACTATCGCCCGGCCAAGCCGATCGAGACGCTCGAGGGCGCGGTCACGATGCTCGGCCTGAACGGCCTGCGCATGCTGCTGGCGAAGATCGCGATGCGCCCGCTGATCCGCACCAAGATGCAGGGCGTGGCGCGCCAGGTGGCGCCCACGGTCTGGAAGCATTCCGAACGCTGCGCCTTTGCCGCGAGCGTGATGGCGCCCGGCCTGTCGGCCGGCGTGTTCGAATCCTACCTGGCCGGCCTGATGCAGAACGTGGGCCTGCAGGTGGCCTTCCAGGTGGCCGACCGCATCTGCGAGGGCAAGGTGCCGGGCTCCGGTACTTTCGGCGTCGAGCTGTTCGCGGCCAGCCGCCTGCTGTCCTCGGTGATCGCCGCGCACTGGGACTTCCCGGTGGAGGTGGTCGATGCAATCGCCCGCATGGGCGATCCGGATGCCTCGCACCTGGCCCAGGCCCTGGCCCAGGGCGACCGCATCGCCAAGCTGCGCCTGCTGCTCGATGCGGAAGTGATCGAGGAAGACGACAGCTTCGTCACCACCGGCCTGAATGGCTTCCAGCGGCGCTGCCTGGGCAAGCTGGCCGACCTGGGTGATTGATTCCGCGACGGCCGATATGCGTTCTTCGTAGGGTGGTCGGCTCTGCCGACCGCGCGTTCAACTCCCCTTCGATCAGACGTTGCGCTGTTCAGAGACTGTCTGAACGCGCAGTCGGCGAAGCCGACCACCCTACAAAAGCATCAAGCTGACCTTCAGAAGTCGAACTGCGCCGACACGCGGAAGGTGCGCGGCGCGCCCGGCAGCAGGTAGCCGCCCAGCGACTGCGTTACGTCGCGCCAGTAGAACTTGTCGAACACATTGTCCACGCGCGCGCGCAGGATGGTGTGCATGCCCCCCACACGCATCGCATAGGACGTGCCCAGGCCGGCCACGTGGTAGCCCGGCACGATGGCGCGGTTGGCCGGGTCGAAGGCCTTGCTGCCCGAGTACTGCCAGACCGCGTCCACCTTCAGTCCCTGGACCGACGGCAGCGCATATTCCACCCAGGCCGTCGAGCGCAGCTCCGGCACATTGGTCACGCGCTTGCCTTCCACGCTCGGGTCACCCGTGCCGGTCTGCTCGGCGTCGAGCGCCATCAGCGACAGGCTGTAGTTCAGTTCCGGGTTCAGCTTGCCCTGGGCCGCCAGTTCCAGCCCGCGGTGGCGCTGCTCGCCGGCGCGCACGAACGTACCGCCCGCGTTCACGTACTCCAGGCCCTGCCTGATGTCGAAGACGGCGGCCGACACCATCATCGCCTTGTTGACGATCCCCTTCACGCCCAGCTCGACCTGTTTCGAACGGCTCGGATCGAGCACGGTGTTCTCGTTGGTGGTGCCCATCTCGGCGATGCCGCCATGCTGCAGGCCGTGGCTGATCGAGCCGTAGACGCTCCAGTCGCGCGCCGGCTTGTAGACCAGGGCCACGCTCGGCAGCACGAAGGAGTCGTCGGCATGCGCCCAGGGCAGCTCGACCTCGGCCTTCTCGTTGCGCTTGAGCTTCACCCAGCGCAGGCCGGTGTGCAGCGTGAACTGCTCGGACAGCGTGGCCACGTCCTGTACGAACAGGGCGCTCTCACGGTCGTTGCGGCGCTCCATCACGGGGCCGGTCGCCGGGTTGCCCGGGGCCGGGTCGACGACCTGGTTCTGATGGATGTTGCTGGAGCCGGCATAGTCGTAGACGTACTCGCCGAAGCTGTCGTGGCGCTCGGACATCGCGGCGCCCACTGTCAATTGGTGGCGCACCGCGCCGGTCTTGAGGCGGCCCTGCAGCATGGCCTGCGCGCCCCAAGGGGTCTTGCGCTCGCCCACGCTCTGGTAGTCGTAGACGTCGTAGTCGCCGTTCGAGCAATAGCCCGGGTAGTAGCCTTCGCCCTCGTTGCTGCAGCCGTAGGGGAAGGCCGTGTAGTCGTCGCGCTTGAACCAGTGCTTGTTGGCGTTGACGGTGGCGGTCCAGTCCGCGTTCAGGCGGACCTGGAGGCGCAGGCCGAGGTTGCTGCTGTCGGTCTCGACCGGCTTGGTCCAGGGCTGGTCGTTCAGCAGGGTCTTGGGCGAGATCCCGGTCGGCAGGGCTTCGTTGCGCAGCAGCTGGTAGCCCGGCGCCGTGATCTGCGAACGGTGCTGGTGGTCGAGGTCCAGCTGCAAGAGCGCATCCGGCGTGACCTGCCAGTCGAAGGCGGCGGACACGAACTGGCGCTCGCCATCGGCGCCGCGCACATAGGATTTCAGGTCTTCCGCCGCGGCGTTGAGCCGAAAGCCGAAGCGGCGGTCCTCGAAGCGGCCGCCCAGGTCGATGGAACCGTGCAGGGTGCCGCGTTCGCTCACTTCGACGAGGCTTGACCTCAGCGGCGCATTGGTCGGACGCTTGGTGACGAAGTTGACCATGCCGCCCGGCGCAGCAACGCCTGCCTGCAGGCCCGCCAGGCCGCGCAGCACTTCGATGCGTTCCTTGTTCTCGAGCGGGATCTGGGTATCGGCGGAGATCGCGATGCCGTCCTTGCGGTAGCTGGTGGCGTTGTCCAGGGCGAAGCCGCGGATCGAGAACTGCTCGGCGTAGCCGACCGCGTTGTAGGCGTCGCCGATCGAGGCGTCGAAGCGGGCGGCGTCGGTCACATTGCGGATCGACAGGTCCAGCATCTGGGTCGTGCTGAGGGCGGTGATCGAGGCCGGGGTGTCGAGCAGCGGGGCGTCCGTGAAACCGCCGATGCTGGCGCGGTCGCTGGCGACCCAGCGGCTGCCGGTGACGACCACCGAGGTGACGGGATCAGGCGTGGCCTGCTGTGCCGAAGCGTTCAGGGAGAAGGCCTGCAGGATCGCGCAGGCGAGGAGGGTAGGTTTCAGCTTGGATGTCATGGTTTGCTCGTCTTCGCGCGCCACGCTCGATGCGAGATGGCGCGCTGCTTTTTCAAAAAGCCGGAGCCAACGTGGGGGAAGGGCAAACAAGGATGGGAACTGCGTTGCGCTTTCCTTCGCTGGCATTATCCAGATCAGGTACGAAGGGTATCTCTCACCCGGCAGCGTGCTGTTCGCACGCGCCAGGACCCCTAGCGAGGCGGCAGTGTAACACGGACCCGGACGGGTGTGGTGAAGGTGGCAACAGAGGTGGCCGGTCCGCAAGACCCAACCGAATCGGTAGTGCGCTGGCCATCGACATAAATGCAACGCAAATTCATTAAAATCGGGACAATTCTGTTATCGTGTGGCAACGAAACTTATAAATGTGATTAAATTGCCGACTCTTTGATTAATTGCTCATTTGCCCATGAAACTTCTCCAAGGTGTCGGCATCGCCCGACAGCTGTATGCCGCCTTTGGCCTGGCGCTCGCCGTGACGCTCATCCTGGCCGTGTTTTCGGTGTCGCGCGTCAACAGCATCCAGGGCGCGCTCGACGCCGCCAACGAGGTGCGCACTGCCCAGCTGGAGCCCCTCTACGTGGCGCGCGAAGCGCTGGCCCAGACCGGCATCGCGGCCCGCAACGCCTTCATCTTCCAGGATCCCGCGTCGGCCCGCCGCGAACTCGAGCTCGTCGACGCCTTCAAGGCCGACTACCTGGCGGTCTTGCCGACCCTCGACGCGTCGATGGGCGGCGACCCGCAGTACCGCAAGGTCAAGGACGGCCTGCTGGCGATGGCCAGGGAGCTCGAACGTCCGCGCGCCTACCGCGCCAGCGAGGACCTGGAAGGCTATGGCCAGTTCCTCGTGAACGAGTGCAGCCCGCTGCGCCGCCGGATCGTCGCCGACATCGACGCTCTGGTGCAGGCGCTCCAGCAGCGTAACGCCGCCGGCAGCGTGGCCGCCAACGAGGAAGCCGCGCAAGCGCGCACCTGGATCATCGCCCTGAGCGCGGTCTCGGTGGCCGTGTGCGCCCTGGTCGGCGTGGTCATTGTGCGCAGCCTGCTCGGGCAGCTGGGCGGGGAGCCGGCCCAGGCGACGGGCGTGGCGCGCGCCATCGCCGACGGCCGTCTGTATCACCCGATCGACACCCGGCGTGCCGGGCCCGCGAGCATGATCCACGCGATGGGCACCATGCGCCGGGAGCTGTCGTCCATCGTCAGCAAGGTGCGCAGCAGCACCGAGACCATTGCCGCGGCTTCCTCCGAGATCGCCACCGGCAACGTCGACTTATCCAATCGCACCGAGACCCAGTCCGCCGCCCTGGCGCAAGTGGCGCAGTCGATGGGCCGCCTGGTCGGGACCGTGCAGCAGAATGCCGACGACGCCCAGCAGGCCAGGCTGCTTGCGGGCGACGCCGCGAGGGTGTCGCTGGAAGGCGGCGCGGCGGTCGAGCAGGTGGTCGCCACCATGGGGCTGATCCACGATTCGTCCAGCAAGATCGTCGACATCATCGCGGTCATCGACGGCATCGCCTTCCAGACCAATATCCTGGCCCTGAATGCGGCAGTCGAGGCGGCGCGCGCCGGCGAGCAGGGGCGGGGCTTCGCGGTCGTTGCGAGCGAAGTGCGCAACCTGGCGCACCGTTCGGCCGCGGCGGCCAAGGAAATCAAGGCCCTGATCGAGGATTCGGTGGCCAGGGTCGACACCGGCGCGCTTCTCGTCGGCCAGGCCGGCGAGACCATCCGCAAGGTGGTGGACGGGGTGCAGCGGGTGAACGACATCATCGAGCGCATCGGCCACGCAACCGGCTCGCAGCGCGCCGACATCGAGCGCGTGGACGGGGCCATCGCCCGCCTGGACGAGATGACGGGACAGAACGCGGCCCTGGTCGAGGAAGCGGCTGCGGCGGCGGAGTCGCTGCGGGTGCAGGCGGCGGAGCTGCATGCGGTGGTGAGCATCTTCCAGCTGGAAGACGGCGCAAACGGCGGGGCGATTCAGGCGGCGGGACGGCGCATCGCCATCACGTCCTGACCCCGTCCGCGATAGGCGGCCAGGCGTTCTGCGAGAAAGCCGGGCAGCCCGGGGCCGTGCACGCGCGCGAATCCGGCGGCGGCATAGAAATTCTGGAGGTGGGTATAGGGCAGGCAGAAGGTTTCGGTCTTTGCCATATGGGGCGCGCAGGCGGCGAGCAGGCGCGCGCCGATGCCCCGGCCCTGGCACGCTTTGCTCACCTGCATCCCGCGCAGTACCGTGACGCCTTCTTCGGGACACAGCCTCACTACGCCGACCAGGGCGGCGCCAAGCTTCGCCACGATCACCGTATCGCCCGCGCCCGGGGCTGCGCCGTAGCCCGCCTCGGCATACAGGCGGCAGACGGCGTCGCGGTCGTGCGGGCCGGCTGCCAGGATGTCGATCGACGAGTGCAAGCCCGAACCCGCGGCAGCCGCCTCAGGCCTCGGCAACGGCGGGCGCGCCCACCGTGCGCGCCTGGCTGGCGGCGGCCGGCGCCATGTGGCGCAGCATCGTGCTGCGGGTCGAGTCGCCGATGGCGCGCCAGAACTCGCGGCGCTGGGCGGCGCGCTTGCGGTGCTTGGACGGCATGTCGGCCAGCGGCTTGAGGTAGAAGGGCAGGCGGATCAGGTAGCTGCGGCCCGGCATCTCGACCCCGCCCAGGATCTTCCAGAAGCCGTCGTAGGCGTTCTCGAAGTGCTTGACGTCTTGCGGGTCGTAGGCGATGTGCGAGCTGCACTTGATGGCCACCACCTGGTCGATGCCCAGGGCCTGGGCCACGCCCTGCATGGCGGCGAAGCAGAAGAAGCTCGGCGAGTTGTTGGGGAAGGCTTCCTCGAAGGCCGCGAAGGCGGCGCCGGAATCGGTCCAGCGGCCCTGGTTGCGGGTGACGAAGGGCACCGTCGGCAGCTCGACGCCGGCCAGCTGGCCGTCGACCCAGGTATAGGACAGGCGGTGCAGGTACTTGCCGTCGGCGACCAGCGAGATGGTGAGATCGCCCTCGGCGTCGAGGCGCGGGGCCATCTCGAGGCGCATCAGGAAGCTGTGCTCACCGTTGTCGTCCTGCGACAGGTGCTGCCACAGGGTGAGCCCGCCGCCGCCATAGACCGCCTGGTGGTAGGCGTTGCTGAAGGCGGCGTCTTCGAAACGGTAGTGCGAGAGCACGCACTGCACGCGCTGGCGCGCGCTCAGGTCTTTCGAGAGATAGCTGCGGTGGCTCAGGTGGTGGAACAGGTCGTCGCCCGGCGCGCTCGCCACGAAACGGCGCACCAGGTCGAGGCGGCACAGGGCCTGGTGTTCGCGCCAGTAGCGCAGCACGCGCAGGCTGCGCACGATGCTGAGCATCCACGAGGCGGGGCTGTACTGGCCGCGGCGGGCCAGCCAACTTCTGGATAGGTGAGCGAAGATCACGATGCTGCTCCATTCGGCGTAAAGTTGCGGGCGCCTGGCACGGCGCCACTGTCTTTATCTTGGATGCCCGCACAAGACGGGCTTGCACGGCAGAAACGACATTCTGCCATGAAGGGCCGGGGAGCTAACTGGCGCCAGGGTAGGTCAGGAATTTTCGAAGCGAAGCACGGCGATGGCTTGCGTTCATAGGTCTCTCTCTCGGTATCGGCTTTTCTGCCAATTTGCGACTTTTTGTTTTCGCCTGACAGGCACTACAAGATTACCATGTTTGTGCGGCGACACGCTTGGCTTTCATCGTCAATAATTGCGCCAGACCGAACCACCCCGGAGGCAACTGATGGCGTACGAACTTTTTTATTGGCCCGGCATCCAAGGCCGTGGCGAATTTGTCCGGCTTGCCCTGGAGGAAGCCGGCGCCGACTACGTGGACGTGGCGCGCCGCGAGGGCGGCATGGACCTCCTGATGTCGGCGCTGGACACCGAATCCCATCCGTCCTTCGCGCCACCCTTCCTGAAGGCGGGCGAGATGACCATCGGCCAGGTGGCCAATATCCTGCTCTACCTGGGCGAACAGCATGCGCTGGCGCCGCGCAGCGATCCGGGCCGGCTGTGGACCCACCAGCTGCAGCTGACCATCGCCGACCTGGTCGCCGAGATCCACGACACCCACCATCCGATCGCCACCTCGCTCTACTACGAAGACCAGAAGCCGGAAGCGCTGCGCCGCGCGGCGGACCTGATCGAGACCCGCCTGCCGAAGTTCTTCGGCTACTTCTCGCGCATCCTCAGCAACCCCGAGCCGCGCGACTGGCTGGTGGGCGACAAGCCGACCTATGCCGACCTCTCGCTGTTCCAGGTGATCGAGGGCCTGCGCTACGCCTTCCCGAACGCGATGAAGCGGCTCGAGGGCGAGTATCCCGCCCTGAGCCGCCTGCGCGACCGGGTGGCGGCGCGGCCGAACATCGCGGCCTACCTCGCATCGAGCCGCCGCATCCCCTTCAACGAGAACGGGATCTTCCGCCACTACCCGGAGCTGGACGAATAGTCAGTCCCACCCTGGCGCGAACTCCGGACTGACCAGGCGCTCGCCGCGCTCGAGCGCATCGATGGCGGCGATGTCGCCGGCGTCCAGCACCAGCTGCGGCGCCTCCAGATTACTGGCAAGGTTGGCGCGTTTGGTGGACGAGGGGATCACCGCAAAACCCTTGGCCAGCAGCCAGGCCAGCGTGACCTGGGCCGCGGTTGCGCCGTGGCGCGTGGCGATGCCGGCGATGACCGGGTCGTCCATCACCTTGCCGTAAGCGAGCGGCATGTAGGCCGTCACGTGAATGCCCATCTCGCGCGCGAAGGCGGCCACGCTGCGGTTCTGCAGGTAGGGATGCAGCTCGACCTGGTTGGTGGCGATGTTGGCGGCGCCGACTGCGTCGATCGCCTCGCGCATCAGGGCGACAGGAAAATTCGAGATGCCGATGGCGGCGCTCAGGCCCGCTTCGCGCGCCTCCAGGAGCGCTTCCATGGTCTCGCGCACCGGCACTTCGGCGCCGGGCGAAGGCCAGTGCACCAGCGTCAGGTCGACCTGCTCGAGGCGCAGCTTGCGCAGGCTCTCCTTCAGGCTCGGCGCCACCAGTTCGCCGGCCAGGTTCGCGGTCCAGATCTTGGTGGTGACGAAGACCTCGTCGCGCGCCACCGTTGACGCCGCGAGGGCCGCGCCGACTTCTTCCTCGTTGCCGTAGATCTGGGCGGTGTCGATGTGGCGGTAGCCGAGTTCCAGTCCATTGGCGACCGAGTCGATGGCTTGCTGGCCCTGCAGGCGGAAGGTGCCGAGGCCGAGTTGGGGCATGGTCATGTTCAATCCTTTCGTGTTCAATGAGTGGTGACGGCGGTCTTCACGGCCGCCTTTGCCGGCAGGCCGTCGCGGCGGTCGAGCCAGCCGGCCAGGGTCGTCAATGCAAAGGCGCCGACGACGATCAGGGCGCCGATCGGCGCCGTTGCCATCAGGCCGAAGTGCGCAACCACCAGGCCGCCGCCCCAGGCGCCCAGGGCGATGCCGACGTTGAAGGCGGCGATGTTCAGGCCCGAGGCCACGTCCACGGCCTGCGGCGCATCGCGTTCGGCGCGCTGCACGACATAGACCTGCAGGCCGGGCACGTTGCCGAAGGCGACGGCGCCCCACGCCAGCACGGTGGCCAGCACCAGCCATTTGTTCGGCGCGGTGAAGCTCAGGACCAGCAGCACCAGGGCCAGCAGGGCGAACACGATCTGCAGCGCGGGCAGCGGTCCCTTGCGGTCGGCCAGCTTGCCGCCCCAGATGTTCCCGGCTGCGACCGAGACGCCATAGACCAGCATCACCAGGCTCACGCTGGAGGCCGCGAAGCCCGAGACTTCCTGCAGGATCGGCGCCAGATAGGTAAAGGCGATGAAGGAGCCGCCATAGCCCAGCGTCGTCATCGCATAGACCAGCAGCAGGCGCGGCTTCTTCAAGACCGCCAGCTGGGTCAGCAGGCTGGCGGGCTTGCTGCCGGCGATATTCTGCGGCACCAGGATCCAGCTGCCGACGATGGCCACCACGCCCAGCAAAGAGACGGCGAGGAAGGTGGCCTGCCAGCCGAAGTGCTGCCCGATGAAGGTCCCGAGCGGCACGCCCGTCACCAGGGCCACCGTCAGGCCGGTGAACATCAGGGCGATGGCGCTGGCGGCTTTTTCCTTCGGCACCAGGCTGGTGGCGATGGTCGAGCCGATCGAGAAGAAGACGCCGTGAGCGAGGCCGGTGAGCACGCGGGCCGCCATCAGGGCCGTATAGCCGGGCGCCATCCAGGCGACCAGGTTACCGAGCGTGAACAGCATCATCAGGCCGATCAGCAACTGCTTGCGCGGCACGCGGCCGGTGAGGGCGGTCAGCACCGGCGCGCCGACCGCGACGCCGAGGGCGTAGAGGCTGACGAGGAGGCCGGCGGACGGCACCGAGACGCCGAGGCTGGCCGCGATGGTGGGAATCAGGCCGACGATGACGAATTCCGTCGTCCCGATGGCGAAGGCGCTCAGCGTGAGCGCCCAGAGGGCGAGTGGCATGGTGTTCTCCTTTGGTCTGCCAATGTGAAGCAAGGCCTGCAGTGTGCCTTCTTGCCAAGCAGGGAAAAATGCCCTGGCGTACAATTGACTTTTGACGTGGAGTCACAAATGATCGATGTCGACGCCCTGATTGCCTTCGCTGCCGTCATAGATACGGGTTCGTTCTCGGCCGCCGCCGAGCGCCTCGGCCAGACGCCCTCGGGCGTCTCGCGCACCATCTCGCGGCTGGAAGATCACCTGGGCATGACGCTGATGCACCGCACCACGCGGCGCCTGCAACTGACGGAAGAGGGGACGTGGCTGCTGGGCCGGGCGCGCAGCCTGCTGGCCGACCTCGCCAATACCGAGCTGGAAGCGGCCGCGCGCCGTTCCCAGCCTTCCGGCCTGGTGCGCGTGAACGCGGCCACGCCGGCGCTCGACCATCTGCTCGCGCCGCTGCTGCCGGACTTCCTGGAAGCCTATCCCCTGGTGCAGCTGGAACTGGTGAGCGGCGAGACCTATGTCGACCTGATCGAGGAGTGCGCCGACCTGGCGATCCGCATCGGCGCGCTGCCCGATTCGACCCTGAACGCGCGGCGTCTCGGCGCTTCGCACATCCGCGTGCTGGCCGCGCCCGCCTACCTGGAAAAGCATGGCCTGCCTTCGACGGTGGAGGACCTGAAGATCCACCGCACGCTCGGCTTCACGGCGCCGGCATCCCTGAATACCTGGCCGCTGCGGCACGCCGGCGGGGAAGGGTGGACGGTGACGCCGTCGGTGGTGGCCTCGAGCGGTGAAACGGTGCGCCACCTGGCGCTGTCGGGGACGGGGATCGCCTCGCTGTCAGACTTCCTGACCCGTGCCGACGTGGAGGCGGGGCGGCTGCTGCCGGTGCTGGAAGACGCCACTTTGCACTGGACCCAGCCGGTGTGGGCGGTGTTCTACAAACAGGGCGCGCTGGCGCCGCGGGTGTCCGCCCTGGTGGACTTCCTGGCGAAGCGCCTGCAGGACCGCCTTTCCTGAACGTGTCCGGCGCTCAGGCTTCGAGCGTACCGGCCTTCTCCAGGCGCTTGTAGTACACCAGCGAAAACACTACCGGCACGATTGCCCCCACGACCAGTCCCGCAATCCCGAGCACCCCATGCCAGCCCGCCAGTGCGACCAGCACCGCCAGCGCGCCGCCCGCCACCATGGTGCGCGCCGCCAGCCGGTGGGTTGCATACCAGACCCGGTCATTGGCCAGCGTCCAGGGCGTGCGCACCCCGAGCCAGAAGTTGCGCCGCACCTTGCCCATCACATTGCCGGCGAGGACAAAGAACATCCCGAGCCCGCCGACGATGGCGCGGTCCATCGCAAAGCCGCCCTGGTGGGCCGCCCACAGGTGCACGCACTGGATATAGCCGATCAGGAGCACCATGGCCATGCCGCTGAACCACCAGGTCGCCTCGAAGCCCTCCACCGCGAAGCGCTTCGGCGACACCTTCGGCAGCAGCGGCCACAGCAGGCCCAGGCCGACCAGGAAGGCCGAGTGCACCAGCACCTCGGCACGCGGCCCCCAGCCGTCGATGTCGCCGGCCGCATTCCAGTGCACCGGCACCTGCGCCGGCAGTCCGGGATAGATGGCCAGGGCCATCGCCAGCACCAGCAGCACCACGGCCGCGAACACGAACAGGTAACGCTTCATCGTTTGCCTCCCTTGGCGCCGCGCGCCATGTCCATCGACCAGGCCAGCACGTCCTCGAGCACCGTGGTGTCGAGCGAATACCAGATGGTCTGTCCCTCACGCCGGCTGGTGATCAGGCCGGCCCCCTTGAGTACCGCGAAGTGGTGCGACATGGTGGGTTTGCTCATGTCGAAATGCGCCGCCACCTCGCCTGCGCTCAGCTCTTCGTGACGCAGCAGGCGCAGGATCTCGCGCCGCGTCGGATCGGCGATGGCCTTGAACACCTCGTTCAACGGTCCTGCCATGTTAGATCACTTTCTAATTAGATGAATGTCTAAATACTAGTGGCGTCGTCACGACCGGTCAAGCTTTTTGGAGATGGCCCGAACCTCCGTGAGGCGCTAGTGTCAAGCTCTAGTCCAACCCTGAGGAGACCACCATGAGCAACACGAAACCCATCGAAGACGGCATGCACACCGTGACGCCCCACCTGGTGTGCGCGGGCGCAGCCGATGCCATCGCCTTCTATGCGCGCGCCTTCGGCGCCGAGGAAGTCATGCGCCTGCCCGGGCCGGGCGGCAAGCTGGCCCATGCTGCCGTGCGCATCGGTAACTCGATGGTGATGCTGACCGACGAATTCCCGGACTGGGACGCCAACAGCCCGGCCACCCTGGGCGGCACGCCGGTCACCATCCACCTGTCGGTGGACGCGGTCGACGACTGGTTCGAGCGGGCCGTCCAGGCCGGCGCGACGGCCCGCATGGCGCCCGCCGACATGTTCTGGGGCGACCGCTACGGCGTGGTCGAAGATCCCTTCGGCCACCGCTGGTCGATGGCGACGCATATCCGCGACGTGTCGCCTGAAGAGATGGCGCGCGCGATGGAGCAGGGGATGTAAACCGGCGCTCCCGAGCAAGCTTTGCCGGCGCGGATTATGATGGCCGACCCTCCAACAAGAAAAGGACCGTCATGAAAGAAGCCCAGTATATGCATGGCTCGCTTCAACACGTCGAGCGCATCGCCGCCTTCTCCGATGGTGACGCCGGCGGCAATCCCGCCGGCGTCTGGATCGGCGACACCCTGCCGCCGGATGCCGAGATGGCGGCCATCGCGCACGCGGTCGGCTTCTCCGAAACCGCTTTCGCAGCGCCGCAGGGCGAGGCTTGGCGGGTGCGCTATTTTTCGCCCGAATCCGAAGTGGCCTTCTGCGGCCACGCCACCATCGCCCTGGGCGCCGCGCTGGCGCGCCGCTTCGGCGACGGCCGTTTCGACCTCACGCTGAATGCGGCGCGGATCTCGGTCGAAGGGCGCAAGGAAGGCGAGCGCGTCGCCGCCAGCCTGCAGTCGCCGCCGACCAGGAGCGGCCCGGCGCCTGGCGCCCTGGTCGAGGCCGCGCTGGCCCTGTTCGGCTAT
The DNA here is from genome assembly GCA_040758275.1 of Pseudomonadota bacterium. Lineage (GTDB taxonomy): Bacteria > Pseudomonadota > Gammaproteobacteria > Burkholderiales > Burkholderiaceae_D > Telluria. The sequence goes on from JBFLVV010000020.1 coordinate 40,597, forward strand.
ACCCACGCCGATCTCGACCCGCGCATCCCGCCGGCGATCGCCCACGGCGGCAACGATCACCTGGTGCTGGCCCTGAACAGCCGCGAGCTACTAGCGCGCATGCACTACGAACTCGAGTCCGGCCGCCGCCTCATGAACGGACACGGCCTGGTGACTATCGTGCTGGCCTGGGCCGAGACGCCGCAGCGCTTCCATACCCGCAATCCCTTCGCTTCCGGCGGCGTGCTGGAAGACCCGGCCACCGGCGCCGGCACCGCCGCCTTGGCCGGCTACCTGCGCGACATTGCTTGGCCGCACGGCGGACGGATCGAGGTAGTGCAGGGCGAGGACATGGGCATGCGCTCGCGCCTGACGGCCGAGATCGGCGACGAGCCGGGCAGCTCGGTCCGCGTTTCCGGCAGCGCGCGCACCATGTAGGCCGGCCCATCCGATATTGCTACGTACGACCGTCCTGAGGTTGTAGGATTAGTCTTGCAGTCCATGTAGGACAAACAGAAGGCAAAAAGTACTCCTGCTCAGCAATTAGAATGTTTCTGAGCGGATTGATAATTTGAAGCAGGCAAGTTTTGTTTCACATTTTCAATCCAGGAGTTCCACCATGTCGTTGTTTGACCCAGTCGTTTCCGCTCCCTCCAGCGCCGCGGCGCCCGCCGCGTGCCAGGAGCGCGAGGCGCGCGCGGCTGGCCGCAATATCGAGCGTCTGCCTTTCACCATCCGCCGTGTCGAGACCGAATCCGACCTGCTGAAAGCCGTGCGCATCCGTCATGCCGCCTATGCCCGCCACGTGCCCGAATTCGCGCGTTCGCTGCTGCATCCGGAGGCGGCCGATTACGACGACGACACCATCGTGCTGCTGGCCGAGTCCAAGCTGGACGGTTCGCCCCTGGGCAGCACCCGCATCCGCACCAACCTGCATCGCCCGCTCGGCGTCGAGGAATCGATCGAGCTGCCCGGCTGGCTGCAGGGCCGCCGCCTGGTCGAGGCCACCCGCCTGGGCATCGACGAAGGCCGGGTCGGACGCATGGTCAAAGTGGCACTGATCAAGGCCTGTTTCATGTATTGCGAAGACAACGCCATCGACTATTCGGTCGCCACGGGCCGCCCGCCGGTGGACCGCCAGTATGAGCAACTGCTGTTCACTGACGTCTTCCCGGAGCAGGGCCCGGTGCCGCTGCGCCACGTCGGCAACATCCCGCACCGCGTGATGGCCTTCGAGATCGCCAGCTTCGAGGAGCGCTACCGCGAAGCGCGCCATCCGCTGCTGAATTTCTTCTTCAACACGCACCATCCGGACATCGACATCGGCCCGGCCACACCGCCGCCGATGCTGGTACTACCTCGTACTAAAATCGCGCAGTATTCACCGTTGTTGGCGCGCGAATTCGCGGCTGCCTGAGCACTTATTGCATGACGGCATCAGTGTAAGCCTGTATCCTTGCGCTTTGAGCCGGCGCCCGAACGGCACCGGCATTCGTTCGCACCGATATAGCTTATGCCCATCCCAACACCGCAACGTCGTTCTTCGTTTCCGGCCGCCGCGCACGCGGCCGTGGAGCGGGTGTTGAAGTTGTTTTCGTACTACCTGATCCCGTTCGGGATCGGCCTCGTTTCCTTCGTCGCCCTGGTCTTCTGGCACGACCAATACCGCACCAGCGGCGACGTGCCGCTGTCGATGCACGTCACCGTGCAGGCCGAAGAGGCACTCGATCCGCGCAGCGCGCTCGCACGCGTGCAGGCCGCGAGCCTGGTCACCGGCCATGACACCCACCTGTCCGAAGCGCCGGTGTGGTTCGCCTTCGAACCGATGCCGCGCAGCGGCGCCCAGGTCATCGAGTTCCCGTCGCGCCACGCCCTGGATGTGGCCTGCTGGGACGCCGTCAGCCTGGCTCCGCTGGGCAATGCCGTGCGTGGCGCCGGCGCCGGCTTCATCGAAGGCTCCAAGGCCGGCTTTGCGCTGCGCATGGCGCCCATGCCGTCCGAGCTGCTGTGCCGCGCCAACTTCGCCGGCCCCGCGCGCCTGACGGTGCTGCAGTGGCCGGCCGACCAGTACGCCCTGTCGGTCGAGCAGTACCATCGCAAGTCCGGCCTGCTCGATGGCGGCATGGTGGTGCTGGCCCTGTTCATCCTGATCACCGCCCTGATCAACCGCCAACCCCTGTACGTGCTGTTCGCCGGCTGGCTGGTGCTGAATCTACGCGTGGCCGCGCTCTCGGCCGGCTGGGACATCCAGTGGCTGGGCCAGACCATACCCAGCGGCTGGCTGCTGCGCAGCCGCTCGATCGGCATCACCCTGTACGGCATCGCCACCCTGACGCTGTACCAGGCGCTCCTGAAAGACCATATCGCGGCGCTGCGCTACGTACTGCCTTTCCGCATCATGCAGTGGCTGTGCATGCCGATGCTCGCGGCCGCCATCCTGCTGCCCTATGGCGTCTACCTGCCGCTCCTGTGGGTGATCTGCACCTGCTGCTTCTCGGTGATGACGGTGGGCCTGTTCAAGATCATTGTCGAATCGCGCAACCGCGTTGCCGCCTGGTTCGCTGCCTCCTTCGTGGTCAGCTTCCTGGCGACCATCGCCGAAGTCGCGTCGGCGGCGCTGGGCATGCGCGAGCTGCTCGGCATCATCAACAGCGTCACCGCCGCCCTGGCCTCGAGCCTGCTGGCCGCATTGGCCGTGGCCGAGCAGATGCGCACCGAGACCGAGCAGCGCGAAGCGGCCCAGCAGGAACTGGAGCACGCCTACCAGGCCATGCCGGTGGGCCTGTTCACGCTCGATATGTATGGCCACTTCCTGAGCGTGAATCCGGCCCTGCAGAAGATGCTGGGCATTACGAGCTTCAATGCCGGCCGCACCGCCTGGCGCCAGTTCTTCACCGAGAGCACCTGGACCGAGCTGCACGAGCAGGTCCACAGCAAGGCCGAGGCCGAGATGGAACTGGCCAGCCGCGACGGCAGCCAGCGCTTCCTGGTGTCGGCGACCCTGGCGCGCTCGCGCATCGAAGGCGTGCTGCAGGACACGACGGAGAAGCACAAGGCCACCGAGCAGCTGCAGTTCATGGCCAACAACGACCCGCTCACCAAGGTCTTCAACCGCCGCGGCATCGAGCAGGAATTCCAGCTCGCCGCCGCCGGACTGGCGGCGGGCCGCCCGATGGCGCTGGCCTACGTCGACCTCGACCGCTTCAAGCTGATCAACGACCTGTTCGGCCACGCGGCCGGCGACGAGGTGCTCAAGCAGGTCTGCGAGCGCATGGCCACCATGCTGGCCGGCGGCCAGCAGATCGGCCGCGTCGGCGGCGACGAATTCGTGATCCTGATGCCGGAAACGGCCATCCCGCTGGCCTCGATCATCTGCCGCGGCATCGTCGACCGCCTGGGCAGCACGCCCTACCGTGTGGGCGACAAGGCTTTCCACGTGCGCGGCTCGGTCGGCCTGATCGAAGTCACGCCCGGCATCGCCATGAAGGACGCCGTGTCGACCGCCGACCGCGCCTGCCGCGAAGCCAAGACGGGGCAGGGCGAAGGGCTGGTGGTCTACGAGCGCGGGGCCGAAGCCTTCCGCCAGCGTGCGGCCGAACTCGACATGGTGGCGCGCCTGTCCGGTCCGAATGCGCTCGACAGCCTCCTGCTGGAAATGCAGCCGATCATGTCGCTCGCCCACCCGCGCGAATCGCTGAACTTCGAAGTGCTGCTGCGCATGCGCGAGGCGGACGGCCGTGTCGTGCCGGCCGGCGCCGTGATCGCCGCCGCCGAGAAGAGCGGCCGCGCCAGCGTGATCGACCGCTGGGTGCTGAACACGACCCTGTCCTGGATCGCCGAGCACGCCGAGCAGCTGGGCAATACCCGCTTCGTGTGCATGAACCTGTCGGGCGCCTCGCTCAACGACGAGCGCTTCGTACAGGACACCTTCGATATCCTCGGGCGCTACGTGCACGTGGCGAGCCGCCTGTGCCTGGAGATCACCGAGAGCGTGGCCCTGCACGACCTCGACAACACACGCCGCTTCATCGACCAGGTGAGGAGCTTCGGCGTGAAGGTGGCGCTGGACGACTTCGGCGCCGGCTACACCTCCTTCTCCTACCTGAAGGAATTGCCGGCCGACGTGCTCAAGATCGACGGCAGCTTCATCGTCAACATCAACGCCCACCCGGCCAATGTGGCGATCGTCGAGGCGATCGTCAGCCTGGCGGGCAACCTGGGCATGAAGACCATCGCGGAGTGGGCGGAAGATGCCGCCACCGTGCAGACGCTGTCGGAGATCGGCGTGGACTACGTGCAGGGCTGGGCGGTGGCGCGTTCGCAGCCGGCTGAGCGCATCCTGGAGGCGCGTTCGGCTGCGGATTTCATTACGGATCCGGCGGTGCAGGAACTGGTGAAGGTGCTGGGCACGCCGATGACGCCGCACCTGGCGAGCGTGCAGAAGATACGCGATCTGTTCTGAGCGGCGTTCGGGCTGCATCAACCTTGCTTGACCGCGTGGGCGCCTGTCAGGCCGCTGGCCTGACAGGCCCTGCCCACCCTACAACTGCTTTCGTAGGGTGGGCGGGTTTCCCGCCCACGCGGTCAAGCAGCATTGGTTCAGCCGATTATTCAATCCAGGGTGGCCAGCGTCTGCTTCCCGCCCGCATCCATCAACAGGAAATTCGCCCTGGCGGCCTTCAGGGTCGCCACATCCCGCGTCAAGGGCTTGGCCTTGGCCCGCGGCGCCATCACGCGCCTTTGTACAGGCGGAGGCGGCAGCACGCTGTGCTCGACGGCCAGCGGATAGGGCTGCGCGCGGCTGGCGCCGTCGTCAGCCGGCATGCTGGCCAGGCGCACCGTAGCGGCGCCGCCGTCGCAGGGCTGGTCGGTCAGGGTGACGCGCCCGAGGCCGTCCACGCACTTGACGATGTCCGTGCCGGCGTAGGCTGCGGGGGCGCTCAGGGCCGCGCAAAGAATGCTGAGGCAGAGATGACGCTTCATGGTCGACTCCTTTTCTGGAGCCTCCAGTGTCCGCGTCTGTCTTACAGTGCTCTGTTCGCTGCCTCACGTGTGCGCGGCATGCATTCAAGAATCTCTCAGCCGTTCGGCTGTTCCGCCACCAGCTGCACTTCGACCAGGCAACCGTAATGCAGGGCCGGCACCGGGACGACCGCCCGCGCCGGCCGGTGTTCGCCGAACACGGCCGCATACGCGGCATTGAAGGCCGGCCAGTGCTCGACCCCGGCCAGGTAGGCGGTGCACTGCACCACGTCATGCAGGCCGCAGCCCGCCGCGCGCAGGATCTGCGCGCACTGGTCGAACACCGATGCGCACTGTGCCTCGAAGGAGGGGGCAGGCAGGTCGCGCGCCGGCAGCACACCCGAGACGAAGACCAGGCCGCCGCGCGTGACGACGGCCTGCGAGTAATGGCCGGCAGGTAGAGGCAGGCCGGGCGCCTGGACGAATTCCATCAGCCCTGCGCGCCGGACACCAGCTCGGCGAAGCGCGACAGGTCGACGTTGCCGCCGGAGATCAGGATGCCGACGCGCTTGCCCTTCACGTCCACCACGCCATGCAGGGCCGCGGCTGCGCCGAGGCAGCCGGTCGGCTCGACGATCATCTTCATGCGCTCGGCAAAGAAGGCCATCGTTTGCACCAGCTGGGCGTCGGTCACAAGGACGATGTCGTCCACCTCGCGGCGGATCACCTCGAAATTGTGCTCGCCGATATGGGTGACCATGGCGCCGTCGGCGATGGTCTTGGGCACCGCGATGTGCACGATTTCCCCTTTGCGCAGCGACTGCTGGCCGTCGTTGCCGGCTTCCGGCTCGACGCCGATCACCTTGCAGTCCGGGGCCAGGGCGCGCGCCGCCAGCGCGGAGCCGGCCAGCAGGCCGCCGCCGCCCAGGCAGACCAGCAGGATGTCGAGCGGCCCGGTCTCTTCGAACAGTTCCTTGGCCGCCGTGCCCTGGCCGGCGATGACGTCCGGATGGTCGTAGGGCGGAATCAGGGTCATGCCGCGCTCTTCGGACAGGCGGCGGCCGATCTCCTCGCGGTTCTCGGTATAGCGGTCGTAGGTGATTACTTCGCCGCCGTATTCTTTTGTTGCCTTGACTTTCAGGGCCGGGGCGTCGGCCGGCATGATGATGGTGGACTTGATGCCCGCCAGCTTCGCCGATAGGGCGATCGCCTGCGCGTGGTTGCCCGAGGAGAAAGTCAGCACGCCGGCCGCGCGCTGGGCCTCGTCGAACTTCGCGATCGCGTTGTAGGCGCCGCGGAACTTGAAGGCGCCCATGCGCTGGTAGTTCTCGCACTTGAAGAACAGCTCGCCGCCGCTGATGCGGTTGGCGGTGGTCGAGGTCAGCACCGGCGTGCGGTGCGCCGCGCCCTTGAGGCGCTCGGCGGCCAGTTCGATGTCGTGGTAGGTCGGTGCGGTGACGGTCATGGCGCTCTCGGATGGGTCGAAAGCCGCCAGTATAGCGAATCGGGCCGCGCCTCTCAGCCGTTCATGCGCTGGAAGACCTCGCGCGCCGCCAGGCCGCCGCCGCCGATCAGCAGGCTGAAATACAGGATGGTGAGCAGGTTGCTGATGTGACCCAGCAGCACGCAGACGCCGTCGCGCTGCAGGAGGCCAATGGCGAGGAAGAGCAGGGCCACGGCCGGGAAGGTATTGCTGAAGGGGATCAGGCCGAAAGGCATCATCAGGAGCACTGCGCCCAGCACCAGGGCCGCGTCGTTCAGGTACTGGATCGGTCCCTTGGCCACCAGCCACTGGATGCGGTTGGGGCGGCTGACCTTCTCGATCTTCACCATCCAGGGCAGGGCCTTGCGCAGCAGGGGGCGCAGCTTGCGGGTGCCGATCACGCGGTGCTTCAGGCGCTCAGGCACCCACAGTTCCCGGCCGAACAGGCGCGAGAGGCCGATGAGCAGGATGGCCGCGCCGAACACGGTGCTGACGCCGGGGATCGACACGGGGATCAGGAATACGAGGGTCAGCAGGCCTGCCAGGATCAGGAGGCCATCCTTGCCGACCAGCTGGATCAGCTCGCTCAGGGTGATGCCGGTGCGCGGCAGGGAGCGCACCATGGCGCGGATCTTCTGGGACAGCGGGATGCTGTCGAGGAGCTGTTCTTGTTCGTGGTTCATGATCGAAGAGTTACCGGGTTGGTAGGGTGGACGGCTTCGCCGTCCGCGCGTCCAGCTCCGGCATGCGCAGTGGCGGCTCGACCGGGAGTTGAACGCGCGGACGGGAGACCCGTCCACCCTACGAGTTTACTATGTAATGACGGCCAGCCCCTCAGCCGGCCAGCGGCAACGCGATCTGCAGCAAGAGCCCGCCGCCTTCGCGGTTGCTCACCGACAGCTCGGCATTGTGGCGCGACAGCACGCGCTCGACGATGGCCAGCCCCAGGCCGGCGCCATTGGCCTGTCCACGCGCGCTGTCCAGGCGCGTGAAGGGCTTGAGCAGCTGGGCGATCTGGTCTTCCGGCACACCCACGCCGTGGTCGCAGATTTCGATGACGGCGCGCCGTCCGTGGCCGGTGGCCTTCACGCGCAGGAGGATGGCGATCTCGGTGATGTCCTGGCCCGGCGTCTTGCCGTACTTGCGTGCGTTCTCGATGATGTTGTTGACCACGCGCCGCAGGTCGGTCGCATTGCCCATCACGTGGATGCCCGGCATCAGGTCGACCTGCACCCGCAGGTCGCGGATGCGGCCCGCTTCGCGCCCGACCTCGGACAGCATCTCCGACAGGTTCACGGCGACGAAGGTGGCGGCGTCGGTCGGCTTGGCGAAGTCGAGGAACTGGCCGATGATGGCGTCCATCTGGTTAATGTCCGACTGCATGCCTTCGCGCGCATCCTGCGGCAGGTGCGCCATCTCGACTTCGAGCTGCATGCGCGCCAGCGGCGTGCGCAGGTCGTGCGAGATGCCCGCCAAAATCACGGCGCGGTCCTTCTCGACCTGGGCCAGGTCTTCGACCATCTGGTTGAAGCTGCGGTTGGCCTCGATGATCTCCTGCGAGCCCTTCTCGGGCAGCGGCGTCGGGCGCTCGCCCTTGGCGATCGCGCGCGCGGCCGCCGTCAGGCGCGCCAGCGGACGGTTCACCAGCGAGGAAACGAAGGCCGCGCCGACCAGCGACAAGAGGCCCACCAGGGTCGCCCAGCCCAGCCACTGCACGCGCGTCAGGCCCGCCAGGCGCTCGCGTTCGAGCATCAGCCAGTATTCGTCTTCCTGGATGTTGAAGCTGATGTAGAAGCCCGGCACGCCGTTGACGCTGCTGGAAAAGCGCGTCTGCTTGCCGAGGCGTTCACGCACCGCGTTGGCGATGTCCGCCATCAGGGCCGTGTTGGGCGGCGGCTCGACCACGTCGTAGTCGTTCATCGTGAGGATGCGGATGCCCTCGTTCGACACCAGCTCGAGCAGCAGCTCGCGGCGCAGGTCCGGCGCGGAGTGGGTGAGGGCGGCCCGGGTGAGGGTCACCACCGATCCCACCAGCTCGGCCGTCTGCTGCACCTGGGGCCCGCGCTGGAACATATTGAGCATGCCGATCCACGAGCCCATCGAGGCCGCGGTCAGCAGGGACATCAGCAGGAAGGTGCGCCAGAACAGGCCGCTGCGGTACCAGGCGAAACGCGCGGCGCGGCGCGCCGCGGAAAAGGGGGCGAACACTAGCGCGGCTGTCCTTCAGGGATGAACACATAGCCCAGGCCCCAGACGGTCTGGATGTACAGGGGGCTCGAAGGATCGGGCTCGATGAGCTTGCGCAGGCGCGAGATCTGCACGTCGAGCGAGCGGTCGAAGACTTCGTATTCGCGGCCGCGGGCGAGCTCCATCAGCTTTTCGCGCGACAGCGGCTGGCGCGCATGGCGGGCGAACACCTTCAGCACCGAGAATTCGCCGGTGGTGAGTGGCACGGTCTCGCCGTTCTTCTTGAGGGTGCGGGTACCGAGATCGAGCACGAAGTCGCCGAACTCGAAGGTCTGCGGGGTCTCGCTCGGGGCGCCCGGGATCTCGTCCGGACCCTTGCGGCGCAGGACCGCGCCGATGCGGGCCACCAGCTCGCGTGGGTTGAATGGCTTCGGCAGGTAGTCGTCGGCGCCCATCTCGAGGCCGACGATGCGGTCCACGTCCTCGCCCTTGGCGGTCAGCATGATGATCGGGGTCTGGTCGCCCGCGCCGCGCAGGCGGCGGCAGATCGATAGGCCGTCTTCGCCCGGCAGCATCAGGTCGAGTACCAGGAGGTCGTAGCGTTCGCGCAGCCAGAGCTTGTTCATGGCGGGCGCGCTTTCGGCCGTCACCACCTGGAAGCCCTGCTCGGTGAGGTAGCGGCGCAGCAGGTCGCGCAGGCGCACGTCGTCGTCGACCACCATGATCTTGGCGGAGTGGCCGCCGCCGGCGCTCGGGGTTGCGGTGCTTGCAGCGCTATTGTTGTTCGAGTTATTCGTCGATGCGTTCATATGGATTCCAGAATTGTCAGAAGCATGTCGCTATGGTAACGTCTTATGGCTCGAGCATCGCGCGCGAATTGCTCAGGCATTACATTGTGTTACAAACTTTACCCAATCAGGCTTACTCCTCGGACGGTATGCACATACACTGGCGGCAAGTGGTCATCACAGCTTATCTGTTTATATGGCATCGCGGAAGAGGGACACCATGAACGACGCGCTCAATACAATTCAGGCAGTAAAAGACGGGGCACTGGGCCTGGTGCGTCATGGCATCGTGGCCTGCGTCCTGGCCTGCACCGCGGCCGGCGCCATGGCGCAAGACCGCAGCCCGCGCCGCGACGAGATGCAGCAGCAGCAGATGCGCGACCGTTACGAGGCGCGTGCGCAGGATCAGCGCTTCGACAGCCGCGCCTACGAAATGCGCGATAACGCGCGTCGGCAGGATCAGATGGAAGACCAGATGCGCCGCGGAGAGGAAAGCCGCCGCGGCCGCCTGACGCCCGACGAGCGGCGCGAACTGAAGCGCCAGATCAACGAGGCCAACGTCGACCTCTACCCCAACGCCCGCCGCCGCTGAACAAGCGGCCTGGCTGGACTGACGGCGCCTGCGGGCGCCATTTTCTTTTCGGCTTCCCCCTCGGATGGGGTTTCTTCAAAGAAAACTTGTTGCCATATGTTTATTTGCTTTGCGCAACATGCTATCGTAGCGCCCACTAGACCAGACTGGAGGGCGCCCCGTGTCCAACTCCGCAGCAAGCATCCTGCCGGATAGCCCGGCTGCACGCCAATCAGCGCACCTCGCGCCCCCCACGGCGCCGGGCCATTGCATCGTGCGCCAGGACGACGGCGTGTATGCCGACCTGAACGCTCTCGGCCCCGCCCTGGTCGCCGCCGTCGACGCCATCTTCCTGAAGAACCAGTATTTCGCGGGCCTCGACTATCCGGTGCTGGTCAAGGCCCTGTTCGGCCACGGTCCCGAGCTGCCGCGCCATCCGCGCGGCGAGCCTCTCGTGCGCCTGGCCGACGACATCCTGCCTTTCTCCCCGGCCCGGCGCCAGCTGTACCGCGCCGCCAGGATCGCCGACGGCGAGGCCGAGTATTACTTCGAACCCGTGTTCATGCGCGACGAGGAAGGCGAGGAGCAGGCCAGCAGCCTGGACCTCGACGAGTTCATCGCCGACATGTGGATGAAGGGCATCCGCTTCGGCATCGACCTCGAGGCCGTGCAGGGCGCGATCTCCAGCGGCGCCGCCGGCCGCATCGTGGTGGCGCGCCGCCTGCCGCCGACGCCCGGAGAGGATGCGCGCGTGGTCGAAGTCACGGGCGACCTGCACCGCAGCGACGCCCCGCGCCAGCTCGCCAACGGCAAGCTCGACCTGCTGAGCTTCCAGAACCGTTTCCCCCAGGTCCAGCGCGGCAAGCGCCTGCTGCAAAAGCTCCCGCGCGTGGCGGGCGAGTCGGGCTTCGACCTGTCCGGCATCGTGCTCCCGCCCGAGCTTCCGGAAGACCTCGATTTCAACGGCTGGTGCGGTCCGGGCACCATCATCGACCGCCTGGCCGAAGGCGAATTCCTGGTCGCGCTGCAGGATGGTTTCGTCAACGTGGAGCGCGGCAGCAACCGCGTGTCGGTGGGCGACAAGATCATCAGCCACGATGGGGTCAGCGTGCGCACCACGGGCAACCTGGACCTCTCCGGCGACTTCGAGGAATTCGGCGAGGTGCAGGAGAACCGCGTGGTGGAAGGCGAAAGCATTACCGTGCACGCGGACGTTTACGGCCACATCTCCTCGCGCGGCGGCACGGTACTCCTGAACCGCAACCTAATGGGCGGCAGCGCGAGGAATGCCGACGGCCCGGTCGTGGTGCAGGGCGTGGCGTCCGGCGCCGTGATCCAGAGCGCCAGGGGCAATGTGCAGTTGCAGCGCGCCGAGAACTGCATCATCTCGGGTGCGAAGGTGACGGTGGCCGAAGCCATCAACTGCGACATCATGGCCGACGAAGTCGACGTGGGGCAGGCCGAAGGCTGCGCGATCGCCGCGCGCCGCGTGTCGATCGAACGCGCCCTGCCGCGCGGGCACAGCGAGATGCGCGTGTTCGTGCTGCGGCCGGACTGCTCGCGCATCGACAATGCCATCGGCATGATCCGCGAGCGCGTGGGGCAGTTCGGCCGGCTGGTCGAGCAGCGCCGCGCGGCGATCGCTTCGCTCGCCGCGCAGCCGGAAGTGGCGAACTATGTGAAGCTGGCCGGGCGCGTGCGCAAGGGCGAGCTGGTGCTCACCGAGCAGCAGCAGCCGGCCTTCAAGAAAATGGCGGCGGCGGTGGCGCCGGCGCTCAAGCAGATGTCGCTTCTCAACCAGGAGGTCAAGGACATCGAGGGCGAGCAGAAGGCGGGCATGGAGGTGTTGGGCCGGCTGGAGACGCAGCGCGCGGCCCACGATGGCGCGGTCAGCGTGGGCATCCTGGCGGTGGCGGGCGACATCACGGTGCGGGCGCTGAATGTCGAGCCGGACACCTCGGGGAGCGAGAGCAAGCCCTATGACCTGCCGGCGCGGACCATCAAGGCAAGGTTGCGCGAAGCGAGCGGGGCGGAGTTGCTGTTTGCGGGCAGCAGCGGGAGCTTCAGCTGGAGTACGGCAGACGTCGTCGCGTCCTGATGCCGGCAGATCGATGATCGAACCATGGGCAAAGCGGGCGTTTGCCTGGGGCGCGTTCGCGGCGCTGGCGCACAGCGCGGCGTGGGCTGGATACGTCTACCACTTGCAGCGTGCGTCGTATGATGCTCTGGAGCAGCGGCGCGGCGTCATCGAGGCGATCCGGTACAACCAGGTCGGGGTCGGAGGCGTGCGTATGCGGATGGCCACCATGGTACTGACGGTGCGTCCCCTGGATCGCCCGGGCGCGCAGCCGCAGGAGTTCAATTCGGACGCGCCCTTCGAACTGGCCAGCCCGTACTTCGAGCGTCATCGGGCAGGAGACATCGTGACCACCTGGGTCCATCGCAGGTCGGGCCGCATCGTCGACGTGCTGCCGCCGGATCGGCCGGACTTCGCGCGGTATCTGGCGATCCTGTTGCCGACACTTGGCCTGTTCACTTTCTTCATCATCGTGGGCATCGTCGGCCACGTTGCACATCGCCATGGGCGGACCTGAGTGCTCGCTAGCGCACGATATCGGTTGCCAGGTGGCCTTCCGGAAGCCCATCGAGCAGGAAGATGACGCTCGACGCGTTCCGGGCGCGCAGCGGCAGGATTTCCTGATAGGCGGGCGATTGGTACCATTCGCGGGCCTGCTCGATATCGGGAAACTCGATCATGACCAGGTCCTGCTGCAGGCTTCCCTCCAGGACTTCAGGTCCTTGCCCATGAACCAGAAAACGGCCGCGATACGGCTTCATCGTCTCGTCGATGCGTTCCAGATACTTGACGATCTCAGGACCGAAACGGACTTCCTTCAGCAGACCGACCGCGTATGCACTCATGTTGTTCTCCTTTTGGATTGGCAAAGTGTGCTGCAACTTCCTGACCTGGATGAGGCATTCGTCAGGAAGTCGTCACGGTTGGAGTATCGGTTTCGCTGTCATCCGCGACAATTACCTCGCAGGTAATCAAGATGACGTCAGCCGGGCTCAATCGCAGGGGCAAGCGGTCTGCGCCGGCCGGATCTCGGTCGCCTGGTGATAGGTATTCTTCCACCCGTCCGGCTGCCTCACCCAGACCCGGACAAAGCGCCCCCGGAACATCTTCGCATTGGGCTGCGCCAGCACGCTGCGGAAGATCCCGGTCACCAGCGCCGCCTCGCCATTGTCGAGCAGCTGGACCTCGCTTGATTCGTTCTCGTACACCTTGAAGCGGATGTCGCCCCGGTCGAGGGCGGTCAGCAGCTCGGTCTTGCTGCGCGCGCGGCCGCGGCTTTCGACGTGGGAATACTGGCGGTCCATCAGGTTGCGCAAGGTAGGAATGTCGCGCTGCAGGATGGCGTTGGAACGCTGCCGTTCGAGCGACTGCAGCACGCTTTGCACGTGGGCGGGCGTGTCGGTCGAGGCAGCAGGGCGGTCGTTCTGCAAGGCCGCATGGCCGGCGCCGGGCAGGAGCTGGATCGCCAGGCACAGGGCGATGCCGATGAGCGGTTTCATGGTGCTTCCTTCCATGCGGACGCGAGCTTGCCGCATGCATCCATCATAGCAGCGCTTGAGCGGCCCGGACAGTTCCGAAAAGCGCTTGTGCGGAGCAATGCCGGTGCAGCGTCGCTCAGGCACGCGCGACGTGGATCTTTTCCTTGATGTGCTTGAGGTTGGCGACGATGGTGAAGGTCATGATGACCAGCAGCGACCAGGAGCTCCATTTACTTACGTGCACGACCGACCAGGCGCCCAGCTGGTTCGGATAGCGCCACACGCCCCAGAAGGTGCCGATGTTCTCGGCCAGCCAGATGAAGAAGCCGATCAGCACGAAGGACAGCAGCAGCGGCATCTTGCGGTCGCGGTCGAGCGGCCGGAACACCACGGTGGTGCGCGAGTACAGGCCGAGGGCGCAGGCGGCCAGGTACCAGCGGTAGTCGCCGATGTAGTGGTGGGTGAAGAAGTTCAGGTAGATCAGGATCGCGATCGTCCACGCCATCCAGTGCGGCGGATGGTGGCGGATGCGCAGGTCGAACAGGCGCCAGGCCTGCACGATGTAGCTGCCGATGGCGGCGTACATGAAGCCCGAGAACAGCGGCACGCCGATCACCTTCGTGTAGGCGAAGTCCGGATAGGCCCAGGACTGGATGGCGCTCGACACCTTGAAGGCCTCGAGCACGAAACCGATGGCGTGGAACAGGCAGATCGCCTTCAGCTCGTCCATGGTCTCCAGGCCGGACCTCACCATCCACAGCTGGATGGCCAGGGCCACCAGCAGGAGCAGGTCGTAGCGCGGAATGCCGAACACCCCGGCGCGCGGCGTGAGCATCATGGCGGCAAAGAACAGGCCGACGAACAGGCAGGCGCGCGCGTTCTTGAAGCCGAACCAGAGGAATTCGACGCCGCCGCGGCGCCAGCCGCCGAGCTGGCGCGGGCGCTTGTCCAGCAGGACGTTGTCGAGCGCGAGGGTCATGGGCGAAGAGCCGGGCGTCTTGTTCATTGTTCTGGCCTGTTATGTTGCCCCATCCGGGAGGTCAGCCGATGTTGTCACAGAAGGCTGGCGGAAGCAATCTCCGGGCCGGGCAGCGATGCTCCGATGTAACAGGAAAACCCGTCCACGTGGACCTCGGTAGAATGGCCGGATACATCACCTTTCCACTCCGGCCATGGCCAGTCTTGACCACCGCTACGGGGCGCTGTTCGACGCCTCGCCCAACCCCTACCTGGTCATGGACCGCCGGCTCGTCATCGTCCATGCCAACCGCGCCTACCTGGCCGCGACCGGGCGGCGGCTGGAAGACATCGTCGGCGCTGGGCGCTGGAGGCCTTTCCGGCCGACCCGGACACCGAGCGCCAGATGGTCGCCTCGATCGAACGCGTGATCCGCAGCGGCGGGCCCGATACCCTGGCCCTGCTGCGCTTCGACATCCCGCGCGCCGAAGGCGGCTTCGAAGAGCGCTACTGGACCATCACGCATTCGCCGGTCTTCGACGATGTGGGCGAGCTGGAGCTGGTGCTGCAGCATCCGATCGACGTCACCGAAGTCGAACGCCGGCGCCGCGAAAATGGCGCGGCCGACGGGCAGGCGCCGGCCATGCTGGCCGAGCAGAGCGGCCTGCTCGAACGCGCGCGCGACGTTACCCTGACAAACCAGCACCTGCGCGCCGACATCGATCGCCTGCAGGCCCTGTTTCGCAAGGCGCCCAGCTTCATGGCGGTGCTGCGCGGGCCGCAGCACGTGTTCGAGTTCGTCAACGAGGCCATGGTCGACCTGCTCGGGCCGCGCGACTACGTCGGGCATCCGGTGCGCGAGGCCCTGGCGGAGCTGGCGGACCAGCGCCTGTTCGAGGTGCTCGACGCGGTCTACGCCTCCGGCCGCGAATACCTCGGCTACGATGTGCCGATCCGGGTACGGCGCGGCCCGGGTGGCGCGCTGGAGCGCGTCTACATCAACGTGATCTACCAGCCGATCGTCGAAGACGGCGCGATCGCCGGCATCTTCGCGCTCGGCACCGACGTCACCGAACAGCATCTGGCGCGGCGCAAGGTCGAGGAGCAGGTACAGCAACTGCGGCGGGTCGAGCGCCAGCAGGCCTTCCTGCTGGCGCTTGCCGACCGCCTGCGCCCGCTGGCGCAGGGCGAGGAGATCGTGGCAGCGGCCAGCGCCCTGCTGGGCGAGTGGCTGGATCTCGCGCGGGTGCTGTTTGCCGAAGTGCGCGAACCGGGCGGCGAAGTCAACGTACGGCGCGACTGGTGCCGGCCGGGCGTGGCCAGTATCGCGGGCCTGCTCACCACGCTCGAGGCCTTCGGGCAGGACACTGCTCAAGACCTGCGCGCCGGCCGCGACGTGCTGGTGGCCGATGTGGCGAGCGACGCGCGTACCCGCGGCGCGATGGCGGCGCACGAGGCAATCGGCGTGCGCGCCCACCTGACCCTCCCGCTGATCAAGGCCGGCGTCCTGCGCATCGTGCTGAGCATGCACAGCGAAGTGCCGCGCGAGTGGAGCGAGGACGACCTGCGCATGGCGCGCGAGATGGCCGAGCGCACCTGGGCCGCGGTGGAAACCGCCGCCACCCAGGCCGAGCTGCGCGCCGAGCGCGACCAGTCGCAGTACATCTTCGACACGATGACGGAGGGCTTCGCCATCGTCGATCCGGACTGGATCGTGCGGCGCATGAACGCCACCGGCCTGCAGCTGATCGGGCGGCCGGAGCACGAAGTGCTCGGACGCAACCACTGGGATGCCTTTCCGGATTCGGTGGGGAGCGAGGTCGAGCGCATCCTGCGCGCGGCGATGACATTCCGGACTCCGGACGTGGTGGACTATGTCTATCCCATGCCGGACGGAGAGCGGCGCTGGATGGAAGTGCGGGTCTATCCGGCCATGGACGGCAACCTGGCGGTCTTCTTCCGCGATATCACCACGCGCCGCCTGGCCCAGGACCAGCTGCGCCTCGAGGCCCAGCGCAAGGACGAATTCCTGGCCATGCTGGCGCACGAGCTGAGAAATCCCCTGGCGCCGATCGGCGCCGCGGCCGAGCTGCTGACACTCGGACGCCTGGATGCGGAGGGCGTGCGCCACACGAGCGCCATCGTCACGCGCCAGGTGGGCCACATGACGAGCCTGATCAATGACCTGCTGGACGTCTCGCGCGTCACGCGCGGCCTGGTGGCGCTCGAGCATGCGCCGGTCGACGTCAAGGATGCCGTGGCCGACGCGGTCGAGCAGGTGCGCCCGCTGGTCGAAGGCCGGCGCCACCGCCTGGAGGTGCACCTGGCGCCGGAACACGCCGTGGTCGAAGGCGACCGCAAACGCCTGGTGCAGGTGCTGGCCAATCTCCTCAACAATGCGGCCAAGTACACGCCGGACGGCGGACGCATCGTGCTCGAGATGGACGTGCGGGAGAAAGAGGTGCTCCTGTGCGTGAGCGACAACGGCATCGGCATGACGCGGGAAGTGCAGGGCGACGTCTTCGGCCTGTTCACCCAGGCCAAGCGCAGCGCCGACCGTTCCCAGGGCGGCCTCGGGATCGGCCTGGCCCTGGTCAAGAGCCTGGTCGAGCTGCACGGCGGGAGCGTCTCGGTGTACAGCGCGGGGACGGGGCAGGGCAGCCGTTTCTCGGTCCTGCTGCCGCGCATGGCGGCGTCCGGGGAGCAGGGCTCCGGGAGCGCAGCCGGCCCGGAGGCGCTGCAGCCTGTGGCCAGCGGGCGCAGGGTGCTGGTCGTGGACGACAATGTCGATGCGGCCGAGCTGCTCGGCATGATGCTGGAAAGCGCCGGGCACCGGGTGCATATCGAACACCATTCGCACAGCGCCCTCGACTGGGCGGCTGCGCAGGACGAGGCAGCGTTCGATGCCTGCATTCTCGACATCGGCCTGCCCGGCATGGACGGCAACGCGCTGGCGCGCCGCCTGCGCACGCTGCCCGGCATGGCGGATGCGCTGATGGTTGCCGTCACCGGCTACGGCAGGCCGCAGGACCGCGAAGCTTCGCTGGCCGCCGGCTTCGACCACCACCTGGTCAAGCCGGTCGACATCCGCGAGCTGCTGGCGCTGCTCGGCTAGAATGGCCGCATGCCCTCCGCCATCCATCCCAAGCAAGACGAAAACGGCGAGCCGGTCAGCATTGCGCAGCCACACTCGCCGACACCACCCGGCAGCTGGACCGACCCGCTGCAGACGGCCACCGTGGTTCCCGGTGGGGCCATGCCGGCTTCCCTGAACGGCATCGCATTCCAGCCCTGGAGCGGGGCGCCGGTCGACAACGCCGGCTGGAGCGCGGTCGAGGGACAGGAGGCGCCTTTCGACGAGCCCGCATTCGAAGCAATGCCCGGCAAGCGCGTGGCCGCCGGCGTCGTGATCGAGGAGCCCGACGGGCGGGTCTGGGTCGTGCATCCCTCGAATGCCTTCGGCGGCTATCCCGCCACCTTCCCGAAAGGGACGCGCGACCCGGGCATGTCCCTGCGCGCCACGGCGATCCGGGAGGCCTGGGAAGAAAGCGGCTTGCGTGTGGTGCTCATCGGCTTCTTGTGCGACCTGGTGCGCAGCCGCAGCAAGACCCGCTACTATCGCGGCCGGCGCACAGGCGGCTGCCCGGCCGACATGGGATGGGAAAGCCAGGCCGTGTCGCTGGTGCCGCGCGCGCGGCTTGCCGAAGTGCTGGTCAATCCGAACGACGCGCCGCTGGTGGCGCTGCTGGTCCAGAAGTAAAAAAAGCAGACCGTATGTCGAAACCCGGCGCCCTTCTTCGTCGTCATGGCAGAGGGACGTCCTCTGCCACATCAAACCAAGGAGACTGCCATGTCCAATACCGTCGAACTGCACCGTGTCCTGAAATCCACCTCTGATCGCATCTACCGCGCCTTCACCAGCGCCGGCGCCTTCGCGAAATGGCTGCCGCCTTATGGCTTCTTCGGCACCGTCCACGAGATGGACAGCCGGGTCGGCGGCCGCTACCGGATGTCCTTCACCAACCTGACGACGGGCGGCAGCCACGCCTTCGGAGGCGAATACCTGGAGCTGGAGCCGGGCAAGCGCGTGCGCTACTCCGCCGAATTCGAAGACCCGCGCATGCCGGGGCGCATGCAGACCAGCGTCTCCCTGCGCGAAGTCGTGTGCAGCGTCGAGATTCGGATCACCCAGGAGGGCATTCCGGACTTCATTCCGGTCGAAAGCTGCTACCTCGGCTGGCAGGAGTCGCTCGCGCAGCTGGCCCTGCTCGTCGAACCCGACATCAAGGAGTGAGGCGGCCCGCGCCCTGCCACGGTGCGTAAGTTGACTGCAGTCAACATTCCAATCGGCCACACCCTTAGGATAGGTGTTGCCCATGAAAGGAAACGCCATGCACCAACACATCCTCGCCGCACCCCAGCAGTTCCTCGGTTTCACCCTGGGCGGGCTCGAGTACGGGCTCGATTACGCCGCCGTGCAGGAACTCAAGGCTTACAGTTCGCTCGAACGCTTTTCCAACGACGGCGAGATCATCGGCGGCGTGGCGCTGTCACGCGGGGTGGTCATGCCGGTGGTGGACCTGCGCGTGGCATTCACGGCCGAGCGCGCCCAGCCCAAGCCCGGCCTCGACGTGATCGTCGTGCGGGTCTCGGCCGGGATCGTCGGCGTGGTGGTGGAGAGAGTGACCGGCGTCGTGCGCCTGCGCCCCGAGCAGGTGGCGCCGCTGCCGGGGGCGAGCGGCGAAGCCGATTACCTCATCGGCCTGGGACTCATGAAGGACCGGCGCATGATCCTGATCGACATCGATCGCCTGATGTCGCTGGCGCCGGAGGCCCCGCGCCAGGTCGCCTAGCTGCGCCTCAGAAGTCGGCGCTCGCGGACAGCCACAGGCGCCGGCCGTCCATATTGTTGACGTAGACGCTGCTCCAGGTCGGGTTTGTTGCGCCCGGTGCGCGGTAGGGCCGATAGTCGACAAAGTCCTTGTTCAGCAGATTGTAGATCGCGGCGTTGATCGTCACGTTCTTCGTCAGCTGGTAGCTGGTGCCCAGGTGCAGCTGCGTGTAACCCTTGTAGTCGCCGAGCGTTTCCTTGGCGGTGCGGGTCGCGGCGGAGCTGCCCGGGTCGCGGAAACGCTCGCTGCGGTACTCGGCGCGCAGCCAGCTGTTCCATCCCTGCGAGATATCCCAGCTCAGGCGCGCGTTGAGCGCGTGCTCCGGCGTGTCGCCCAGCGGCTTGCCGGCGTTCGGGCCGCTCTTCTGCTCGCTGTCCGTATAGGTGTAGTTGGCGCTTGCAACCCAGCCCTGCGCAATCGGGAAACGGGTCGCGATCTCGGCGCCGCGCGTCACCGCCTCGTCGACATTGGTCGACTGTCCGAAGGCGTCGACGTTCGGCCAGTTGCCGAAGCTGACGCAGCCCGGGCGGTTCGGGGCCAGGCGGTAGGAGCAGTTGATGAGGCCCGTGCCGCTGGTGATCTTGTCCTTGAACTCGTTGTTGAACAGCGCGGCGTTCGCGGTCCAGCCGGCGCCGTTGTCGAAGTAGACGCCGAGTTCCGTCGTCACGCTGGTTTCGGGCTTCAGGCCGGGGCTGCCGACCAGGGGAATCGTGCCCTGGCCGCCGAAGCCGTTGATGCCGGGTGCGAGCTGCTCGACGCGCGGGGTCTTGTATCCCTTGCTGATGCCGCCCTTGACGGTCCACCGCGGCGAGGCGTTCCACACCAGGTAGCCGCGCGGGCTGGTCTGGCCGCCGAAGATGCTGTGGTCGTCGTAACGTGCGCCGAGGGTCAGCAGCAGGTTCTGCGCGAGGCGCCACTCGTCTTCCAGGAACAGGGCTTTCTGGGTGAAGGCGAAGGTCTGCGGCGCGACGCCGTCGACCATTTCCGCCTCCCAGTACTGGCCGCCGATGGTGGTCAAATGGTCGCCCCACGGCGCCACCAGCTTGGTGTCGAAGACACGGCTCTCGACTTCCAGCGTGCGCGCGCTGCCGGCCACGGCGCCCGGCGTGCCCGGCGGGATGGTGCGGCCGATGGTTTCGGTGCGGTTGACCATATAGCTGTTGTCCCAGGTGCCGAATCCCAGGCGGGCGCGGTAGGACAGGGTGGCCTGGTCACGGTTGTACTTCTGCTTCGGACCATAGCCGCCCTGGACGCCGAGGGTGCCGAGCAGGCCGCGCGCGTTGTCGTAGGTCTGGCGCGAACGGTCCGCATCCAGGGTGAACTCGTGGTAGCGGCTGGGCGTGAAGGCCAGGCGTGCGCCGAGGTTGTCGATGGTCGACTCGACCGGATTGGCGCCCATGTTCAGCGCTACTTCGCCGTTCTGGTTCTGGTAGCTGATGTCGGCGGCGTCGCGGCGCTGGGTGCTGCCGCGCAGCGACAGGCCGAGCAGATCGCTGGCGATCGGGCCGCTCAGGTAGAACTTGCCGGCCTTGACGTCGCCGAACATCGACTCTTCCTGGGCCGTGTATTCGGCCGAGACGGCGCCGTTCCAGGTCTTGCCGACCTTGCGCGTGATGATGTTGATGACGCCGCCCATGGCGTCCGAGCCGTACAGCGTGGACATCGGGCCGCGGATGATCTCGATGCGTTCGATCGCGCCGACCGGCGGCATGAAGCTGGTCGAGGTGCCGCCGAAGCCGTTCGGCGTGACGTTGCCGGCGGCGTTCTGGCGGCGGCCGTCGATCAGGACCAGGGTGTAGTCGCTTGGCATGCCGCGGATGCTGATGTTCATGCCGCCGGTCTTGTCGCCGGCGGCGCCCACGTCGATGCCTTCCACGCTTTCCAGCGCCTGCGCCAGGTTGCCGAAGCGTTCGCGTTCGAGCTGCTCGCGGGTCAGCACGGTGATCGAGGCGGGCGCTTCACGGATGCTCTGCTCGAAGCCGGAGGCGGTGACGACGACGGTCGGCATCGGTGCGGAGACCGTATCGGCACTCGCTGGCAGCGACAGGGTGGCCACTGCGAGGGCGATGAGGGAGGGGCGGAAGGCGGGGAGGGGCAGGCGGGACTCAGGCATGGGGTATCCGTAACAAGCGAGATGAAGTGTAAAAAAAGGTAAAGTATTCGTATCGGCAACACTTTACTCTGGAATGCGAATCATTCCCATTCTTTTTCTCAACTATTTATGCTGTTAATACGGAATGCGTATGGTGAGTCCGCCGGATTGACTAGGTAGGAAGAAAGGAGGGCGCCCAGAGAGGGCCCGGAGAGGCGGCTGGCGCCCGTGGCGGCGCCAGCGGCGAAATCAGGCGGCCAGGCCTTCGAGCTGCTCCTGCAGCTCCAGCCATTCGGATTCGAGCTGCTCCAGGTCGCGTGAGGCAAAGGCCTGGTCGGCCACCAGGGTCTTGAGCTTGTCCTTGTTCTCGGCTTCGTAGATGCTCGGCTCGAGCAGCTGGGCGTCGATATCGGCCTTCTTCGCGTTCAGCTTGGCCATCTGCTCCTCCAGGCGCTTGACGCGGTTCTCGAGCGGCTTGCGCAGGGCGGCCAGGCGCTGGCGTTCTTCCGCTTCCAGGCGCTTCTGCTCCTTGCGGTCGACCGCTGCAACCGGCGCCGCGGTGCTTGCGTCCTTCGCCGGCGTCGGCGCGGGCAGGGTGTCGGTACCCTTGCCCAGCTTGGTCTGGAACAGCCACTCCTTGTAGTCGTCCAGGTCGCCGTCGAAGGGCTGCAGCTTGCCGTCGGCCACGATGATGAACTGGTCGGTGGTCGCGCGCAGCAGGTGGCGATCGTGCGAGACCAGCACCAGGGTTCCTTCGAACTGCGCCAGCGCCATGGTGAGCGCCTCGCGGGTTTCCAGATCCAGGTGGTTGGTCGGTTCGTCGAGCAGCAGCAGGTTCGGACGCTGCCAGACGATCAGGGCCAGCGCCAGGCGCGCCTTCTCGCCGCCGGAGAAGGGGGCGATCTTGCTGGTCACCATATCGCCCGGGAAGTTGAAGCTGCCGAGGAAGTTGCGCAGCTCCTGCTCGCGCACGTTCGGCGCGATTTTCATCAGGTGCCACAGCGGCGACTCGTCGTGGCGCAGCATCTCGACCTGGTGCTGGGCGAAGTAACCGATCGACAGGCCCTTGCCGAGCGTCGCCTTGCCCTCCAGCGGCATCAGTTCGCCGGCCACGGTCTTGATCAGCGTGGACTTGCCGGCGCCGTTCACGCCCAGCAGGCCGATGCGCTGGCCGATCTGCAGCGAGAAGTTGACGCGCTTGACGATGGCCTTGCCGCCGACCTTGTCGCCATGGCCATCCAGGATCGGATAGCCGGCGTCGACGTCTTCGAGCACCAGCAGCGGATTCGGCGCGGACAAGGGTTCGCGGAATTCGAAGGAGAATTCGGCGGCCGCGCGCAGCGGAGCCAGTTCTTCCATCTTGGCCAGCGCCTTCATGCGGCTCTGGGCCTGGCGCGCCTTGGTGGCCTTGGCCTTGAAGCGGTCGACGAACGACTGCAGGTGGGCGCGCTGGCGCTGCTGCTTTTCGAAAGCGGCTGCGGCGAGCACCAGGCTGGCGGCGCGCTGGCGCTCGAAGCCCGAATAGTTGCCCGAGTAGCGCTTCAGCTTGCGCTCGTCGATGTGGACGATGACGTTCACGATCTCGTCGAGGAAGTCGCGGTCGTGCGAGATGATGATCAGGGTCCCGGGGTAGCGCTTGAGCCAGTCTTCCAGCCAGATGATCGCGTCCAGGTCCAGGTGGTTGGTCGGTTCGTCCAGCAGCAGCAGGTCGGAAGGGCACATCAGCGCCTGCGCCAGGTTCAGGCGCATGCGCCAGCCGCCCGAGAAGCTGGCCACCGGCTGCTTCATCTGCTCCAGCGAGAAGCCCAGGCCCAGCAGCAGCTGCTCGGCGCGCGACTGCACCGTATATGCGTCGGCGTCCGCGAGCGCGCTGTGCAGTTCACCCAGGCGCATGCCGTGGGCTTCATGGTCCGGGTGCGCTTCGAGTTCGTCGAGCTCGGCCTGGAGTTTACGCAGGTTGGCGTCGCCGTCGATCGCGTATTCCAGCGCCGGACGGTCGAGGGCCGGGGTCTCCTGCGCCACGTAGGCCATGCGCCACTTGGCGGGGAAGTCGATCGCGCCCTGGTCAGGATGCAGCTCGTTGCGCAGCATGGCGAACAGGCTCGATTTGCCGGCGCCGTTGGCGCCGATCAGGCCGATCTTGTCGCCCGGATTGAGGGTAAGGTCGGCGTCCTCGAGCAGCGGCTTGGTGCCGCGCATCAGGCTGACGTTCTGGAAGCGGATCATTGCGTAGTTCTGTTTAATGTAGGGTGGGCGTGGGAATTTAGTCCAGTGGACTGAATTCCCGCCCACGCGGTCAACGAAAGAATGCGTCACCACAGTGCATCCGTGAGTTGAACGCGCGGGCGGCGAAGCCGCCCACCCTACGGATTACTGCGAT
This sequence comes from Pseudomonadota bacterium, assembly GCA_040758275.1. GTDB lineage: Bacteria > Pseudomonadota > Gammaproteobacteria > Burkholderiales > Burkholderiaceae_D > Telluria. Next base: position 64,443 of record JBFLVV010000020.1, read on the forward strand.
TGCAGCTGTTCTGCGGTGAGGAGGAATACAGCGTCATCGCCGGCACTCGTGCTCAGCCACGTCAGGCCCAGATGACCAAACGCCGCTTCCGCATACTCTGCTTCGTTCCCGATCTCGACCACCAGCACGCCTTCCGGCGTCAGGCGCTCGGCCGCGCCGGCGACGATCTTGCGCACCAGGTCCATGCCATCTTCGCCGCCGGCCAGGGCGATCTGCGGCTCGCGCAGGTATTCCGGCGGCAGCTTGCCCATCGACGTGCTGTTCACGTAGGGCGGGTTGGTGACGATCAGGTCGTACTTCTTGAACGGCACGTTGGTGTACAGGTCCGATTCGATCGGATTCACACGGCCCTCTAACTTGTATTCGCGGATGTTGTGCTCGGCCACGGCCAGCGCATCCTTCGAGATGTCCACGGCGTCGATGACGGCGTTCGGGAAGGCGTCGGCCATCATGATCGCCAGGCAGCCGCTGCCGGTGCACAGTTCCAGCACGTTCTCCACGCCTTCGGGATCCTGCACCCAGGGGCTGAAGGTCTGGGGGATCAGCTCGGCGATGAAGGAACGCGGCACCAGCACGCGCTCGTCGACGTAGAAGTGGTACTCGCCCAGCCAGGCTTCCCTGGTGATGTAGGCGGCCGGCACGCGCTCGCTGACGCGGCGTTCGATCACTTCCATCACCTGGATCACTTCTTCCGGCAGCAGGCGCGCGTCCAGGAAGGGGTCGAGCCGGTCCAGCGGCAGCTTCAGGGTGTGCAGGATCAGGTAGGCCGCTTCGTCGAAGGCTTCGGCGCTGCCGTGGCCGAAGAACAGGCGGGCAGAGTTGAAGCGGGTGATCGCATAGCGCAGCAGGTCGCGTGGCGTGCTGAAGGTGGTGTTGGTCATGGCACTGGGCTCCCGGTTGATACGTTGTTTACTGCGGCGCCAGCAGCTGCTCCAGCGTGCGGCGGTAGATATTCTTGAGGGGATCGATGTAGCGCAGCTCGATGTGTTCGTCGATCTTGTGGATGCTGGCGTTCGGCGGCCCGAATTCTATCACCTGCGGGCAGATGCGGGCGATGAAGCGGCCGTCCGAGGTGCCGCCGGTGGTCGACAACTCGGTCTGCACGCCCAGTTCCGCTTGAATGGCGTTGCACAGCGTGTCCGACAGCATTCCTTTTGGAGTCAGGAAGGGCTGGCCCGACAGCGTCCACTGCAGATCGTAGTCCAGGCCATGGCGGTCGAGGATGGCGTGCACCCGCGCTTCCAGGCCGTCGGCCGTGCTGGCGGTCGAGAAGCGGAAGTTGAAGTCGAGGCTCATGCTGCCCGGGATCACGTTGTTGGCGCCGGTGCCGGCCGTGATGTTGGAGATCTGCCAGGTGGTCGGCGCATAGTATTCGTTGCCCTCGTCCCAGACCTCGGCTGCCAGCTCCGCCAGCGCTGGGGCGGCCTGGTGGATCGGGTTGCGCGCCAGGTGCGGGTAGGCGATGTGGCCCTGGATGCCCTTGATGACCAGGTGGCCCGAGAGCGAGCCGCGGCGGCCGTTCTTGATGGTGTCACCCAGCACGTGGGAGGAGGTCGGTTCGCCGACCAAGCAGTAGTCGAGCGTCTCGCCGCGCTCTTCCAGGCGCTCGCAGACCACCGCGGTGCCGTCCACGGCCGGGCCTTCCTCGTCGCTGGTGATCAGGAAGGCGATCGAGCCCTTATGGTCGGGCTGGGCCGCGATGAACTCTTCGCAGGCCACGACCATGGCGGCGATCGAGGTCTTCATGTCGGAAGCACCGCGGCCGTACAGCTTGCCGTCGCGGCGGGTCGGCACGAATGGGCTTGAAGCCCACTGGTGCTCAGGACCGGACGGCACCACGTCGGTGTGGCCGGCGAAGACGAACACCGGCGAGGTCGTACCCTTGCGCGCCCACAGATTGGTCACGCCGTTCGATTCGATGGTCTCGCAGGTAAAGCCCAGCGGCGCGAGCAGCTCCTTCAGGCGCTCCTGGCAGCCCTTGTCCTGGGGCGTGACGGAATCGAGGGCGATCAGCTCTTCGGTCAGCAGGAGGGTACGGGAGGGTTTCATGCGGCGTCCTGGAACTTGGCCGAGTAGGCGTCGGCGGAGAAGCCGACCGAAGTGGGGCCAACGCCTTGCAGGACGGGACGCTTGATGACGGATGGGTTTTCCAGCATCAGCGCCAATGCGCTGTCCTTGTCCGTGATCTGCGCCTTGCGCTCGTCAGGCAGGTTGCGCCAGGTCGTGCCCTTGCGGTTGACCAGGGTTTCCCAGTCGAGCTGCTCGAGCCAGCCGGCCACCAGTTCGCGGTTCAAGCCCTGCTTCTTGAAGTCGTGGAAGGTGAAGTCGTGGCCGTTGTCCGCCAGCCAGGTGCGGGCTTTCTTGACGGTGTCGCAGTTCGGGATGCCGTAGAGGGTGATGGTCATGAGCGCGGGTCTTGAAATTTGGAAACGCGCGAGGATAGCACAAGCTTCGCAGGGGAAGATTGTACACAGATGGGGAGAGATGAGCCGCGAAGGTGTTGTAGGGTGGGCGGGGTAATTTCGGGCAGTGCCCGGAATTACGAACGCCCACGCGGTCAAGGTACGGATGATCAATCGGGGAGCGGGCCAAATTACGTGATTTGACCGCGTGGGCGGAATCCGCCCACCCTACGATTAGCGCACCAGGCAGGGGCGCTTGTTGTCGAACTTCCAACCTGGGACGAGGTATTGCATCGCGACCGCATCGTCACGGGCGCCCAGTCCCATGTTCTTGTACGCCTGATGCGCCTTCTCCAATTCAAGCTCATCGAGCTCGATGCCCAGGCCCGGCTTCTTCGGCACGTGGACCATGCCGCCCTCGATCTTGAACGGCTCCCTGGTCAGGCGCTGGCCATCCTGCCAGATCCAGTGCGTGTCGATCGCCGTCACCTTGCCCGGCGCGGCCGCGCCGACGTGGGTAAACATGGCGAGCGAGATGTCGAAGTGGTTGTTCGAGTGCGAGCCCCAGGTCAGGCCGAACATCTCGCACAACTGGGCCACGCGCACCGAGCCCTGCATGGTCCAGAAGTGCGGGTCGGCCAGCGGGATGTCGACCGACTGCAGCTGGATCGAGTGGGCCATCTGGCGCCAGTCGGTGGCGATCATGTTGGTGGCGGTCGGCAGGCCGGTGGCGCGGCGGAACTCGGCCATGACTTCGCGGCCCGAGAAGCCGCCTTCGGCGCCGCATGGGTCTTCGGCGTAGGCCAGGATGCCGTGCTTGTCGCGGCAGACGCGGATCGCGTCCTTGAGCAGCCAGCCGCCGTTCGGGTCGAGCGTCACGCGCGCCTCGGGGAAGCGCTCATGCAGGGCGACGATGGCTTCCATCTCTTCGTCGGCACTGAGCACGCCGCCCTTGAGCTTGAAGTCGTTGAAGCCGTAGCGCTCGCGCGTCGCCTCGGCCAGGCGCACGATGGATTCCGGCGTGAGGGCTTCTTCATTGCGCAGGCGGATCCAGGCGTTGCCCGCATCCTCTTCGCTGCGGTAGGCCAGGTCGGTTTTCTTGCGGTCGCCCACGTAGAACAGGTAACCCAGCATCTCGACCGCGTCGCGCTGCTGGCCTTCGCCCAGCAGGGCGGCGACCGGCACGTTCATATACTGTCCCAGCAGGTCGAGCATGGCCGACTCCACCGCCGTGACCGCGTGAATGGTCGTGCGCAAGTCAAACGTCTGCAGGCCGCGGCCACCGGCGTCGCGGTCGGCGAAGGCGCGGCGCATGGCGTTCAGTACGCCGTTGTAGTCGCCAAGCGCCTTGCCGACGACGAGTTCGCGCGCATCCTCGATGGTCTGGCGGATCTTCTCGCCGCCCGGCACCTCGCCCAGGCCGGTATTGCCGGCGCTGTCGGTGAGGATGACGATGTTGCGGGTGAACCAGGGGCCGTGTGCGCCGGAGAGGTTGAGCAGCATGCTGTCCTGGCCGGCGACGGGGACGACGCGCAGGCTGGTGACGATGGGAGCGCCGGAGACGGTATTGTTCATGGTTGTAGGGTCCTGAAGTGGTTGACAGCTTATTTGGCGACGAGCGACTTCTCGAGCTTGACGCGCCCGATGTCGCCGACGATGAAGAGGTAGCAGGCGATGGCCACGGCGGCATTCGCGCCGACAAACACCAGGGCGCCCGAGAAGGAGCCGGTGGCCTGCACGATGTAGCCGATCACGATGGGCGTGGTGATGCCGGCGGTGTTGCCGAAGGTGTTGAACAGGGCGCCGCTCAGGCCACCGGCCTCTTTCGGCGAGGTGTCCGAGACCACCGCCCAGCCCAGCGCGCCGATGCCCTTGCCGAAGAAGGCCAGCGACATGATGGCGACGACGAGCATGTCGGTTTCGATGTAGTTACAGGCGATCATGCTCATCGAGAGCAGCATGCCGAGCACGATTGGCGCCTTGCGCGAGACCGAGAGGGAGTAGCCGGCCTTGCTGAGGCGGTCCGACATCCAGCCCCCGACGATGCCGCCGACGAAGCCGGCGATCGCCGGAAGCGAAGCGACGAAGCCGGCCTTCAGGATGGTCATGCCGCGCTCCTGCACCAGGTAGACGGGGAACCAGGTCAGGAAGAAGTAGGTCAGGGTGGTGATGCAGTATTGGCCGAGGTAGATCCCGAACAGCATGCGGTTGCCCAGCAGCTCCTTGATGCAGGCGAAGGTGTTCACCTGGCTCGGCTGGGCGCTGCGCGCGTCCGGCTTGCTGCCCTCCAGGTCGACCAGGGCGCCGCCTTCCTGGATGTATTGCAGCTCACTCGCGCTCACGTTCGGGTGCTGCTTCGGTCCATGGATGACCTTGAGCCACACGAAGGACACCAGGATGCCCAGCGCGCCCATCACATAGAAGACGCTGTGCCAGCCGTGGGCATGCACGAGCCAGCCCATGATCGGCGCGAACAGCACGGTGGCGAAGTACTGGGCCGAGTTGAAGATGGCGGCGGCGCGGCCGCGTTCATGGGTCGGGAACCAGCTCGAGGCGATGCGGCTGTTGCCGGGGAAGGAGGGCGCTTCGGCCGCGCCGACCGCCAGGCGCAGGGCGAACAGCAGGGCGACTGCCGTGCCGCCGGCGAAGAAGCCGACCGCACCGGTGAAGAAGGTGAACAGCGACCACAGGAAGATGCTGAAGAAATAGGTGATCTTCGAGCCGAAGCGGTCCAGCAGCCAGCCGCCCGGCAGCTGGGCGATCACGTAGGACCAGGCGAAGGCCGAGAACACATAGCCCATCTGGACCGCGGAGAGGCCCAGTTCGCGCTTGATGTCCGGCCCGGCGATCGAGATGGTGGCGCGGTCGGCGTAGTTGATCGTCGTGACCGCGAACAGCATGGCGAGGATGAGCCAGCGGGTGCGGGTCCGTGTCTGGGTCTTGGCAGTGCTGGCAGCCAGAATGCTTGGTGCTTGTTCCACGAATGTCTCCTGTTGTTACTTCGGGTTCTGCATGAGGTCCGCGCCGGCTTATGCTACCGGTCTGTGCGTGCGTTTAGAAGCTGTGGCGTATTCCCAGGTTGTAGCCGGTGTTTCCGGTGCCCGCTTCAGTGTTGTTCGCCACGGTGAAGCCGGCGCCGTTGCGGTTGCGGATGTGCGCGTAGGACGCGTACAGGCCGGTGCGTTTGGACAGGGCGTGCAGGTAGCCGATGCCCCAGGAACTGCCGTCCTGGTTGAAGGCCGTGCGGTCGTCCTTGTGCATGACGGAGGCCATCAGCTTGCCCTGGCCGACCGGCACGGTCACGCCGAGCAGCACCTCGCGGCCGTCGCTCGACGGCGTGGGCGCCACGCCGCCATAGGGATTGTTCGGGTTGCCGAGCGGGCTGGCGTCAAGCCCGCGGTCGATGCCGTAGCCGGCGTGCAGGGTCAATGCTTTCAGCCTGTACTGGGCGCCCAGCAGGGTGTTGCGGCTGCGGACATAGCCGCTCGCGGCGTCGCCGTTCCTGTTGTTGTAAGCCAGGCGCAGGGTGAGGGGCCCATCGACGAAACCGACTGCACCGCCGAACTGGCGTTTGCCGGACGAATCGCTTTGTTCACCGGCGCTGTAGGCCAGTTCCACATCGAGGCCCCGCACGCGCGGCGAGAACCAGGTCACCGTGTTGCTGGTCCTGATATTGCTGCCGAAATGGGGGAAAAGGTTTTTCGCTGTGCCCGCGTAACCCGTGTTGAACGGGTCGATGACCTGCACCAGGGTGTTGTGGTACGGCGTGTACTGGCGGCCCAGCGCTACCGAGCCGAAGCTGCCCTTCAGGCCGACCAGGGCCTGGCGATTGAAGAGGGTGCCGGTCGCGTCGACCTGGCCGCTGTCGATCTTGACGCCCATCTCGAGAGTGTAGAAAGCCGACAGGCCTCCGCCGAGATCTTCGCTGCCCTTGAAGCCGATGCGCGAGGCCGCCGCAGCGCCGCTCGTGACCTTGGTGACCGCGCCTTCCTTGCCACCGCGTTCGCCGACGATCGCGGCGTCCATGATGCCGTAGATCGTCACTGGCGATTGGGCTTGCGCCGATCCTGCCGCGCCGGCCAGGACCAGCAGCGTGCATGCTGCCTTGTTCATGATGTCTCCTGATTTGTCGCACCCGCTGTGCATGCAGCGTGGCTTTGTTGGAAACGATCATAGGCGCTGATCGATACATGGCCAAATCAAAGAGTGTTGTGATCGATTCACTGTTTGAATCAATCGGGCGGGAACTTATTTGCCGTCGAAACTCGGCAGGATGCGCTGCTTGAAGAGGGCGAGGACGGGATTGTCATTGTCGCGGCGCCAGGTGCAGACCATCTCGACCGGTTCGGTGGCCAGGCGGCGCATGACGATGCCGTCGAATTTCAGGCGCGAGGCGCCTTCCGCGATCAGGGCCGCGCCCACGCCCGCCCGCACCAGGGCCAGCATGGTGTGCACCTGGCCGATATGCTCGACGATGTCGGGCACGACGCCGTCGCGGGCGAAGCGTTCGCTCAGCATGAGGTAGAAAGGGCGCGCCTCGTAAGGCGAATACATGACGAAGGGTTTGCCGTGCAGGTCGCCCAGGCTCGGCTCGAGCGGCCAGGCGTCGGCCTCGCCTTCGGGAATCGCGAGCATCAGCGATTCGGTCGCGATCAGGCGGCTTTCCAGCTCGCCGTTCATGGGATGGGGGCGCAGCAGGCCGAGGTCGAGTTCACCGGCGTTCAGGGCCTCGACCTGGGAAGTGCTGACCAGTTCCTTGAGCGTGAGCGACACCCCGGGCGCGCATTCGCGCAGACGGCGCACGACTTCGGGCAGCAGGCTGTAGCCGGAGGCGGAGGTGAAGCCGATGGCGAGGCTGCCCTGTTCGCCTTTGGCGGCGCGCCGGGCTGCGAAGGTCGCTTCCTCGGCGATGCGCAGGATGCGCGCGGCTTCCGGGAAGAAGGCCTTGCCGGCAGCCGTCAGGCTGACGGTGCGGCTGTTACGCTCCAGGAGCTGGACGCCGACGTGGTGCTCGAGCAGCCGGATTTGCCGGCTGAGCGGCGGCTGCGTCATGTTCAGGCGCTCGGCCGCGCGGCTGAAATGCAGCTCCTCGGCGACGGCGACGAAGCAGCGCAACTGGCTGAGCTCGAACATCAGGAACTGAGGGTGAACTCCGTGAAGGACGCGCCTTGCGGCTCGGCAGGCTTGTTCTCGTCCTCGGGCTGCACCTGGCTTTCCGGCCCGTTGTTGAGCAGCCAGAGCAGGTTGGTGGCCGAGTCGGCATTGGCCAGCGCTTCTTCCTGCGTCACGAGGCCGTCCTTGACCAGCCTGAGCAGGGCCGTCTCGAAGGACTGCGAGCCCGGCGACAGGCTCTTGTCCATCGCATCCTTGATCTGGCCGATTTCGCCCTTTTCGATCAGGTCGGCGATGTAGCGGGTGTTCAGCATGACCTCGACCGCGGCCTGGCGCTGGCCGCCCGCGGCGGATTTCACGAGGCGTTGCGAGACGATCGCCTTCACTGCGGACGACAAATCCTGCAGCAGGGCGGCGCGGTTCTCGATCGGGTAGAAGCTGATGATGCGGTTCAGTGCGTTGTAGCTATTGTTGGCGTGGAGCGTGGCCAGGACCAGGTGGCCCGACTGCGCATAGGCCAGCGCCGCCGCCATGGTTTCCTTGTCGCGGATTTCGCCGATCAGGATGCAGTCCGGCGCCTGGCGCATCGAGTTGCGCAGGGCGGTGGCAAAACTGGTGGCGTCGCTGCCGATCTCGCGCTGGTTGACGATCGATTTCTTGTTCTTGAAGAGGTACTCGATCGGGTCTTCCAGGGTCAGGATGTGGCCGGTGCGCTGTTCGTTGCGGTGGTCGAGCATCGAGGCGATGGTGGTCGACTTGCCCGAGCCGGTGGCGCCGACGATCAGCAGCAGGCCGCGCTTTTCCATGATCAGCTCGGACAGCACGGGCGGCAGGCCCAGTTCGCCGAGCGGCGGAATGGTCGCCGGCACGAAGCGGAACACGGCCGAGATCGAGCCGCGCTGGCGGAAGGCCGACAGGCGGTAGCGGCCGAGGTTCGGCACCGAGACGCCCATATTCAGTTCGTTCTCGCGCTCGAGCTCCTGCATCTGTTCGGGCGTGGCGATCTCGGACAGCAGCGAGAGGATGTTGTCCGGTTCGAGACGATGCTGGTTGATCGGGATGAGGTTCCCGTTGATCTTGATGTGCACCGGCGAGTTCACGGCGAAGAACATGTCGGAAGCGTTCTTCTCCTTCATCAGCTGGAACAGGCGGTCCATGGCCATCGTCGTCTCCCCGTGTTGTCTTGGTGTTTCTTGTGCTGGTTGACCGCGTGGGCGGGAGGCCCGCCCACCCTACAAAAGCGGGTTCGTAGGGTGGGCAGGTTTCCTGCCCACGCGGTCAACGAACAGCTTAATCGCCGCGCAGCAGCTCGTTGATGCCGGTCTTCGAACGCGTCTGCGCATCCACGCGCTTGACGATCACGGCGCAGTACAGGCTGTACTTGCCGTCGGCGGACGGCAGGCTGCCCGACACCACCACGGAGCCCGACGGCACGCGGCCGTAGGTGACTTCGCCGGTTTCGCGGTTGTAGATCTTGGTCGACTGGCCGATGTACACGCCCATCGAGATCACCGAGTTCTCTTCGACGATCACGCCTTCGACGATCTCCGAGCGCGCGCCGATGAAGCAGTTGTCTTCGATGATGGTCGGGTTGGCCTGCATCGGTTCGAGCACGCCGCCGATGCCGACGCCGCCCGACAGGTGCACGTTCTTGCCGATCTGGGCGCAGGAGCCGACGGTGGCCCAGGTGTCGACCATCGCGCCTTCATCGACGTAGGCGCCGATGTTGACGTAGGACGGCATCAGGACCACGTTCTTGCCGATGAAGCTGCCGCGGCGGGCAACCGCCGGCGGCACCACGCGAAAGCCGCCCTTGGCGAAGTCTTCTGCGGTGTAGTCGGCGAACTTGGTCGGGACCTTGTCGTAGAACTGCATGCCGCCGCCGGCCGGCACTTGCACGTTGTTCTCGAGGCGGAAGGACAGCAGGACGGCCTTCTTGATCCACTGGTTCACGACCCAGCTGCCGCTGTCTTTCTGCGCCACGCGCAGGGTGCCGGCGTCGAGGCCCGCGAGCACGTGGGCGACCGCGTCGCGCACTTCGGCGCTGGCGCTGGTCGGGCTGATCTCCGCGCGCTGTTCCCACGCGGTGTCGATGATGTTCTGGAGTTGTTGGGTCATGATGCGATTCTCTGGTTAGGGTATTTCGGTGGTGCTGCCTCAGAGGCTCTTGCAGAACTCGACGATGCGGTTGGCGGCTTCGAGTCCTTCGTCGACGCTGGCGACCAGCGCCATGCGGATACGGTTGCGGCCCGGGTTGAGGCCGTGCGCTTCGCGTGCAAGATAACTGCCCGGCAAAACCGTCACATTATATTCGGCGTACAGTCGGCGTGCGAACTCGGTGTCGGAGAGGCCGCTCCTGCGCACGTCGGCCCACAGGTAGAAGCCCGCGTCCGGCAGCTCGACGTCCATCACCTGCCTGAGCAGCGGGGTGATGAGGTTGAACTTCTCGCGGTAGAGGGCGCGGTTGTCCTGCACGTGGTGCTCGTCGCTCCATGCGGCCACCGAGGCTGCCTGCACCGGCGGCGACATCGCGCCGCCGCAGTAGGTGCGGTAGAGCAGGAATTTCTTGAGCAGCTGCGGGTCGCCCGCCACGAAGCCCGAGCGCATGCCCGGCACGTTGGAACGCTTCGACAGGCTGGAGAACACGACCAGGTTCGCGTAAGGGCGCTCGCCGCCGCTCCTGCCCAGCTGATGCGCCGCCTCAAGCGCGCCCAGCGGCGGCGTGGAGCCGAAATAGATCTCGGAATAGCACTCGTCCGATGCGATCACGAAGCCGTGGCGATCGGCGAGTTCGAACAGCTGCTTCCAGTCTTCCAGCGTGAGCACGGCGCCGGTCGGGTTCCCGGGCGAGCAGACGTAGAGCAGCTGCACGCGCGACCAGACCTCATCCGGCACGCTGCCGTAATCCGGCGCGAAGTTGCGGCCCGGTTCCGAATTCACGTAGTAGGGCTGGGCGCCCGACAGCAGGGCCGCGCCTTCGTAGATCTGGTAGAAGGGGTTCGGGCTCATCACCAGCGCATCGCCTTTTGATGCGTCGATGACGCACTGGGCAAAGGCGAACAGCGCCTCGCGCGAGCCGTTCACCGGCAGCACCATGGTGTTCGCATCGACCGCCGGGATGCCGTAGCGGCGCTCGAGCCAGCCCGCGATCGCCACGCGCAGCGCTTCGTTGCCGTGGGTGCTGGGATAGCTCGACAGGCCGGACATCGCATGCATCAGGGCTTTCTCGATGAAGGCCGGGGTCGGGTGTTTGGGTTCGCCGATGCCCAGGCTGATCGGGCTGTAGGCGGCGTTCGGGACGACCGCGCTGAAGAGCTGGCGCAGCTGTTCGAAGGGGTAGGGGTGGAGCTGTTCGAGATGGGAGTTCACGTCGGTAACCGGTATGTGCGCTTTCGATATTCTGGCAATTATAGCCCTTGCGCGAAGGGGCGATGGACGGCTGCTCAGGCTGCGTAATTCGGGACCAAACTCGGTGTCAGGTCTGACATTCGGACACGAACTGAACAATAGGCGGACATATCGCTGAGCTCGTGTCCGTTTGTCAGACCTGATAATCATATAGCCAGCCTCCCTCCGGCGAGAGCCGAGAGTAAAGTAAAGAAGTCAATGTCCAGTTGAACTTGTTTACAGGAGGCCAGCATGAATCAGTATAGCGG
>JBFLVV010000021.1:0-10100 GCA_040758275.1 Pseudomonadota bacterium
CGGGTGAAAAACACCCATTTCACGTAGCGTACGCTGCTCGTCCTTGGTCAACTCCAAATGCTTCATCGCTCAACCCCTGCTGCATTGCCAATTTGACTTTGACAGCAAAAATTGTGCGACTACTTAGAGTCTAGCTCCTGCAGCGATTGCGCGGCGGCCGCGAAATGTCTCGGTCAAACTCTGCGTCAGGGTACAAAAAACCCGGCAAATTTGCTGGGCTTCTTGTAAGTCAGGAAGGGACGCTCAGAACTCTTCCCATTCCTTCTGCGCGGCCGTGGCGCGCGCCGCCGGCCTGGCCGGGCGCGCCGCCGGTTTCGCGGGCGCCGCCAGTGCGCGTGCCGGCGCCGGCCTGGTGTCGCTACGAGGCGCCTCATCGCGCGCATCGAGCTTGAACACGCCCACCACCTGCGCCAGCTTGGCGGCCTGGTCCTGCATCGAGGTCGCGGCGGCGGCCGATTCCTCGACCAGCGCGGCGTTCTGCTGGGTCACCTCGTCCATCTGGCCGATGGCGGCATTGACCTGTTCGATGCCGCCGGTCTGTTCCTGGCTGGCGTGGGTGATCTCGCCCATGATGTCGGTGACGCGGCGGATCGATTCGACCACCTGCTGCATGGTGGCGCCAGCCTGGTCGACCAGGCGGGTACCGGCATCGACCTTGTCGACCGAGTCGCCGATCAGGCCCTTGATTTCCTTGGCCGCTGCCGCGGAGCGTTGCGCCAGGGTGCGCACTTCGCTTGCGACGACCGCGAAGCCGCGGCCTTGTTCGCCGGCGCGCGCCGCTTCCACGGCGGCGTTCAGCGCCAGGATATTGGTCTGGAAGGCGATGCCGTCGATGACACCGATGATGTCGACGATCTTCCTGGCCGAATCGTTGATCGAGCCCATGGTCGTAATGACCTCGCCGACCACCGCGCCACCCTGGGCCGCAACTTCCGAGGCGGCGATCGAGAGCTGGTTGGCCTGGCGGGCATTGTCGGCGTTCTGGCGCACGGTGGTGGTCAGCTCTTCCATCGAGGCGGCGGTTTCTTCCAGCGCGCTGGCCTGCTGTTCGGTGCGCGCCGAGAGATCCAGGTTGCCGGCCGAGATCTCGCTCGATCCGGTGGCGATGGTGTCGGTGCCGCTGCGGACCTGGCTGACGATGGCCACCAGGCTGTCGTTCATGTGGCGCAGGGCGCGCAGCAGGGCGCCGGTTTCGTCCTTGCCGGAAGCATCGATGCGGCGCGTCAGGTCGCCGCCGGCCACGGTCTCGGCGACTTCGACGGCGGTGCGGATCGGGCGGGTGATGCCGGTGGTGAGCAGCCAGGACAGGATGGCGCCGAGGGCCACAGCGCCGGCGGTCAGGACGGTGATGGTCGTGGTGCTGCGGCTCGCGGTCGCGTCGATCGCTTTCGCGGTCTCGTCGATGCTGCTGCGCTGCATGACCACCAGGTCGTGCAGCAGGTTCTGGTATTTGGTCGCCGCCGGGGTGAATTCCTGGTCGAGGATGCGCGCCGCTTCCTCGGCATTGCCGTCCGCCTTGGCCTTCACGGCGCCGTCGCGCGAGGCGCTGTAGGCCTTGCGCTGCTCGAGGATGGAAGCGAACAGCGCCTTCTCGCGCTCGCCCGCGACCAGCGGTTCGATCTGCTTGAGCAGTTCGGCGGCCTTCTTGACCGACGCCGCGGCGTCTTCCTTGAAATAGGGGCCGAGGGCCGGGTCGGTGCTCTTGACGATCGCCGCGGTCCGGCGGATCGAGGCGTAGTTCAGGCTGTACCAGTCGGTGATCAGGCGCTCCTTGGTCAGCGGGGCGGCCATCATGTCGCGCGTGGCGGAAGCGACTTCGCTCAGGCGCCAGACGCCCGCGGTGGCGATCAGGACGGTCATCGCCAGGATCATGGCGAAGCCCAATCCCAGGCGCTTGCCGATCTTGATGTTAGAAATGAAACCCATGAAGCTTCCTTCGAATGTGGTAGGGGAGGTTGGTCCGCAGTAGCAGGTCCGCAGGCGGCACAGGGCGGCGCAAATGTGGGACAAATGCGGAACAAAGGAGAGAATTGTACGGCCACCATGGTGCGTTGCGGAAGAGAAAAAGTGATGCAGGGAAATTTTTACGACACTTTTCTACAGAATACCCACTATGTTAATTGTTAAATATTGCTGCGAAAAAGTCTGGCTGTTACGCTTTTGACCCGCCTGTGATCCGCATGCCGGGTCAGGTACTTTTTCGTCCACATCGAGCAATTCATGAAACCAACGATTCGCCTCATCCCCCATTTCGTCGCCGCAGCCTGCGCCTTCGCCGCCGCCGCCGCCCAGGCCCAGACCTCCCTGCCGCCGGCCATCGCCGCCCAGCTCGACAAGGACTATCCCGCCATCGAGGCCCTCTACCAGGACCTGCACCGCAACCCCGAGCTCGCCTTTGCCGAGCACCAGACCGCGAAGAAGCTGGCCGAACGCGTCAAGGCGCTCGGCTTCGAGGTGACCACCGGCGTCGGCGGCACCGGCGTCGTGGCGATCCTGAAGAACGGCCCGGGCCCGGTCGCCATGCTGCGCACCGAAATGGACGGCCTGCCGGTCCAGGAAAAGACCGGCCTGCCGTTCGCCAGCACGGCGACCGCCAAGAACGCCGCCGGCGAGACCGTCGCGACCATGCACGCCTGCGGCCACGACGTGCACATGTCGGCCTGGTACGCGACCGCCAAGCTGATGGCGGAAAACCGCAAGCTGTGGAGCGGCACCCTGATGCTGGTCGGCCAGCCGGCCGAAGAGCCGCTGACCGGCTCCGAAGCCATGCTCAAGGACGGCCTGTTCAAGCGCTTCCCGAAGCCCGACTACGCGCTGTCGATGCATGACGAAGGCACGCTGCCGGCCGGCCAGGTCGGCTACCACGCGGGCCACTTCCGCGCCTCGGCCGACACCGTCACCATCACCCTGTTCGGCCAGGGCGGCCACGGCGCCACGCCGCAGGAAACCCGCGACCCGGTCGTGCTGTCGGCACGTGTCGTGCAGGCGCTGCAGACCCTGATCTCGCGCGAGAACAACCCGGCCGACCCGGTCGTCATCACCGTCGGCAGCATCCACGGCGGCACCCAGGCGAACATCGTGCCGGACCAGGTCAAGCTGCAGCTCACCGTGCGTACCTTCAAGCCGGAAGTGCGCAAGCGCGTGCTGGCCAGCATCCAGCGTGAAGTGAAGGGCGAGGCGATCGCCTCGGGCATGCCGAAGGAGCCGCTGGTCGAAATCAAGCCGGGCGCCGACTCGGTCTACAACGATCCGGAACTGACCGCGCGCGCCGTCAAGGCAGTGCAGGGCGCACTCGGCGCCGACAAGGTGGTCGAGATGCCGGCCAAGATGACCTCGGAAGACTTCGCCAACTACGGCCAGGCCGGCGTCAAGGCCGTGCTGCTGCACGTGGGCGCCGTCGAGCCGGGCAAGCTGGCCGCGGCGCGCGCCGCCGGCAAGTACCCGCCGGGCACCCACTCGCCGCAATGGGCGCCGGACTTCAAGCCGACCGTGCGTTCCTTCATCACCGCGGAAACCGCGATCCTGCTGGACCTGCTCAAGCCGGGCCAGAAGTAATTCGGTAGCCCCAAACGAAAAAAAGGATCCACGTCGTGGATCCTTTTTTTTGCAGTTGTAGGGTGGGCAGATTCTGCCCACGCGTTCAAATCACGCCTCCTGACCCGCTCCGTGGCTCAAAATCCGTTCGTTGAACGCGTGGGCGGAGGACCGCCCACCCTACGGTAACGATCAGAAGGTCTCCCACTCTTCTTCGGATACCTTGGCGCTGCTGCGTGCCGGCGTCGCAGCCTTGGCGCGCGCCTGCCGGGCCACGACGGCCAGGGCGCGCGCGGGCGTTTCCACTTTCGCCGCCATGCGCGCGTCGAGCTTGAACACGTTCACCAGGCCGGCCAGGCGCGCGGCCTGTTCCTGCAGGGCGCCGGCCGCGGCGGCCGATTCCTCGACCAGGGCGGCGTTCTGCTGGGTCGATTCGTCCATCAGGCCGATCGCCTGGTTGACCTGGTCGATGCCGTGGATCTGCTCCTGGCTGGCCGAGGAGATCTCGGCCATGATGTCGGTCACGCGCTGGATCGCGCTCACTACCTGGTCCATGGTCTCGCCGGTCTGGTCGACCAGCCTGGTGCCCGCTTCGACCTTCTCGACCGAGTCGCCGATCAGGCCCTTGATTTCCTTGGCGGCGGCGGCCGAGCGCTGGGCCAGGGTACGCACTTCGGAAGCGACGACCGCGAAGCCGCGGCCCTGTTCGCCCGCACGCGCGGCTTCAACGGCGGCGTTCAGCGCCAGGATATTGGTCTGGAAGGCGATGCCGTCGATGACGCCGATGATGTCGACGATCTTCTTCGACGAATCGTTGATCGAGCCCATGGTGGCGATGACCTGCTCGACCACGGTGCCCGCCTGGGTCGCGACGCTCGAGGCGGTGATGGCCAGCTGGTTGGCCTGGCGCGCGTTGTCGGCGTTCTGGCGCACGGTGCCGGTGAGTTCTTCCATCGAAGCGGCGGTTTCCTCGATCGATGCGGCCTGCTGCTCGGTGCGGCTGGACAGGTCGAGGCTGCCGGCGGCGATCTCGCCCGAGGCGGTGCCGATGGTGTCGGTGCCGCTACGCACCTCGCTGACGATCTTCGCCAGGCTGTCGTTCATGTGGGAGAGGGCGCGCAGCAGAGCGCCGGTCTCGTCGCGGCTGTTCGACGCGATCTGCACGGTGAGGTCGCCTGCGGCCACGGTCTCGGCGGCCTGCACGGCTTCGCGGATCGGACGGGTGATGCCGCGGGTGAGCGTCCACGCGAACAGTGCGCCCGCCAGCACCATCAGGGCGGTGAGGCCGGCGATCCAGGTCTCGCCGCGCGCGGCGGTGGCGTCGATCCCGGCGGCGGTGACGGCGATGCTGTCGCGCTGCAGGGCCAGCAGTTCGTGGATCGACTCCTGGTAGGCCTTGGACACCGGCGTGAATTTCTCGTCGAGGATCTGGTCGGCCAGCGCCTGGTCGCCCGCTTCCTTGGCCTTGACGGCGTTGTCGCGCGCGGCGCCGTACTGCTTGCGCTGCTCCATGATGCGCTGGAACAGGGCGGTTTCCTTCTCGCCCGCGACCAGCGGTTCGATCTGCTTGACGAGGTCGGCGGCGGCCTTGGCCGTCACCGCGGCGTCTTCCTTGAAGAAGGCGGTGAGCGAGGGATCGCTGCTCTTGACGATGGCGGCGGTGCGGCGCACGGCGCCGAAGATCTGGGTGTGCCACTCGGCGATCAGGCGCTCCTTGGCCAGCGGCGTGGCCAGGGTGGCGCGGGCTGCGGTGGCGACCTGGTCGAGGCGCCACATGCCGGTGCCGGCGATCAGGACGGCCATGAACAGGGTCAGGGCGAAGCCGGCGGCAAGCCGCACGCCGATAGTGAGATTGTTGAGGGTACGCATGGGTCGGTCGGGCTGGCGCCCCGTCGGCAGGCGCCGCTTACTTTCTCAAGAACGAAAAGTAAGAATTATTGCCCAACCGAAATGTAAACGCACTCGGAAAGTGCATTCAACCATGCACGTATAGACGATTTGCAACAATCTGTGACTATTCGGCGGCGTCCTCGTCGGTTTCCGGCTCCGCTTCGCGCAGGCGCTGGCTGCGCGCATAGGCGTCCGGGTGGGTCGAGGCATAGGACATCACCTGGCGCAGCATCTTCGGCGTCGTCTTGTCCGCCTGCTCGTCCAGGTGGTCGAACAGGTCGGCCAGGGGCAGGGTGGAGATGCCGCGCCGTTTCAATGCCGCCGCCGCATAGCCGTCGGCGGCCAGCTCCATGTCGCGCGAATATTCCATATTGCCGAGCAGGGCCGGCATGCCGGCGGCGACCGCGCTGAAGTCGCCGAACAGGGTCGCCGACAGGGCCGCCGTCAGGGAGGCGCGCGTCATCCTGCGCACGCTGTGGCGCATTTCGATGTGCCCGACCTCGTGCGCCAGCACGCCGGCCAGCATGGCGGCGGCTCTAGCGTCGAGGTCGCCGCTTTCGCCGAGGGCGGTGCGCACCAGCTGGTCGGTCAGGACGATGGTCCCGTCCGGGAAGGCCAGCGCGTTCGGTCCCAGCAGGGGCGCATCCACCACCCGCAGGCGCAGCGCGATGCGCGGCGACGCCGGCTGGACCCGCTGCAGCAGGCCCTGCAGCGCCTCCAGGCGGTCTTCGCTGAAGCGCGAGGGCTGCAGGATGTTCTGTTTCTGCAGCAGGGCGAGGGCATTCTCGCCCAGGGCCCGGTCGGCCGAAGGCGGCACTTCGCGCGACAGGCGCTCGGCCGCCGCCGGCAGGCCCCAGAACCAGGCGGAGACGATCAGGGCCACCAGCAGCGCCAGCGCGAGCAGGCTGGCCGCCATGTGCTCCTGCCAGCGCACCACCCAGGACTTGCGGTAGCCAAGGGCCTCCATCAGTTGCTGCCGCATGCCCGGGTCGGGCACTTCGGCGTGGCTGCCGTCCTTGAAGTAAAGGACGGTGGGGGCGTGCTCGAAGGGCTCGGCCAGGCGGGTGCCGGCCAGCGAATAGCTGCGCGAGGTCTCGCCGTGCAGGTGGATGGCGCCGTTGCCGGTGCTGAGCTGGACGGCGTGCAGACGGGCGCTGTGGCCGTCGAAATAATGGGCTGCGCTCATGATGTCCTTACCAGGAAAGGTCGATGCCAAAACCGTCGGCGGCGCCGTCGCCGGCCGCGCCGCCGCGCTTCGCGACGTGGCTGGTGAAGGCTTCGATGTCGCCGTCGACCTCGATCTCCACGTGGGCGAGGCGGAAGCGGTAGACGCTCACCACCGCGAAGGGCCGGTACAGGCCCAGGGTGAGCAGGGTGAGCAGCACGTTCTTGGTCTGCAGTTTCATGAAGGCGCGCGCCGGCAGGGTGGAGCGGATGCGCACGCCGGGGAAGGTGGTGTTCGACCAGGCCAGGTTCGAGACCCGCACTACCATGTAGGGGCCGGCCAGCAGGTACATGACGTACACCGTGATGACGGCGGTGAGCAGGCCGGCGATCATGCCGGCCTGGCGCGGGCCTGCGATCATCGCCCCGGCGAAGCCGACCAGGATGCCGGCCGTCATCACCACGGCGATTCCCAGCGAGCCTGCGACAAAATATGGCTTGTAGAAGCTGCGCGCCTTGACCTCGTAGCGCGAATGCTGGTCGCCCAGCAGCAGGTGGGCATGCTGGAAATGGCGCAGCTGTGCATGCATCAACGGCCAGGCCAGGTAGAAGGGCAGGGGCAGCGCCGCCAGCTCCGGGCGCTCAGGATACAGCGCCAGCAGCACGCCCGGCAGCAGGAAGACCAGGGCCGGCGGCAGCCAGGCCAGGTAGGCCTGGCCTATCGAACCGTCGAAGCCCAGCCACAGGCCGCGGTAGCTGGTATTCCCGAGGCGAAAGCGCAGGGCGCCGCGCATCAGGTAGGGAAATGCCGCCAGCAGGCCGAGGATGACGGCCAGGCCGAAGGCGGTCGAGAAACCGAAGGCGTAGTGGTAGGCGCCCAGCAGCACGACCGAGAGCAGGCGCCCGACCAGCACCGCGCGCGGATTGCCGTGGAAATCGAAGGTGGCGCCGGCAAGATGGGTGTTGCGGTCGAAATACTGCAGGCGCCGGACCTTGGCCCAGGCCGAGTAGATGCCGAGCGTTGCCAGCGAGAGCAGCAGGTTGACCACCCAGATGCGGAAGTACTCGCGGCCGTCGCCGGTGAAGGAGAGGGCCAGGGTGCGCGGTCCGGGATCCGGTGGAGCGGCGATGGCGTCGGCGGACTGGTCGATGAGTGTATGCATGGCGGCGCCACAAAAAATCGCAGTATAGGATGCACCCCCACCCGGCGGTCAATTTGCCAGGCATAGAGTGAAGGCGGGTCCGGCTCTGCTATTGGAAAGAGCATCGCCGGGATGCGGTGTTTATTTCTGTCAATGGACGCTTTTATCAGGATTTGGCCGGGCGGCCGGGAGTATTTGCGCCGTTTAAGGTATAATTTCTATTTCCCGCGCGTGCCATTCGGCACCTTCAGTACAAATGACCAAATTCGTATTCGTCACTGGCGGCGTCGTGTCTTCCCTGGGCAAGGGGATCGCGGCCGCTTCCCTAGCCGCGATCCTCGAATCGCGCGGCCTCAAAGTCACCATGCTCAAGCTCGACCCGTACATCAACGTGGACCCGGGCACCATGAGTCCTACCCAGCACGGCGAAGTGTTCGTCACCGACGACGGCGCCGAGACCGACCTGGACCTGGGCCACTACGAGCGCTTCATCAGCACCCGCATGAAGAAGGTGAACAACTTCACCACCGGCCAGATCTACGAATCCGTGATTCGTAAAGAGCGCCGTGGCGAGTATCTCGGCAAGACCGTGCAGGTGATCCCGCACATCACCAACGAGATCCAGGACTATATCCGCCGCGGCGCCGAAGGCGTGGACGTGGCGCTGGTCGAGATCGGCGGTACCGTCGGCGACATCGAATCGCTGCCCTTCCTGGAAGCCGCGCGCCAGCTGTCGCTGCGCTCGGGCCGCAAGGGCGCCGCCTTCGTGCACCTGACCCTGGTGCCTTACATCGCATCGGCCGGCGAACTCAAGACCAAGCCGACCCAGCACTCGGTGCAGAAGCTGCGCGAGATCGGTATCTCGCCGAACGCGCTGCTGTGCCGCGCCGACCGCCGCATCCCGGACGACGAGCGCGCCAAGATCTCGCTGTTCGCCAACGTGGAAGAGCAGGCCGTCATCTCCGTGTGGGACGTGGACACCATCTACAAGGTGCCGCAGGTGCTGTGCGACCAGGGCCTGGACGACATCATCCTCGAAGCGCTCGGCCTGGAAGCACCGAAGGCCGACCTGTCGATGTGGACCAAGCTGATCCACACCCTGGAAAACCCGAAGCACGAAATCACCATCGGCATGGTGGGCAAGTACGTCGACCTGATCGAATCGTACAAGTCCCTGACCGAGGCGCTGCGCCACGCCGGCATCCACACCGAGAGCCGCGTCAACATCGAATATCTCGACTCGGAAGAGATCGAATCGAAAGGCTGCGAGCACCTGGCCAAGTACGACGCCATCCTGGTGCCGGGCGGCTTCGGCAAGCGCGGCGTGGAAGGCAAGATTCAAGCTGCCCGCTACGCCCGCGAAAACAGGATTCCCTACCTGGGCATCTGCCTGGGCATGCAGGTCGCGCTGATCGAGTACGCGCGCCACGTGGCCGGCCTGCCGAACGCGAATTCGACCGAGTTCGATCCGGAAACCGACCAGCCGGTGGTCGCCCTCATCACCGAGTGGCAGAACCATGACGGCAAGGTCGAGAAGCGCGACGTGAATTCGGACCTGGGCGGCACCATGCGCCTGGGCGCCCAGACCTGCGCGGTGAACCCGGGCACCCTGGCCGCCGAGATCTACGGCAACGTCGTGACCGAGCGTCACCGCCACCGCTACGAAGGTAACAACTACTACCTGCCGAAGATCGAAGCGGCGGGCCTGGTGGTGTCGGCGCGCACCCCGAACGAAGACCTGCTGGAGATCATGGAACTCTCCCGTGACACCCATCCGTTCTACATCGGCGTGCAGTTCCACCCGGAGTTCAAGTCGACCCCGCGTAACGGCCACCCGCTGTTCACCGCCTTCATCCAGGCCGCCCTGAAGCACCAGGCCGCCAACACCAACGTGGCAGCCAATTCCGCATCCGCACTCCAAGGAGACGCAGCATGAAACTCGCCGGATTCGATATCGGCCTCGACAAACCGATCTTCCTGATCGCAGGCACCTGCGTGATCGAATCGCGCCAGATGGCGCTCGACACCGCCGGCACCCTGAAGGAAATCACGAGCGCCCTGGGCATCCCCTTCATTTACAAATCGTCTTTCGACAAGGCGAACCGCTCCTCGGGCAAGTCGTTCCGCGGTCCGGGCATGGAGAAGGGCCTGGAAATCCTGGCCGACGTGCGCCGCGAAATCGGCGTGCCGGTCCTCACCGACGTGCACACCGAGGAAGAAATCCCGGTCGTCGCCAGCGTCGTGGACGTGCTGCAGACCCCGGCCTTCCTGTGCCGCCAGACCGACTTCATCAACGCCTGCGCGCGTTCGGGCAAGCCGGTCAACATCAAGAAGGGCCAGTTCCTGGCGCCGGGCGACATGAAGAACGTG
>JBFLVV010000021.1:10110-73108 GCA_040758275.1 Pseudomonadota bacterium
GGGCCTGAACGAGGACAACTTCATGGCCTGCGAGCGCGGCGCCTCCTTCGGCTACAACAACCTGGTCTCGGACATGCGTTCGCTCGCCATCATGCGCGAATCGAACTGCCCGGTGGTGTTCGACGCGACCCACTCGGTGCAGCTGCCGGGCGGCCAGGGCACCTCGTCGGGCGGCCAGCGCGAGCACATCCCGGTGCTGTCGCGCGCAGCCGTGGCTGCCGGCATCGCCGGCCTGTTCATGGAAACCCACCCCGACCCGGCGAACGCCATGTCGGACGGCCCGAACGCTGTGCCGCTCGGCCGCATGAAGGAACTGCTCACGACCCTGGTCGAGATCGACCGCATCGTCAAGAAGACCGGCTTCCTCGAAGCGGACTTCAAGTAACAGCATCATCGCCGCGCGCGCCCTGCGGCTGGGCGCGTGCGCGTACCGAATACACTGACTTTTTACTTCCGGAGACTGTAAAACATGAGTGCCATCGTTGATATTATCGGCCGTGAAATCATTGACTCGCGCGGCAATCCGACCGTCGAGTGCGACGTGCTGCTGGAGTCGGGCGTGATGGGCCGCGCCGCCGTCCCTTCGGGCGCCTCGACCGGTTCGCGCGAAGCGATCGAACTGCGCGACGGTGATCCGAAGCGCTACTTCGGCAAGGGCGTGCTGCAGGCCTGCGAGAATATCAACACCGAGATCTCCGAAGCGATCATGGGCCTGGATGCCAACGAACAGGCTTTCCTGGACCGCACCCTGATCGACCTCGACGGCACCGAGAACAAGAGCCGCCTGGGCGCCAACGCCATGCTGGCCGTGTCGATGGCCGTGGCGAAGGCCGCCGCTGAAGAAGCGGGCCTGCCGCTGTACCGCTACTTCGGCGGTTCGGGCGCGATGCAGATGCCGGTGCCGATGATGAACGTCATCAACGGCGGCGCCCACGCCGACAACAACCTGGACATCCAGGAATTCATGATCATCCCGGTCGGCGCACCGTCGTTCAAGGAAGCGATCCGCTGGGGCGCCGAGGTGTTCCACACCCTGAAGAAGATCCTGCATTCGAAAGGCCTGAACACCGCGGTCGGCGACGAAGGCGGCTTCGCCCCGTCGGTGGCCAACCATGAGGAAGCGATCAAGCTGATCATGCAGGCGATCGAGCAGGCCGGCTACGTGGCCGGCCAGGACTTCGCGCTGGGCCTGGACTGCGCGGCCAGCGAATTCCACAAGGACGGCAAGTACGTGCTGGAAGGCGAAGGCGGCGTGCAACTCTCCGCGCAGGACTTCACCAACATGCTGGCCACCTGGTGCGACAAGTACCCGATCATCTCGATCGAAGACGCGATGGCCGAAGGCGACTGGGAAGGCTGGGCGCTGCTGACCGCCGCGCTGGGCAAGAAGGTCCAGCTGGTCGGCGACGATTTGTTCGTCACCAACACCAAGATCCTGAAAGAGGGCATCCAGAAGGGCATCGCCAACTCGATCCTCATCAAGATCAACCAGATCGGCACCCTGACCGAGACCTTCGCCGCCATCGAGATGGCCAAGCGCGCCGGCTACACCGCCGTGATCTCGCACCGTTCGGGCGAGACCGAGGACTCGACGATTGCCGACATCGCGGTGGGCCTGAACGCCCTGCAGATCAAGACTGGCTCGATGTCGCGTTCGGACCGCATGGCCAAGTACAACCAGCTGCTGCGCATCGAGGAAGACCTGGGCGACGTCGCCAGCTACCCGGGCCGCGACGCCTTCTACAACCTGAAGTAATGTAAAGCCGGCCGGCCTCGCTGTTCAGGGCCGGCCTTTTTGTACCCCTCATGCGACTCATCACCATTGCGCTTGCCGCCCTGCTGATCCTGATCCAGTACCCGCTGTGGCTGGGCAAGGGCAGCTGGCTGCTGGTCGCCGACATGCGCGACCAGGTCGAGGCGACCCGCCTCAAGACCGAGCAGCTCAAGGCGCGCAATGCCATGCTCGAATCGGAAGTGCGCGACCTGCGCGACGGCCTCGGCGCGGTCGAAGAGCGTGCGCGCTTCGATCTGGGCATGATCAAGCAGAACGAAATCTTCGTGCAGGTGCTGCGCAAGGACGAGCAGCCCGCGGTCTCGATGACCGTGCCGCCGCCCCCGCCCGAGCCGAAGAACAAGGACAAGCAGAAGGTGACGCACTAAGCGGCGCCGAGGAATCACGGAACATCATGAGCGCACCAAAGAACCAGGGCGGACTCGATTCGCTCGACGCGATCGCCGATCTGCTGGCCGATGCCTTCGAGGACGGCGATGGCGCCGCCATCTCGGCCGCCATGAAGGCTGTCGCCGCGGCGCCCGGCCTGGGCGAACTGGCGGCAAGCGTCGGCATGCCGCGCGAAGAGCTGCAGGCTGCCCTGATGGCGGAGGAGTTCAACCTCGATCTCACCCTCGAGATTATGAGGGTGGTCGACCTGCACATGTCGGGTGGCCGCAGCTAGGTAAGGGATTCCGTAGGGTGGGCGGGTCTCCCGCCCACGCGGTCAAACCCGTGTGCGGGCCAACTCCGTGGCTTTCGACCGTGCGTCGACCGCGTGGGCGGCAAAGCCGCCCACCCTACAAAAAACGCGCCTTCCGGCGCGTTTTTCATTTGGCGGCTTCGCCGCTCAGTCCGACGAAGCGTCGCCCTGTTGCGCGCCGGCGCCCTGCTCCAGGAAGGAGCGCAGCATCCAGGCATTCTTCTCGTGCACCTCCATGCGGGTAGTCAGCATGTCGGCGGTCGGATAGTCTTCCAGCTCGTCGGCAACCTTGACGCCCGCGCGCAGGGTGCGGATCAGGGTCTCGTTGCCGTCGACCAGCTGGCGCAGCATGTCCTTCGACGAGAGCACTTCCGGCTCTTCCTTGATGTTCGACAGCTCGGCATAGCGCTTATAGGTGGCCGGGGCGAAGTGGCCCAGGGCGCGGATGCGCTCGGCGATTTCGTCCAGCGCATTCCACTGCTCGGTGTACTGTTCCTCAAACATCACGTGCAGGCTCGAAAACAGCGGGCCGGTCACGTTCCAGTGGAAGTTGTGGGTTTTCAGGTAGAGCATGTAGGCATCCGCCAGTACCGTCGAGAGGGATTCGACGATCTTGGCACGGTCTTCGGTGCTGATTCCAGTATCCATGTGCATCGCATTTCTCCTGTGGTGAGTACTGCAGTGTTTGTATAAATCGACAACACTGTCAAAGATGCATCAGCTTATCACCGCTACAAAAAACGCGTATTTTGAGTGTCCCGGTTCATCAGCGGGTCGTGACGATGTGCGCATTTTCGGCGCGCGGGAGTCCTTACAATTCATGCATCGAAATCCTGATTGGAGATGCATGAAACCCTTGTCGATCATGGCCGTCCTGCTGACGATGGCCGCCCCCACGTTTGCGCAGGATGCCGCACCCCAGGAGGCTCCGGCCGAACAGGTACAGGTCAGCAGCATCAAGGACCCCGAACTGCAGCCCTACCGGCACATGGTGCGCGGCCTGGACGTGTGGGATGAAAAGCACGCGCGCATGGCGCCCCAGGCCAGCCTGCGCTTCGAGCTCTGGACCAGGGACGGCAAGATGGCGAACCCCGAGGGCCTGCAGCTGCGCCTTGCCGGGAATACGGTCGATATCGCGCTGCCGCTCGACAAGGACGCTACCTTCGTGCTGCCGCGCAGCCAGGAAGCGCTGGCTGACAACGCAGACCTGCTCCTGAACCGCAAAAAGGACCAGTTCCGCTGGCGTCCGCGCATCAACACGCCCGGCGTGCCGGCGAACGCGCGCCGCCTGGGCGACCTGCGGCTGGAATGCGAGGTCCGGGCGGCGGTGCGCAAGGAAGAGATCCCCCTGATGTACCGCGCCGGCGCCGTGGCCGCCGGCGGCATCTGCAACCTGCCGATGACGGCCTACCTGTACCGCGCGCCGCAGCGCCTGCTCTCGGCCGTCGTGGTGTCCGGAGAGCGCAAGTCCGGACTGCCGCTGCGTGACAACGGCCACGTCTTCCAGGCGCCGCTGCGTGACAAGAGCTGGGACAACGATGCGCTGGTGGTGTACACCTTCGCGGAGCCCGAGCCGGCCGCCAGGCCATGATCGTGCTGGCCTTCGGGCTGTAAGGCGTTGGGGTTGTAGGGTGGGCGGAATTTAGTCCACTGGACTAAATTCCCCGCCCACCCTACAAAAGCTTCTCGAGGACGGCGCGCGTCGCGGCGGGAATCGGCGTCGGCCGGTTCGTGGCGCGGTCCACGTAGACGTGGGTGAAGTGGCCGGCCGCCGAGGGCAGGGGATCGTCGTTGCGGTACAGCGCGATCTCGTAGCGCACACTCGAGTTGCCGAGCTTCGCCACGCGCACGCCGGCATGCACGGTGTCGGGGAAGGAGATCGAGCTGAAATACTGGCAGCCGGTTTCCACCACCAGGCCGACAACAGAGCCCTGGTGGATGTCCAGCACTCCCTGCTCGATCAGGTGGCGGTTGACCGCCGTGTCGAAGAAGCTGTAGTAGTTGACGTTGTTGACATGCCCGTAGCTGTCATTGTCCATCCAGCGCGTGGGAATCACGAGGAAGTGGGGGAACTGGCTACGGGGCGTGTCGCGCATCGTCGTCTGGTCTTTTATTGGATGCTGCCGCTGGCCGGCATCATGGTTTCCACCGGGGTGTCACTGGCGAACAGCTGGGCGCAGTCGACCTTGTCGAAGGCGTAGTGCTTGCCGCAGAAGTCGCAGTTGATGCCCAGTTCACCCAGGTCGGCCAGCGCCGACTCGACTTCCGGCTGGCCCAGCATCTTGAGCATATTGCCGACCTTCTCGCGCGTGCAGCTGCAGTGGAACTGCGGGTGCTGCGGATCGAAGACGCGGATGGTCTCTTCCCAGAACAGGCGCTTGAGCAGGGTTTCGATGCCGGTGGAGAGGAGTTCATCGCGTTTCAGGGTCTGGCCCAGCATCACGGCGCGGTTCCAGGTTTCCAGGTCTTCGGCTTCCGAGGCCTGCTTCTGCTGGTCGTCCTTGCCGCTGTGGCGCGGGAGCTTCTGCAGCAGCAGGCCGCGCGAGACGCTGTCGTCGGCCGCCAGCCACAGGCGCGTGTCCATCTGCTCGGAACGCAGCATGTAGTTTTCGATGACGGTCGCCATGTCCTCGCCGATGAGCGGCACCACGCCCTGGTAGGGCTGCTGGCCCGGAACCTTGTCGGCCGGGTCCAGGGTGATCACGAAGCGGCCCTTGCCGTTCACATTGAACATGTCGGTGAGCGAGGCGGTTTCAGGGATGTCCGCGTCCGGGGCGAGCTTCGCGGTGGCGCGGATGCGCAGCTGGGCATCGCATTCGACCACCAGCAGGCGCACCGGGCCGTCGCCGAAGATCTGCATCACGATGGCGCCATTGAACTTCAGGTTGGCCGAAAGCAGGGCGCTGGCCGCGACCATCTCGCCGAGCGCCGAGCGCACCGCCTTCGGGTAGGCGTGGCGCGCCTGGATCTCGCGCCAGGTGTCGGAAATCTCGATCAGCTCGCCGCGCACTGCGGCGTTGTCGAAGATGAATTTTTGCAGGGTGTCGCGCGGGGTGGTCATTGCTTCAGTCATTGTCTTATCCGATTTGCTTGAGCTGCGCCTTGAACAGCTGGCCGCGCGCCACATAGCTCGCGGCGCTGGCCTGCAGGCGCAGCATGTCTTCTTCCGTCAGGGTGCGCACGACCTTGGCAGGCGAACCCAGGATCAGCGAACCGTCCGGGAACTCCTTGCCTTCGGTAACCAGGGCGCCGGCGCCCACCAGGCAGCCCTTGCCGATCTTCGCGCCGTTCAGGATCACGGCCTGGATGCCGATCAGCGAGCCATCGCCGACCGTGCAGCCATGCAGCATGGCCTGGTGGCCGACCGTCACGTTCTTGCCAAGGGTGAGGGGAAAGCCCATGTCGGTGTGCATCACCGTGCCTTCCTGCACATTGCTGTTCTCGCCGATGGTGATGCGTTCGTTGTCGCCGCGCAGCGTGGCGCCGTACCACACCGAAGCGTTGGCCTCGAGCGTGACCTTGCCGATCAGGGTCGCCGAATCGGCCACGAAACTTGAAACGTCGATCTCGGGCGCATGCTCGCCCAGCTGGTAAATCGCCATGGATGTGCTCGCGGAAGGTTGAAATGCCGCTATTGTAAACCCTGCGTCCGCCATCGTCCGGTCGCCAGCAAATGGGGGCATCCCGTGCGAAATCAAGTTCGACGCCGTATAATGCGAACGATCGTTCTTTTATTGAGAAGCCATGCAAGCCTCCCGTTCCGAATTCCTGACCATCCGCGGCCTGAAGTGCCACGTGCGCCACTGGGGCCGCGAGGGCGCGCCCAAGATCTTCATGCAGCATGGCTGGATGGACGTGGCGGCTTCCTTCCAGTTCGTGGTCGACGCGCTCAAGGGCGACTGGCACGTGATCGCTTTCGACTGGCGCGGTTTCGGCCTGAGCGAGCGCACCCACGGCGACACCTACTGGTTTCCCGACTACCTGGCCGATCTCGAGGCCGTGCTCGACCATTACGCGCCGGACGAGGCCGTGAACCTGCTGGGGCACAGCATGGGCGGGAATATCGTCAGCCTGTATGCGGGCATCCGTCCCGCGCGCATCGCGAAGCTCATCAACCTGGAAGGCTTCGGCCTGCCGGCCACGCGTCCTTCGCAGGCCCCGGGACGCTACGCCAAATGGCTGGACGAACTGCGCGCCAAGCCGGAAATGCGTGGCTACGCCAGCCTGGAGGAAGTGGCGGGCCGCCTGCAGAAGACCAACCCGCGCTTATCTAGCGAACGCGCGGCTTTCCTGGCCGGGCACTGGTCCGCCCTGGATGCCGACGGCCAGTGGCGTATCCTGGGCGACCCGGCCCACAAGATGACCGGGCCGCTGCTCTACCACGCGGACGAGGTGCTGGCCTGCTGGACCCAGATCACGGCGCCGGTGCTGTGGGTCGAGGCGGAGGAGACGGAAATGTGGCGCTGGATGGGGCCGAAGGAGCAGGCGAGGGCGGAAATCGACCGCCGCCGCGAGCACCTGGCGAAGGTGACTGCGCGCATGATGCCAGGGGCGGGGCATATGTTGCACCACGACCAGCCGGAGTTGTTGGCGGCCATGATCGAGGCGTTCCTGCTTGACGCCGAGGTTCCAGGCTGAGCCTCGAGCGTTGTTGACAGCCATCATAGCCATATGGCGCAATTGCTGTAGGGAAACTCCTGTGCTACAGTCCATCCCGAACCCGCGCCGTTACGGCGCCATCGAGACAGACTGACAGGACCTTCATCTTCATGCGATTTCGAGCCGGCCTCGCGCTTCTCGGCGCCCTGCTGACGGCAGGCTGCGCCGTTCCCTACAGCCCGGCCCCGGTGGCCACCAATTTCCCGAGCACCCAGCAGGACAAGCTGCAGGCCGCCGCCCACTGGGGCGTCATCGCGCGCCACATGGCGGGCCAGCTCGGGCCTTCGCTCAAGGTGAACGCCAAGCGTCCGCTCTACGTGACCTCGCAGCAGTCGAGCGCTTTCGCCCAGGGCGTCAGCTCCCACCTGGTCACGGCCCTCGTCAACCAGGGCTATGCCGTGGTCAAGGTGCCGGACGCGAACGCGCTGCGCATCGAGCTCGACACCCAGGTGGTGGCCTTCTCGCCCAAGCGTCCGCAATACAAGTTTGCCGGCGAGCGCACCGCCCTGGTGGCCGGCGCCTGGGTGCTGACCGGCGTCGACCATACCGTCGAATGGCTGGCCACGGTCGCGATCGCCGGCCACGATGCCACCACCTGGTTCCGCTCGCAGTTCGCCACCGGCGACACGCCCAGGACCGAGATCATCGTCAACCTCTCGCTGGCCGACGATTCGCGCTACTACGCGCGCAGCACCATGGTGTACTACACGGTCGACACCGACCGCGCCCTGTACGACGCCGCCTTCCAGCCATCGAAGACCTTCGCGGTCCGCAACTATTGAGGCCATGATGCGATCCTCGCTTATTCGCGCCGCCGTCCTGGCCCTGCCGCTGCTGCTGGGCGCCTGCTCGACCCAGCAGGCGGACACCGATTACACCTCGGTCTCGGCGAACGCCTTTGTCGCCGCCAATTACCGCGCCGCCGATGCGCTGGCGCTGCAGCTGCGTGGCAAGCTGTCTGACGAAAAGCCCCTGATCATGGCCACCATTGTCAACATCGACGCGCTGGAGCAGACCTCGATGCTGGGCCGCCTCGTGTCCGAGCAACTGTCGACCCGCCTCGCCCAGGGCGGCATGAAGATGCTGGAAATGAAACTGCGCAACAGCGTCTACCTCAAGCGCGGCCAGGGCGAACTCATGCTCACGCGCGAGATCGGCGACGTGGCGCATACCCACAATGCCCAGGCGGTCGTGGTCGGCTCCTATGCGGAGACCCGCGAAGCCGTCTTCGTGAACATCAAGGTGATCCAGCCGACCACCAACCTCGTGCTTGCCGGCCACGACTACGTGCTGGCGAAGGAGGCGACGGTGCGCTCGATGCTGCAGTCCAACTAGGATTCTTCCACCGCGGCCCGCGGAAGCGGAACAGGCCATTGACGCGTACAATGCAATGTTCCGCTCTACTGCTTTTGCGAACTGCCGCACATGAAAGTCGATCTCCACTGCCATTCCAGCGTCTCCGACGGCGTGCTCGCCCCCGCCGCGGTGGCGGCCTACGCCCGTAAAAGCGGCGTCGACGTGTGGGCGCTTACCGACCACGACGAAGTCGGCGGCATCAAGGCCGCGCGCCAGGCGGCCGGCGAGCTCGGCATGCGCTTCGTGTCCGGCGTCGAGATTTCCGTCACCTGGGCCAATGAGACCGTGCACATCGTCGGCCTGCAGATCGACGAGGACAACCGCGCCCTGATCGAGGGCCTGGCCGCGACCCGCAACGGCCGCCAGGCGCGCGCCATGGAAATCTCGGCCCAGCTGGAAAGCGCCGGCATCCCCGCCGCCTACGAGGGCGCGCTGCGTTACGTCGGCAACCCGGACCTGATGTCGCGCACCCATTTCGCGCGCTACCTCGTCGAGATCGGCGTGTGCGCCACGCCGGCCGAAGTGTTCCGCAAATACCTGACCGAAGGCAAGCCGGGTTATGTGCCGCACCGCTGGGCCACGCTCGGGCAGGCCGTCGGCTGGATCCGCGGCGCCGGCGGCATCCCGGTGATCGCCCACCCGGGCCGCTATCCCTTCAGCGATACGGCCGAAGGGGCGCTGTTCGACGAATTCCGCCAGCTGGGCGGCACTGCCATCGAGGTCGTGACGGGCAGCCACACGCCGGACCAGTACGGCGAATATGCCGAGAAGGCGCGGCGCTACGGTTTCCTGGCTTCGCGCGGGACCGATTTCCATGCGCCGGGCGAGTCGCGCGTCGAGTTTGCCGAGCTGCCGCCGCTGCCGGGCAAGCTGACGCCGGTCTGGCACGACTGGTTGTAGGGTGTTCGGCTTCGCCGAACGCGCGTTCAAACCGAGCATGGTCAGTGGCAGCGTCAGTGCGGGCCGGAGTTGAACGCGCGCACGGCGAAGCCGTGCACCCTACGAAGTTGGCGGTCGAGCCCTTGAGTTTTCCCCATCTCAGCCCTATCTTTGCAGCCTGACATCGTTTTCAGCTGCCAGGAGGCGCATCCATGAAACGTATCGTGTTGTTCCTCGCCACCAACCTTGCCGTCGTGCTGGTGGTGTCGCTCGTGCTCAACCTGCTCGGCGTGGGCCGTGCCGTCACGGGAGAGGGAATCAACGTCGGCGCGCTGGCCGTGTTCTCGCTGGTGGTCGGCTTTACCGGATCCATCATCTCGCTCCTGATGAGCAAACCCATGGCCAAATGGTCGACGGGCGCGCGCGTCATCGGGCAGCCTGCCACCCCCACCGAGCGCTGGCTGGTGGACACCGTGCGCCGCCTGTCGGAGCGCGCTGGTATCGGCATGCCGGAAGTGGCGGTCTACGATGGCGAACCGAACGCCTTCGCCACCGGCGCCTTCAAGAACTCCGCCCTGGTGGCCGTGTCCACCGGCTTGCTGGCGAACATGAACCAGGACGAGGTCGAGGCCGTCATCGGCCACGAGGTGGCGCACATCGCCAATGGCGACATGGTCACGCTCACCCTGATCCAGGGCGTGGTCAACACCTTCGTCGTGTTCCTCGCGCGTGTGGTCGGTTTTTTTGTGGATAAGGTATTGTTCCGCAGCGAAGACCGCGGCCCCGGCATCGGCTACATGATCACCGTCTTCGTCTGCGAGATCCTGTTCGGCATCCTGGCCTCGATCATCGTCGCCTGGTTCTCGCGCAAGCGCGAGTTCCGCGCCGATGCCGGTTCCGCCAAGCTGCTGGGCTCGTCCGTGCCGATGCAGCATGCGCTGGCCCGCCTCGGCGGCCTCGTGCCCGGCGCGCTGCCTTCGTCGATGGCCGCGTCCGGCATCTCGGGCAGCGGCGGCGGCTGGGGTGCGCTGTTCTCCACTCATCCGCCGATGGAGCAGCGCATTGCCGCGCTGCAGGCGCTGCGCCAAGGCGCATAAAGAAAGGTTGCGATGGCCCAGCATTTCCAGATCCACCACGAGAATCCCCAGCCGCGCCTGCTCAAGCAGGCCGCCCAGATCATCGGCAGCGGCGGCATCGTCGCCGCGCCAACCGACTCGGCCTATGCCCTTGTCTGCCGCCTGGACGACAAGGCCGCGGTCGAGAAGCTGCGCCGCATCCGCGGGGTCGACGACAAGCACCACCTGACCCTCCTGGTGCGCGACCTGTCCGAGATCGCCCATTTCGCGCGCGTCGACAATGCCCAGTACCGCCTGCTCAAGGCCGCCATGCCGGGGCCCTACACCGTGATCCTGGAGGCGACCCGCGAAGTGCCGCGTCGCCTGTCCCACCCTTCGCGCAAGACCATCGGCGTGCGGGTGCCGGAAAATGCCATCCTGCTCGGCCTGATCGAGGAGCTGGGCGAGCCGCTGATCGGCACCACCTTGCAGCTGCCGGGCGACGACCACATGCTGTCCGACCCGGACGAGGTGATCGAGCGCCTCGGCAAGCAGATCGAGCTCGTCATCGACGGCGGCGCCGGCACGCTCGAGCCGACCACGGTAGTCGACCTGACCGGCCCCACGCCGGCACTGGTGCGCGAGGGCAGGGGAGATCCTGCCGCCTTCGGCTTGTAAGCTGTCCTTAAGCTTGCCTGAAGGCACAGACTGCGGGCAATCGGCTCTGATAGAATCCCGATATGGATGA
Source organism: Pseudomonadota bacterium (assembly GCA_040758275.1). Lineage (GTDB taxonomy): Bacteria > Pseudomonadota > Gammaproteobacteria > Burkholderiales > Burkholderiaceae_D > Telluria. The sequence goes on from JBFLVV010000021.1 coordinate 21,282, forward strand.
AACAATACGCAACATCGCTGTCTACGCGCTCCCCGTTCTTTTTGCGATTACCCTGCACGAAGCCGCCCACGCCTACGTCGCCCGCTTTTTCGGCGACAACACCGCCTATGCCGCGGGGCGCATGACCCTGAACCCGCTGGTGCATATCGACCTGTTCGGCACCATCATCATTCCCACTGTCCTGTATCTCACGACCGGCTTCGTGTTCGGCTATGCCAAACCGGTGCCGATCGACTTCGGCCGCCTGCGCAATCCGAAGCGCGACATGGCCTGGGTGGCGCTGGCAGGGCCCGGCGCAAACTTCATCATGGCCCTGGGCTGGCTGATCCTGGGCATCCTGCTGGTGGCGCTGAACGTGGACGAGGCCTTCCCGCACAAGGTGGCGCAGGCCGGCATCATCGCCAATCTGCTGATGTTCGCCTTCAACCTGCTGCCGATCCCGCCGCTGGACGGCGGCCGCGTGCTGACCAGCCTGCTGCCGAATCGCCTGGCGTACAAGTACGCCCGTATCGAGCCCTATGGCTTCTACATCGTGCTGGCCCTGCTGTTCTTTAACCTGCTGTCCTTCTGGGTGATGCCGGTGATGCAGCTGGGCCGGATCCTGATCCAGCTGTTCGCTTCGCCTTTCTCGCTGCTGCTCACATGAACCCGATGCAGAGCCTGCCGGTGTCGCCCTGGGTCGCACGCTTCGCCCCGCTCGTCAACAGCGGCGAGGCGCTCGACCTGGCCTGCGGCAGCGGGCGCCACACGCGCATGCTCGCCGCGCGCGGCCTGCGGGTCGTGGCGCTGGACCGGAATGCCGAGCTGCTGGCGCCGCTGGCGGGCGACAACGTACAGACGTGGGAACACGACCTGGAAGCCGAGGGCGCCGTCTGGCCCTTCGAGGCGGGCCGTTTTTCCCTGATCGTGGTCACCAACTACCTGCACCGCCCGCTGTTCGCGGACCTGGCGCGCAGCCTGGCGCCTGATGGCGTGCTGATCTACGAAACCTTCGCGCAGGGTAACCAGGTCTACGGAAAGCCATCGAATCCGGCCTTCCTGCTGGCGCCGGAAGAGCTGCTCGGCCTGGCGCGGGACGGCGGCCTGCAGGTGCTGGCCTACGAGGACGGCCACGTCGACCGGCCGATGCCCGCCCAGGTGCAGCGCCTGTGCGCGGCGGGTCCGGCCTTCGTTAAAACCGAGGCGAAGCTCGACCATAATCTGGTAGCGAATGAACCATAGTGGCGGGTGATCCGCTACAATCAGCGTTTTATGTATTTTCTTAACTAACTGGCAGCGTCACGCATATGATTAAGGGCAGCATCGTAGCAATCGTCACCCCGATGTTCGAGGACGGCAGTCTTGACCGCGACTCCCTGCGCAAGCTGATCGACTGGCACATCGCCGAGGGCACCGACGCCATCGTCATCGTCGGCACCACGGGCGAATCGGCCACCGTCTCTCCGGAAGAGCACGGCGAACTGATCAAGCTCGCGGTGGAGCACACCGCCAGCCGCATCCCGGTGATCGCCGGCGCCGGCGCCAACTCGACGGTCGAGGCCATCGCACTGACCCGTCACGCCAAGGAAGTGGGCGCCGACGCCACCCTGCAGGTGGTGCCGTACTACAACCGTCCGACCCAGGAAGGCATGTACCGCCACTTCCGCGCCATCGCCGAGGCGGTGGACCTGCCGGTGATCCTGTACAACGTGCCGGGCCGCACCGTGGCGGACATGGCCAACGAGACCGTCGTGCGCCTGGCGCAGATCGACAACATCGTCGGCATCAAGGACGCCACCGGCAACGTCGGCCGCGGCATCGAACTGCTGCGCAGCGTCGACAGCTCCTTCGCGGTCTACTCAGGCGACGACCCGACCGCGATGGCCCTGATGTTCTGCGGCGCCGCCGGCAATATCTCGGTGACCGCCAACGTGGCCCCGCGCGCGATGCACGAGCTGTGCGCCGCCGCCATGGCCGGCGACGTCAAGCGCGCCGTCGAGATCAACAACCGCGTGCTCGACCTGCACGCCAAGCTGTTCGTCGAACCGAACCCGGTGCCGGTGAAGTGGGCGCTGGCCGAAATGGGCAAGATGCCGGCCGGCCTGCGCCTGCCGCTGGCGCCGCTGTCTTCGTCCTGGCACGATACCGTGCGCGGCGCACTGGCCCAGGCGGGCCTTCTCTCTGCCTGAACCCGCGAGGGTTCCGGTCCTTAGCACCTGATATCGAACGACATGACTAAACGCACTATCACGACTCCTGCCGCCGCGCGCGTGCTGACGCTTACCGCGATCGCGCTGAGCGTCTCGGCCTGCACCACCATCTTCGAATCGGACAAGGTCGACTACCGTGGCGCCAAGCGTTCCGCCGACCTGGCAGTCCCGCCGGACCTGACCGCGCTGCAGCGCGACAACCGCTACGCCATCCCTGACGGCAAGGGCGTCGCGACCGCTTCGGGCTACCAGCAGCAGGTGGGCGCGCAGGCGGGTGCTCCTGTCGCCGGTGTGCCGGGCATCGCCGGCACCGTCGGCCCGATCTCGACCGAGGCCGTCAGCGTGCAGCGCAACGGCGACCAGCGCTGGCTGGTGGTCAAGCAGACCCCGGAGCAGCTGTGGCCGCAACTGCGCCAGTTCTGGGAAAACCAGGGCTTTGCCGTCGCGACCGAGTCGCTCACGACCGGCACCATGGAAACCGACTGGGTCGAGAACCGTTCGAAGATCCCGCAGGACTTCATCCGCAACGCCATCGGCAAGGTCTTCGACCGCGCCTACTCGACCGGCGAGCGCGACAAGTACCGCACCCGCCTCGAGCGCCTGCCGGACGGCTCGACCGAAGTCTGGATCAGCCACCGCGGCGCCGAAGAGGTGCTGCAGGGCAGCCAGAAGGAAACCACGATCTGGACCGTGCGTCCGAACGATCCGGGCCTGGAGTCGCAGTTCCTGAGCCGCCTGGTGGCCCAGCTGACCGGCCAGAAGGAAACCAAGCAGGCCGAGACCATGGTCGCCAACGCACCGGTCGCCGCACCGGCAGCCAAGCTTGAAGGCGGCGTGATCCGCCTGGACGAGGGCTTCGACCGCGCCTGGCGCCGCGTCGGCCTGGCGCTCGACCGCGTCGGCTTCACCGTGGAAGACCGCGACCGCGTGCAGGGCGTCTACTTCGTCCGCTACGTCGATCCGGACGCCACCAGCAAGGACGGTTTCTTCAAGCGCCTGTTCACCTTCGGCGCCGACGAGAAGGCCAAGGAAGCCCAGCGCTACCGCGTGATCGTCAAGGCCGAGCAGGGCGCCGCAAGCAGCGACGTGACCGTGCAGACCAACGACGGCAAGTCGGAAACCGGCGAGACCGGCGCGAAGATCCTGCGTCTGCTGACGGACGAGCTGAAGTAATCAGTTTCAGCGCTTCAAATGAAAAACCGGCCTTGATGGCCGGTTTTTTTATGCGCTGTTGTAGGGTGGGCGGATTCCGCCCACGCGGTCAACGAACGGATTTGAGCCACGGAGCGGGCCCGGAGACGTGATTTGACCGCGTGGGCGGGAGACCCGCCCACCCTACGTACAGGCGTAAAAAAACCGGCCCGCAGGCCGGTCTTTCGAATCGAGCTTGCGCTGATTACTTGGTAGCAGCAGCGTCAGCAGCTTGCGAAGCAGCGGTCGAAGCAGCAGCAGCAGCGTCAGCAGCGGTCGAAGCAGCAGCCGAAGCGGCAGCAGCAGCGTCAGCCGGAGCAGTGGTAGCAGCAGCGTCAACAGCCGGGGTGGTAGCAGCTGCGTCGGTGGTTGCAGCAGCCGGTGCTTCGACAGCAGCCGGAGCGGCCGGAGCAGCTTCTTCTTTCTTGCTGCAAGCAGCCAGAGCAACAGCCATCAGGGAAACGATCAGCAGGGATTTTTTCATGATTTTCCTTAATATCTTAAAAGTAAGTACTGCTTGTTTGAATAATAATTACCGGTAATTATTGCTCAGAGGAATTCGCGCGCTTTCATATGAGGCAATACTGCCGCATAAGCAACGGAATCTCCTGACCTGATATTATAGCCAAATTTACTGAATCGCAACAGGAAACTCATGCTCTGGCGAAAGTATTTTGTGCCTTGCCAAGGTTTATCTTGTTACAAGATGCAACCGCAGCAAATTCCCAGGTAACTGAGCTGTTAACGGACTGATCAAGGAATCGGTTGACAGGCTATAAACCTGTCGTCGTCGGCTGCAAAATCGGGCGCGATTCGGCCCAGATCGCATTAAAACGGTGACGCGGCACATCGACGGCGCCGGGCGCGTCGAAAGCCATCTCGCCGCGCATATGGTCGCTATGAAAACGCCGGAGCACATGCCGGTTGTCGACGATGCAGAAGGAATCGGTCAGATTGTGCAGTGCCTTCGGCGTGGCGCGGCACTCGACGGCATGGCTGTAATCGCGCAGCAGGCGCAACAGGCGCGGGTAATGCCGTTCGATATGGCCTGGCGAATGCATGGCCAGGCGCAGCATGCCCCCTCGGCCCAGGAAGGCGCGCAGCAGGGTGTCGGTTTCAAGGCTCCCGAGCGGGAAGACCCCGAAATCCGGATCGAAGAGGTCGAGCGTGACTTGGGCGGCGGCCAGGCAGGCACGCAAATGGGTCTCGAACTCGGCGCGGGTATCGAAGCGCGCGCTCCATTCCTGGTTCGGTTCCTGCATGCCTGCCTCCTTTCAGCCCCTTGTCAGCCCAGTTCCACCCAGCCGTCCTGGTACCAGGTGTAGAGCGCTTCCAGCACGTCGTCGGTCGCGTTCGCCAGGACGGCGCCATCGAGGCGGCGCTCGTTGGCCAGCACGTCCAGCACCGCCTTGTCGGCGCGTCCGACGGCGAAGGATTCGCCGTTGATGAAGACGTTCTTGCCGCGGTAGAGCATCAGGGTCTTGCTCGACAGCCTCAATCCGCGTTTGGCCGCTGCCTCCATGAACTTGCCGACCACTAGTGGCTTGGCCGGGCCGGTGAAGAAGACGTTGTGCTTCGGCTCGGACAGGTATTCGCCCAGGAAGATGGTGACGTCTTCCTCGTCCCAGCGCACCTTGTTGAGCTCTTCCGTGATCGTGGACAGCATCTCGCGCGGAATTTCGGCCGGGCTCTTTGCCGGCTGCAGGCCCGGATCGGCATAGCGGCCCGGCAGGTCGATCGAGTCGGCCATGAACTGCAGGAAGGCTTCGCCCAGTTCCTGGAAGGAGGGCGAGCGGAAGCCGATCGAGTAGGTCATGCATTCGCCTTCGGCCACGCCGTCGTGGGCGTAGTGGGGCGGCAGGTAGAGCATGTCGCCGGGTTCGAGCACGAATTCTTCCTCCGGCTCAAAATTGGCCAGGATCTTCAGCGGCAGGCCTTGGACCAGGCTCAGGTCCTGCTGGGCGCCGATACGCCAGCGGCGCTTGCCGTGGGCCTGCAGCAGGAACACGTCATAGGAATCGAAGTGGGGGCCGACGCCGCCGCCATCGGTGGCGAAGCTGACCATCAGGTCGTCCAGGCGCGCATCCGGCACGAAGCGGAACTGGCGCAGCAATTCGTCGGCGCGTTCGTCGACCAGGTTGACGCCCTGCACCAGCATGGTCCACTCGCGCTCGCTGCGCGATGGCAGTTCGGGCAGCGGGCCGTGCTGCATGTCCCACTGGCCACCCTTCATGGTCACCAGGCGCGACTCGACGTGGTTCTGGGCGGCGAGCTCGGCGAGCTTCTCGAATTTCAATAAAGGCTTGAAACCCGGGATGGCGCCACGGATCAGCAATGGTTTTTTATGCCAGTAATCGCGCAGGAACTGGGCGGGAGTAATATTCCCAAGGAGCTGTAATTTATTCATGCGCCATTATAACCAGCCAGACCAAAGCCACGGCCGGGCAGGCGTTATAATCCCGACCTCACAACGAAAGGATTTGCGATGAAGATTGCCAAGGATACGGTCGTGACGGTGAACTACAAGCTGTCGGACGCCCAGAACAACCTGATCGAGGAGGGCTCCCAGCCGATGGTGTACCTGCACGGCGGCTACGAGAACACCCTGCCGAAGATCGAAGAAGAGCTCGACGGCAAGGAAAAGGGCTATTCGTCGACGATCCAGGTCGAGCCGGAAGATGCATTCGGCGACTACGACCCGGCGCTGGTGAAGGTCGAAGACCGCAAGCGCCTGCCGGAGCCGCTCGAAGTCGGCATGCAGTTCGAAGGCGTGGCGGAAGGCGTGGACGAAGAGCCGACCATCTTCACCGTCACCGACATCGCCGACGACAAGGTCGTTCTCGACGGCAACCACCCGCTGGCCGGCATGGCCCTGCGCTTCGACCTGTCGGTGGTGGATGTGCGCGCCGCTTCGGACGAAGAGATCGCCCATGGCCACGTCCATGGCGAGCATGGTCACCATCATGAGATGGACGACAGCGACGAAGGCGACCACTTCCGTAGCCAGCCGCTGAACTGATTCAAGGCGATGCCCGCGGCGTTGACTAGCGCCGTGGGCAAGCCTGCGTGCTCAGCGCAGCACGCCGCCGAGGCTGAATACGTTCTTCCCATCCTCCGCCACGCGCACCTCGACCGCGTGCGCCCCGACGGACAGATGTCCGACATTGCCGTGCCACTCGATCGCCGGCTTCGCTTCCTTCGGCAGCCCCGCGCTGTCCACCACCAGCACCTGGCCCGGGAACTTCGCCGCACGCATCTGCACCTGGCGGCGCGTGTCCGCGAAACCATCGTAGCCGGTCGGTGAGCGCTGCAGCAGGGCGCGCAGGCCGTTGGCCGGCTGTAGCAGCGGCTGCATATTCCCTTCCGCGAACAGCACCACCGCACTCACCTTGTCCTGCTTGGCGAGTGCGAACAGGCGGTTGAGCCAGAAGCGGTTGGCCACCGCCCGGTCTTCGAACTCGCTGTTGCGTCCCGCCGCGGGCAGGTAGTGGTTGTTGGCCGCCGGCAGGTTGATGGTCGCGTACAGCACCTTGCCGACCCGCCAGTGCGCGTTCTCGGCATAGCTGCGAAAGCGCGGGCTGCTCGACAGCCGCGTCATCGGAATCTTGTCCTTGCCCAGCGACTCGGGCTCGCCATAGAACAGTTCGCGCAGGCGGTTCAGGCGTTCGATGGCATTGGTGCGGCCGGCCGAATTGCGGCAGCCGGTCCAGTCGTTCCCCGACAGCGAGAGGATCACCGGGCGCCTGGCCTTGTCGAACAGATCGCGCCGCTTCTGGTAGACGCGGTCGCCGCAGGCTTCGTTCGCGCCCTTGATGCCGGTGACGACGGCGAAGGCGAGGTCCTCGTCCTTCACGTCGTCGAGGGCGCCCTTCAAACCATCTTCACCATCAATGGCGGCGCGGTGGCCGACGATGGCGAAGTGGTGGGCGTTGCCGTCCTTGTCCTTCTTCTTGTCGCGCGCGGCGCCAGCGCCGCCGCTGGCGAGCAGCGTGGCCACCAGCAGTGCATTGAGGAGGAAGGGACGGCGCGCCCGCATCAGGCGGCCAGCCGTTTCAGCTCGTAGAGCCGTTCCAGCGCTTCGCGCGGCGTGAGCGCATCCGGGTCGATCGCATCGAGCGCCGATTTCAGCGCATCATCAAGGGCGGCTTCCATGACGGGGGCGGGCGCTTCGCCGGCATCGTCGTCGCTCGGTGCGGCGAACAGGTCGAGCTGCGGCGTCGCATCGAGTGCCTGCGACTCGAGCCGTGCGAGGTGCTTGCGCGCGGCGCGGATCACGGCGGGCGGCACGCCGGCCAGCTGCGCCACCTGCAGGCCGTAGCTCTGCGACGCCGGGCCGTCCTGCACTGCGTGCAGGAAGACGATGCTGTCCTTGTGCTCGACCGCCGACAGGTGCACGTTGACCGCGCTGGGGTGGGTTTCGGGCAGCTGGGTCAGCTCGAAATAGTGGGTCGCGAACAGCGTGAAGCTGCGGCTGGTCTCGATCAGGTGGCGCGCGATGGCCCAGGCCAGGGCCAGGCCGTCGAATGTCGAGGTGCCGCGTCCCACTTCGTCCATCAGCACCAGCGAGTGCTCGGTGGCGCCGTTCAGGATGGCGGCCGATTCGGTCATCTCGACCATGAAGGTCGAGCGGCCGTTGGCCAGGTCGTCGCTGGCGCCGATGCGGGTGAAGATGCGGTCGATCGGACCGATGGTTGCTTGGCTAGCGGGCACGTAGCTGCCCACATAGGCCAGCAGCGTGATCAGCGCGACCTGGCGCATGAAGGTCGATTTACCGCCCATGTTCGGGCCGGTGATGAGCAGCAGGCGGCGGTCGTCCGTTAGGGCGCAATCGTTGGCGATGAAGCGTTCAATCTGGTTCTCGACCACCGGGTGGCGGCCCTCGACGATGCTCAAGCAGGGCTCGTCGACCAGCTGGGGCGCGCACCAGTTGTTGCGCGCCGCGTGGCTGGTGAGCGCCACCAGGGTGTCGAGCTGGGCCAGGCCGCCCGCGACCGACTGCAGGGTCGTGATGAAAGGCGCCAGTTCGCCGAGCAGCTGGTCGTACAGCATCTTCTCGCGCGACAGCGCGCGGTCTTGCGCCGACAGGGCCTTGTCTTCGAAGGTTTTCAGCTCCGGCGTGATGTAGCGCTCGCAGTTCTTGAGGGTCTGGCGGCGCTGGTAGTCGACTGGCACCTTGTCGGCCTGGCCGTTGGTGACCTCGATGTAGAAGCCGTGCACGCGGTTGTACTCGACGCGCAGGTTGGCAATCCCCGTGCGGGCGCGCTCGCGCGATTCGAGATCGACCAGGAACTGGCCGGCGTTCTCGGACAGGGCGCGCAGCTCGTCGAGTTCGGCGTCGTAGCCGCGCGCGAACACGCCGCCATCGCGCACCTGCACGCTTGGCTCTTCCGCGATCGCGCGGCTCAAGAGGTCGAGGCAGCTTGCTGGCGGCTCGAGCAGGTCGTGGATTTCGCGCAGCAGGGAGGTATCGCCTGGGACGAAGCAGCGCGCCACCTGCTCGCGCAGCAGCGGCAGTTGCTTCAGGCCGTCGCGCAGGCAGGACAGGTCGCGCGGGCGCGCCGACAGTAGGGCGATGCGGGTGGTGATGCGTTCGATGTCGGGGACATTTGCGAGCGTGCTCGATAAGCCGTGGGTCGCTTCGGCCTGGGCCAGTGCCGCGATGGCTTCGTGGCGGGAACGCGCGACGCGCTGGTTGCGGCGCGCGTGGTGCAGCCAGTGGCGCAGCAGGCGCGAGCCCATGGCGGTGCGGCAGCCGTCCAGCAGCGAGAACAGGGTCGGCGACTCCTGGCCGCGGATGGTTTCGGTCAGCTCCAGGTTGCGGCGGGTAGCGGCGTCCAGGCCGATGTATTCGTTTTCCTGTTCGCAGGCCAGGCTCTTCACGTGCTGCAGGCCGCGCCCCTGCGTCGACTGCGCGTAACGCAGCAGCGCGCCGGCCGCGCCGAAGGCGGCGCCCAGGCCGTCGGCGCCGAAGCCGGTGAGGGTGGCCACGCTCAGCTGGTCGAGCAGGGCCTGGTGGCCCTTGAGGACGTCGAAGTGCCACTCGGGCATGCGCTGGGTGTGCGCCACCGGTTCGGATTCGAACAGGTCGGCGCAGTCGGCGCGCAGGATCTCGGCCGGGGCGATGCGCTCCAGCTCGTGGGCCAGGCGCGATTCCACCGCGCGCTGCTCACCGGAGAACTCCATCAGACGCAGCACGCCGCTGGCCAGCGACAGCCAGGCCATGCCGACCGTGATGGTCTTGCGCTGGCTGTGCATGCACAGGGCCAGCAGCGGGCGGTCGGCTTTTTCCGGCAGCAGGTCGCTGTCGGTCAGGGTGCCGGGGGTGACCACGCGCACCACCTTGCGCTCGACCGGACCTTTGGACAGGGCCGGGTCGCCGATCTGTTCGCAGATCGCGCAGGATTCGCCGATCTTGACCAGCTTGGCGAGGTAGCCGTCCAGCGAATGGAAGGGCACGCCGCACATCTTGATCGGCTCGCCCTCGGACTTGCCGCGCGCAGTCAGCGTGATGCCGAGCAGGCGCGCGGCCTTCTCGGCGTCCTCGAAGAAGAGTTCGTAGAAGTCGCCCATGCGGTAGAACACCAGCATGGTCGGGTAGTCGGCCTTGATGCGCAGGTACTGCTGCATCATTGGAGTGTGTTTTTCGGCCGTGCTGGCCTTGAGGGCGGCGGCGTTGATCTCGGAGGGAGCGTTCATTTCTTCGGTGGTCGTGCGGCAAAGCGGGGGCGGAGCCAGGGCTTGTCATTTTACCGCGATCGGATGAGCGGGGGCTGTAAAACGGACAATTCGGTCAGCGTGCTTTCGTGCACCACACTGTCGAGAAATTTTACACTCGGAAACTGTTTTGTCTGAGCAGCACTCGTAAGTGTTTGTATTTGATGAGAAAGTGCTAGTTGGTGCAAAAATTGCTTAAACTAGGGAAAGTTTATGGGATTCCTATGAAAGCAATCAGCTCACTCTTTGCCGGCGTAGCCTTGACGCTCGCGGCAGCCAGCGCGCACGCCGGCGTCATCTATACCGACAAAACCTACCGCGACTTCGACGCCTCGTCGGCATACGTCACCTTCAACGTCACGACGCATGGCCAGATCGACGACCTGAACATCGCTGTCGAGTTCTCGAAATGCGACAACCCGTATATCGACCCGGAAGGCAGCGCCTGCGTTGGCCAGGACACGCCTTATGAAAACGAAATCGTCATGCGCCTCGTCGGCCCGGATGGCCGCATCCTCAGCCTGATCGAGCCGAATACCTTCGACCAGGGCGACACGCCGGGCATCGGCCGCATCACCCTGACCTTCGATGACGAAGGCGCCAAACTGGGCAAGCGTGTGCAGGGCGGAGCCTTCCGTCCGGTGCAGGCCTTGAACCTGTTCGACGGCATGGACATGTTCGGCCAGTGGAAGCTGTATTTCGGAGATACGACCGGCAGCGATCCGCTCGAAGTGTTTTCGTCGAGCCTGATCTTCAACAGCGCGGATGCGCCGGCCGAAGTGCCTGAACCGGCCAGCCTCGCCGTGTTCGGCGCTGGCCTGTTCGCACTGGGCGCGCTGCGCCGCCGTCAGCGCCGCCCGGCCTGAACCCGCGCCTCGCAATCAAGCCAGCGCGATCGATCCCGTCACCGCCGGCTTGCCGGCGGCTGCCACCACGAATTCGCTAGATACTGCATCGAAGGACAGCGCCGCTGTACTGCCCAGCGCCACCGGCGCACGGAAGCGGCAGTCGATGGCGAGCGCGTGCCGGCCTGACGCACGCTCCAGCGCCGCGCAGGCGGAGGCCAGCGTGTGCATGCCATGGATGATCGGCGCGCGCATGCCCATGAGCCGCGCGCTCCAGCGGGTCAGGTGGATCGGATTCCAGTCGCCCGACAACCGGGCGTAGCGGCGGCCGGCATCGCTGTTCAAGCTCCACTGCGTCAGCGGCGTACCCTGCGTCGTGACGGACTCCTCCTGCTTTGCGCCGCTACGCGAACCGCGCCGGATCAGGTAGGTGCTCGTGCAACTGAACACCGGGGCGCCATTGCTGCTGCCCGTGGTTTCGAGCGTGCAGCGCAGGGCGCTGCTGGAGGAGGGCGGCAGCAGGCGCAGCGCGGTTTCGATCAGCAGGTGCTCGCCGGGTGCGGGCGCTTGAAACGTGCGCAGCGCATTGTCCATGTGGACGAGCCCGACGATCCGGAAGGGGAAGGCGGGCGTCAGCATGGTCGCCAGGTGGGCGCGCTGGGCCAGCAGGTACCACCAGGTCAGCGGAATATGCTCGCCTTCGAAGCCGAAGGCCGCGCGGTAGCGGGCGATGTCGGCCAGCGGCAGTTCGTCGAGACGATAGCTGCTTGCGCGTTCCGGCAGGGTGTCAGGTGGCGGATGCTGCGGGCGCTTGAACAGGGCCCGCAGCAGGATGCCGACGCCCATGGCCGGCAGCGCCGGCACATGGGACAAGGAGGAGGACATCAACCCTCGGCGACGCGGCGCGCGATGTGCGCCAGGGCTTCGTCGACCTGGTCGATCAGGATCAGGCACAGGTCGCCGGCTTCCAGGCGCGACAGGGCGCGGTCGATGGCGACGAATTCGCCGTTGATTTCCTCGACGTGGCTGGTGCGGGTCGCCCCGTCCAGGCCGCGGCGCAGCAGGGCGAGCACTTCGCCATCCGCGCGGCCGCGCTGGCACTGGTCCTGGTAGAGCAGCACGTCGTCGAACGCCTTGCCGAGGATCTGGGTCTGCTGTGTGATGTCCTGGTCGCGGCGGTCGCCGGCGCCGCTGATCACCACCGAGCGGCGCTTGGCCGGCATCGCTTCCACGGCATTGGCCAGGGCGGCGATCGCATCCGGGTTGTGGCCGTAATCGGCGATCACGGTTGCGCCGCGATAGTCGAACACATTGAAACGGCCCGGCGCATTGTCGCTTTCGCCGACGAAGGTTTTCAGGCCGACGCGGATGCGGTCCCAGTCGATGCCCACGGCCCAGGCGGCGGCCACCGAGGCCATCACGTTCTCGACCTGGAAGCCGATGGTGCCATTGCGGGTGATCGGCACCTCGTTCAGGGGCACGCGGTGCTCGGTCTTGCCCTGCGCCGCCACCAGGTGGCCGTCTTCCACGAAGACGACGCGGCGGCCCTGGGCGCGGTGCATCGCCATGAGGGCGTTGTTCACGTCGAGGGCGAAGAAGGTGACGTCGCCGCGCGTGACTTCGGCCATCGCCGCCACGACGGGGTCGGCCGCATTCAGCACGGCCATGCCGCCCTCGGCCACGTTCTGCACGATCACGCGCTTCAGCACGGCCAGGTCTTCCAGCGTGGTGATGTAGTTCAGGCCCAGGTGGTCGCCCGCGCCGAGATTCGTCACCACCGCCACCTGGCAGCGATCAAAAGCCAGGCCTTCGCGCAGCAGGCCGCCGCGCGCGGTTTCGAAGACAGCCGCATCGACGTCCGGATGCAGCAGCACGTTGCGCGCGCTGCGCGGGCCCGAGCAGTCGCCGCTGTCGATGCGGCGGCCTTCGATGTAGACGCCGTCGGTATTGGTCATGCCGGTGCGCAGGCCCGAGGCAGTCAGCAGGTGGGCGATCAGGCGCACCGTGGTGGTCTTGCCGTTGGTGCCGGTCACGGCCACCACGGGGATGCGGCCATCGTTGCCTTCCTCGAACATGGTCGAGACGATGGCTTCGCCGATCGGGCGGGCCTTGCCGAAAGAGGGCGAGAGGTGCATGCGCAGGCCCGGCGCGGCGTTCACTTCGACGATGCCGCCGTGCTGCTCCTCGATGGGTTTGAGCACCGAGTCGCACACCAGGTCGACGCCGCAGATGTCCAGGCCCACCATGTGGGCGGCCGCGATGCAGCGCGCCGCGACATCGGGGTGGACGTCGTCAGTCACGTCGGTGGCGGTGCCGCCGGTCGACAGGTTGGCGTTGTTGCGCAGGACCACGCGCTGGCCCTTGTCCGGCACGGAGTCGGCGTTCATGCCGCGCGCGGCGAGGGTCGCCAGCGCGATGTCGTCGAAGCGGATCTTCGTCAAGGAAGTGGAATGACCCTCGCCGCGGCGCGGGTCCTTGTTCACTTCCTCGACCAGCTGGCGCACCGTGTGCACACCGTCGCCGACCACGAAAGGCGGATCGCGGCGCGCGGCGGCGACCAGCTTGTCGCCGATGACGAGCATGCGGTAGTCGTGGCCCGGCAGGTAGCGCTCGACCAGGATGTCGTCGCGGAATTCAGAGGCCGTGTGGAAGCCCGCGGTCAGCTGTTCTTTCGTCGTGACGTTGACCGTCACGCCCTTGCCCTGGTTGCCGTCCTTGGGCTTGATCACGACCGGCAGGCCGACTTCGAGCGCGGCCGCCCAGGCGTCTTCCGGATCGCTCACGCTGCGGCCCATCGGCACCGGCACGCCGGCGGCGTCCAGCAGCTTCTTGGTCAGTTCCTTGTCCTGGGCGATGGTCTCGGCGATGGCGCCGGTGGCGTCGATCTCGGCGGCCTGGATGCGGCGCTGGCGGCTGCCCCAGCCGAACTGCACGAGGCTGCCCTCGGTCAGGCGGCGGAAGGGGATGTTGCGGCTTACTGCCGCCTGCACGATGGAGCCGGTGGACGGGCCGAGGCGCACGTCCTCGTCGACTTCACGCAGGCGCGCAAGGGCACCCGCCAGGTCGAAGGCGGCGTCATTGCGGGCGGCGTCGATCAGTTGCTGGGCCAGCTCCAGGGCCAGGCGGCCAACGTCCTCCTCGCTGTACTCGACAACCACCTGGTAGATGCCGCGTTCGATGGTGTCGGTGGTGCGGCTGAAGGTGACGGGGCAGCCGGCTTCGGCCTGCAGGGCCAGGGCTACCTGCTCGAGCACCTGGGCCAGCGACACGGTGTCGTCGTGGCCATAGGGCTGCAGCTCGCCGACTTGCGGGAAGCGTGCGCGCAGGCGGGTCTCGAAGCCGCCCAGTTCGCGGATCGATTCTTCTTCGGGCGTGCACGAAACGATCGCCTCGACCGAGGTGTGGTGGCTCCAGAGATTGGGGCCACGCAGGGCCCGTACGCGAGATACTTCCATAAACCTTCATTCCTTTCGCGGCGCCCGTCGCACTAGTCGAGCCGGGCGCCAGTGCCCGGCAGAGGCCGGGCATTCGAGATGTTTTAGTAATTCGTCTTCTTCGGCGTCGCGTCGAAGGCGCGCAGGCCGCCGCAGATCAGGTCGGACGGCACGCCCAGCGCCCAAGCCGCCGCCACCGCCGCCAGCACGCTGTCCGGATGCTTCACCGTCGCCGGCTGGATCTTCGACAGTTCGAGCAGGCTCGTTTCCTCGCTGCCCTCGGCCAGCACGATGCGCTTGTCGCGCACGAACACGATGCGTTCGCCTTTTGCGCGGTGCTCCGCCATCACCGGATTGGCTTCGTCCAGCGCGTAGAAGATCACGCGGCCGTCGGACAGTTCGGCCAGCGCGGCGACGCGCTCGTTGGCCGCATTCAGCACGGCGGCGCCTTCCGGCAGGATGACGTCGACCTGGCTGCGAATGACGTTGTACTGCGCGTCCTCGTCGCGGATGTAGAACTCGTCCAGGCCTTCGATACCTTCCATGTCGGTGACGATGCCGACCAGGCAGCGGTCGTAGGGCAGACCCTCGGCCAGGATGGTGCGCGCATTCGATTCGAACACGGCCGTCTGCACGGTGCGGTTGATCAGGAGGCGCTGGCCGGCTTCGAAGCCGGTGGCATCCTTGTTCGTCACCCGGCGCGCGTCCAGGTAGAGGCCTTCGCCGTTGGCGACGCCCACGTGCTTGCCGGTGATGTGGACCAGGCAGCCGACCAGGCGCGCGATCAGGCTCGCTCCAAGCGTGCCGGTGACGCCGACCACCGGGATGCGGCCGGTTTCCTCTTGCGCGAACAGGTTGTCGACGATCGCCTTGCCGACGTTGCGCGGCGTGCCATTGGCCGGCTTGATGTGGGCCAGCAGGCCCGGGCTGGAATTGACTTCGATGATGGCGCCGCGCTGTTCCGCGAGCGGACGCGAGATGTCTTCGCACACCAGGTCGATGCCGGCGATGTCCAGGCCGACGACGCGCGCAGCCAGCGCCGCCACGTGGGCGACCTCGGGGTGGACCAGGTCGGTGACGTCGTCGGCGACGTTGCCGTTCACCTGGATCAGCACCTTCTGGCCGGCCTGCGGCACTGAGTCGGGCGTGAGACCCTGGCGCTTCAGGTCCAGCATGATCTCGTGGTCATGCGGATTCACGCGGCCCAGCGGGTGCTCTTCGCTTTCGCCGCGGCGCGGGTCGGTGTTGATCTGGCTGTCGCACAGCTGCAGCACGGTGGACTTGCCGTCGCCCGTCACCCACAGCGATTCGCCCCTGGCGGCGGCCACGACTTCGCGGCCGACCACCAGCAGGCGGTGCTCGTTGCCGGGAATGAAGCGCTCGACCAGCACGGCGCTGTTGTCGCCCGCTTCCGCGGCGATCGCATAGGCGGCCGTGACCTCATGCTCCGTCATCAGGTTCAGGGTCACGCCGCGGCCATGGTTGCCGTCGACCGGTTTCACCACCACCGGCAGGCCGATGTCCTGGGCTTCTTCCCAGGCCGCTTCGGCGCTGCGTACTAGGGCGCCTTCCGGCACCGGCACGCCGCAGGAGGACAGCAGGGTCTTGGTCAGGTCCTTGTCGCTGGCGATGCCTTCGCCGATGGCGCTGGTGCGGTCGGTCTCGGCGGTCCAGATACGGCGCTGGGCGGCGCCGTGGCCGAGTTGCACCAGATTGCCTTCGGTGAGGCGGATCGAGGGAATGCGGCGCTCGGTGGCGGCGTCGACGATGTGGGCCGTCGACGGGCCCAGGCACCAGCGGTCGACCAGGTCGGTCAGGCGTTGCACGGTTGCCGGCAGGTCGAAGGGCGTGTCGTTAATCGCGGCCATCATGAGGGCATGGCCGGCTTCCAGGGCGGCGCGGCCGACCGTCTCGTCGCGGGTGCGGAAGGCCATCTTGTAGATGCCGTGCTCGCCGGTCGAGCGGGTCTTGCCGAAGCCGGTCTTCATGCCGGCCAGGTTCTGCAGCTCGAGCACGATGTGTTCGAGGATGTGGCCGGCCCAGGTGCCGCTTTCCAGGCGTTCGATGAAGCCGCCGCGGTGGCCGACGCCGCAATGGTGTTCGACCAGGCCGGGCAGCCAGGCAACCAGGCGTTCGGTAAAGCCGGGCAGGGTATTCGAGGGGCAGTCTTCGAGTTCGTCGATGTCGAGCCAGGCTTCGATCACCGGTCGGTAGGTCCAGATGTTCGGGCCGCGCAGGTGACTGACGCGGAGGAACTTGATGTCGTTCTTCTTGTTCATGAAGTTGTGTTTGCCGGCGGCGACCTTAACGCTGCGCCGGCGTTTTACCTTTGTTTGCCTGCCTGTCACTACGGTACCCAAAGCCGGAATACCGCAGCGCACATCTTGTATACTTGCCGGCCCACAGCTTGCTGGGCCGAAACCTTTTCTGCCAGCACCGTTCCTGTCATCCAAAGGATACGTTGAAACGTTATGCCTGTTTGTGGAGCGTTTCACGCAAACAGGCACCCGGCCTCTTTTTTGTGCGCTGGCGAGCCGACAGCCTTGTCCTCCCCCTACCAGAATGAACAGCCTGATCTCGGGCGCAATACATGACAACTCAACAACTTGCTATTCCGTCGTCCCTGGCGGTATCCGCCGGACTCTTGCCCGAACATTGGCAAAATGACGTTACGAAACAGCTTGCACCAGGGGAAAACGTTCTAGCCAGCGTGGAGGTTGACCTCGACGCGAAATTACGTTTCACCAAGGGCCTGGTGGTGGTCACGAACCGCCGCCTGCTCGCGCGCGCGCCCGGCGAAGAAGTGTGGCGCGACTGGGCTTACCGTCCCAACCTGGAGCTGCATCACCACGACCACGCCGGCATCGGCCACCTGGAGCTGGTCGATGAACATAGCCGCCTGGGCGCCTGGCGCTTCACCCTCGGCCAGAACCTGCACGCCGTGCGCGTGGTCGACCATTTCTCCGAGCAGGCGAAGAGTCAGGCCACCGGGGTGCCGGTGGTCCCGCCCGAACAGCATACTTGTCCAAGTTGCAAGGCTCCCCTGGAGGCCGACGATGCCGAATGCGCCGTCTGCGCCAAGGTGCTGCACACGCCGCCGTCGACCTGGACCCTGTTCCGCCTGTGGCGCTTCGCCAAGCCTTATAAGGGCCAGCTGCTGCTCGGCTTCCTCCTGATGGTGGGGTCGACCGGGGCGCACATGATTCCGCCCTATCTGACCAAGCCGCTGATGGACAACGTCCTGATCCCGTACCAGAACGGGCAGTCGATCAACACCTCGCTCATCTACTTATATATGGGCGGGCTGCTGGGCGCCTCCCTGCTGGCCTGGGCGCTGGGCTGGGGCAAGACCTATGTATTGGCGCTGGCGTCCGAACGCATCAGCGCCGACCTGCGCTCGACCACCTACGAGCACCTGCTGCGCCTCTCGCTCGAATTTTTTGGGGGCAAACGCACGGGCGACCTGATGTCGCGCATCGGCAGCGGCTCGGACCGGATCAGTGTCTTCCTGTCGCTGCACCTGCTCGACTTCCTGTCGGACGTTCTCCTGATCATCATGACGGGCGTGATCCTGTTCAGCATGAATCCCTGGCTGGCGCTGGTCACGCTGGTCCCGCTGCCCTTCATCGCCTGGATGATCCACGTGGTGCGCGACAGGCTGCGCACCGGTTTCGAGAAGATCGACCGGGTCTGGGGCGAGGTCACCAATGTGCTGGCCGATACCATCCCCGGCATCCGCGTGGTGAAGGCCTTTGCCCAGGAAGAGCGCGAAGCGCGCCGCTTCCGCGAAGCGAACGAGCACAACCTGGCCGTCAACGACAAATTGAACAAGGTCTGGTCGCTGTTCTCGCCAACCGTCTCGCTGCTGACCGAAATCGGCCTGCTCGTGATCTGGTGCTTCGGTATCTGGCAGGTCTCGCAGGGCGACATCACGGTCGGGACGCTGTCCGCCTTCATCGCCTACAGCGGCCGTTTCTACGTGAAGCTCGACTCCATGAGCCGCATCGTGTCCGTCACCCAGAAGTCGGCGTCGGCGGCCAAGCGCATCTTCGACATCCTCGACCACGTCTCGAGCGTGCCGGACCCGGCCAACCCGGTGAAAGTCGATAAGGTACAAGGCAACATCGAGCTGCGCGAAGTCGGTTTCCGCTACGGTAACCGCGCCGTCAACCGCGGCATCTCCCTGAAAATCAAGGCCGGCGAGATGGTCGGCCTGGTCGGCCATTCGGGTTCCGGCAAGAGCACCCTGGTCAACCTGATCTGCCGCTTCTACGACGTGGCCGAAGGCGCCATTCTGCTCGATGGCCAGGATATCCGGACCTTCGCCGTCAGCGACTACCGCCGCAACATTGGCCTGGTGCTGCAGGAGCCCTTCCTCTTCTTCGGCACCATTGCCGAGAACATCGCTTACGGCAAGCCGGGCGCGACCCGCGAAGAGATCATTGCGGCGGCGCGCGCGGCCCACGCCCACGAATTCATCCTGCGCCTGCCGCAGGGCTACGATTCGATGGTGGGCGAGCGCGGCCAGGGCCTGTCGGGCGGCGAGCGCCAGCGCATCTCGATCGCGCGGGCGCTCCTGATCGACCCGCCGATCCTGATCCTCGACGAGGCCACGTCCTCGGTGGACTCGGAAACCGAGAAAGAAATCCAGAAGGCGCTCGACAATCTGGTGCAAGGCCGCACCACGATCGCCATCGCCCACCGCCTGTCGACCCTGCACCGGGCCGACCGCCTGGTGGTGCTGGACCGCGGCGTGGTGGTGGAAGAGGGCAGTCACGACGAGCTGATGGCGCGTGAAGGCGCCTACCACCGCCTCTACGAAGCGCAGGCGCGCAACGTGGACCAGGACCCGGACGACAAGGATTAAAAATAATGAGCGTGAATTTTCAACTGCGCCGCGACCCATTCGGCAAACTGGTCCTGACCACAGCAGAGGGCGAAGAGCACGTCGGCGTCATCCCGGTGCGCGCCTTTCCCATCCAGGCGCCGACCAAGGGCATCTCGCTGGTGCGCGACGGCGGCAAGGAGGCGGCCTGGATCGATGACCTGGCGGACCTCCCCGAACAGATCCGCGCCCTGGTGCAGGAAGAGATCGAAGGCCGGGAATTCATCCCCGAGATCCTCACGATCAAGGACGTGTCGAGCTTCGCCACGCCCTGCACCTGGTATGTGACGACCGACCGCGGCGACACCGAATTCGTGCTGAAGGTGGACGAGGACATCCGCCGCGTCGGCGAGAACTCGCTGCTGATCGCCGACAACCACGGCATTAACTTCCTGGTGCGCGACATGTTCCGCATCGATAAGCACAGCCGCAAGATCCTCGACCGCTTCCTGTAAGACGCGGCGCTTCTCCCGCCCGTGCTATGGTCTTCCTCCTGGATAGAGGAGGCGGCGATGAAGCGAACGGCACTGGTGGTGGGAGCAAGCGGGATCGGCGGTAACTACACGGCCCGGGCGCTGCTCGAGCAAGGCTGGACGGTCTACGGGTTGGCGCGCCGGCCGGACACCCGCATGCCGGGACTGCTGCCGGTCGCAGCCGACCTGCTCGATCCGGGCGGCCTCGCCAAGGCGCTGGCCGACGTGGCGCCGACCCATGTATTCATCACCACCTGGATGCGCCAGGAGACCGAAGCGGAAAACATCCGCGTCAACGCCGCCATGGTGCGAAACCTGCTCGACGCTTTGTCCGGCAAGGGTACGGTGCGCCACGTGGCCCTGGTCACGGGCCTGAAGCACTATCTTGGCCCCTTCGAAGCCTACGCCGCCTCCGGCACCTTGCCGGACACGCCGCTGCGCGAAAGCCAGCCGCGCCTCCCGGTCGAGAATTTCTATTACGCCCAGGAAGACGAGGTGTATGCGGCCGCCGCACGCGACCGCTTCAGCTGGACCGTGCACCGTCCCCATACCGTCATCGGCATGGCGGTCGGCAATGCGATGAACCTCGGCACGACGCTGGCCGTGTATGCGACCATCTGCAAGGAAACCGGGCGTCCCTTCCAGTTTCCCGGTTCAGGCGCGCAGTGGAATGGCCTGTCCGACGTCACGGACGCACGCATGCTCGCCAGGCAGCTGGTCTGGGCCGCCGACACCGATGCCGCCCGCAACGAGGCCTTCAACATCGTCAACGGCGACCTGTTCCGCTGGAGCTGGCTGTGGGGCCGCATCGCTGACTGGTTCGGCGTGCTGGCCGCGGGCTTCAGCGGCACGGTCCAGCCTTTGGCGGCGGCGATGGCGAACGACCACGCCCTGTGGCGCGACATCGCCGCACGCCATGGCCTGTCTGAACCCGACCTGGATCGCCTGGCGTCGCCCTGGCACACCGACCTCGACCTGGGCCGCCCGATCGAGGTGATGACCGACATGGCGAAGAGCCGCAAGCTCGGTTTCAGCGCCTACCAGGCCACCGACGAATCCTTCTTCGACCTGTTCGCCCAGCTGCGCGCCGCCCGCCTGATTCCCTGAACCGCTTGCATTGGCCGCTTGCGCGGCCGGCTCCATTGCGCTAAAGTCGTTAACACGTTAACTAAATCCGCCCCATGGAACCCGAACTTCTCTCGATCTCCACCGCCGACGGGACGCCGCTCGGCGCCAGCTGCTGGGCCGTGCCCGATGCCCGGGCCACCGTCATCCTGCATCCCGCCACGGCCGTGACACAGTCCTATTACACGGCCTTCGCCGGCTACCTGGCGGGGCGGGGCTTCAATGTCCTCACCTACGACTACCGGGGCACCGGCCGCTCGCGCCCGCGCAGCCTGCGCGGCTATCACGCCACCATGCGCGAATGGGTCGATGAGGACGTCGGCGCCGTCACGCGCTGGACCGAGGCACGCTGGCCAGGCTTGCCGCTGCTTGCCGTCGGCCACAGCGTGGGCGGCCATGCGATCGGCCTGTCGAGCGAGACGGCGCGCCTGCGTGCGGCCGTGCTGATTGCCTCGCATGCGGGCGTCAGCGCCCTGGTACGCGGCTTTGGCGAGCGGCTGCGCGTGCGTTTCGTGCTGCGCGTGCTGGCGCCGATCCTGTGCGCGCTGTTCGGCTACATGCCGGGCCGCCGCATCGGTCTCGGCGAAGACCTGCCGCGCGGCGTGATGCTGCAATGGGCGGGATGGACGGCGCAGCCGCGCTACTTCTTCGACGACCCGGCAATGGATGCCGCGCGGCGCATGGCGCAGGTCGACATTCCGCTGCTGGTGCTGGGTTTCGAAGACGATCCCTGGGCCAACCGCCAGGCGGTCGACATCCTGCTGTCGCACCTGCCAAATGCGGACATCGAGCGCCGCAACATCCATCCCCGCGAGGTCGAGGTACCTACGGTCGGGCATATGGGCTTCTTCCGCCGCCGCTGCGAGGCGGTGCTGTGGAAATCGGTCGGCGACTGGCTGCTGGCCAGGGTAGGGGAGCCGGCACATGCCGCCAGTTAAGCATCGCTTCGTCCAGCTGCTGAACCGCGCCCAGCGCGCCACCCAGCGCTGGATCGAGGGACGCCCTGAAGCCTGGGAGGGCATCAGCGCGGCCCAGGTCGGCCTGCTCTTCGTCTTGAAGTCGCGTGGCGATGCGGCCATCGGCGAGATCGCCCAGGACCTCGGCGTGGCGCCGGCTGCCGTGACCAACCTGTCCAAGCGCATGCAGGCGGCGGGACTGGTCGAGCGGGTGGCCGACGCAAGCGATGCGCGCCTGACCCGGCTGCAGATGACGCCGACCGGCCTTGGCGCCGCCGAGCTGTCGCGCAGCGCGCTGGCGGACCTGAACAGCCGGCTGGCGGCCGGCTTCACGCAGGAGGAATTGCAGACGGTGGCGCGCTGGCTCGCTCAGGCGGCCGCGCTGGATGCGGAAGCGGGGCCTGGGTGAGGGAGTTCGGTCCGTTCAGCGCACCTTCGTGAAGACCACATCGAGTACGCGGGGATTGTCGACGATGAAGCCGGTGACGCGTCGGCGGCCATCGCGTGTGAATCGGATCAGTTCGCTGTCCTCGGCGACCGTGAAGGCGTCCTCGAATGTCGCATCCATTGGTTTTTCCTTTTCGCGCCGTGCCTGCTTGTACAGCTTCCCGTCCCTGATCACGAAGGTCCACCGGATATCGATCTCCGGACTGGCGTAGGTGCCGGCGTAGTCTCCGAGGGCTTGCGGGCCGGCTGGAAGGGGAGGCACGCGCTCCAGTTCCGCCGGTTCGCCGCTGCCACGCGCCACGGTCAGCAGGCGGCGCTTGCCTTGCGAAGAGAACGCCAGGCTGCTTGTTGCCTTCCCAGGCAGGCGGAAGCGCCGTTCACCCGCCGGCTCCAGCGCCAGCGCTTTCTGATGCGGCGCCGCATACCAGAGTTTCCCGTCCGCGAACTGGACGATGTGCAAGCTCTGGCTGTAGCGGTCGAGATAGGTGCCGGCGTAATCTCCCTGGCTCGTTCCGGCGAATGCGGCCGGCACGATGGCGAGATCGGCCGTCGGTCTGGCTGCCGACGCCCTGCGCTTGCTGATCTCGTCCGCCAGGAAGACGTTGGCCACCATGAAGCTCAACGACGCCGCATTCGCCTTGTCCACATTGCACAGGACCACAGCCGAGAAGCGTTCTTCCGGCAGACGGAAGAACTGCGCGTTGTAGCCGGCAGTGGCGCCCGGATGATGGATGGCCTTCACGCCGCGGTACTGACCCGTGAACAATCCCCTCCCCAGATCCAGTTTGACGCCATCGTTACGGATGCCGTTTCGCTGCAGCTGCTGGACCAGCCATTCACCACCGACCCGAGGGTCGTCGAAGTTGCCGTCCCATTTTGCGAGATCGGTGACCGTGCTCAGGATGCTGGAACTTCCCGTGAATTCCCAGTTGATCTCGTTCAGCCTGTGCGCGCCGGATTCGTCGAGTGCATAGCCCGACGCAAATTGCGGCACCACCGTGTCATGACGGTCCCTGACGGAAGTGTGCCGCATGCCGAGCGGCTGGAAAATGCGTTCGTGTAGAAACTCGCCCAGGCGCTTCCCACTGACCCGCTCGACGATCTGACCGAGCAAGAAGTAGTTTGTATTGCTGTAGATGAACTTCGCGCCTGGGGGATGATTCAGGCGCTTCTGGCGCTTGATGACTTCCCACGCATCGTCAGCCGACCTGTGGTCGACTTGGTGCACACCGGTGCCCATGGTCATCAGCACAGTGAAATCGCGCAAACCGCTGGTGTGGTACAGCAGGTGGTCGAGCGTGATCACTTCGTGGTAGTCGGGCAGTTCGGGCAGGTAGCGGCGAATATCGTCGTCCAGGGATATCTTCTTGTCCTGGACCAGCAGCAGGATGGCGGCCGCAGTGAATTGCTTGGACACCGAACCGATGTCGAATACCGTGGAGTCGGGATCGATCGGCACGCCGAATTCGAGATTTGCCTTGCCATAGCCCTTTTGGTAGACCAGCGCACCGGCACGGACCACACCGAGCGCGCAGCCAGGGCTGTTCTCGCCTCCATAAGCGGAAAACAGCTGGTCGATGCGGCGCCCGATATCGGATTCAGGAGCCTGTGCGTGAACCACGCCGATGCCGGCGGCGTACAAAAGGAGCAATGCCAGTCGCATATGGAGTCCTTATTTGCAATATCCGAATCTGTCAGTGTACACATGTCATTGCCTAAATGACATATTCGAGCTTTCTGGCTTATCCGCAGCCATCGACGGATAGCGTACGCGCGCCCACATACTGTCTAATCGATCACAGGTAGAGTCGGCAATCATTGCCAACGGGAGCCATCATGGATTCCATCGACCGCAAGCAGCCCGAAGCCAACCGCCGCGACCGTAGGGGGGGTGATGCCGTAGAGCGCCTGCGCGAGATCGTGCATGACCGCCAGCGCCATGGGGACACAGTGGCGGGCGCCAAGGTGGTGGTCGGCGCCGTGATCGGCAAGACCCTCGACGATTCGATCGAGGGCACCTTGACCTTCTAGCGGTATGCCGCACTTCCTCGTCGTCACCATCGGCTCGGCCGGCGACCTGTTCCCCTTCATGCGTGTGGCGCTGGCGCTGAAGGAAAGCGGGCACCGGGTCACCATGCTCGGCCCCGAGCAGCACCGGCCCTTTGTCGCGCCGACCGGGCTGGCCTTCCAGGGCCTGCCGGCGGACGAGGCGGTGCTCGACCATCCGGACCTGTGGCATCCGACGCGTGGCCTGGCCGTGGTGTGGCGCGCCACGCGCCCGGCGATGGCGCAGATTCCGGCCTTCGTCGGCTCGCTGCCACCGACTGAGCGCCCCGTGCTGCTGGCCCATCCCCTGGCCCTGCCCGAAGCGGACCTGTGCCGCGCGCGCTGGCCCGATTTGCGCGTGGCGGCGGCCTACCTCGCGCCGTCGAACCTGCCCACCGTGCACGATCCGCTGCTGCTCGGCCCCTACCCGGTGCCCCGCTGGGTGCCGCCGGGCGCGCGGCGCTGGCTGCTGCGGCGCTTGACGGCCGCCCTGATCGACCCGGTGGCGCTGCCGGACGTGAACATCGCGCGCGCGGCCCACGGCCTGGCGCCAGTCAGCAGCCTGGTCGACCACATCATGGCCGTGCCGGACCTCTCGATCACCCTGTTCCCCGACTGGTTCGCGCCGACCCAGCCGGACTGGCCGCAGCCCCTGGCGCGTACCGGCTTTCCGCTCTACGACCCTACGCCGGATGCCGAGCTGTCCCCGGAGGTGGCGCGCTTCCTGGAAGCCGGCGCGCCGCCGGTGGTGTTCACGCCCGGCACCGGCAACCGCCAGGCGACCTACTACTTCCGCTGCGCGCTCGACGCCTCGGCGCGGCTGGGCCTGCGCGCCATCCTGCTCACGCCGCACCGCGAGCAGCTCCCCGGTCACTTGCCGACGCCCGTGCTGTGGCAGGGCTATGTGCCGCTGCGCGCGCTGCTGCCGCACGTCGCCGCCCTGGTGCACCACGGCGGCATCGGCACCACGGCCGAAGCCCTGCGCGCCGGGACGCGCCAGCTCGTCGTGCCGCTGGCCCACGACCAGTTCGACAACGCGGCGCGGGTGAGGGCGCTCGGCGTCGGCGACAGCCTGCACGCATCCAGCTTGACGGCCGGACGGCTGCGCCGGAAGTTGGGGCGCCTGATCGGCGACGCCGCCATGCCGGATGCCTGCCGCAGGGTGGCGGCGATGACCGCGCCGGCCGAGCTGGGACCGCTCTGCGCGCAGCTGGCGGGACTTGCCGTGTGACGGAAAAGCGACGCGCCCGGCAGGTGTGCGCCGGGTAGGGACGCCTGGTGCTAGCTTGTCGTGATCGAGAGGAGGGTCCCATGAAAGCTTGCCTGGCTTCACTGACTATCGCCGCCAGCCTGTGCGCCGCACCTGCCGCCGCCCAGGAAGCGATCACCTTCTCGAGCTGGGGCCAGCTGATGGTCGTCGACGACGGTCTCGGCCTGTTCGGCCCGGCGGGAATGTCCCATGAAGGACTGGGCTTTGCGTCATCGATCACGATCGACACCGTCGGTCTGCTCGGGACCGTGTCTCCCGGCTATGCCTGGTTCCGTCCCGGGGGCGATAGCGTCGGCCATGTCTTTGGTGTCCTGACCCTGAACAGCCAGACTTTGTACTGGGGCTTCGACGGCAATGTCGAGGCCGGCCTGAACCGGGAATTCAACAGCGCATACGTCTTCGCCGGCGGCGTGGATACCACCACCGGCCTGGAGGTTTACGCGCGTGCGGCGATCGAACCGGAACCCGGCTCCGAGCAGTTCGTGGTGGCGGACGACTACCGCGAGGCCATCGACTTTTATGATGTGCGCAACCGGCGTGACGAGACGGGTTCCTGGCTCCCTCCGCTCTACCTGTCGCTGAGCGGCACCCTTCCCTGTTCCACTTGCCCCGGTGGAACGATTTCGGGCTCGACCCTGCTGGTGGCCGATGAGCCCGCCTATGCGCGCTGGGAGGTCAACCCGGTGCCGGAGCCAGCCCATTGGATGATGCTTGCCGGTGGCCTGGCCCTGCTGGCGGCCCGGCGCACGCGACTGTGGGTGAGCGCACGGTACACTTCCCCAGATTGAAGTGAAATACGGCATCGATTCCACGATGTCGGGGGCAGCATGCGCAAGAAACAGATGGAAGGGGCAGGCCAGCAGGCCGACCTGTCGGGCTACGTCCGGGTGCGCGGCGCCCGCGAACACAATCTGAAGGACGTCGACGTCGACATCCCGCGCGGCGCCCTGGTCGTGTTCACCGGTGTGTCCGGTTCCGGCAAGTCCTCGCTGGCCTTCGGCACCCTGTATGCGGAAGCCCAGCGGCGCTACCTGGAATCGGTCTCGCCCTATGCGCGCCGCCTGTTCCACCAGATGCCTGTGCCCGAAGTCGACGAGGTCGACGGCCTGCCGCCCGCCGTGGCCCTGCAGCAGCAGCGCGGCTCGCCGACGGCGCGCTCCTCGGTGGGCAGCGTGTCCACCCTGTCGAATTCCCTGCGCATGCTGTACTCGCGCGCCGGCGACTACCCGCCCGGCCAGGAGCTGCTCTACGCCGAATCTTTCTCGCCGAATACGCCGGAAGGCGCCTGCACGCAGTGCTCGGGCCTGGGCCGGGTCTACGAGGTGACGGAACAGTCGATGGTGCCCGATGATTCGCTCACCATCCGCGAGCGCGCGGTGGCGGCCTGGCCGCCGGCCTGGCATGGCCAGAACCTGCGCGACATCCTGGTCACCATGGGCTACGACGTCGACACCCCGTGGCGCGAGCTGCCGAAGAAGGACCGCGACTGGATCCTGTTCACCGACGAGACCCCGACCGTGCCGGTCTATGCGGGCCTGAGCCCGAAGGAAACGAAGGCGGCGCTCAGGCGCAAGGAAGCGCCGAGCTACCAGGGCACCTTCACCGGCGCGCGCCGCTATGTGCTGCAGACCTTCGCCAACACGGAAAGCGCCTCGATGAAGAAGCGCGTGGCGCGCTACATGGTCAGTACCGAATGCCCTCTGTGCCGCGGCAAGCGCCTGCGCCAGGAGGCCCTGTCCGTCACCTTTGCGGGCATCGACATCATGGAACTGTCGCGCATGCCGCTGGCGCGCCTGGCCGACCTGTTGAAACCTTACGCGGCGGGCGAGGCCAGGGTCGACAAGGCGCGCGCGAAGGAGCATCCGGAACAGATGATCGTCACCCAGCGCATCGCCCAGGACCTGTGCGCGCGATTGAAAGTGCTGCTCGACCTGGGCCTCGGCTACCTGGCGCTGGAACGCAGCACGCCGACCCTGTCGCCGGGCGAGCTGCAGCGCCTGCGCCTGGCGACCCAGGTGCGCTCCAACCTGTTTGGCGTGGTCTATGTGCTCGACGAGCCCTCGGCCGGCCTGCACCCGGCCGATACCGAGGCCTTGCTGGGGGCGCTGGCCCAGTTGAAGAGCGCCGGCAATTCCCTGTTCGTGGTCGAACATGCGCTGGACGTGATCCGGCGCGCCGACTGGATCGTCGACGTCGGGCCGAAGGCGGGCGAGCAGGGCGGCCAGGTGCTGTACAGCGGCGTGCCCGATGGCCTGAAGAAGATCGAGGCCTCGCAGACGCGGCGCTACCTGTTCGACGAGGCGCCGCTGGCGCCGCGCACGCCGCGCGAACCCAGCGGCTGGCTGCGCCTGGAAGGCGTGCGCCGCAACAACCTCGACGGCATCGACGCCGCCTTCCCGCTCGGCGTATTGAGCGCGGTGACGGGCGTGTCCGGTTCCGGTAAATCGAGCCTGGTCAGCCAGGTGCTGGTCGAACTGGTCGGGGCGGCGCTCGGCCAGGCGGCGCCGGAAGCCGACGCATCCGAGACGGAAGAACCGGGCCTGGAGCAGGAAGCCACCCTGCCGCTGGAAGGCCGCATCGTGGCCGGGATGGAGGGCGTCCGGCGCATGGTGCGGGTCGACCAGAAGCCGATCGGCCGCACCCCGCGCTCGAACCTGGCCACCTATACGGGCCTGTTCGACCAGGTGCGCAAGCTGTTCGCGGCCACGCCGGACGCGAAGAAGCGCCGCTACGACGCGGGCCGCTTCTCCTTCAATGTGGCCAAGGGCCGCTGCGAGCACTGCGCGGGCGAAGGCTTTGTGATGGTCGAGCTGCTGTTCCTGCCCAGCGTGTACGCGCCATGCCCGACCTGCGAGGGCGCGCGCTACAACGCCAAGACCCTGGAAGTGCGCTACCGTGGCAAGAACATCGCCGAGGTGCTCGGCATGACGGTGGGCGAGGCGATCCGCTTCTTCGAGGGCGAGCCCCTGGTCGAGCGTTCGCTGGAGGTGCTGGCCGAGGTGGGCCTGGACTACCTGCGCCTGGGCCAGCCGGCCACGGAACTCTCGGGCGGCGAGGCCCAGCGCATCAAGCTGGCGTCCGAGCTGCAACGGGCCGGGCGCGGCAACACCCTGTATGTGCTGGACGAGCCGACCACCGGCCTGCATCCACGCGACGCCGACCGCCTGATGCTGCAGCTGAATCGCCTGGTCGACGCCGGCAATACGGTGATCGTGGTCGAGCACACGATGCGGGTGGTGGCCGGCTGCGACTGGGTGATCGACGTCGGACCGGGCGCCGGAGACGAGGGCGGGAAGCTGATTTGCGCGGGACCACCGGCGGAAGTGGCCCGGTGCAAGGCCAGCCGGACGGCGCCTTACCTGGCCGTGCACCTGCCCTGAACAGGCATTACATTTGTATGAATTAAATTTCTGTGCTTACAATGATTGTGTAGAAACGGACATTCAATTGTGCGGGGTGAAGGCGGGCTGATGCGTTACACTTAGGATATTTTTTTCCTAACTTTTCGTCACGCATGGCCGGCCCCTCCATCGATAATTCACAGTTTCGCCGCATCCTGACCCGCAACGTGGCCTTGCCCCTGGCAATGAGCGTCGTGACGGCGATCGTGTTCGTCGGCATCATCGCCTACCTGATCAATGTGCTGAACTGGGTCGAGCACTCGGAACGGGTGATCGGCCAGGCGCAGGAAGTCAGCAAGCTGTCCGCCGAGATGGAGACCGGTCTGCGCGGCTACCTGATCGCAGATGACGAGGCTTTCCTGACGCCCTACCTGCTGGCCCGTCAGCGCATCCGCGACGGTTTGCAGGAACTTGTCGGCCTGGTCTCGGACAACCAGGCACAGGTCGCCCGTGTCCGGCGGATCCAGTCCGCCCACACACAATGGGAGCAGTTCGCGACACAGATGGTGGCGGTGCGTGGCGCCGACGGCGACGTGGTGGGCCCCGTGCGCGCCGGACGTGGAAAGAACCTGACGGACGAGATGCGCAGCAACTTCGAACAGTTGCTCGACGCCGAGCGGCGTTTGCTGGTGGACCGTAACGAGGCCGCACGCCGCGTTACCACATGGTCGGTGGCTAGTTTCCTGCTTCTCAGCCTGGCGGTCGGCATCGGCCTGGCCCTGTTCGGCCGTCGCCAGCTGGTCAGCCTGTCGAATTCCTATAACGAGACGCTCGAACACGAGGCCGAGCACAATGCCCAGCTGCGTCACCAGGACTGGCTGCGCACCGGCCAGGCCGAACTGGCGGCCGTCAGCACCGGCATCCATTCGCTCGAGCCGCTGGCCGACGCGGTGCTGGGCCATGTGACCCGCTACCTCGAAGGCGTGGTCGCCGCCATGTACGTGAACGGCGAGGACGGCGTGCTGCGCCGTATCGGCGCCTACGGCTTCGCCTACGACAGCAGCGACGACAAACAGGTGATCCAGCCGGGCGATTCGCTGGCCACCCGTGTGGTGCGCGAAAACCGCCCGCTGGTGCTGCACGACCTGCCGCCCGGCTACATCAAGGTGAGCTCGAGCCTGGGCGAGACGGCGCCGCGCGAACTCCTGATCGCCCCGGTGCACAATCACGGCAAGATCAAGGGCGTGATCGAGATCGGCTTCCTGCATCCGGTGACCAGCCGCGACCGCGAATTCATGGACCTGATCGCGCCCGCCGTCGGCGCCTCGATGGCCGCGGTGCTGTACCGCCTGCGCCTGCAGCATGCGCTGGAAGAGACGCAGACGCTGAACGAGGAACTGCAGGTGCAGCAGGAAGAGCTGCGCACCGCCAACGAGGAACTCGAAGAGCAGTCGCGCGCGCTGGAAGAGTCGCAGTCGGCGCTGGAGAACCAGCAGTCCGAGCTGCGCGCCACCAACGACCAGCTGGCCGAGCAGGCGCTCAACCTCGACATGAAGAACGCGGCGCTCACCAACGCCCAAGACCAGCTGCGCCAGCGCGCGCTGGAGCTGGAGCGCGCCAGCCGCTACAAGTCCGAGTTCCTCGCCAATATGTCGCACGAGCTGCGCACGCCGCTCAACAGCTCGCTGATCCTGGCCAAGCTCCTGTCCGACAATGCGGCCGGCAACCTGAACGAAGAACAGGTGCGCTTCGCCCAGACCATTTACTCGGCCGGCAACGACCTGCTGCACCTCATCAACGACATCCTCGACATCTCGAAGGTCGAGGCGGGCAAGCTCGAGCTGGTGCCGGAAGAGGTGCCGCTGCGCCGCATGGTCGAGGGCATGGCGCGCACCTTCGAGCCGCTGGCACGCCAGAAGCTGCTCGACTTCAGCGTGACCGTCGATCCGAACGTGCCGATGGCAATCACCACCGACCGCCAGCGCGTCGAGCAGATTCTCAAGAACCTGCTGTCCAACGCGGTGAAATTCACCGACAAGGGGGCTGTCAGCATGACGGTGTCGGCGACGCCTGACGGCTGGGTGCAGTTCGGCGTGCGCGACTCCGGCATCGGTATCGCGCCCGAGCAGCAGGACAAGATCTTCGACGCCTTCCACCAGGCCGACGGCACCACCAGTCGCCGCTTCGGCGGCACCGGCCTGGGCCTGTCGATCTCGCGCGACCTGACCAACCTGCTGGGCGGTTCCCTGAGCGTGGCCAGCACGCCGGGCGAGGGCAGCCTGTTCACCCTCAGCCTGCCGCGCAATGGCGCGGTGGCGGCGACGCCGCCGGCCGCACCGGCCTTGTCGCCAGCCCAGCCGGCATGGCAAGCCCTGCCGGCGGTGCCCGCGGCGGCCGTCGCGGCGCCGGCTCCCGCCGACGTCGAGCCGCCGGCCGTGTTCCCGGACGACCGCGACGCCGCGATGGAAGGCGCCCGTACCGTGCTGGTGATCGAGGACGAGCCCGAATTCGCGCGCATCCTGTTCGACCTGGCCCACGAGATGGATTACCGCTGCCTGGTGGCGCTGAGCGCTGGCGAGGGCCTGGCCCTGGCCGCCAGCCAGAAGCCGGATGCGGTGCTGCTCGACATCCGCCTGCCTGACAGCTCGGGCCTCTCGGTACTGCAGCAGCTGAAGGACAACCCGGCCACCCGCCACATTCCGGTGCACATCGTCTCGAGCATGGAGAACGGCGGCGAGGCCCTGCACCTGGGCGCGATCGGCTATGCGCTCAAGCCGACCTCGCGCGAGCAGCTGGAAGAGGTGTTCCGCAAGCTGCAGGAAAAATCGAGCCAGAAGATCAAGCGCGTGCTGCTGGTCGAGGACGACGAGCGCCAGCGCGAGAGCGTGGTGCAGCTGATCACCGACGCCGACGTCGAGATCCGCGCCGTCGGCACCGGCGGCGAGGCGATGGAACTCTTGAGGGCCGAGATCTTCGACTGCATGATCATCGACCTGAAACTGCCCGACATGCAGGGCGGCGAGCTGCTCGAGCGCATGTCGCAGGAAGAGCTGTGCTCCTTCCCGCCGGTGATCGTCTACACGGGCCGCAACCTGACCCGCGACGAAGAGGCCGAGCTGCTCAAGTATTCGCGCTCGATCATCATCAAGGGCGCCCGTTCGCCGGAGCGGCTGCTCGATGAAGTCACGCTGTTCCTGCACAAGGTCGAGAGCGAGCTCTCGTCCGAGCGCCAGACCATGCTCAAGGCCGTGCGCGGACGCGACCGCGTGTTCGAAGGGCGTACCATCCTGCTGGTGGACGACGACGTGCGCAACGTCTTCGCCCTGACCAGCGCCCTGGAAGCGCGCGGCGCCAAGGTCGAAGTCGGCAGGAACGGCTTTGAAGCGATCGCGAAGCTCGACGAGGTTCCGAATGTCGACCTGGTGCTGATGGACGTGATGATGCCGGGCATGGATGGCCTGGAAGCGATGCGCCGCATCCGCGCCGACGGCCGCTTCGACCGCCTGCCGATGATCGCGATTACGGCGAAAGCGATGAAGGACGACCAGGAGCAGTGCCTGGCGGCCGGCGCCAACGACTACCTGGCCAAGCCGATCGACCTCTCGCGCCTGTACTCGCTGCTGCGGGTGTGGATGCCGACCCTGGAGCGGATTTGAACCTGCCACCCTTGACCAACCCGCCGGACGACTTCGACATCGAGCTGAAAATGCTCGTCGAAGCCGTCTACCTGAAGTACAACTACGACTTCAGGGACTACACGGGCGCCTCGCAGAAACGCCGCATCCTGGTCGCCATGCGCGAGATGGAGTGCGCAACCGTTTCGAGCTTGCAGGCCAAGGTCATGCACGAGCCGGACGGCTTCGCCCAGCTGCTGCAGTACCTGACGATTCCCGTCACCGAGATGTTCCGCGACCCGGAATACTGGCAGGCGGTCCGCGAGCAGGTGGTGCCATTCCTGAAGACCTATCCGTCCCTGAAGATCTGGGTGGCGGGCTGCAGCACGGGCGAGGAAGTCTATTCGCTCGCCATCCTGTTGCAGGAAGAGGGCCTGCTCGATCGCGCCATCATCTACGCCACCGACATCAATCCGGAGTCGCTGGAGGCGGCGCGGCGCGGGGTGTTCAATCTCGAGCGCATGCGCCTCTACACCGAGAACTACCAGAAGGCCGGCGGCAAGCGCGCCTTCTCCGACTACTACACGGCGGCCTACGACGGGGCGCTGTTCGACCGGGCCCTGATCGAGAACGTGACCTTCGCCGACCACAGCCTGGCGACCGACAGCGTGTTCTCCGAGACCCACTTCGTCAGCTGCCGCAATGTGCTGATTTACTTTAACCGCAAGCTGCAGGACCGCGTGCTGGGCCTGTTCCACGAGTCGCTGTGCTACCGCGGCTTCCTGGGCCTGGGCAGCAAGGAGAGCATCGATTTCTCCAGCTTTGCCAACCGTTTCGACGTGCTGGCGCGGCGCGAGCGCATCTTCCGCAAGGGCGTGGCATGAGCGCCGGCGCAGTCCTGCCGCGCGATGCCCGGGAACTGCTGCTCGGCCGGCGCATCGAGCTGGTCGTGATCGGCGGCTCGGCGGGCGGCGTGGATGCGCTGATTGGCCTGCTGCCGGTGCTGCCTTCCACCTTCCGTTCGAGCGTCGTGTGCATCCTGCACGTGCCGCCCGACCGCGACAGCCGCCTGGCCGAGCTGTTCGAGCTGCGCGCCGCGCTGCCGGTGCGCGAGGCGCGCGACAAGGAGTCCATTGAGCCAGGCGTGATCTATTTCGCCGGTTCGGGCTATCATCTGTCAGTCGAGCGCGACCGCACCTTCTCGCTCAGCTGCGAGCCGCCGGTGCAGTTCGCGCGTCCGGCCATCGATGTATTGATGGAGTCGAGCGCGGACGCCTACGGCCCGGCCATGGCCGCCATCCTGCTGACCGGCGCCAATTACGACGGCGCCGACGGCATGTGCCGTGTACGCGAGCGCGGCGGGCTGACGATCGTGCAAGACCCGGACGAGGCCCAGGCCAGCGCCATGCCCGGCGAAGCGATCCGCCGCTGCGCCCCGCACCTCGTCCTGCCGCTGTCCGGCATCCGGGCACTGCTTCCCCTGTTGGAGACACAATGAGCGTCCAAGACCCAAGCAAACTTCTCATCGTCGACGACCTGCCGGAAAACCTGCGCGCCCTCGACGCCCTGATCCGTGGCGAAGAGCGCCTGGTGTTCCAGGCGTCCAGCGGGGAAGAAGCGCTGGCGCTGATGCTCGAGCACGAGTTCGCGCTGGCCATCCTCGACGTCCAGATGCCGGGCATGGACGGCTTCGAGCTGGCGGAGCTGATGCGCGGTACCGAGCGCACCCGCAACATCCCGATCGTCTTCGTCTCGGCCGCCGGCCGTGAGCTGAACTACGCCTTCAAGGGCTACGAGACCGGCGCCGTCGACTTCTTGTACAAGCCGCTGGATCCGGACGCGGTGCGCAGCAAGGTCAACGTCTTCGTCACGCTCGACCAGCAGCGCCGCCAGATGCAGCGCCAGATGGCCGCGCTGGAACGCAGCCGCCAGGAGCAGGAAACCCTGCTGCGTGAACTGAACCAGACGCAGGAAGAGCTGCAGCGCTCGCTGCGCATGCGCGACGAGTTCATGTCGCTGGTGGCCCATGAGCTGCGCACGCCGCTCAATACCCTGTTCCTGGAAGCCCAGATGCGCAGCCTGCAGCTCAAGCGCGGCACCCTGGCCTCGATCCAGCCGGAGCAGTTCGACGCCATGATCAAGCGCGACGAGCGCCAAATCAAGGCCATGATCCGCCTGATCGACGACATGCTGGACGTCTCGCGCATGCGCAGCGGCCAGCTCTCGATCCGCCCGGCCCAGGTCGAGCTCATGACCCTGCTGGAGCGCGTGGTGAGCGACCTGTCGCTACAGGCCACCGCCACCGGCTGCAAGCTCTCGCTGCAGGAGCATCCGCCCGTGCAGGGCTGCTGGGACGAGTTCCGCATCGAGCAGGTGGTGGTCAACCTGCTGACCAATGCGCTGCGCTATGGCGGCGGCCAGCCGGTAGAGGTCAGCGTGCAGTACGCCAACGATATGGTGCGCATCCACGTGCGCGACGAAGGCAAGGGCATCGCGCCGCAAGACCTGGAGCGCATCTTCGAGCCCTATGAGCGCGGCGCCCGCAATGGCGAACCGAAAGGGCTCGGCCTGGGCCTGTACATCTCGCGCCAGCTGGCCGTCTCCCACGGCGGAGAGCTGCGCGTGACGAGCAAGCCGGGCGAGGGCTCGACTTTTACGCTGAGCTTGCCGACCTGCGAGCAGACGGTGCCTGCGGCCACGACGGCCTGATCTCTTCTATACGTAGGGTGGTCGGCTCTGCCGACCGCGCGTTCAGCCAGCGTGAAAAAGGACGAGGCAGGTGAATTCACCGTGTAGTTGAACGCGCGGTCGGCGTAGCCGACCACCCTACAAAAGCGCTGGGCTATGTCCTGCGCGCCAAAGAAATCTATCAATTTCCTCTGTACGATTGCCTCGTGGCTTGCATGCGGCTGTCGTTTCGTCCACACTTCACGGATCGCGCCGGCTCGCCGGCCCGGTTTTCCTTCGCAAGAGGGAGAAGCAATACTTGCTCGATAGCCAAAATCAATCAGCGGTATCGTTTCAATCAATTTCACAAAAGACGTTGGCCTCGGTACACTGACGTCTATCAAATCTTTAACCACCCCGAAAACAGGAGATTACATGTCCCTCATCAACACCCAGATCAAGCCGTTCAAAGCAACCGCATACGCCAACGGCAAGTTCATCGATCTGACGGAAGAGAACTTCAAGGGCACCTGGTCGGTTCTGATGTTCTACCCGGCCGACTTCACCTTCGTCTGCCCGACCGAACTGGAAGACCTGGCTGCTTTCCAGCCTGAATTCGCGAAAATGGGCGTGAACGTGTACGGCGTGTCGACCGACAGCCACTTCGCCCACAAGGCATGGCACGACACCTCGGACGCCATCAAGAAAGTGAACTACCCGCTGATCGGCGACCCGACCGGCACCCTGTCGCGCAACTTCGAAGTCATGATCGAAGAAGAAGGCATGGCACTGCGCGGCACCTTCGTGATCAATCCGGAAGGCCAGATCAAGATCATGGAAGTGCACGACAACGGCATCGGCCGCGACGCTTCGGAACTGATGCGCAAGGTCAAGGCTGCCCAGTACGTCGCTTCGCACCCGGGCGAAGTGTGCCCGGCCAAGTGGACCGAAGGCGCTGAAACCCTGACCCCGTCGCTGGACCTGGTCGGCAAGATCTAAATAGCAGTTCAGTAGTACATGTCCCGGGCCGCCGTGGCGGCCCGGTGCATTTTGGGGACCACAATTGGTTCCAGGCACTGTCATACCCTCTAAGAACAACGTCATAGTCAAGGAAAACATCATGCTGGACGCAACCCTCAAGAAGCAGTTGCAAGCCTATCTGGAAAAAGTGGTGCAGCCAATTGAGCTCGTTGCATCGCTGGATGATTCGCCGAAAGCGCGCGAAATGGATGAGCTGCTCCGCGAAATCGCCGCGTTGAGCGACAAGATCACCGTGCGCAACGACGGCAACAATGCACGCAAGCCATCGTTCTCGATCAAGCGCGTGGGCACCGATATCGCCGTGGACTTCGCCGGCATCCCGCTCGGCCACGAATTCAGCTCGCTCGTGCTGGCCCTGCTGCAGGTCGGCGGCCACCCGATCAAGCTCGACGAAGCCGTGATCGAGCAAATCAAGAACCTGGAAGGCGACTACGTCTTCGAGACCTTCATCTCGCTGTCCTGCCACAACTGCCCGGAAGTGGTGCAGGCGCTGAACTCGATGTCGGTCATCAACCCGCGCATCAAGGTCGTCGCCATCGACGGCGGCGTGTTCAAGAGCGAAGTCGAAGCGCGCCAGATCATGGCGGTACCGATGATGTTCCTGAACGGCCAGCACTTCGGCCAGGGCCGCACCAGCGTGGAAGAAATCCTGTCGAAGATCGACACCGGCGCCGGCGCCCGCAAGGCGGCTGAGCTGAACAAGAAAGACCCCTTCGATGTGCTGATCGTCGGCGGCGGTCCTGCCGGCGCGGCCGCGGCGATCTACGCCGCCCGCAAAGGCATCCGTACCGGCGTGCTGTCGGACCGCTTCGGCGGCCAGGTGCTGGACACCCTCGCCATCGAGAACTTCGTCTCGATGAAGGAAACCGACGGCCCGAAATTCGCCGTCGCCCTGGAAGAGCACGTCAAGCACTACGACGTCGACATCATGAATACCCAGCGCGCAAGCAAGCTGGTCGAAGGCAAGATGATCGAGGTGCACACCGAGACCGGCGCGGTATTGAAGAGCAAGTCGGTGATCATCGCCACCGGCGCCCGCTGGCGCGAGATCAACGTGCCGGGTGAGCGCGAGTACCGCAACCACGGCGTGGCTTACTGTCCGCACTGCGACGGCCCGCTGTTCAAGGGCAAGCGCGTGGCCGTGATCGGCGGCGGCAACTCGGGTGTCGAGGCGGCGATCGACCTGGCGGGCATCGTCAAGGAAGTGACCCTGATCGAGTTCGGCGCGGAACTGCGTGCCGATGCGGTCCTGCAGCGCAAGCTCTACTCGCTGAAGAACGTCACCGTGATCAAGTCGGCCCAGACCACCGAGATCCATGGCGACGGCAAGATCGTCAACGGCCTGTCCTACAAGGACCGCAACAGCGGCGAGCTGAAGAAGATCGACCTGGAAGGCGTGTTCGTGCAGATCGGCCTGGTGCCGAACGCCGAGTGGCTCAAGGGCACGATGGACCTGTCGGCGCACGGCGAGATCGAAGTCGACGCCAAGGGCCAGACCTCGATCCCTGGCGTGTTCGCCGCGGGCGACGTCACCACGGTGCCGTTCAAGCAGATCGTCATCGCAGTGGGCGAGGGCGCCAAGGCATCGCTGGCGGCATTCGACTACCTGATGCGCCAGCCGGTGGAAGAGGAAGCGCTGACGGACGAAGCCAAGGCAGCGTAAATCTGCGCGCGGGCCGCAAGGCCCGCGTCCTGCCGGGCAAAAAAAACGCCATCTTCGTATGAAGATGGCGTTTTTGTCGTTAACGTCGGCGATTCCTGCGTACGGCCGCGCTAGCGTGCGCGGCTCGTGCGGGCAAATGCCTTATGATCAGTGAAACGCGACCAGCAAGGCGCCTGTCAGTGCCTCGGTCTCCAGCAGCAGCCATGTCGCCGCACTGGCCAGTGCCAGGTGGACTGCGGTCCAGGTCTTCGGATGATGGCGTGCCATGATGGAGCTCCCTGATCGATCGATTCGTAGTGGTGATGGTGCCATCTTAGGCCTTGGGCCCATCCGTAGCCATCGGCAAAAACTCCGCGAGTTTGTAGGAATAGACCTTGTGACAATGCCGACGCGACCAGGGGTCACGCTTAAAGTTGAGCTCCTACGGGTCAGGTAGCTTCCGTCCTATAGTGCGCCCCATGCACCGGGCATACAGTAGCCAGCATCATGACCCGACACGAACCCAAGCTTCTGCACCGCGGCCTGCTCGCCGTGCGCCGCAACACCATCCGCCGCCTGCTGCGCTCCGTCTTCGGCATCGAGCAGCTGCGCGACGGCCAGCAACGCGTGATCGACAGCGTCCTCGACGGCAAGGACACGCTGGCCATCATGCCCACCGGCGGCGGCAAGTCGCTGTGCTACCAGATCCCCGCCAAGATGCTCGAGGGGATCACCATCGTCGTTTCTCCCCTGATTTCGCTGATGAAGGACCAGCTCGAGAAGCTGGAGGAACTCGGCATCCGCTCGGTCCAGGTCAACAGCAGCCTGAACGCCGAGGAAGAGGCGGCCGCCATCGAGGCGATCGCGGGCGAAGCCTGCGAGATCGTGTTCTGCACGCCGGAGCGCCTGGTCTCGCCCGAGTTCATCGCGGTGCTCAAGCAGGTCACGCTCGACATCGTCGTCATCGACGAGGCCCACTGCATCTCGCAGTGGGGGCACGACTTCCGTCCCGCCTACATCGGACTCTCCGCCGCCATCGATGCCCTCGGCAAGCCGCCGGTGCTGGCGCTGACGGCGACCGCCACCGAGGATGTCGTCGCCGACATCTCGAAGCAGCTGGGCCGCAAGATGAACGTCATCAACACGGGCATCTACCGGCCGAACCTGCACTACGGCGTGGTGCAGGTCACCAACCAGCAGGAAAAGCTGGTCCGGGCCCTGGCGCTGGTGCAGCAGACCGAGGGCGTCGGCATCGTCTACGCCGCCACCGTCAAGGTGGCCGAGGAGATGCTGGCCGTGCTGGAGGAGGCGGGCGAGTCGGTCACGATCTACCACGGCAAGCTCAGTGCCGCCGAGCGCAAGCTGAACCAGGACATGTTCATGAACGGCGAGCGCCGCGTGATGGTCGCGACCAATGCCTTCGGCATGGGCATCGACAAGAGCGACACCCGCTTCGTCATCCACCTGCAGATACCGGCCAACCTGGAATCGTATTACCAGGAATCGGGCCGCGCCGGCCGCGACGGCCTGGACGCCCAATGTACCTTGCTCTTCCTGCAGGACGACAAGCGCATCCAGCAATTCTTCCTGGTCAAGCACTATCCGGCGGCGGCCGAGCTGCAGACCGTCTATACGGTGGCGCGCGAGCTGGCCGAGGAAGGGCCGCTCACCATGACGCGCCTGGAAGAGGCGCTCGAGGAAGCCGGCGAAGCCAAGCTCAAGGTCTGCCTGAAACTGCTCAAGGACGGCAAGCTGCTGCGCCAGAACCGCAAGCTCGAGTACGTGCCCACCAACAAGGAGCCTGACCCGGATCTGTTCGGGGAATTGGCCGAGGTCTACGTCCAGAAGGCGGAGCGCGACCGTGTGGCCCTCGACCAGATGGTAGGCTATGCGGTGAGCGGTTTCTGTCGCTGGAAGCTGCTGCTGGATTATTTTGGCGACGAGGTCGACGGCTTCGAGAAGTGCTGTAAGTGCGACAACTGCCGCAACCCGCCGGCGGCCATGATCGAGGACATCGAGATCCGCGACGACGAGTTCGATCGCGAACCCGCGCCCGAGCCGAGCGGTCCGCACTACGAAGTGGGCGGGCGCGCCAGGTCGTCGAAGTTTGGCGAAGGCGTGATCGTCGCCGTCGCCGGAGACCAGATCACACTGGAATTTCCTGACCAGGATGAGCCGCGTACCTTCCTGGCCGAGTATCTGGAGCCGGCCTGAGCCGGGAAGGGACCGCATGGGAGACATGGTCGTCGTTCGCAGGGAAGGCTTGTATTGCGTACCCGGAGGGTTCTACATCGACCCGTGGCGGCCGGTCGACCGCGCGGTGATCACGCACGCCCACGGCGACCATGCCCGCTATGGCCACGGCCACTACCTGTCGGCGGCGCCCGGCGTCAACGTGCTGAAGTCGCGCCTGGGCGACATCAATGTGCAAGGTGTCGAGTACGGCGAGAGCATCAACCACAATGGCGTGACCATCTCGCTGCACCCGGCCGGCCACGTGCTGGGCTCCGCCCAGGTCCGCATGGAATGCGGCGGCGAGGTCTGGGTGGCCTCGGGCGACTACAAGGTCGAGCCGGATAAAACCTGCGCGCCCTTCGAGCCGGTGCGCTGCGATACCTTCATCACCGAGTCCACCTTCGGGCTGCCGATCTACCGCTGGGACCCGGAGCAGCAGGTCATCGACGAGATGAACGCCTGGTGGCGCCGCAATGCCGAGGAGGGCCGCTGCAGCGTGGTGTTCGCCTATGCCTTCGGCAAGGCGCAGCGCATCCTCTCCCGGCTTGATCCGAGCATCGGGCCCATCGTCTGCCATGGGGCAGTGGAGCCGCTCAACCGCGTCTACCGCGCGGGCGGCGTCGAGTTGCCCGAGACCGTGATGGTCAGCGAGATCGAGAAGGCGGCCCTGCGACGCGCCATCGTGATTGCGCCACCGTCAAGCAGCGGCTCGCCCTGGATGAAGCGCTTCGGCGACTACAGCGATTCCTTCGCCAGCGGCTGGATGCTGCTGCGCGGCGCGCGCCGGCGGCGTGGCGTGGACCGCGGCTTCGTGCTGTCCGACCATGCCGACTGGCCCGGCCTGATGAGCGCCATCAAGGCCACTGAAGCCCAGCAGATCATCGTCACCCACGGCTCGATTCCAACCATGGTGCGCTGGCTGTGCCAGAACGGGCTGGACGCCAAGGGTTTCGACACCGAATACGGCGACGAGGAAGAGGACGAGGCGCTGCCGCCCGCGGGCGCGGCGGCCTCAAAAGAAGCCCACCAGGAGAAGGGGGGAGAAACTGCGGCGGGAGAGTCCGATGCGTGAATTCGCCCGCCTGTATGCGGAGCTGGATGAGACCACCTCCACCACCCGCAAGCTCGACGCCCTGCAAACCTACTTCTCCAGGGCCGCTCCCGAGAACGCCGCCTGGGCCGTCTACTTCCTGGCGGGCGGCAAGCCACGCCAGGCAGTGCCGACCAAACTGCTGCGCCAGTACGCGATCGAGTACGCGGGCCTGGACGAGTGGCTGTTCGACGAGTCCTACCACGCCGTGGGCGACATGGCCGAGACCATCGCCCACATCCTGCCGCCGCCCTCGCGGCGCAGCGACGTCGGCCTGGCCGAGTGGATGGAGCAGCGCATCGGTCCCCTGCGCGGCGCCGACCCCGGCACCATCCGCGAAGCCCTGTACGCGGCCTGGGATGAACTCGACTGGCGCGAGCGCTTCCTCTTCGTGAAACTCATCGGCGGGGGCTTCCGCGTGGGCGTCTCGCGCCTGCTCGTCACGCGCGCGCTGGCGGCCATCGCGGCGGTAGACAGCAAACTGATCGCCCAGCGCCTGATGGGCTGGACCGACAATTCGGTGCGTCCGACTGCCACCAGCTTCCTGCAGCTGATCGCCGAGCAGTCGGATGAAGAACACGAGCTGCGCGGCGGCCAGCCCTATCCCTTCTTCCTGGCCCACCAGCTGCAGGGCGAGCCGGCTGCGCTGGGCGAGGTCGACGACTGGCAGGTGGAGTGGAAGTACGACGGCATCCGCGCCCAGCTGGTGCGGCGCGGCGGCCAGAACTTCCTGTGGTCGCGCGGCGAAGACCTG
This sequence comes from Pseudomonadota bacterium, assembly GCA_040758275.1. Taxonomy (GTDB): domain Bacteria; phylum Pseudomonadota; class Gammaproteobacteria; order Burkholderiales; family Burkholderiaceae_D; genus Telluria. The sequence goes on from JBFLVV010000021.1 coordinate 63,241, forward strand.
ATCACGGAACGCTTTCCCGAGCTGGCCAATGTGCATCTTCCGGAAGGGACGGTGCTCGATGGCGAGGTGCTGATCTGGCAGCCCGGTGTTGATGCCCCGGCGCCTTTCGCCGACCTGCAGAAGCGCATCGGCCGCAAGACACTCGGCCCCAAGATCCTCGGCGAGCTGCCGGCCGTGCTGTGCTGCTACGACCTGCTCGAATTCGGCGGCGTCGACCTGCGCGCGCTGCCCCAGCACGAGCGCCGCGCGCTGATGGAGACGGAAGTGGCGGCCATCGACTCGCCCCAGTTGCGGCTGTCCCCGCTGATCAAGGCCGACAGCTGGGACGCGCTGGCAGCCCTGCGCGCCGAGTCGCGCGAGCGTGGCGTCGAAGGCATGATGCTCAAGGCGAGATCAAGCCAGTACGGCGTGGGCCGCACCAAGGATGTCGGCACCTGGTGGAAGTGGAAGATCGATCCTTATACGGTGGACGCGGTGCTGATCTACGCCCAGGCCGGCAGCGGACGGCGCGCTTCGCTCTATACCGATTACACCTTCGCGGTCTGGGACGGGGCAGGAGACGAGCGCCGCCTCGTGCCCTTCGCCAAAGCCTATTCTGGCCTGACCGATGCCGAGATCGCGCAAGTGGACAATGCCGTGCGCAAGACCACGATCGAGAAGTTCGGGCCGGTGCGATCCGTCAAACCGACGATGGTGTTCGAGATCGGCTTCGAGGGGATTGCCCTGTCGACCCGCCATAAGGCCGGCATTGCCGTGCGCTTCCCGCGCATCCTGCGGCGGCGCTTCGACAAGCCGGTCGAGGAGGCGGATACCCTCGATACCCTGAAAGGCCTGCTGGCCGCCGCAAGCCCATGAGTGTCAATCCGGTCACCGAACGCATCGACGCCTGGCTTGCGGCGAAAGGCTGGACCGCCTTTCCCTTCCAGCGCAATGTGTGGAAGGCGGCGCTGAAGGGGCAGTCCGGCCTGCTGCACGCGAATACCGGCGCCGGCAAGACCTTTGCCGTCTGGTTCGCCGCGCTGCAGCGCGCGGGTCTCAAGACCGGGCGCCATACCGCCGGCCTGCGCGTGCTGTGGATCACGCCGATGCGGGCGCTTGCCGCCGACACCACGCGGGCGCTGGACGAGTCGGCCGCCGAGCTGATGCCCGAGTGGGAGATCGGCGCCCGCACCGGCGACACCAGCTCGGCCGAGCGCGCGCGCCAGACCCGCAAGATGCCGGCGACGCTGGTCACCACGCCCGAGAGCCTGTCCCTGATGCTGAGCCACGCCCAGGCTGCCGAGCAATTCAGGCACCTCGACATGATCGTCATCGACGAGTGGCATGAGCTGATGGGCAGCAAGCGCGGCGTGCAGGTGCAGCTGGCCCTGGCACGGCTGCGGCACTGGCGTCCCGAGCTCCTGATCTGGGGCGTGTCGGCGACCATGGGCAACCTGGATCTCGCGCGCCAGGTGCTGCTGGGCGGCGACGAGGGCGTGCTGGTCGAGGGTGATTTGCGCAAGCAGATCGTCGTCGATTGCCTGATTCCGGAGAACGTGGCGCGCTTCCCCTGGGGCGGCCACATGGGCCTGCAGATGCTGGGGCCCGTCGTCAAGGAGATCGAGCATTACGACGCGACCCTGGTGTTTACGAACACCCGCGCCCAGTCCGAGATCTGGTACCAGAACATCCTCGACGAACGTCCCGACTGGGCCGGCGTCATCGCGCTGCACCACGGCTCGCTCGACCGCGAGGTGCGCGAGTGGGTGGAGATGGGGCTCAAGAAGGGCGAATTGAAGGCGGTGATCTGCACGGCCAGCCTGGACTTGGGCGTGGACTTCCTGCCGGTCGAGCGGGTGCTGCAGATCGGCAGCGCCAAGGGCATCGCACGCCTGCTGCAGCGGGCCGGCCGCAGCGGTCACTCGCCGGGCCGGGTCTCGCGCGTGACCCTGGTGCCGACCAACAGCCTCGAACTGCTGGAAGCGGCCGGCGCGAAGAAGGCGGTGGCGGCGCGCCGCATCGAAGGGCGCTATGTGCCCAACAAACCCTTCGACGTACTGGTGCAGCACCTGGTGACGGTGGCCCTGGGCGGCGGCTTCGTTTCAAACGCGCTGTACGAAGAAGTGAAGCGCGCCTGGTCGTATCGGAACCTGAACGAGGAAGAGTGGCAGTGGGCCCTCGATTTCGTCGCGCGCGGCGGACAGAGCCTGCTGGCCTATCCGGAGTACCGGCGCGTGCTGCCCGACGAGGAGGGCGTCTACCGCGTACCGGATACGGCCATCGGGCGGCGCCACCGCATGGGCATCGGCACCATCGTGTCCGACTCGACCATCTCGGTAAAGTACATGAGCGGCGGCCGCATCGGCAGCGTCGAGGAATCCTTCATCTCGCGCATGAAGCCGGGCGACCACTTCCTGTTCGGCGGACGCATCCTGGAATTCGTGCGCGTACACGAGATGACGGCCTTCGTGAAACGCGCGACCAGCAACCGCGGCGCCATCGCGCGCTGGGGCGGGGCGAAGATGCCGATGTCTTCCGAACTGGCGCACGCGGCGCTCGAAGAACTGCGGCTGGCTTCCCAGGGCATCTACGACAGCCCGGAGATGCAGGCCCTGCGGCCGCTGATCGAGATCCAGTGCCGCTGGTCGGCGCTGCCCACCAGCGAAACCCTGGTCCTGGAAAGCATGAAGAGCCGCGAAGGCTGGCACCTCTTCGTGTTCGCCTTCGCCGGGCGCTCGGTGCACACGGGCCTGGCCTCGCTGTTCGCCTACCGGATCGGGCGCATGCAGCCCTCGACCTTCTCGATCGCCGTGAACGACTACGGCTTCGAACTGCTCACGCCTGAGCCGGTCGACTGGGCGCGCATATTCGAAGCAGACACGGGCGCGGACGTGGACCTGTTCACCACCGACTGCCTGCTGGAAGATGTACTGGGCAGCCTGAACGCGACCCAGCTCTCGCAGCAGCGCTTCCGTGAAGTGGCGCGCATCGCCGGCCTGGTCTTCCAGGGTTATCCCGGCCAGCCGAAGTCGAACCGCCAGCTGCAGGCGTCTTCCTCCCTGTTCTTCGAAGTCTTCCGCAAGCACGACAGCGGCAACCTGCTACTCACGCAGGCCCAGCGCGAAGTGCTGGAGCAGGAGCTGGAACTCACGCGCCTGCGCGAGACCTTGGGCGAACTGCACGGACGCCGCGTCGCCTTCCGCGAAGTCAAGCGCGCCACGCCCTTCGGCTTCGCGCTGATGGTGGAGCGCTTTCGGGAGAAGGTCAGTACCGAGAAGCTGTCGGACCGGGTGGCGCGCATGGTGCGCGAACTGGAGAAGGCGGCGGCTGCATGATGCACGCGACGAGCATGGCGGTGCGGGTGGCCGGCGAAACGCTGCTGCTCCTGCCCGAGAAAGCGCTGTACTGGCCGGGCGAGAAAATGCTGATCGTGGCCGACATCCACTTCGGAAAAGCTGCCGCCTTCCGCGCGCTGGGCGTGCCGGTGCCGCGCGGGACGACGACCGAGAACCTGCTTGGCCTCGATGCCCTCGTCGATGCACATGGGGCGCAGCACATCGTCTTCCTCGGCGACTTCCTGCATGCACGTGCGGCCCACGCCAGCGCCACCCAGCAGGCGATGCTGGCCTGGCGCGAGCGCAGGAGCAGCCTGCGCCTGACCCTCGTGCGCGGCAACCACGACCGCCACGCAGGCGACCCTGCGGCGCAACTGGGAATCGAACTGGTCGACGAGCCGCACGAAGCCGGCCCCTTTGCCTTCTGCCACCATCCGGATATCGACACGCCGGGCTATGCGCTGGCCGGCCACATCCACCCCGTCTATGTACTGGCGACCCGCTTTGACGCGCTGCGCCTGCCGTGCTTCGTGGTGGGCAGCGAGCGCATGATCCTGCCTTCCTTCGGCTCCTTCACCGGCGGCCATGCGATCCGGCCCGAGCCCGGTGACACGATCTACGTGAGCTCGGGGGACGCCGTCCACTGCGTACGTTAGCGTACTGACTCCCCATGTGCTGAGGCGTAAGTTCTAACAGGACAGAACGTCAATCGCTCACGGAGGAATTGCCATGTTTTTCCGCACCTTTTTACATGCCGTTTTTGCCGCCATGCTGGCGTTCGGCCCGGCGATCCTGGGCGGCGCGCAGGCGCAGGCCTACCAGGGCGCCCGCAACTATGCCCCGGTGATCAATGGATTCAACGTGGAAGAGGTGCGCCGCCTGAACCCGGGTGTCGAGCTGCACTTCGATCTCTACGGCAGCCCCGGCGGCGTGGCCACGCTGCGCATCGACGGCGCGACCCGCAACCTGAACCTGACCGAGGTCGAGCCCGGCCAGTACACCGGCACCTATACCATCGGCACCCATGACCGCATCCGTCCCGAGAGCGGCGTGACCGCGAACCTGCGACTGGGCAACCAGGTGGCGACCAATCTGCTGAGCGAATCGCTGCTGCAGCCGAACGCCCCGCGCAATCAGCGCGGCCAGCTGGCTTCGCAACCGCGGGTGGAACGCTTCGACGTGCAGGGCAGCCCGGACCTGGGCCCGGGCAACGAACTGCGCTTCACCGTCTTCGGCACACCGCGCGCCCGCGTCGAAGTGGCGATTGCCGGCGCACGCGGCGTGTTCTTCCTGCCGGAAGTGCGTCCGGGCGAATACGACGCCATCTATACGATCCGCAACACCGACCGCATCACCGCCGACAGCCGCGTGACCGCGACCATCCGCGCCGATGGCCGCTACGCCACCACCGTGCTGGGCCGTCCGCTGCTGGCCGGCGGACGCGCCAGCGAACCGCGCCAGGCGCGCTACTGCACCAACTGCGCCGTGGTGGAAGCGGTGAACGTGATCGAAGTGTCGGGGAATGGCAACTACCTGGGCACGGCCGGCGGCGCCGTGGTGGGGGGCTTGCTGGGCAGCCAGGTCGGCAGCGGCAGTGGACGGACCGCGGCGACCGTCGCTGGCGCCGTCGCCGGTGGTCTGGCGGGGCGCAATATCCAGCGCAATATGAACAAGGAGCAGCGTTTTGAGGTGGTGGTGCGCTACTCGACCAGCGGCGCGACGCAGACGCTGCAGTATGACAACGACCCCGGTGTGCGCCAGGGGGACCGTGTGCGTGTCAGCAACGGTGTCCTGACCCGCGATCAGTGAGAATTTGTAGGGTGGACGGCTTCGCCGTCCGCGCGTTCAAACTTCAGTAGCATCTACGCGAATTGCGTCTCTGAGCAGCGGTGAGTTGAACGCGCGGTCGGCAGAGCCGACCACCCTACATGTAGAAGGTACCCGCATCGTTCATATAGAAAAGGCCGGCGTCCGTGAGGAACGCCGGCCTTCTTATTAAATGGATGCTGCCGTCAGGCCGTTGCCAACACTTGATCGTCACCCGGCTGCTCCGACTCCGCCTTCTGCTTCGCCCCGCCCTTGGTCCGCGAGCGCGAGGGCGGCAGGCGGCGCAGGGTCTTGAGCGCTTCGGCGTCCTTGATGCCGATGGTGCGCTGGTCGACGGTGATCAGGCCGATCTCGTTGAAGGCCGACAGCGTGCGGCTGACGGTCTCGAGGGTGAGGCCGAGGTAGCTGCCGATCTCGTGACGCGTCATGCGCAGGTTGAACAGCTTGCTCGAATAGCCCATGGCGGCGAAGCGGTCGGCGAGCGAAACCAGGAAGCGGGCGACTCTAGCTTCGGCGGAGAGGGCGCCGAGCATGCCGATCATGGTCTGCTCGCGCACCAGCTCGCGGCTCATGACGCCGTACATCATGTTTTCGAGCTCGGCGTGGACGCGGCCGAGGGCGGTCAGCTTCTTGAACGGCAGCAGGATCAGGTCGCAGTCGGACAGGGCAACGGCTTCCGAGGCGTAGTGGCGGGTGTGGATGCCGTCCACGCCCAGCATGTCGCCCTTCATCGGGAAGCTCAGCACCTGCTCGTTGCCGAATTCGTCGATCAGCACGGTCTTCAGGAAGCCCGAGTTGACGATGTACAAAGTATCGAAGGCCTGGCCGATGGTGTGGACGCGCTGGCCGGTCTTGAACTGCACGTGCTGGAACAGCAGTTCTTCCGAAGTGACCGAGACGCTGGCGGGGATGCGCAGCAGGTCGCACACTTCCTTGAGGTTGGACCAGAGGCGTCCCTGGCGTTGGCGGCCGGCTTCCATGGGCGAGTGCAGGGTCGGCTGGGTGACGTTGCGTTGTTCTGTTGGCTGGGACTGCATGCTCATCTCCAGTGAAAGACTCATGGTTTAGGCGGCGACCACGGGGCGAAGCTGCTACCGGCTCGGTGGAGGCGGACCCCGCTGGCGGCTGGCTCACGCTGGGACTTGGATCGCAAGCAAGTCGAAACGGTGAATTCAGTATGCCAACACGAGTCCGGCACGAATATCAGCTATTGCTGAATATGTAGGTAGGACGGTTGCTAGGCTTGTAGGAATTTTCCGACTACCAGCCTTGGCGACAGAGGGAGAACCCGGCGGATGGCAGCGCAGACTGGCGTCTGGAGGGGCAGGGCGGGAGGGAACCAACGTGGCGCGGGCCGCCCCCAGGGCGGGCCCGCGTGTCTAATACGGTTAAGCCTTCATTGGCGACAGCAGCCGATGCGCGACGGCGTACTGCACCATTTCCGACAGTGAAGTCATGCCCATCTTCTGCATGATGCGCGTCTTGTGGGTGCTGACGGTCTTGACCGATAAATGCAGGCCATTGGCGATCTCGGTGATCGACTTCCCACTGACGAGTAGCGAAAATACCTCGAATTCCCGGTCAGACAATTGCTTGTGCAGCAACTGCTCGTTCGGCGCCATGATGTTCAGCGCCAGCTGCTCGGCCACTTCGGTGCTGATATAAGGGCGGCCGGAGGCCACCTTGCGGATGGCGCCCACCAGCTGGGTGCCCGCGCTTTCCTTGGTGAGATAACCCTGGGCGCCGGCGCGGATGGCGCGCACCGCGTATTGTTCTTCCTCATGCATGGTGAGGATCAGGATGGCGAGCTTGGGCGCCTCGCTGCGCACCTGGCGGATCAGGTCGACCCCGCTGCGGCCCGGCATGGACAGGTCGAGCAGCAGCAGGTCGAAGCCGCCCTGGCGTACCTGGGCCAGCACTTCGAAGCCATTGGTCGCCTCACCTGCGATTTCGATGTCCGGCGCACCGTCGAGGATGCGCTTGAGGCCCTCGCGCATGATCGTGTGGTCGTCGGCAATAACAATGCGAATCATGAATCTTCCTTCAGTGAAGCGACGCTGACCGGTTCAGGCTAACACAGGTTCGCGCGGTCATTTGTCGTTCTTTCTTCACAGCCGCCCCGAAAGGCGGGCCGTGGATCAGCTTGCTACCGGCTCGCTGATCAGGCGGTGCACCAGCACCGGCTTGGTGGTGTGGGACAGCACCTTGTTGGTCACGCTGCCCAGCAACAGCTGGCCCCAGCCGCTGCGTCCGTGTGAACCCATGAAGATCAGGTCACAGCCTTCCTGCTCGGCCACGTCGACGATCTTGAGGGCGGCGGTGTCGGAAAACGCCGTCATGCACGCGTGCCTGAGCCCGGCCGCACCGCAGGAACGCATGATCTTGCCCATGTATTCCTCGCCCAGGCGGCGCATCTGCGCGATGTATTCCTCTTCGCTCGGGTAGGACGGAGGGATGATTTCCACGTACACGGGATACTGGTAATCGGGCGCGACGAACAGGGCCAGCACTTCGGCGCCCATCTGTTGCGCGAATTTGACGCCGGCGCAGGCCGTATGCTGCGACACGGCCGAGCCGTCGGTAGTGATCAGGATTTTGCGATACATGATGACTCCTCCAATGGCCACGCCATTCTGAGGCGTCCTGGACGTGGCGGCGATTGCGAGAACGCAAACTGTTGAGCTCGATCAAACATCAGGCCGCTGTTCCGGCGCCCGTGAACACCGATGCGGCAGCCATGACGTTACGAAAAACAACACCTCCCTTGTGTAAATATTCAGGAACTGCACGTTTTAATTGTCGCGGAATTAAGTTTCGCTGTCCATTTCGTTGCGTCTCCGTCGCCGACATTTACCTAGGGCAACCACGCTGCTACACTCGCATGCAGACTCTTACCATCATTTATCGTGCCCGCGCGGCGCGGATGGGCGCAGTACCGACCGAATTGCAAACGCTCATTGCGAACTTATACATCATGGAGAAGCAGGGATTATGACCGACGCCGCTGACGATTTCGACGCACTATTCGAGGAAGTGGCGGCGCAGCGCACCAGCGCCCCCGCCGCACCGGCGCCCGCACCGGAACCGGTGGCCGCAGCCGCCGATGAAGACGACCTCGAGTCGCTGTTCGACCAGGTATCGGCGACTGCCGCGCCTGCCGTCGCCGCCGTTGCCGCGGCTCCCGAGGTGGCAGCTGTCGCTCCGGCCGCCGCGGCCGGCGCCGTCGCCGAAGGCGAGCACGGCATGTTCGAGCGCCTGGGCGGCATCGTCCGCCTGCTGCACGATTCGCTGCGCGAACTGGGCTACGACAAGGCGCTGACCGAAGCCTCCTCGGCCATCGTGGACGCCCAGGACCGCCTGGAATACGTCGCCACCCTGACCGAACAGGCCGCCAACAAGGTGCTGAACACCCTGGACGAAGGCATGCCGGCCCAGGACCTGCTGTCGAAGCAGGCCAAGGACATGGAAAACCGCTGGGCCGACCTGTTCTCGGGCAAGCTCAGCCTGGACGAATTCAAGGCCCTGGCCGGCGACTCGCGCCAGTTCGCCGCAAGCGTCAACGAAGCGACCGAAGCCGAGAAGGCACGCCTGCTCGAGATCATGATGGCCCAGGACTTCCAGGACATCACCGGCCAGCTGATCAAGAAAGTGGTGAAGATCACCCAGACGGTCGAGCAGGAACTGGCCCAGCTGCTGCGCGACCACGCGCCGGCTGACCTGAAAGAGAAGCTCGCCAAGAAGGAAGCTCCGCCGGTAGCAGCTCCGCTGATGTCGGGCCCCTCGGTGCCGGATACGGCGCTGAACCAGGACAACGTTGACGACCTTCTCGCCGATCTGGGATTCTAATGGACGATATGCTCAAGGACTTCGTCGTCGAGGCGATGGACCTTGCGGTGAATGTTGAAGAACATTTGCTGCGCCTCGAACGCGATCCGGACAACAAGGAAACCCTGAACGCGGTGTTCCGGTCCTTCCACACCATCAAGGGCGGCGCCGGCTTCATGGGCCTGCCCGCGCTGGTCGCGGCCTGCCACCTGACCGAGAACCTGTTCGATGCCCTGCGCACGGGCCAGGCGCCGGTGACCCCGCTGGCGATCGAAGCCGCGCTGGAAGCCTCGGGCTTCGTGGCCGACCAGCTCAATGACCTGAACAACGGCACCCCGCCGGAAGGCCTGGCGCAGATGCCGGCGGAACTCGAGCGCATCCTGACGGACGCGATCGAAGGCAAGGGCGCGCCGAGCGCCCCGGCTGCCGCGCCGGCCGCCGCGGCCGCACCGGCACCGGCCGCCGCCGCGCCGGTGGCTGCAGCGCCTGTCGCAGCAAGCCCCGCGGCCGGCGAAGATGGCCTGGACTGGGTCGGCATGTACAACGCCGTGGTGCCGGAAAGCGCCGCGATCGCGGCTGGCCCGGCTGCCGCTGCCGCAGCGCCGGCGCCGGTCGCTGCTGTTGCTCCGGCAGCCGCGCCCGCCGAGGCCGCGCCGGCCGCCAAGCAGGGTGGCTGGGACGGTGTCGACCGCCGCCAGAACGACAAGGTCGCCGATGCCCGCGCCGCCGCCGCGCCTGCGAAAGACGAAAGCATCCGTATCGATGCGGTCAAGCTGGACGCGCTGCTGGAAGTGGCGGGCGAATCGGTGCAGGCCGCCAACCAGGCCGCCGTGCTGCTCGAGCGCCTGTCGCAGTTCAAGTTCGAAGGCCAGGCCGCCACCCTGATGGCGACCCTGACCGAG
>JBFLVV010000022.1:0-67189 GCA_040758275.1 Pseudomonadota bacterium
GACAACGAGAAAACGGGCGCGATAGGCTGAGACGCACGGGTCGGGAAGAGTTGCGTCGCGATTTTATCGCGACGCTTGCAGACCTATTTTGTCATTGACACGGGCTGGCTAATGGATGACACCCAGGGGGGGGATTGTCGGTCAGTCGTCGCCCTTCCTCAGGCTGAGTGGCGCGGCGCCTTCGTCGGGTGAGAACACGATGGTCTGGGCAGGGAAGGCCAGGCCGATACCGGCTGCCTCGAGGCGTTCGACGATCGCCAGCAGCAGCTCTTCGCGCACGATGACGTTGGCGTCGAAGTCGCGCACTTCGATGTACGAGAACACCTCGACGTTGAAGGAGCGCTCGGTGATCTTCGCCAGGTTGGCGCGGGCGCCTTCGGCGATCTTCTCGTGACCGTGCAGCACGTCCCGGATGATGGCGATGCCTACCTTCAGCTTGCTGGCCGAAACGCGGTAGTCGAGCGCGATGACGGGATTGAACAGGAAGCGGTCGCGCGCCGCGAAGTTCTCGATCTGGCGCGCCGACAGGTCGCCGTTCGGGATCGTGACCACGGTGCGCTCGCCGGTGCGGATGCGGGTCGAGCGGATGCCGACGTCCTCCACCGTGCCGAGCACGTCGCCGACCTTGACGAAGTCGCCCACCTGGGCCGGGCGGTCGGCGATCACGGTGACGCTGCCCACCAGGTTCTCCACCGTCTTCTGCGCGCCCAGCGCCAGCGCGATGCCGCCGATGCCCAGGGCCGCGATCCCCGTGGTCACGTCGATGCCGAAGGTGTCGAGGATGCCGATGCCGGAGAACAGCAGGAGCAGCACCTTGGCCGTGCGCCGCAGCAGGGTGATGACGGAGACCACCTGGCGGCGCTGGCGCTTCTGCATGCGCGCGATCGCCAGTTCGGCGATGGCGTCGACCAGGCGCAGGCCGAACCAGACCAGGGCGATGACGGAGACGATGCCGGTGTAGCGCAGCAGGGTCTGGCGCGCCACGATGGCGACCGGCAGCCGTTCGGCCAGCGCGAAGAACAGGCCCACCGCAAGGAGCAGGCTGGCCGGCGGCAGCGCGGCCTCCAGGAAGCGGTACAGGCCGTTCGATGCGGGATCGGCGACCAGGCGGCGCGTGCCGGCCACCACCAGCAGCGCGACCATCCACAGGCCGCCGAAGATCACCACGCCCAGGCCCACCAGCAGGGCCCAGTCCTTCAAAGGCGCGCCGGCGATCACCAGGCCGTCTTCCTCGCTGTCGGCCGCGCTGCTGCGCCGGGTGGCGATCGCTACCTGCTCGACCGTCGCCGGCGCCACGCGCCAGATCTGGCGGCCGTCTTCCTCGGCGCGCGCCAGCAGCACCGGTACCTTCTTGCCCTGCACCGTGATCTGGCCGACGTATTCCTGGTCGACCGGCAGCTCGTCGTCGATGCGGCCGATCGCCTCGTTCGACAGCACGGCGTAGGGCTGCAGCGAACCGCCGTTGTCCAGCAGCGACTGGAAGCTGCGCGCCCGCGCAGCGGCGGTGACGCGCTGGCGGTTGCTGTTGGCGGGCTGGTCGAAATACTGGGCGGCGCGGTCGTAGTCGTGCTCGGCCAGCGCCCCGATCAGGCCTGAGATCGTCGAGCGCGGGGTCTCGCGGCCCAGCGGGTCCGGGAGGACGGCCGGCGCGGGCGGCGGCGTGAGTTTCGGGATGGGGGAGGCCGCCGCCGGGGCGGCCAGATTCAGGAACAGGACCAGGGCAATCAACAACGAACGCATGCGCGATACTTCCTTCCAATGAAATTCAGGCTTTCGCTTCCGGCTCCAGCAGCCGGGCGGTGACCACCGCGCGCTCGTGGTCGACGATGCCGTCGACCTGGCGCTCGTCCAGCCCCATCGCTTCGAGCACGAAGGCCGACAGCTGCAGGCTCGCTTCCAGGGTTTCCGGCACCACCACGCTGGCGCCGGCCAGGCGCAGGGCGCGCGCATGCTTCTCGTCGCGCGAGCGCACGAACAGCGGCACGTGCGGATACTCGCGGCGGATGCCGCGCACCGCCTGCAGGGCGGAGGCCGGATGGTCCATGGTCAGCACGATGGCCGGCGCCTCGCCCGCATGCACGTGGCGCAGCAGTTCCGGGCGCGAAGCATTGCCGAAGTAGACGGGTGTGCCTTCGGCGTGCAGCTTCGAGACCAGCTTGGCGTCGCATTCGAAGGCGATGAAGGGAATGTGCTGCTCGCCCAGCAGCTTGCCCAGCTGCTGGCCTACGCGGCCGAAGCCGGCGATGATGATGCGCCCGCGCGCCGAGGCCAGCTGCTGCTGGTCCGGGGCGGTATCAAGCGCCGCACGCTCGGAACGCTCGCCGATCGCATGCCCGAACTTGGCGAGCATCGGCGTGATGAAGAGCGACAGGCCGACCACCAGCATGACCTGGGCGCCCAGGCCTGGCTCCAGCACCCGCGACGTCACGGCATAACCGATGGCGACGAAGGCGAACTCGCCGCCCTGGCCCAGCAGCAGGCCGCCCTCGAGCGCGCGGCTCCAGCGCTGGCCGCCGAGGCGCAGCAGGCCGGCCACCACCAGCGCCTTGATCAGTACCAGGCCCGCCACCAGCGAGGCGAGCAGCAGCGGCGCCTCGAGGATCTGGCGCGTGTCGATGTTCATCCCCACCGTCATGAAGAACAGGCCCATGAGCAGGCCCTTGAAAGGCTCGACCATGAGCTCGACCTCGTGCTTGAACTCGGTCTCGGCCAGCAGCAGGCCGGCGATCAGGGCGCCCAGCGCCATCGACAGGCCGGCCGCTGCCGACAGGCCGGCGATGCCGAAGGTCGACAGCAGGATCAGGGCCATGAAGACGTCGGGCTGGCGGTGCTCGGCAAAGGAGCGGAACAGGCGGTGCACGACGCGCCCGCCGACCAGGTAGATCAGGGCGATCGCGATGGCTGCCTTGGCGAGCGTGGTGAGCGCCAGCATGGCGACACCGTCGCCGGCGCCGCGGCCCAGGGCCCCGATCAGCAGCAGGATCGGCACCACGGCCAGGTCCTGCAGCATCAGGATCGCAAACGCGGCCTGGCCCAGGCGGCTGCCGGTGGCCTGCTGCTGGGCCAGCAGCTGCATCACGACGGCGGTGGAAGACAGGGACAGCACCAGGCCGAGGACCACCGCGGACTGGGTGTCGAGGCCATGGAGCAGCAGGGCGCCGCCCAGCAGCGCGGCACTCAGCAGCACTTGCGCGGTGCCGGCGCCGAACACCCAGCTGCGCATGGCCCACAGGCGCGCCGCGGATAGTTCGAGGCCGATCATGAACATCAGGAAGAGCACACCCACTTCGGCCAGCATCGAGATGCCTTCGCCGCGCGGGAAGGTGAGGAAGGCCAGCCAGGGAAGGTCGCCGGCCAGCAGCCCCAGACCGAAGGGGCCGACCAGGGTGCCGACGGCGAGGAAGCCGACCACCTGGTTGATGCGCAGGCGCTGCAAGGTCGGAATCAGGATGCCCGAGAGGATCAGGAAAAGGAGAATCTCCCGCAGGAAGGGGAAGGCGTGTTGCTCTTGCACGATGGGGAGGGCGTTGTTGTTTGCCCGGGATTGTAGCGTGTACGGGGCTGTGGAATGAAATTGGATCCCGGCCTTCGCCGCCAGTCATGGGCGCCAGTGGCGCCCATGACGGCATGCGTTACCGGACACTCAAAGGCCGGAAGCTGATTCGACGTTTGCCCGCGAAACGCTAAGGCCTCAGCACTTCCCCGCCTGCACCGCCTCCGGCGGCGTCTCTTCCTGCTGCCGGTGTCCGCTCGCCACCGGCTGGCGGCTTTCGGCGGTGGCCTGCAGTTCCTCGATCTCCGGATCTTCCACATTGCGCAGTTCGAGGTAGCGGTCCAGCGCCTGCTCCAGCCTTGGCAGCAGGATGCCGCGTTCACTGGTAAGGGCGCAGTAGGCCGGACGGGCGGCGGGGAAGGCGATCGGACGCGCCTCAAGGCGGCTCGCATCGACGCCGGCCTTTTCCGCGGCCTTGAGCGCCAGCTCGGCCCACGTCAGCTCGCCGCCGTTGGACAGGTGCCAGATCCCGGCCTCGCGGTCGATCGCCAGGTCCAGGCAGGCGTGCACCAGGTCCGGCACATAGGTCGGGGTGATCACCAGGTCGTTCGAGGCGGTGAAGGATTCGCCGCGTTCGAGGGCATTCAGCGCCAGGGTCACGAAGTTGTACTGGTCCCAGGGGCCGAAGAAGGCGCTGGTGCGCACCACCAGGGCGTCCGGGTTCCCGTCCAGCACCGCGACTTCGGCCTCGGCCTTGCTGCGGCCGTAGACGTTCAGCGGCGAGACCGGATCGGACTCCACGTAGGGACGGTCCTGCCTGCCGTCGAACACCAGGTCGCTCGAGAAGGTGGTCAGGTGCACGCCGTGGCGGGCGCAGGCGGCGGCCAGGATGGCGGCGCCGAGCGTGTTCTCGCGCAGGCAGCGCTCGGCGTCGTTCTCGGCATCGTCCACGCGCACATAGCCGCAGGTGTTGATCACGGCCCAGGGCTGGTACCGGGCGAGGGCGCGTTCGACCGAAGCGGCATCGGCGATGTCCATGTCCTGCCGCGAGAGCAGGCGGAAGTTCAGGTTGCGCTTGCGGCAGACGCGGGCAAAGGCGCGGCCCAGGGTGCCGGTGGCGCCCAGGATCAGGATCGGCGCGGCGCTCGTGCCCACCAGGCGATGGCCGTCGGCCGAGATCGAGGTCAGGGCGGCAGGCGTCGCGACCGGAGGATGGCAGAGGAAGCGTCCCGGACGGCGCCACCAGCCCTGGCCGCGCAGCACCGGGTGCGACAGCGGCGTGCCGGACGAGAGTTCCTTCATCATCCTGGCCAGCGCGGTCGGGCGCGGAGTGGGCGAGCGCACGTCGAAGGGGCCGGGCTCGTAATAGCCCTTGTTCTGGGTGACCAGGCTGTTCCAGTCGAAGGAGCCGAGCAGGGACCAGACCGTGACGGCGCGCACGTCGACGCCGTTCTGCTGCGACTGCTGGGCCGCTTCCCAGATCTCGAGCAGCCAGCGCAATTGATCTTCGCGGTTGGCGTCGATATGCGCTTCGGTGATCGCCAGCGGAAGCTGGTAGCGGTCCCACACTTCCGACAGCAGCGGGGCAATGCCCGGGGTCGGCGTGGCCAGCACGCGCGAAGCCTCGATGTCGGCGCAGGGGATGCCGTCGGCCACGCCGCGGTGGTGTTCCGGGAAGCGCTCGGGACGGTGGTCGAGCCAGCGCTCGGAGGTCACGTAGTAGTTGACGCCGATGATGTCGGGCGGGCAGGGGTTCGCGCGGAACCACAGGAAGTCTTCAGCCGGGATGCCGGTCTTGATCAGGTACTTCCACAGCTTGTGCTTCTCGTCGACCATACCGCACAGCAGGTCCCAGGCCAGCCAGCGGCGCTCGTTGTAGAACTCGGCGACCTTGGCCATCTCTGGCGTGCCGTAGGTCTTGCCCAAGTCGTCGGTCTGGACCAGCTTGGCGTCCGGGTTGACGGCGCGGATGGCGCGCATCGACAGGACCACGGCGCGGCACTGGACCAGCAGGGCTTCGATGAAGGTGCGGTCGTCGCGGCCGTGCGGATACCAGACGCCGTACAGGCCGGCGAAGCGGGCGGTGGTGCAGGGTTCGTTGACCGGGGTGTAGAACTGGAGCCACGGATAGCGCGCGGCGACGGCGCCGGCATATTCGGCCAGGCGTTCCGGGAAGGCCGGGTCGACCAGGCTGGTGTCGCGCGGTCCGCTGCCGTGGTGGACCAGGCCGGCGATCGGGGTCACGTTCGCTTCGCGCAGCGCGTTCAGCCGCTCGTCGGACCAGCTCCAGTCGGCCTTGTCGATGCCTTCGGGGGCGGTGCGTTCCCACAGCACGGGGTAGCGGATGGCCTTGATGCCAGTGGACGCGAAGCGCCCGATGTCGCAGGCGCGGCCATGGTGACCGTTACGATCCAGCTGGCTGAAGTAGTCGTCGCGCACGCGGTTGACCGTGCATTCGAGACCGCCCCAGAGTTCGAGGGGACGGGCTTGGCTGTTCGTGCTCTTTTTTGGAATCATCAATTTCACCAATATTAGTTTTCTAACAACAAATTCCCTGCAGCTCGGCGTCCCAGGTGTAAAAGTGTCGGAAGGGGAGCCGGCCTGCAGGCCATGTGGCTAAGTGGCGGTTGACATCGGCGCGCCAACCTGCAACCATGCGGTCCATGAATTTTCCGAAAGCACATCATCTTTTCTTGACCTGGTGGCGCCGCTCCTAGCGCGCGGCCACAGGAAATGATCTGCATTTCGACTAACGCCGCCTCGATCCGGGTGGCGTTTTCACATCTAGCGCGGCAAGGAATCGGGGCACTAACCAGGAAACCCGATGAGCTCGACCCCTAATACTTCCGCACCAATCATCCTGACCGGCGACCGTCCGACGGGCCCGCTGCACCTCGGCCACTTCGTGGGCAGCCTGCGCAACCGCGTGACCTACCAGGACACTTACCGCCAGTTCGTCATGCTGGCGGACGCGCAAGCGCTGACCGACAACATGGATGACATCGGTAAGGTACACCGGAACGTGGTTGAAGTGGCGCTCGATTACCTTGCCGTGGGCATCGACCCGGCCCGCACGACCATCCTGATCCAGTCCCAGATCCCGGAACTGACGGAACTGACCTTCTATTACCTGAACCTGGTGACCGTGGCGCGCCTCGAGCGCAACCCGACCGTCAAGCAGGAAATCATCATGCGCGGTTTCGAGCGCGACATCCCGGCCGGCTTCCTGACCTACCCGGCCAGCCAGGCCGCCGACATCACCGCCTTCAAGGCCAGCGTGGTGCCGGTGGGCGAGGACCAGATCCCGATGATCGAGCAGTGCAACGAGATCGTGCGCAAGTTCAACCGCACCTATGGCGGCGAGAAGGACATCTTGGTCGAGTGCAAGGCCATCGTGCCGGAAGTCGGCCGCCTGCCGGGCATCGACGGCCGCGCCAAGATGAGCAAGTCGCTGGGCAACACCATCAACCTGGGCGCGTCCGCCGACGAGATCCGCGCCGCCGTCAAGCAGGTCTACACCGACCCGCTGCACCTGAAGGTCTCCGACCCGGGCCACCTGGAGGGCAATGTGGCCTTCATCTACCTGGACGCCTTCGATACGGACAAGGCCGGCCTGGAAGAGATGAAGGCCCACTACACCCGCGGCGGCCTGGGCGACAGCGTCGTCAAGAAGCGCCTCGAGGGCATCCTGCAAGACCTGCTGGCGCCGATCCGCGCCCGTCGCGAAGAGTTCGCCAAGGACCGTGGTCAAGTGCTGCAGATCCTCAAGGAAGGCACCATGAAGGCGCGTGAAGTGGCGGCGCAGACCACCGACGAAGTGCGCAAGGCGCTCGGCCTTTCGTACTTCTGATGTTCGTAGGGTGGACGGCTTCGCCGTCCGCGCGTCCAGCTCCGGCATGCTTCGCGACAGCGCATCCGTGAGTTGAACGCGCGGACGGGGAACCCGTCCACCCTACGGTATCTTGCTTCGATACCTTCCGTAGCAAACCATACGGCTCTTGCGTTTGATACTGGAACGCACTTCTTTCCCGTGGCAAGCTGCACGCTTCATTGTCACCAGAGAAATTCCATGAGCAAAGGCTTGCGCTTCACCGAGAAATGGCTGCAACGCGCCCTGTGGCTGGTCGCCTTCGCGTTCGCGGCATTCCTGATCGGCCTCGGCAGCGCCATCGTCGGTAACCTGTGGGATGTCGAGCCCGAACTCACGGTCGAGCAGTTCATGGACCCGGCCCAGGTGGCCGCGTTGCGCGCCGGGCAGGAGCAGGCGAAGGACCGGCGCGATGCCGCCCAGCTGGAATTCGAGCAGGCCACCCAGAAGCACGAGGTGGCGCGCTCGAATACCCGGACTGCGCGCGAGACCCTGGATAACTGGCTCGCCACCCGCCACGCCACCGCGCGGCCGGACCAGGATCCGGAGCTGATCAACCGTACCAAGGCGGTCGACGCTTTGGCCGCCCAGGAGCGCACGGCGCTCGCGGCGGTGCAGGCGCAGGAGCAGGTCTTGCTCGACGCCAACCAGGCCCTGCAGAGGGCCGGGGACCGCTGGGAAAAGATGGAAGGTCCGGCCCGCGCGGCCTTCATCGATGCGGCGCAGGCCAAGGAATTGCGGGTCTTTCTCTACCGCCTGGCGCTGACCCTGCCGCTGCTGGTGCTCGCCGGCTGGATGTTCGCGAAGAAGCGCAAGGGCGCCTACTGGCCCTTCGTCTGGGGCTTCATCATCTTCGCCCTGTTCACCTTCTTCTTCGAGCTGGTGCCCTACCTGCCGAGCTATGGCGGCTATGTGCGCTACCTGGTCGGCATCATCATCACCTTCCTGGTCGGCCGCTACGCGATTGTTTCGCTGCAGCGCTACCTGGCGCGCCAGAAGGAGGCCGAGGCGCTGCCGGATGCGCAGCGCCGCCAGACGCTGCGCTACGACACCGCCCTGGCCCGGCTGGGCAAGAGCGTGTGTCCGGGCTGCGAACGGCCGGTCGACCTGAAGGATGCGAGCCTGGATTACTGCCCGCACTGCGGCATCGGCCTGTTCGACAAATGCGGCTGCTGCACTACCCGCAAGAATGCCTTCGCACGCTTCTGCTTCTCTTGCGGGACGCCGGCCAATGGCTCGCTGCCCGATTGAGCGAACGCTGCTTGACCGCGTGGGCGGGAGAACCCGCCCACCCTACGAAAGACGCTTAGTCGCGCAGGTCGGCGGGGACCTTGCCGCCGTTGGCCGCCAGCTTGTTCATGACCTGGCGGTGCAGCCAGATGTTCATGGCGGCCGAGTCGCCCGTGTCGCCGGTGTAGTGCAGTTCGGCGGCCAGTTCCTTGCGCGCCTGCAGGCTGCTGTCCAGGCCGAGCAGCTTCATCAGGTCGACGATCGAGGTGCGCCAGTTCAGCTGCTGGCCGGACGACTTCTGCATGGTGGTCAGGATCTCCTCGACGTCGACCTGGTCCATCGCGGCCGGTGCGGCCTGGGCCTGGGGCTGGGCTTGCGGCGCAGCCTGCGGGGCGGCTTGCGGAGCTGCCTGGGGAGCAGCCTGTGGCTGGGGCGCCGGGGCCTGGGCCTGCGGCGCCGGTCCCTTGTTGGCGGCGTGGGATTTCGGGAAGATCTTGCTGAAAATATTGCTCAGGATGCCCATGTCATCTCCTTGATTGGTGGATTGGGGGCGCATGCGTTGCGCCACGTGGCCCAGCGCCAGCGCCAGTGCGGCGCCGCCGATCGCCTTGACCAGCGTCGGGTGTTCGGCATAGAAGGCGCTCATGCGGTCGACGATGCCCGGGTTTTGTTTCTCGGCCTGCTCAGCCAGTTCGCGCACCTGTTCGGGGGAGACCTGCGCAGCCTCTTCCGGCGTCACCTGCTTGCCGCCGCCGAACAGCTTGCCGAAGATGCCGCCCCCGACCGAGGACAGCACGGCCGGGTTCAGCGCGCCGAGCATCTGGTTCAGCATGCCGGCCCGGCCGTTCGCATCGCTCTGTCCGAACAGCTGGCTGACGACCTGCGGGAAGGGCGGTGTCTGGTCCGAGCGCAGCGCGCTGGCCACGCCCTCGGCGACCGTCTCGCGCGGCGCGCTCTGCGCCACCCGGTCGAAGTCGTCCGCCGCCTTGTCCTGGTTGCCGCCCCCGAGGTATTGGGACAACAAATTTCCCAAATCAAATGCCATCTCTTTCTCCTGCCTGTAACGATGGAAGATCGAGCGTAGGCGTTTTGACATCGCATTCTCTGTTCGGTATCCAACCGTGCCTGCGAAAAGACCGGTGGTCCGTGCCGATCAGCGGAACAGCGCCTCGATCTGGCCGCGGTAGCGGCGGCTGCCCTGGACTTCGGCCTCGTCGGCGGTCACGACGACGAAATCGCCGCTGGCATGCGGCTGCAGCTCGCGGATGTGGCGGGCGTTGACGATGCAGGAGCGCGATACGCGCACGAAGCCGTCCGGATCCAGCCGCGCTTCCAGGCTGGACAGCGTCTCGCGCATCAGGTGCATGCGCTCGCGGGTGTGCACTTCGATGTAGTTGCCGGTGGCTTCGAAGCGCATGACGTCGTCGACGTCCACCAGGATCACGCGGCCGGTTTTCCTGATCGGCAGACGGCGCAGGTAGCGCCGGGCCGGGCCCCGGCCCAACTCGCCCAGCACCGCCGCCACGCGCACCGCCAGGTCGTCCGGCTTCGCGGCCAGCTGCGCCCTGGCCCGCGCCAGTGCAGCCTGGATGCGCGCCGGCTCCACGGGCTTGAGCAGGTAGTCCAGCGCATGGATATCGAAGGCGCGCACCGCGTACTGGTCGTAGGCGGTCACAAAGATGGTGGCCGGCATGCAGTCGGCGCCGACGGCCGCCACCACGTCGAAGCCGTCGGCCTCGGGCATCGCGATGTCGAGGAAGACCAGGTCGGGCTGCAGCGCGGCGATGGCGTCGATGGCGGCCAGGCCGTCGCTGCATTCGCCAACCACCTCGATGTCGGCTTCGGCGGCCAGGTGCTGCCTGATGCCGCGCCGCGCCAGCGCCTCGTCGTCGACGATCAGCGTGCGGATGCGCATGCGCCCTCCTGCAGGGGAATCGCCAGCGAGACCGCGGTGCCGCCGCCAGGGTTGTCGCCGATGGCGAAGCTGTGGGCGGCGCCGAACATCTGCTGCAGGCGCGCGCGGGTGTTCGACAGCCCGATGCCGTCCTTCATGTGCGGCCCGAGGCCCGTGCCGTTGTCGGTGACGGCCAGGCGCAGCATGCCGCCATCCGCGCACGCGCTGATGACGATGCGGCCCGGCCGGGCGCGGGGCGCAATGCCGTGGCAGATGGCGTTTTCCACCAGCGGCTGCAGCACCAGGCTCGGCACGCGGGCGCCCAGCACCTCCGGCCCGGCGTCGACGTGGTAGCTCAGGCGGTCGGCGAAGCGGATCTGCTCGATCTCCAGGAAGGCGGCGATGAAGTTGAGCTCCTCGCGCAGCGTGACCTCGCGGCTGCCGTCCTCGTCCAGCACCTTGCGCAGCAGGCCGCACAGCAGCCGCAGCATGTGCCGGGCCGCCGCCGGCTCGTCGCCGATCAGCACGTCGATCGAGTTGAGCGTGTTGAACAGGAAGTGTGGCTGGAGCTGGGACTTGAGCGCCAGCAGCCGCGCCTCGGCGAGCTGCGCCTCCAGCGCCAGGTGGCGCCGTTCGCGTTCGTGGACCGCCTGCCGCAGGCGCAGCAGCTGGACCGCGCCGACCAGCACCCAGTAGACCGCGAGGGTGGGCAGGAAGGCCGTTGCCAGCAGGCGGGTGTAGGTGGCGCTCCAGTCGCCGCTGAAGCCGGGCGCGCCGACCAGCGGGGCGCAGGCGGCGTACAGCGCCATGTGGAGCAGCACCGAGACGACGCTGGCGCTCACGTGCACGGCCAGCGCAGGCCAGAAGGTGCGCCGCTCGAAGGGCACGCGTTCGGCCAGGCGCAGGATGGGAAGCGTCAGCAGCGCCCAGCCGCCCGCCCAGACCGACCAGGCGGCAAGGGCGCCGCCCCACGGCAGCGGCTGGCCACGCACCGTCGAGGCGACGTGCGACTGAGTGGCGAACACGAGCGCACACAGGGCCCAGCCGGCCAGCGTCCAGAGGACGGGGCGGCGGACGATCGTTGGCTGGCTGATGGACACTTCGGCACCGTGGAGGAAGGCGATAGGCGAGCGCATCTTACACTGCGGGCGGTCCCGTGTCCCTCTTAACGATGAGCCGCCTTGAGGGGCGGCACCGCGGCCTTCGACAGGTGGCCCAGCTGTCGCATGATGCCGAGCGTGTCGCCGGACGCCCATTCTTCGGCGATCTTGCCGTCCACGAAGCGGAAGGTGGCCTGGCCGGTGACCTTGACGGACTTGCCGGTGGCCGGCAGGCCGTTACCGGTGCCGGAATTGGTGCCGGTCGCGGTCCAGCGCACGAACACCAGGTCTTTCTCGGCAAGAATCAGGTCGATGTGCATCCTGAGGTCGGGGAAGGCCTGGCGCCAGCCCTTGGCTTCGGCCAGGCCGGACTCGCGCGTGAAGGTGCCATTGCCCGCATGGCCGATGAAGTCGCTGGTGTAGGGCACGGTGAAGATGCCCTGGTTCAGGCCCTCGTCGTAGACGCGGCGGGCCAGGGACTTGTTCAGGTCTTCCTCGGGACCGGCCGTGGCGGCGCTGGCGCCGAGGCAGGCGAGGGCGAGGGCGGTGACGCGCAGGGTGCGCAGGATCTGCTGATGCATGGGTGTTCTCCGTAGGTGTCGGGTACGACGTGCACCCGTGGCGCCATCGTAGGGCCCGCCCAGGGTCCTCTCGACGGATTTGTGACGAGCGGAGGGCGAACGGTGACGACCGGAGCGAAACCGGGGAGGCAGCCGCCGTGTACTTACTTTCCGTGTAGACATCGGCGCGTCGCCCGGGTTAAGCTAGTTGTATGCCTTACCTGCCGCTCCTGCTGTTCGCCGCCGTCTACGCCTTCGCCACCGCCATGTGGGACCTGCCGCTGTCGGTCGGCGGCGCCTACCTGGCGCTCAGTCTCAGCTGCTTCGTGGCCTACGCGATCGACAAGTCGGCGGCGCGCAAGGGCGACTGGCGCACGCCGGAAGCGACCCTGCTGCTGCTCGGCCTGGTCGGAGGCTGGCCGGGCGCCCTGCTGGCGCAGCAATGGCTGCGCCACAAGACATCGAAGACCTCGTTCCAGTGGAAGTTTTACCTGACCGTCGTGCTAAACCTCGGACTGCTGCTCTACCTGGCACGGCAGCTCGGCGCCCCGGTTATTTCCTGAATCCCGCGAAAGGAGTAGGGCATGTGGCGATATCCCCGGATCCTGGCCCACCGCGGCGGCGGCACCCTGGCGCCAGAGAACACCTTCGCCGGCCTGCGGCGCGGCATGGACTTCGGTTTTCGCGCCGTGGAATTCGACGTCATGCTGGCGCGCGACGGCGTGCCGGTGGTGCTGCACGATCCCTACCTGGGCCGCACCGTGAGCGGGGCCGGCCACGTGTTCGACTACGACGGCCTGGAGCTGGCGCGCATGGACGCCGGCAGCTGGTTCGGCGCCGACTACCGGGCCGAAGTGGTGCCGCTGTTCGTCGAGTTCGCCCAGTTCTGCAAGGCCAACGGCATCTGGATGAACATCGAGATCAAGCCGGCGCGCGGCTTCGACGTCGAGACCGGCGAGACGGTGGCCCGCATCGCGCGCGCCATGTTCGCCGACGAGCTCGTGAGCGGCCAGCTGGCCAGGCTGCCGCTGCTGTCCTCGTTCAGCTTCGCGGCACTCGAGGCGGCGCGGCGCGTGGCCCCGGACCTGCCGCGCGCCTGCCTGATGAGCGAGCTGCCGCCCGGCTGGGAGCCGCTGGCGCGCTCGGTCGAGGCGAGCGCGATCCACGCCAACCACCGCCACCTGACCCCGGCCCTGGCGCGTGCCGTGCTCGATGCCGGCTTCGGCCTGTTCTGCTACACCGTCAACGAACCGGCGCGCGCGGCCGAACTTCTCGGCTGGGGCGTGGAAGCCTTCTGCACCGACCGCATCGACCTGATCGGCCCGGATTTCGGGCGCACGGCGGTTTAGCGTGCATCAAGAAATTCTTTAGCAAAATAGTCATGCCGGTCCTCAAGTAGTGTGACCAGTTGTCGTTAATGACATGCGACCACCCCGAGGTGCATGTCATTATGCCAATATCAATCACGACCAACGTCCTATCGATGGGTGCGCAGCGCGCGCTCAAATCGCACAATACGGCCCAGGAGAAGCTGATGGAACAGCTGTCCGCGGGCTCGCGCATCAATGGCGCGCGGGACGACCCGGCCGGGCAGGCGATTTCCTCGCGCATGGCATCCGGCCAGCGCGGCATGAGCCAGGCCCTGCGCAGCATCAACGACGGCACCTCGATGCTGCAGGTGGCCGAGGGCGCCATGGCGAACGTGGTCGAGAGCCTGCAGCGCCTGCGCGAGCTGGCGGTCGCGTCCGGCAACGGCAGTTACGGGGACGGCGACCGCGCCGCCCTGCAGACCGAAGCGCTGGAGATCCTCGCGCACATCAACCAGGTGGGCGAGCAGACCAGGTTCAACGGCGAGACCCTGTTTTCCCAGGACGGCGGCAGCATCGGCGGCGATGAAAAGAAGCGGCGCGTGCTCGACGGCCTCAAGAGCGGCTGGCTGAGTTCGGCCGAGCAGATGGTCAAGCAGTACTACGGGATCGAGGGCGACGGGGTCAAGATCACGGTCAGCCTCGATACCACCGACGGGGGCGCCGGGGTACTGGCCTCGGTGTCGGGCGCCGACGTCGGGGGGAAGTACACGAACCTGCACCTGAATCTCGACATGGCCGATTTCGGCTCGGGCGACACCCGCGACGGCGGCGGCTCGCCGTACTACAACGACCGCGTCGTCGCGCACGAGATGGCGCACGCGGTCATGTCGCGCACCATGAACTTCGCGGCGCTGCCGGACTGGTTCGTCGAAGGCACGGCGGAACTGATCCAGGGCGCCGACGAGCGCGTGCGCGGGTCGATTGCCAGCGGTAACTCGGTCGCCACCATCGTCGCCGGCGTGGCGGGCGGCGGCTTCGTCTACGAGGGCGGCTACCTCGCCGCCCGCTACCTGCACGACAAGCTCAAGGAGCTCGGCGTGGAAGGCGGCATCAAGGGCGTGATGCAGTACCTGAACCAGAACCAGGGCGCCAACCTGGGCCAGGCCCTGAACACCGTCAGCAAGGGCGAAATCGTATCGGAAGCCGCCTTCCTGGCCGATTTCGGCGGCATCAACGGGGTGAACTTCGTGAACACGAAGGTCAACCTCACGAATGCCGACACCGGCGCCATCGGCGGCCTCGATGCCGACGGCGGCCAGGCCCTCGACGCCCGCGCGGTGGTGGCGGATGCGGGCGACAACAATGCGAAGGATGGACTGGCCGGCTTCGAGGTGGCCTACCCCGAGCTCGGCGGCGGCACCGGCATTCGACGGGTGCAGATCCAGGCCGGGGAGGGCGCCGGCGAATTCATCGAGCTGCAGTTCTCGGCCATGAACGCGCGCGCCCTGGGCCTGGCCAACCTCGACATGCAGAACGGCGCCATCTCGCTGCTGCACGTGGACGAGGCGCTCGACTTCGTCAACAAGCAGCGCGTGGCAGTCGGTGCTTCCAGCAACCGCCTCGACATGGCGGCAAGCAGCCTGCAGAGCGACGCCGTCAACATGGCGGCAGCCAAGGAGCGCATCGATGGTGTCAATGTCGCCACATCGGCGGCGGGGCTGACGCGGGCCCAGATCCTGCAGCAGGCGGCGTCGGCGATGCTGGCGCAGGCGAACCAGCAGCCAAGGGCGGTGCTGTCGCTGCTGCGCTGAGCGCCTGGCGCCGTAAATATCGGCTGGACTGATAAGCGGCGGCCTGGCTACGCTATAATCGTTTTTTTATAGCGTACGCTCCCCCTATTTCCGCCCCCAAGACATGAAATCCTCTGAAATCCGCGAAAAGTTCCTCAAGTTCTTCGAGTCCAAAGGCCACACCATCGTCCGTTCCAGCCCGCTGGTGCCGGGCAACGACCCGACCATGCTGCTGACGAACAGCGGGATGGTGCAGTTCAAGGATGTGTTCCTGGGCCTGGATACGCGCCCGTACTCGCGCGCCACCACCGTGCAGCGCTGCGTGCGCGCCGGCGGCAAGCACAACGACCTGGAAAACGTCGGCTACACCGCGCGTCACCACACCTTCTTCGAAATGCTGGGTAACTTCAGCTTCGGCGATTACTTCAAGCGCGACGCGATCAACTACTGCTGGGAGCTGCTGACCAAGGTGTACATGCTGCCCGCCGAGAAGCTGACCGTGACCGTCTACTTCGAGGACGACGAGGCCTACGACATCTGGGCCAACGAAATCGGCGTGCCGAAAGAGCGCATCATCCGCATCGGCGACAACAAGGGCGCGCGCTACGCATCGGACAACTTCTGGCAGATGGCCGACACCGGCCCCTGCGGCCCGTGCACCGAGGTGTTCTACGACCACGGCGCCGACATCTGGGGCGGTCCTCCGGGCTCGCCTGAAGAAGACGGCGACCGCTTCATCGAGATCTGGAACCTGGTGTTCATGCAGTTCAACCGCGATGAATCGGGCACCCTGACCCCGCTGCCGAAGCCGTCGATCGACACCGGCATGGGCATGGAGCGCCTGGCCGCCGTGCTGCAGCACGTGCACAGCAACTACGAGATCGACCTGTTCCAGGCTCTCATCAAGGCCGCCGCGCGCGAAACCGGAGCACAAGACCTGGAGAACAACTCGCTGAAGGTCATCGCCGACCACATCCGCGCGGCTTCCTTCCTGATCGTCGACGGCATCATCCCGAGCAGCGAAGGCCACGGCTACGTCCTGCGCCGCATCATCCGCCGCGCCCTGCGCCACGGCCACAAGCTGGGCCAGACCAAGCCCTTCTTCCACAAGCTGGTGGCGGACCTGGACATCGAGATGGGCGAAGCCTATCCGGAACTGCGCGAAGCGAAAGACCGTGTCGCCCAGGTGCTCAAGGCCGAGGAAGAGCGTTTCGGCGAGACCCTGGAAAACGGCATGAAGATCCTGGAAGCTCAACTCTCGAAGGATGCCAAGAACCTGGACGGCGCCACCGCCTTCACCCTGTACGACACCTACGGCTTCCCGCTCGACCTGACCGCCGACATCTGCCGCGAGCGCGGCGTGACCTTGGACGAAGAGGGCTTCGCGGCCGCCATGGAGCAGCAGAAGAAGACCGCCCGCGCCGCCGGCAAGTTCAAGATGGCCGCCAACGTCGAGTACGCGGGCGAAAAGACCAAGTTCGTCGGCTACGAATCGCTGGCCCACAACACCCACGTGCTGGCGCTGTATGCCGACGGCGTGTCGGTGCAGGAACTGAAGGCCGGCCAGGCCGGCATCGTGGTGCTGGACACCACTCCGTTCTATGCCGAGTCTGGCGGCCAGGTCGGTGACCAGGGCGTGATCCGCACCGGCGGTAACGTGTTCGAAGTCGAAGACACCCTGAAGATCCAGGCCGAAGTCTTCGGCCACCACGGCGTGCTGCGCGAAGGTTCGCTCAAGGTGGGCGACACCGTCGACGCGCAAGTGGACACCGTCAAGCGCGCGCGCACCATCCGCAACCACTCGGCGACCCACCTGATGCACAAGGCCCTGCGCGAAGTGCTGGGCTCGCACGTGCAGCAGAAAGGCTCGCTGGTCGACGCGGAGAAGACCCGTTTCGACTTCAGCCACAGCGCACCGCTGACCGCCGAGGAAATCGCGAAGGTCGAAGCCATCGTCAACCGCGAGATTCTCGAGAACCACGCGACCGCCGCGCACCACATGTCGTTTGACGACGCGGTGAAGCACGGCGCGATGGCGCTGTTTGGCGAGAAGTACGGCGACACCGTGCGCGTGCTGGACATCGGCTCCTCGAAAGAGCTGTGCGGCGGCGTGCACGTGACCCGCACGGGCGACATCGGCCTCTTCAAGATCGTGTCGGAAGGCGGCGTCGCAGCCGGCATCCGCCGCGTCGAAGCCGTGACCGGCGAAGGCGCGCTGGCCCTGGTGCAGTCGATCAACCGCAAGCTGCAGGAAGCCGCCGGCGCCCTCAAAACCAGCCCGGACGAACTGCCGTCGCGCATCGCGCAGGTGCAGGACCAGGTGAAGTCACTGGAGAAGGAAGTCGCCGCACTGAAGTCGAAGCTGGCCGCGGGCCAGGGCGACGAGCTGGTGACCAAGGCCATCGACGTGAACGGCATCAAGGTGCTGGCCGCGACCATGGAAGGCGCCGACGTCACCGCGCTGCGCGAAACCATGGACAAGCTGAAGGACAAGCTGGGGACCGCCGCCATCGTGCTGGCCAGCGTCCTTGAGGGCAAAGTCAGCCTGATCGCAGGCGTGACCAAGGACGCCACCGGTAAAGTGAAGGCCGGCGAGCTGGTCAACTTCGTCGCCCAGCAGGTGGGCGGCAAGGGCGGCGGCCGTCCGGACATGGCGCAGGCCGGCGGTACCGATCCATCGGGCCTGCCACAGGCGCTGGCCGGTGTGGCTACTTGGGTGGGCGAGCGCGCGTAAGCGTCTGTAGCTTCACCTGCAAGCGAACGCCGCCCTTAGGGGCGACGTTTTTCGTAGGGTGGGCGGCTCTGCCGCCCACGCGGTCAACGCACGTTTGATCCGACGCACACTTCATCCAACGTGCTGCCGTACGATGCGCCGATGTCCCGCTACCGCCGCTCGTTGACCGGTACTTCCTGCTTCTTCACGGTCGTCACCCACCACCGGCGTCCCATCCTTTGCCGGGAACCCGTCCGTCGAGCCTTGCGTGCGGCAATCGAGCGGGTACGTGTCCGCCTGCCATTCGAAACCGACGCCATGGTCCTGATGCCGGACCATCTTCACTGCATCTGGACGCTGCCGGAAGGCGATACCAATTTTTCGACGCGCTGGTCGCAGATCAAGCATGACGTTTCCTACGCCTGCCGTGAGTTGCACGAGACATCGCTGACCAGATCACGCCAGCGCAAGCGTGAAGCGTCCATCTGGCAGCGGCGGTTCTGGGAGCATCAGATTCGTGACGACATCGATATGGAGCGCCATGTCGATTACATCCATTTCAATCCGGTAAAGCATGGGTTCGTGGATGCAGCCTCGAAGTGGCCGTATTCGACGTTTGCGCGGTATGTGCGGGAAGGAGTGTATGCACCGGATTGGGGTGGCAATCCGGCATGCGACGAGATGCGGTTTGAGTAGGAGGCGCGGCGGAGCATCCGTGCGTTGACCGCGTGGGCGGGGGACCCGCCCACCCTACGAAAATTAGGAGTGCTTGCGTCGGCGGACAAGCGTAGCGATGCCGATTGCAAGCAGTGCCAGCGAGCCCGGTTCCGGCACGGCCGCCGCATCCTCGACGTCGACCCGGAACCCCGCCACCACGGCATTGAGCAGCTCCACTCCCATCGTGCCATCGATGCCGATGAACGGCCCCTGGTCCCACAGCACATTGTCGTTGTAGTAGTAGAAGTTGCTGTTGGCGTCCCCCGTGAACGCGAACTCCAGCAGGTATTCCTTCCCGGTCTCCAGCACCACGCCTGCCAGGCCATAGTCGGTCCAGTCGCGGCCGTTCGTGCTGACGTTCGAGCCGCCGCTGGCGAGGGTGACGAGCTTCTGCAGCGTGACACTGTCCTTCGAAATCTCGTACAGGCCATACGACACGTCCACGCCGCTCAGGTCGTGCAGGAAGCCGATGCTGTTGATGGCCTGGCGCGCGCTGACGCCGAAGATGATGCCGCGGCCCATGGACCAGCTGTCGTTGATGGCCATGCCTTCGAAGCCGGCAGTGTCGTTGGGCGGGACGAAGGTGATGGGGGCGGCCTGGGCCGCGCTGCCGAGGAAGAGGGAGGTGCACAGCAGGGTGGTACGAAGCAGGTTTGCGAACATAAGTGTCTCCTTGTTGTGGGAGTTAGCATTCCTGCAAGAGTTGTGCCAAGAATGCGGTTTTGTTTGCAAACAAAGACTTACAACACATGAATTGGTAACGTTTCCAATCGATGTAATATTTTCCGACAGACCATGCCCGCTGCATGGCCGCGCACGATTGCCTATGCAGAATAATTATCCGTTGCAGCCATTACACGCCGTTCCTACAATCGCCCGCTGACCAACTCTTCCATGGAACCGGCATGCGCATTCATCGATTTCTCGGACTCATCCTCTTGAGCGTTAGCTCGGCAGCACTGGCCTTCGACAAGATGCCACCGAACGACATGGTCCCGGGCGCCAAGGACCACCCGCTGCTGTCGCGCTTCGAAGGCGCGAAGCTGGTAGGCCACGACGTCAAGCAGTTCGACGAAGCCATGCTCCCGGCCGGCAAGCGCTACACCACCAAGGACCGCCGCACGGCCTTCGAGAAGACCATCCAGCTCGAGGGCAAGGTCACGCGCATCGCCTACAACTATCCCCGCGACCGCTCCTCGCTGGAAGTGATGCGCAACTACCAGGCGGCGCTGGAAAAGGCCGGCATGAAGGTCGTGTTCTCCTGCGCGAAGGAGGGATGCGGCGAGTACATGAGCGACTACATCCTCGAAGCACGCATGAACAACAAGTTCGTACAGGGCGGCGAGGATGCCCGTAATCCCTTCAACTACGGCCGGCGCGATTTCCGTTACCTGGTCGCGTCGGGCTCGCGGCCGGATGGCATGGCGGTCCACGTGCTCCTGCATGTCGTGTCGCCCGTCGAGGACAAGAATGGCGGCATCTACATGGAAGTCGTCGAGGGCAAGGCGATGGAAACCGGCAAGGTGGCCGGCGCCCTGAACGCGGCCGACATGGCCAAGGGCATCGCCAGCGAAGGCAAGGTCGCCGTCTACGGCGTCTACTTCGACACCGGCAAGGCCGAGGTGAAGCCGGATTCGAAACCGGCGCTGGACGAGATGGCCAAGCTGTTGCAGCAGAACCAGAAGCTGAAGGTCTTCGTGGTCGGCCACACCGACAACCAGGGCGAGCTGGGCCAGAACCTTGCCTTGTCGCAGAAGCGTGCGGAGTCGGTGGTCAAGTCCCTGGCCGAGGGCTACAAGGTCGACATCCGCCGCCTGAGCCCGAAAGGCGTGGCGTCGTACGCGCCGCTGGCCTCCAACCACGAGGATGCCGGCCGCCAGAAGAACCGTCGCGTCGAGCTCGTCGAGCAGTAATCCCCCTGGCGCCGCCCTCGCTTGCAATCCGCGGGGGAGGGCGCATCTACGTCTTGACGCACCGCGATAGTGCCGCTTGCCGGCTCCGTGCGCCGCCTTTGCCGCGCTCTGGTGCGCAACCATGATCTAATTCACAATTGGTTGCAGTTTTGCAACAATGTGTGACTATTTTGGTGCGCTGCGTCATACTGCCGGAAAAGGAGTAGTATTCGATTTCCGAGCACCACCTACTTAGCAGGCATGCGATGAGCGACACCACTATCGACATTGATACCATGGAATTCCAGAGAGACCTGGATGCGCGCGGGCTGAACTGCCCGCTGCCGATCCTGAAAGCCAAGAAGGCACTCGCCGAGATGGAGAGCGGACAGGTGCTGCGCATCGTGGCAACCGATACGGGTTCCGTGCGCGACTTCCAGGCTTTCGCCAAGCAGACCGGCAATGCCCTGCTGGCGCATACCGTCGAGAACGGCGAATTCACCTTCCTGATGCGCCGCAAATAATCACCATCGCGGCGCGCGCACACTGCGGGGCAGGCCTGTGCCCGCCCCGTATTTCGATTCCCGACACCTTGTAAAAACGCACTTTAGTCGGAATCCTCTAGCAAAAAATCGCACGATCGTGCTTTAATTTCGACCTGAAGCCGAAATTCTCTTATAATCTAGGCCATTTTCGTCTGTCACCCATTCCATTTTCTAAAGGCACCCTATGAAAGTCCTGGTACCCGTCAAACGCGTGGTCGACTACAACGTCAAGGTCCGCGTCAAATCCGACGGCAGCGGCGTGGATATCGCCAATGTCAAGATGTCGATGAACCCGTTCGACGAGATCGCGCTGGAAGAAGCCACGCGCCTGAAGGAAGCCGGCAAGGTCACCGAAGTGGTGGCAGTCTCGGTGGGTGTGGCCCAGTGCCAGGAAACCCTGCGTACCGGCATGGCGATCGGCGCCGACCGCGGCATCCTGGTCGAGACCGCAGTCGAGACCGAGCCGCTGGCAGTGGCCAAGATCATGAAGGCCCTGGCCGACAAGGAACAGCCGCAGCTGATCATCCTGGGTAAGCAGGCGATCGATGACGATTCGAACCAGACCGGCCAGATGCTTGCAAGCCTGCTGGGCTGGCCGCAAGCCACCTTCGCATCCAAAGTCGTGCTGGAAGACGGCAAGGTCACCGTGACCCGCGAAGTCGACGGCGGCCTGGAAACAGTCAGCCTGTCGCTGCCGGCCATCGTCACCACCGACCTGCGCCTGAACGAGCCGCGCTACGTGACGCTGCCGAACATCATGAAGGCCAAGAAGAAGCCGCTGGAAACCATCAAGCCGGAAGACCTGGGTGTCGACGTGACCCCGCGCCTGAAGACCCTGAAAGTCACCGAGCCGGCCAAGCGCTCGGCCGGTGTCAAGGTGCCCGACGTGGCGACCCTGGTGCAGAAGCTGCGCACCGAAGCCAAAGTCATCTAATCAAATTAGGAAAAGAACATGGTCGCACTCGTCATTGCTGAACACGACAACGGCTCCCTCAAGGGCGCTACCCACCACACCGTGACCGCTGCCGCCCAGTGCGGCGGTGACGTCCACATCCTGGTCGCCGGATCTGGCTGCGGCGCCGCCGCCGAAGCCGCCGCGCAAATCGCAGGCGTGTCCAAAGTGCTGGTCGCCGATGCGCCGCATTTCGCCGACGGCCTGGCCGAGAACGTCGCCGAGCAGGTGCTGGCGATCGCCGGCAGCTACTCGCACATCCTGGCTCCGGCCACCGCCTACGGCAAGAACATCCTGCCGCGCGTCGCCGCCAAGCTGGACGTGGCCCAGATCTCGGAAATCACCAAGGTCGATTCGCCTGACACCTTCGAGCGTCCGATCTACGCCGGCAACGCCATCGCCACCGTGCAGTCGGGCGACAGCGTCAAGGTCATCACCGTGCGCGGCACCGCATTCGATGCGGCCGCCACCGGCGGTTCGGCCGCTATCGAGCAGATCTCGGCAGTCGGCGATTCGGGCAAGTCGAGCTTTGTCGGCCGCGAGCTGGCCAAGTCGGACCGTCCGGAACTGACCGCCGCCAAGATCATCGTGTCGGGCGGCCGCGGCATCGGCTCGGCCGAGAACTTCAAGCTGCTCGAGCCGCTGGCCGACAAGCTGGGCGCCGCCATGGGCGCATCGCGCGCGGCAGTCGACGCCGGCTTCGTGCCGAACGACTGGCAGGTCGGCCAGACCGGCAAGATCGTCGCCCCGACCCTGTACATCGCGGTCGGCATCTCGGGCGCGATCCAGCACTTGGCCGGCATGAAGGACTCGAAGACCATCGTCGCCATCAACAAGGATCCGGAAGCGCCGATCTTCTCGGTGGCTGACTACGGCCTGGTGGGCGACCTGTTCGAAGTCGTGCCGCAGCTGGTCAAAGAACTGGGTTAATAGCCCTCATATGCCGTTCCTCGTCGTTCCCGTGCAGCCAGGCGCTGCGCCGGAACGACGTTTTCACATCAGGAGACAAAGGTGAGCTATCAAGCCCCGCTGAAAGACATGCAGTTCGTGCTGAACGAACTGGCGAACCTGGCCGAGATCAACCAACTGCCGGGCTGCGAAGACGCGACCCCGGATACCGTCGACGCCGTGCTGGAGGAAAGCGCGAAGTTCTGCGGCGAAGTCGTCGCCCCGCTGAACCACGCCGGCGATAAAGAGCCGAGCTTCTGGAAAGACGGTACGGTCACCACCTCGAAGGGCTTCCGCGAAGCCTTCCGCGCCTTCGCCGACGGCGGCTGGCAGGGCATCCAGCACCCGGCGGAATTCGGCGGCCAGGGCCTGCCGAAGCTGGTTGCGACCCCGTGCATGGAAATGCTGCACGCCGCGAACCTGTCCTTCGCACTGGCCCCGCTGCTGACCGACGGCGCCATCGAAGCGCTGCTGACCGCTGGCTCGGACGAGCAGAAAAAGCTGTTCCTCGAGCCGCTCATCAGCGGCAAGTGGACCGGCACCATGAACCTGACCGAGCCGCAGGCCGGCTCCGACCTGGCTGCCGTGCGCACCCGCGCCGAGCCCCAGGGCGACGGCACCTTCAAGATCTTCGGCACCAAGATCTTCATCACCTACGGCGAGCACGACATGGCGGAGAACATCATCCACCTCGTGCTGGCGCGCACTCCCGATGCGCCGCCGGGCGTGAAGGGCATCTCGCTGTTCATCGTGCCGAAGTTCATGGTCAATGCCGACGGCTCGCTGGGCGCGCGCAACGACGCCCATTGCGTCTCGATCGAACACAAGCTGGGCATCAAGGCCTCGCCGACCGCCGTGCTGCAGTTCGGCGACCACGGCGGCGCCATCGGCACCCTGGTGGGCGAAGAGAACCGCGGCCTCGAATACATGTTCATCATGATGAACGCGGCCCGCTTCGGCGTTGGCATGCAGGGCGTCGGCCTGGCCGAACGCGCCTACCAGCAGGCGGTCGCTTTCGCCAAGGACCGCATCCAGTCGCGCGAAGTGGCCGGATCCAGTGGCCCGGTTGCCATCATCAACCACCCTGACGTGCGCCGCATGCTGATGTCGATGCGCTCGCAGACCGAGGCGGCGCGTGCGCTGGCCTATGTCGGCGCTGGCCTGTCGGACCTGGCGCACAACCACGCCGACGAGGCGACCCGCAAGGCCAATCTCGCGGTCTACGAATACCTGGTCCCGGTCATCAAGGGCTGGTCGACCGAGATGAGCGAGAACGTGGCGCGCGACGGCGTGCAGGTCCACGGCGGCATGGGCTTCATCGAGGAGACCGGCGCGGCGCAGCACTACCGCGACGCCAAGATCCTGACCATCTACGAAGGCACCACCGCCATCCAGGCGAACGACCTGGTGGGCCGCAAGACCGTGCGCGACGGCGGCGCCGTGGCCAAGGGCCTGATCGCCCAGGTCCGTGCCGTGGAAGCCCAGCTGGGCGAACTGCAGGGCGAGGAGTTCGCGGCGATCGCACGCCAGCTCAAGCTCGGCGCCAACGCGCTGGAAGAGGTGGTGGACTTCGTCGTGGCCAATGCCAAGCTTGATGTTCGCGCCGTGTTCGCGGGCAGCGTGCTGTACCTGAAGCTGGCCGGCATCGTGCTGGGCGGCTGGCAGATGGCGCGCGCGACCCTGGTCGCGCAACGCAAGCTGGCGGCGGGCGAGGGTGATGCATCCTTCCTGCGCGCGAAGATCGCCACCGCGCGCTTCTTCGCGGACCACGTGCTGTCCGCGGCGCCTGGCCTGCGCACCGCAATTGTGGAAGGCGCGCCCGGCGTGCTGGCGCTGGACGTCCAGCAGTTCTAAGTTCGTAGGGTGGACGGCTTCGCCGTCCACGCGTTCAACTCCCGGATGCGTAGTAGCAGCTCACACGGGATTTGAACGCGCGGACGGGAGGACCCGTCCACCCTACAAAGCATCAGCCGTACGCCCCGCCGGTGTACAGCAAATCAAACACCCGCGCAATCGTCCCGATCAGCACGATCGCCCCGACTCCCAGGATCAGCACCAGCAGCAGCGGCAGCATCCAGTTCGAGCGCGAGCTTTTGCCGCTGCCCTTGTTGTACTGCGCATCCCAGGCTTCGTCCGGGCTCAAACCGATGACCAGCCCTTCGACAAAACCCGCGATATACGACAGCAGCATCGGCAGCAGCACATAGAAGGGATGCGGCTGCACCGCGCCCCACAGGATGCCGGTCAGGGGCAGGGCGCACAGGTGCAGCAGGCCCAGGCGGTCGGCGCCGCCCTTCAGGTAGAAACGGTGCACGCCGAAGCCTCCCAGCAGCAGGGCGAGGAGGGTGGCGAAGGTCTTGTTCTTGTGCGCGACGGCCATGAGCGTTGCCAAAAGTTCAGGAAAACAGGAGTATGGTGCAAAATGGCAAGGAAGGCACGCCTTGCGTGAACCTTTGCAAGACCATCCGGTCAATTCGACATGTTCAAGACCCGTTCCTACCTCGCGGAAGTCCAGCTCAAGCCGACGGCGCCAGTCGATCCGCCGGTGTTCCCCTTCACGCTGCCGGCCATCCGCTCGCTGGAGCGCCTGCCGCTGCATCCGAACGTCACGTTCCTGGTCGGCGAGAACGGCTCGGGCAAGTCGACCCTGCTGGAGGCGATTGCGATTGCCATGGGCTTCAATGCCGAGGGCGGTAGCCGCAACTTTCGCTTTTCCACCCGCGAATCGCATTCGTCCCTGCACGAGCATCTGCGACTCGTGCGCGGCATCGACAGGCCGCGCGACGGCTTCTTCCTGCGCGCCGAAAGCTTCTACAACGTGGCCAACGAGATCGAGCGGATCGACGAGACCCGCGATGGAGGCCTGATGATGGCCTATGGCGGAGGCAGGTCCTTGCACGACCAGTCGCATGGCGAAGCGTTTCTGAGCCTCTTCATGAACCGGTTCGGCAAGGACAGCTTTTACGTGCTGGATGAACCCGAGGCGGCCCTGTCGCCGCAGCGCCAGCTTGCCTTGCTGAGCAGGCTGCACGATCTGGTCGGCGAGCGCAGCCAGTTCCTCATCGCCACCCATTCGCCCATCCTGATGGCCTACCCGAACGCCACCATTTACGAGTGTGGCGAACATGGCATCCGCGAGATCGCCTACGAGGATACCGAACACTACCGCGTCACCCGCGATTTCCTCGCCAATCCGGCGCGCATGCTCAAGGTGCTGATGGGCCACGAATAGGGGAGGTGGCCTTGTTGCGAAAAATGAGCGATAATGCGCAATTCTCCGAACCTCACGTTGCGTGTCCGCCGTGTTGCTATAACGCTTGCCCCTATCTAGGCTTACGCGCTATAATCGTCGGCTTTCTCCGTCCAATACAACTTTTTGGAATTATTATGGTCGTTATCCGTTTGGCTCGTGGCGGCGCAAAAAAGCGCCCGTTCTACAACATCGTTGCAACCGATTCGCGTAACCGTCGCGATGGCCGTTTCATCGAGCGCATCGGTTTCTACAACCCGATGGCTTCGGGCGCTGAAGTCGGCCTGCGTATCGCTGCTGACCGTCTGGCTCACTGGCAAGGCGTTGGCGCACAACTGTCGCCGACCGTTGCTCGCCTGGTCGCCAACCAGCAGCCTGCAGCCTAAGTAAAGCAGGTCGAGGCTTGACCGATTCGGCAGCATCCGGGGTGCAAGTCCCCGACGACCTGGTCCAGGTCGGTTACGTGTCCGGCGCATTCGGGATCGTGGGTGGACTTCGCGTCACCCCGTTCTCCGTCGATGCCGACGCGCTGCTGAAGGTCAAGACCTGGTGGCTCGACAAGCCGGCCCAGCGTTCCGTCTCCGTGCGGACCGCGAAGCTGCATGGCGGCGACGTGGTCGCCACCCTGGTCGGCATGCGCGACCGCAACGAAGCCGAAGCGCTGAAAGGCGCGGGCGTGTTCGTGGCGCGCAGCGAGTTCCCGAAGCTCGAGGAAGACGAATTCTACTGGTCCGACCTGATCGGACTGGACGCGGTGAACCTGGAGGGCGAAGCCCTCGGTAAGGTAACCGACATGATGCACAACGGCGCGCAGTCCATCCTGCGGATCACGCCGGTGGCCGAGGAAGGTGCTCCTGATGCGAAAGTGTCGGAGCGCCTCGTGCCGTTTGTGGATCAGTTCGTGAAGACCGTCGACCTCGGCAACAAAAAGATTACCCTGGACTGGGGTCTGGATTATTGACCCGGTCCGTCTGAAGCGAGGTCCCGATGCAGTTTGACGTCGTGAGCTTGTTTCCAGAGATGTTCGTTGCATTGACGCAGTCGGGCGTGACCCGGCGCGCGATCGAGCAGAAGCGCTGGGGCCTGACGATCTGGAACCCGCGCGATTTCACGCAGGACCGCCACCGCACCGTGGATGACCGCCCCTATGGCGGCGGCCCCGGGATGGTGATGCTGGCGAAACCGCTCGAGGCGACCATCGCCGCCGCGAAAGCGCGCCAGGTCGAACTCGGCTTGCCGGCGCCGCGCGTGGTGTTCATGTCGCCGCAGGGTAAACCGCTGACGCATGAACGTGCGATGGCCTTGAAGAACGAGCCGGGACTGGTGATCCTGTGCGGCCGCTACGAAGCGGTGGACCAGCGCCTGCTGGACCGCTGCGTCGACGAGGAAATCTCGATCGGCGACTTCGTGCTGTCGGGCGGGGAATTGCCGGCCATGGCGCTGATGGATGCGGTCGTCAGGCTGCTGCCCGGCGTGCTGGGCGACGAGGCCTCGGCGGTCGAAGACAGCTTCGTCAATGGCCTGCTCGATTCGCCGCATTACACGCGTCCGGAAGTCTACGAAGGCGAAGCGGTGCCGCCGGTCCTGATGGGTGGCAACCACGCCGAGATCGTCAAATGGCGCCGCCAGCGCATGCTGGAAGCGACATGGAAGAAACGGCCGGAACTGCTGGACAAGGCGCGCGCCGCCGGCCAGCTGACGGAGCTTGATGAAAAGTTTCTGGCGGAGCTGAACCAGCCTGCCGAATAAGAATGTGCCTTGTGCACATGCGAAGGCGGACATGTTGTCCGCTTGTTTAACCCCATCCTCTACCGGGCAACCAGTACAGCGCCGGCAAGATGGTCATTGGAGTGATAAAAATGGATCTGATCCAACAACTCGAGCAAGAAGAAATTGCGCGCCTCGGCCGCAACATCCCTGACTTCGCACCGGGCGACACCGTGGTCGTCAGCGTCAACGTCGTCGAAGGCAACCGCAAGCGCGCCCAGGCATACGAAGGCGTCGTCATCTCGCGTCGTAACCGCGGCCTGAACTCGAACTTCATCGTTCGCAAGATCTCGTCGGGCGAAGGCGTCGAGCGTACCTTCCAGCTGTACTCGCCGCTGATCGCTTCGATCGAAGTGAAGCGTCGTGGTGACGTCCGTCGCGCCAAGCTGTACTACCTGCGTGAGCGTTCGGGCAAATCGG
Organism: Pseudomonadota bacterium; assembly: GCA_040758275.1. Classification (GTDB taxonomy): domain Bacteria; phylum Pseudomonadota; class Gammaproteobacteria; order Burkholderiales; family Burkholderiaceae_D; genus Telluria. Next base: position 28,450 of record JBFLVV010000022.1, read on the forward strand.
CACGTATCAAGGAAAAGCTGCCGCAGCGTAAAGCAGCTGCTGCTCCTGCTGCCGCTGAGTAATAGCGTCCGTGTCATGAGAAAGGCATCCGCAAGGATGCCTTTTTCTTTATGTGCTGGAAGAATGTGTTTTGAGCAAGCCTCTGTTTGATCCCACCCTGATGCCGGTCGAAGGCCTGGCCGGCGAAGCGCCGCTCGCGCCCGCCCAGCTGAGCGCGGAGGCTGTGCGCGCCCGCTTCGCGCAGACCTTGCCCTGGGATCCGGAGGCCTCCGACGAAGCGCTGAGCGCACCCGCCTTGCGCCTGCGCCGTGCCAGCGTGCTGGTGCCGCTGGTCGAACGGCCCGACGGGCTATATGTGCTGCTGACCAAGCGCACCGACCACCTGTCCAGCCACGCCGGCCAGGTCAGCTTTCCGGGCGGCCGTGCCGAAGAACTGGATTCCTCGCCGATCGAAACCGCGCTGCGCGAAGCGGAAGAAGAGATCGGCCTGCACCGCCGCCACGTCGAGATCATCGGCGTGCTGCCCGAGCACGTGACCATCAGCGCCTACCGCGTCCTGCCTGTCGTCGCCCTGGTGCAGCCGCCCTTCGAGCTGAGCGCCGATCCGGGCGAGGTGGCCGAGATCTTCGAAGTGCCGCTGGCTTTCCTGATGTCCGGCGCCAACCACGAGCGTCGCTCGGTCGCGCTGCCGAACGGGGCGGGCAAGCGCAACTTCTACGCGATGCCTTACCAGGGTTACTTCATCTGGGGTGCGACGGCGGCCATGCTGCGCAACCTGTACCACTTCCTGCGCGCCTAGCGGCCCGCGCCGGCTTCTCCACCGATCACATACCAGACGCGCAGTCCGATATCTGAGGACGCCAGGTTGCCTGTTCCTCCGCCGCTCAGCTTCGTGAGGGTTTCGATATTGAGTGGTTTGATGCCGGTGCGCTGCAGCCATTCATTGGCCTCGACCAGGGCACGGTCAATGCCCTCGGGACGCCCGAACTGAACCGATGAAAAGTCTCTGAATGCGATCATGCTTCCTCACGAAGGTGGTAGACAGTCACAGTATAGAGACCTGGGCACGGCAAAAATGCTCGCTTTTCCACTGCCGCGGGGCAAGCACTAGACACCGACGTAAGGTTCAGCCTGCCATGCTTCCCACAGCGTCCCCATCAATGGCCCTGCGACCGGGAAGCTGTGTTCCCCGATCGCCGTGACGGGAACGCCCGGCGTCCAGGAATTCATGACGGCCGCGCCCGAGAAGTGCGCCAGGTCGCCTGGCCTGATCTCCTGCTGTCGCTGCGGGATGCCCATGCGCTCCAACTGGCGCTGGACGATGCGCATGGAGGTGCCGAGCAGCAGTTCCGCCTTCGGCCAGACCACGGTTTGTCCGTCCCAGAACACGAGATTCCAGATCGACGCCTCGCTGAGCCTGCCATGCCGGTCGACGAAGGCCGCGTCGTCGAATCCCTGCTCGAGGGCCCGGTGGAGATAATAGGTCTTGGCCCCTTCGCCAACGTGCTTGATCGATGCCAGGTGGCGTTCGTGCGCGACGGCCTGCAGTCGCAGGGGGTGCGCAGGTCCGTCGTGCGGCGGGCCGCTGCGCACGAGCACCGATGGCATGGCGCCCTTGCTGGCCGCCGTGAATTCGCCGTCCGGAACGAACAGCGTCACCGTCAATGACATGTCGGCCGGACCTTGCCTGAGCGCGAGGCGGATCGACGCCAGGATCTCATCGTCCGGCAAGGCCTTCCCGAACAGGGCAAGCGATGCTTCGCGCAGGCGCGCCAGGTGCAGGTCCATGCCCTTGGCCTTGTGGCCACGGATTTGCATTGCAGTAAAATGTGCGAAACCCGAGAAGGCCAGCGGTGCCAGCTCGGAGGCGCTTGCCGCGCGATTGTTGATGAGTGTCGGGTAAGCCGGGGTATGAACAGACATGGTCTTGCTCCTTGCATCGTCATGGGAGAAGGCAGTCTAGAACCTGACACCGCTGTGAGAGTCAAGAGGCTTATGAAGATCGGCGAACTATCCAGGCGCTGCGAAGTCAGCATCCGCATGTTGCGCTACTACGAAGCGGAAGGGCTGCTCAAGCCGCGCCGCACCGCCAGCGGTTACCGCGACTACGGCCCGCTGGACGAGCAGGCGGTCGAGCGCATCAAGCTGCTCGGCTCGGCGGGCATGACGCTCGCGACCATCCGGCAGTTTGCCGAATGCATCAGAGGGGAAGGGCGCATCTTCGAGCCCTGCGACGAGTTGCGGGAAACCCTGCAGGAGCAACTCCGGCAGATCGAGCAGAAGGCGGCGAAGCTGCAGCAGAGCCGCAGCGTGCTGGAGAAGTTCATCCAGGATGTGAACTCCTGAGCCAAGGGTCTCGGGGAGTCCTGCCGGCTCGCCGGGGACCTGAAACTTTCCTTCATATCCGTATTTGATTCCCGCCGGCTTCTCCGCTATCGTAGCGGGCAGCACGGTATTGCCAGAACAAAAAAGGATTCCTGAATGACATTTTTCTCCATCCTCGTCGCGCTGATCATCGAGCAGTTGAAACCGCTGCGCGCCGACAACCAGGTCTACGGTGGCATCAAGGGCTTCGCGATGCGCATCGAAGGCTGGTTCAATGCGGGCGAGCAGAAGAATGGCCGCATGGGCTGGATCCTGATGATGCTGGCCCTGATGCTGCCGACCTGGCTTATCTATTGGGTCTTCATGCACTACAACCTGGTGCTGCTGGCCTTCGCCTGGAACGTGCTGATCGTCTACCTGACCCTGGGTTTCCGCCACTACAGCCATTACTTCACCTCGATCCAGCTGGCCCTGAACCAGGGCGACGAAACCACCGCGCGCCAGTTGCTGGCCGAGTGGACCCGCCTGGACACGGTCGGCATGGACGCCACCGAGATCTGCCGCGTCGCCGTCGAAAAATCCCTGATCACCACCCACCGCAATGTATTCGGCGTATTCTTCTGGTTCCTGATGCCGCTGGGCCCAGCCGGCGCGGTGATGTACCGCGTCTCGGAATACCTGGCGCGCGCCTGGAACGAACCCGACCACATGCGCAACGAAGCCTTCGGCCAGTTCGCCGCGAAAGCCTTCTACTGGATCGACTGGATCCCGGTGCGCCTGACGGCGGTGGCCTTCGCCGTGGTCGGCAACTTCGAGGACGCGATCTATGCCTGGCGTAATTTCGCCAGCCGCTGGACCGAGGAGTCGAGGGGCATCATCCTGTCCGCCGGGGGCGGCGCCATGGGCGTGCGCCTGGGCACGCCCAACGAATATGCGCCGCAGCCGCTGCCGATGGACGCCGCCACGGTCGACCTGAGCGACCGCGACGCCGAGTTCCTGCCAGGCGAGGAACCGAACCTGCGCGCGCTGCAGAGCACGGTGGGACTGGTGTGGCGGGCGCTGATCCTGTGGATGATCCTGCTGCTCCTGCTCTCGAGCGTGGTGTGGCTCGGCTGAGGGATAGTGTGTAACGGGTCTCGTCCGCAGGTCTTCTATAAGATATAATACTCAGCTGAGGTTGTTCTCATCCACGCAGTATTTTCAGCAAGCAGCACTATGGCCGAGTTACCGCACACCAAGGATGAAAAACTGAAAGACGAGTTTTTCATCCTGGGCATTACGAGCAAAGGCAGGCAGTTCCGACCCAGCGACTGGGCCGAGCGCCTGTGCGGGGTCATGTCCTGCTTCGCTCCCGGCGCCGCCGGCCGCAATTCCCATTTGCAGTTTTCCCCCTGGGTGCACCCGACCATCGTCAACGGGGTAAAAGCCGTGGTCGTCAGCCGCGAACTGCAGAAGGTCGAGCCGCTGGCCTATCACTTCGTGCTGAACTTTGCCAAGGACAACGATCTGCAGGTGGCGGACGCCTGCTTCGTGCCCCCGCCGGACGAGAAGAAATAGACTGACCTTCCAGATTCGAGAACTGGCGCTATGATGAAAGTCGTAGCGCCAGTTTTTGCTTGTGCGGACCCTTCACGCCGCACAGGCAGGGGAGGACACCATGCACATCGGCCAAATCTGCACCAGCCAGGCCACCCACTGCACCCGTGACGAAACCGTGCAGGGCGCCGCGCTCCTGATGCGCCGCCAGCACGTCGGGGACGTGGTCGTGGTCGACCGTTTTGACGGCGCCAGCGTCCCGGTCGGCATCCTGACCGACCGCGACATCGTGGTCTCCGTCATCGCCCCCGGGCTCGACCCGGCCAGCCTGCAGGTCGGCGACATCATGAGTGACGACCTGCTCACCGCGCGCGACAGCGATGACGTCTACGAGACCATCGAGAAAATGCGCCTGCGCGGCATCCGCCGGGTGCCGGTGGTGGACGCCAGCGGCAGCCTGGCCGGCATCGTCAGCGCCGACGACCTGCTCGAGTTCCTGGCGGAAGAGATGGGGGAGTTGTCCAGGATCAGTCCCTGGCAACAAGCCCACGAGCGACGCGCACGGCAATAGCTTGCGGTCTGTTACCATCCCGCATCAACTTGATTGCGGGATGGACATATGGACTGGACGAGCGAAGCCTATTTTCCGAAACGCGGCCTTGGCGCGCGTCTCCTGAGCAGTATTGCGGCCGGCACCCTGGCCTTCGTGCTGGGCGGCGCGGCCTGGGCCGCCACGCCCAAGCCTGCGCCCTTGCCGAAAGGCGTCACCCTCGGCCCCTCGGTCGAGGGCATCACCGAGTACCGCCTGGCCAACGGCCTGAAGGTGCTGCTGTTCCCGGATGCCTCGCGCCCCTCGATCACGGTCAACGTCACCTACCTGGTCGGCTCGCGCCACGAGAACTACGGCGAGACCGGCATGGCCCACCTGCTCGAGCACCTGCTGTTCAAGGGCACGAAGAAGAACCCCGACATCACCGGCCAGTTCGCACGCCGCGGCATGGACTTCAACGGCACCACCTCGCTCGACCGCACCAATTACTACGAGGTCTTCCAGGCGTCCCAGGACAACCTCGACTGGGCGCTGCAGATGGAAGCCGACCGCATGGTCAATTCGCCGGTCGCCCAGAAGGACCTGAACACCGAAATGACGGTGGTGCGCAACGAGTACGAAAGCGGCGAGAACTCGCCCGTGAACGTGCTGTTCAAGCGCATGCAGAGCGTGGCCTACGACTGGCACAGCTATGGCCGCTCGACCATCGGCAACCGCAGCGACATCGAGAACGTCAGGATCGCCAACCTGCAGGCCTTCTACCGGACCTACTATCAGCCCGACAACGCGGTGCTGCTGGTGGCGGGCAAGTTCGACGCCAATAAAACCCTGGCCAGCATCGGGCGCCTGTTCGGCGCCATCCCCAGGCCGAAGCGTACGCTGCCGCAGTTCTGGACCGTCGAGCCGACCCAGGACGGCGAACGCAGCTTCGCCGTGCGGCGCCAGGGCGATGTGCAGATCGTCGCCGTCGGCTACAAGGTGCCGTCCGACCTGCAGGACGATGCGGAAGCCCTCGGCTTCGCGAACGAAATCCTGGGTGATGCGCCGAACGGCCGCCTGCACAAGCTGCTGGTCGAGACCGGCAAGGCCAGCCAGGTCTTCGGTTTCGCCCAGACCGGCTTCGCACCGGGGCTGCAGTTCTTCGGCGCCGTGGTGAAGAAGGGCGAGCCGATCGAGCCCGTGCGCGAAGCGCTGACGCAGGCCGTCGAGGAATTCGCGAAGAAGCCGCCGACCGTCGAGGAGATGGAGCGCGTGCGCCGCTCCTACATGAACACCATCGAGCGCAGCCTGAACGACCCGCAGGCGGTCGGCGTGGCCCTGTCCGAGATGATCGCGCTGGGCGACTGGCGCCTCTACTTCCTCGGCCGCGAGCGCCTCAAGACCACGACCGCCGGGCAGGTGGCCGCCGCCAGCGGCCGTTATTTTGTCCGCAGCAACCGCGTCACCGGCACCTTCGTGCCCGAAGACGCCCCGCAGCGCGCCACGATCCCGCCGGCGCCCACAGTGGAAGCCGTGATGAAGGACTTCAAGCCATCGAGCTCGAGCCTGGTGTCGGAAGACTTCGACCCCAGCCAGGCCAACATCATGAAGCGCACCCAGCTCACCACCGCGGGTGGCGTGAAGCTGGCCCTGCTGCCCAAGAAGAACCGCGGCGAGACCGTGACCGTCGACCTGCGCCAGCACTTCGGCGACGAGAAGAACCTGTTCGGCAAGGGCGCCGTGCCGGCCCTGACCTCCAGCATGCTGATGCGCGGCACCACCCAGTACAGCCGCGCCCAGCTGGCTGATGCCTTCGACAAGCTCAAGATGAGCGGCAGCCCGCGGCACTTCCAGACCACCCGCGAGAACCTGGCCGAGGCATTGAAGCTGGCGGCCCACGTGCTGAAGGAGCCGGCCTTCCCGGCCAGCGAATTCGAGCAGCTGCGCAAGCAGATGCTGGTCGGCCTGGAGGCCAGCCGCGCCGAGCCGCAGAACGTGGCGGGACGGGCGCTCGCGGCCCACTTCGAGCAGTACCCGCGCGGCGACATCCGCCATGCCAACACGCTCGAGGAAGACATCGAGGACGTCAAGGCCGCGCGCCTGGAAGACCTGGCGGCCTTCCACAAGACCTTCCACAACAGCAGCCCGGCCGAGATGGCCATCGTCGGCGACTTCGATCCGAAGGAAATCGTGCCCCTGGTGGACGCGCTGTTCGGCAAGTGGACCGCGCCCGCGAACGTGGCGCCGATCCTGATGAAGCACGCCGAGGTGCCGGCCGCCAGCACCTTCCTGGATACGCCAGACAAGGAAAACGGCTTCTACACCGCGCGCATGAACCTCGACCTGAACATCGAGGACCCGGACTATCCGGCCCTGATGCTGGCCAACTACATCTTCGGGGAAGGCGGCCTGAAGTCGCGCCTGATGGAGCGCATCCGCCAGAAGGACGGCCTGTCCTACGGCGGCGGCTCCAGCCTGGATGCGGGCGACCTGGACCGCGCCGGCGGCTTTTCGATCAGCGCCATCGCCGCGCCGCAGAACCTGAGGAAGCTGGACGCCGCCGTGCGCGCGGAGCTGGCGCGCGCCGTGAAGGACGGCTTCACGGCCGCCGAGCTGGCCGACGCCAAGTCGGGCCTGATGCAGCAGCGCGTGCAGAACCGCGCCAACGACGCCGTGCTGGCCTCGGGCTGGACCGGTTTCCTGTATCGCGGCCGCACCTACGAGTGGTCGGCCGCCTTCGAGCGCAAGCTCACGGCGGTCACCCTGGCGCAGCTGAATGCGGCCTTCCGCAAGGCGATCGATCCTGCCAAGCTGTCGGTGGTCATGGCCGGGGACCAGGGCAAGGCCGGGGACCGTGGCAAATAACCCTCCATTTAGCAACAGCATACGTCCCCGATTGTGACAGGCGCGGCCCGCTGCGTTAGAATGTTTCCTTTGGGAAGCATCAGTTGCAGAGCATCAGGAGCATCATGAAAGGGACATCCAAAGCGCAGCCGGTGGCAGAACTGCCATTTACCGGCAAAGTCGCCCTCGTCACCGGCGCCGCCAGCGGCTTGGGGCGCGCCACGGCGCTTGCCTTCGGGCGCGCCGGCGCCTGCGTCGTCGTGGCCGACACCGCCATCGACGGCGGTCACGCGACCGCCGCCATGATCGTCGAATCGGGCGGCAAGGCCCTGTTCGTGCGCAGCGACATCGCCAAATCGGGCGACGTCGAGGCGCTGATCGAAAAGACCATCAATTACTACGGACGCCTGGACATCGCGGTGAACAACGCCGCCGTGGACGAGGAGGGCGCGCCGCTCGCCGAGGGGGAGGAAGAGCAGTTCGACCGCATCATGGGCGCCAACGTCAAGGGCGTGTGGCTGTGCATGAAGCTGCAGCTGCGCCAGATGCTCAAGCAGGGCAGCGGGGCGATCGTCAACGTGTCCTCGGTGTCGGGCCTGGTCGGCGCGCCGAACCGCGCGATCTACGCGGCCAGCAAGCACGCGGTGGTGGGGCTGACCCGCAGCGCCGCCGCCGAATACGCGCGCGCAGGCATCCGCATCAATGCCCTGTGCCCGGGCGCCGTCAGGACCCCGCGCACGGCAGACGCGCAGCTCGAGGCGCCGGAGCCGATGGGCCGCTTCGCCGAGCCGGCGGAGATCGCCAATGCGGCGCTGTGGCTGTGCTCGGAGCAGGCGTCCTACGTCAATGGCCACGAACTCGTGGTCGACGGCGGTTTCACGGCCGTGTAATCGTAGGGTGGGCGGGTTTTCCCGCCCACGCGGTCAAATCACGTCTCCCGACACGCTCCGTGGCTCGAATCCGTTCGTCGACCGCGTGGGCGGCAAATTGGTCGCAGGTCGATCACGTTGCCGGGTGTAGCCGCCCGCCCTACGGAGCGGCAAAACTCCACCGCCCGCCCGTCGCGGCCAAACTTCACTTCGGCCGCGGATCCTTGAGCCGGTGGGCGGAGACGGCCACCCGGCCGGCGCGGATTTCCCGTACTGCTTCCGCCACCGCACGCGCCACGTTGCGCACCTCTTCCTGCACGGCGCTGTCGCGGTCCAGGGCCTCGTGGCTCTCGGCATAGGACTCGTAGTAGCCGATATAGCGGTCGAGCTGGGCGAAGCTGCCGGCGTCGACCAGGTCCATCCACGACAGCCAGTCGGCCAGCGCGCGCCGCGTGCCTTCGATGCCGGCCACGTCGCCGTGCACCACCAGGCCGTAGGCGCGGCCGGCCAGGTGCTTGGGATAGTCCCAGCCCTTCAGCTCGAGTTCCTTGGCCTCTTCCGCCTTCTTGCCGTGGGTCGAGGAGGGGTCGGGATTGCCGCCGTCGGCGCACACCAGGCGGTCGATCATCAGCTTGAGCGGGGAGGGCGACTGGTACCAGTAGACCGGCGTGACGATGATGACGCCGTGGGCCAGCACCCAGCGTTCGTAGATCTCGTTCATCCAGTCGTTGACCTGGCGCTCGGCGTGGTTCGGATAGCAGCTGCAGGGCCAGTGGCACAGCGGCATGGCGGTCGAGACGCAGGCCTTGCAGGGATGGATGTGGCGGTCGTAATCCGAATTGACCAGGCTGAGGTCGAGCACATCGGCCTCGAAGCCCTCAGCCGCGAGCACCTCGCGCGCCAGCATGGTCAGGCGCCAGCTCTTGGAGATCTCGCTGGGACAGGTGCCGTCGTTGCGGGCCGCCCCGTTGATGAGCAGAACGCGGTTGCGCGAGCCCGGGTCCTTCTGGTGCCGCTCGGCGCCCAGGAGGCGCTCGTGGGCTTCCTTCCACTCGATCGACAGGTCGTAGGAAGGATCGGCGTAGCCGGGGCCGGCCTTGACGGTGCGCGGCGCCTTGCGGCCCTCATGATAGGCCTCCCAGGCAACCTGCTCGATGGCGTCGAGTTCGCGGTCCAGCCTGTCGTAGGCGGGATCGTGGAATGCGTTGCGGAAGCGGATGTGGAATTCGTCGCGCCCCAGCTTGGCGGGCGCCTGCCCTTTGCGTACCTCAGTCATGCCGCCTCCTTGTTGTGCCGAAATTATCGGCTGGTCAACATGAGCAGAATGTTCGCACGCGCACATTGCATGATTAAAACGCGGGACAGGGCAGGGGCACGGCCGTAAAAAAAGCCGGACACTGTCCGGCTTTCCGTGAACGCGTGAAGCGAATCAGCCCTGCTGGTTCAGGTACAGGATCCAGTACTTGGCCAGGTCGCCGGCGCCACCGGCGCCCTTGATGCCCTGGAAGGTCTGGATCGCCTCGGCCTTCTTGCCGGCGCGTGCCTGCGCCATGCCCAGACGCAGCTTGGCTTCCTCGGCATTCTTCAGGCCGCCCTTGGCGATACCCTGCTGGATGAAGCCGATGCCCTTGTCGGCCTGGTCCATCGTGGCGTAGGCCCAGCCCAGGTTGACGAGGCCGGCGCCGGTCTTGGCCTTGGCGGCCGAGGCTTCGCCGCTGGCGATGCTCTTGGCGTCGTCGGCGGCGCCCTTGTTGGCCTTGTCGCGCAGGGCGGCGTGGGCCTTGGCATTGCTGCCCTTGCCCAGCACGCCATTGGCGAAGCCCGCGTCGAGCACCTTCTTCGCTTCGGTCGGGAAACCGTCGCGCAGGGCCAGTTCGGCCAGGTTGGTGTACTCTTCCGGCGCCATCTGCTTGGCGGCGGTGGCGAACTGCAGGCGGTACATATTGGCCAGGTGGGTGTTCTCGTCGAAGCCCGCCTTGCGGCCGACGCCGCGGTTGACCAGGTCGGTCCAGAATTCCTCGGTCGGGTAGGCGGCCACCAGCTTCTCGAGAGCGGCCACGTAGCCGGCGTCATCCTTCTGCTTGATCGCGATCGAGGCCAGCATGCGCAGGTCCTTGTCGGCCGGCTTCTGGCCGGCCTTTTCCTGGGCTTCGATCACCGGCAGCAGGGCTTCCTTCGCCTTGGCGAAGTCATTGCTCAGGTAGTAGGCGCTGGCCAGGGCCGGGCGCACCGCGTCCGGGGTCGTGCTTTCTTTCTGGTAGCGCTGGAACCACTCGATCGCCTTCGGATAATTCTTGGCGTTGAAGTGCATATTGCCCAGTGCCTGGATGAAGTTGGCCTGCTCGGCCGCCGTCAGCTTGCCCGAATTGATCACGGCTTCCAGCGCCGGGATGGCGGCGGCATCGTTGCCGGTCGACGAAGCCACGGTCAGCTTCATGCGGTTGATCACATAGCTTTCATACGGCGTGATGTTCGGGAAGGCTTCGGCCTGGGTGATGCGGCTCTGCACTTCGGTGAAATTCTTGGCTTCCACCAGCGGCTTGACCGCGGCCGGATCGAGCAGCTTGAAGATTTCAGGACGAACGGTGTCCTTCGGTGCCGCGGCAGCTGCCGGCGCATCGGTCTTCTCCTGCGCATGGGCACTGGTCACCAGCGCCGGGGCGGTCACGCCGAGGGCGGCGAGCATCAGGCAAAGGCGGGCAAGACGGAATTGGGCCATGAATAATCCTTCGGTCTAAATAATGATGAGCAATGCAGATGCGACATGTTTAAAGGTAAACATGGCGAAAATGCCATTACGGACAAAACGTGCATTGTCCCATAAAAGGCCCATTTCGGGCTCGGCAATTGTGCCGCACTGCGCGGGCGCATGCCCGCACCGTTACATCGCGTTACCGAGTTTCGTTCAGGCAGCGAACCCCGGTACAGGGCAGCGGCCCGGCGCTTCCGCCTCGCCTGCCAGCCAGGCCACGACGGCCTCCAGCGCGGGCGGCGCGAAGCCATAGGTCATCAGGGCCGGGGCGGCGAAGTCGAGCGCCTGGTAGGGATTCCACAGCGCCACGTGCAGGTCGGGGCGCCAGCTCGCGCGCGCATGCGGGCCGTAGCGGCGGCGCGAGGTCGAGGCGAGGATGGTGAAGCGGCCGTCCCGGGGCAGGGCGGCCCAGTCGAAGGTCTCGGCATCCGCGAAGGTCACGAGGTCGACCTCGTACAGGCGTCCCAGCGCTTCGGCGATGCGCGCCGCCGGCACGCCGGCTTCGGACACGCCGTCGCTGACCACGTCGCCGCGCGCCACCAGGCGCACCTTGCTGCCGCGCGGCGGGCGCTGCGGATTGCCCAGCGCGGTGAGGCCGGCGCGCCAGGCGCGCGCCATCAGGGCGCGGTCGTCCTGCTCGACGGCATAGGCCGTGCTGCCCGCCGGATGGCGCTCGGCCAGGCTGGACAGGCGGGCCAGGCGCGCTTCGACCTCGGGCAGCGGCAGCACCCCGTCGCGGATTGCCTGGGCGATCGCATGCACGGTCTCGACCTGCGTCTCGCGCGCGCCGATCGCCATCACCATGTCGGCGCCGGCCACCAGTGCATTCACCGCCGCTTCGCCCGCGCCGTAGCGGTGGGCGATGGCGTGCATGTCCATGCCGTCGGTGATGATCACGCCCTGGTAGCCGAAGCGCTCGCGCAGGATGCCGGTCAGGATGGGGCGCGACATCGTGGCCGGGAAGTCCGGGTCCAGGGCCGGGTAGACGATGTGGGCCGTCATCACGGCGGGCGCCGTGGCGGCGGCCATGCGGAAGGGCGCGAACTCGAAGCGCTCCAGTTTTTCCAAGGGTTTGTCGACCGTCGGCAGGTCGCGGTGCGAGTCGACGTGGGTGTCGCCGTGGCCGGGGAAGTGCTTGACGCAGCAGGCCACGCCTTCGCTTTCGCTGCCTTCCATCCAGGCCATCGCGATGCGGGTCGCGGTGTCCGGGTCGGCCCCGAAGGAGCGCTCGGCGATGACAGGATTGTGCGGGTTGTTGTTCAGGTCCAGCACCGGCGCGAAGTTCCAGTTGAAGCCGAGCGAGCGCACCGCGCGCGCCACGGCGGCGCCGACTTCGCGCGCCAGCAGGGGATCGTTCGCCGCGCCCAGTGCCATGGCGCTCGGCGGCGCCGGCACCCAGGTCGAGCGCACCACCGCGCCGCCTTCCTGGTCGAGGGCGATCAGGGCTTGCGGGCCCATCGCGTCCTGCAAGGCGGCCGTGAAGCGGCCCAGCTGGGCCGCGTCCACCATGTTCTGGCGGAACAGGCAGGCGCCGCGCACCTTGTACTGGCGCAGGAATGCGTCCGTGTTGGCATCGAGTTCGGTGCCGAACAGGCGCACCATCATCAGCTGGCCGGCGAGATCCAGGTAATCGCTCATATCGTTTAGTTCGTTTTGGTGACTTTGCTCAGGTGGCGCGGTTTGTCCGGATCGAGGCCGCGCGCTTCCGACAGGCGCGCCGCCATCATGTAGAAGGCCTGGATCGCGACGATCGGGTCGAGGTCGGGAATCGCGCTGGTCGGCAGCAGCAGGTCGCGGCTCGGCACGTCTTCCGGCGCGGCGAGCAGCACGCGCGCGCCGCGGCCGCGCATCTCGTCGGCCAGGGCGACCAGACCGCTTTGCGCCGGGCCGCGCGTGGCGAAGATCAGGAGCGGATAGCCTTCCTCGATCAGGGCCATCGGGCCGTGCTTGATCTCGGCGCCGGAGAAGGCTTCCGCCTGCAGGGCCGAGGTTTCCTTGAATTTCAGGCTGGCTTCCAGCGCCACCGGGAAGCTGATGCCGCGGCCGACCACCATGATGTTGCGGGCCGGGGCCAGCACCTCGATCGCGGGCGACCAGTCGACCGTTGTCGCGGCGCGCAGGGCGTCGGGCAGGGCGGCAATGCCATCCTTCAGTTCCGGATCGTTCTGCCATTCGGACACCAGGCGCGCGCCGGCGACCAGGCTGGCGATGAAGCTCTTGGTGGCGGCCACGCTCTGCTCTTTGCCCGCGTGCAGGGGCATGGTCCATTCGGCGGCCTGTGCCAGGGGCGAGTTGGCATCGTTCACCAGCGCCACCGTGGTCGCGCCGCCGTTGCGGAAGTAGCTGATCGGCTCCACCACGTCAGGGCTCTGGCCCGACTGCGAAATCGACACGGCCAGGGTGTCGCGCGTGACCAGGGGCGATTTGTACAGCGTGATCAGGGACATCGGCAGCGAGGTCACCAGGCGGCCCATGCGCGCCATGATCAGGTAGGCGAGGTAGCTCGACGCATGGTCCGAGCTGCCGCGCGCGACCGTCACGGCGCTGTGGAAGTTGGTCGAACGCAGGGCGCGGCCCAGCTCCGCATAGCGGTCGATGTCCTGCGCCAGCTGCTGCGCGATGCAGTCGCCGGCGGACAGGGCTTCCTGGTACATCAGCGAGGTCGGGGTGGTCACGGAGCTGGTCACTGAGCTTCTCCTTCGATATAGACGGCTTTGATGTTGAGCTCGCGGTCGAGCACGACGAAATCGGCATGGCAGCCCGGCGCCAGGCGGCCGCGCTGGGTTTCGCCGAGGTAGTCGGCGGCATTGGTGGAAACGCGGCGGCTGGCTTCTTCGAGCGGCAGGCCGATCTTCACGAGGTTGCGCAGGGCCTGGTCCATGGTCAGGGTGCTGCCGGCCAGCGTGCCGTCAGCCAGGCGCACGCCGCCCATGCATTTGTGGACCACCTGGCGGCCCAGCATGTACTGGCCGTCCGGCATGCCGGCGGCGGCGGTCGAATCGGTCACGCAGAACAGCTTCGGAATGCAGCGCAGCGCGGTCTTGATCGCGCCCGGATGCACGTGCAGCAGGTCGGGGATGATCTCGGCGTATTCGGCGTGGGCCAGGGCCGCGCCGACCATGCCGGGGTCGCGGTGGTGCAGGCCGGGCATGGCGTTGAACAGGTGGGTGAAGCCGGCCGCGCCGTGCTCCAGGGCCTGGACGCCGTGTTCATAGGTTCCGCTGGTGTGGCCGATCTGGACGCGGATGCCGGCATCGGCAATCGCGCGCACCAGCTCCATGTGGCCGTCGATTTCGGGCGCCACCGTGATCAGGCGCATCGGCGCCTGGTCGTTGAACCGGTTCACCTCATCCAGCGTCGCTTCGCGCGCATAGGGCGGCTGGGCGCCCAGCTTGCCCGAATTGATGTAGGGGCCTTCCAGGTGCACGCCGAGGATGCGCGCCTCGCCCTTGCCGCGGGCCTTGCAGGCCGCGCCGATGGCGTCCAGCGCCTGCTGGATGTCCTCGACCGGGGCGGTCATGGTGGTGGCCAGCAGGGCGGTGGTGCCGTGCTTCGCATGCAGGGCGGCGATCACGTGGGGAGCGTCGCCGCCTTCCATCATGTCGCGCCCGGCGCCGCCGTGCACGTGCACGTCGATGAAGCCGGGCAGGATGTAGTCGTCGTTGTTGGCCACCGGGTCGACTTCGTGACCGTCGATGCCTTCGATGAAGGCCCCGTGGCGCAGTTCGCCGTGGATCCAGCCATTGGGGGTGAGGATGTTGCCTTTCATTGCTGTGTCCTTATCAAGTGGCGCCGAATCATGCGCAGTGCGCCGGCGGCCGAGTCGCCCTGGGCCGGCACGCAGCGCGCCAGCGTCTCGGGCGGCAGCCAGGCGCGCAGCACGTCGCCCAGGCCCCCGCACAGGGCCAGCGGCAGGGTGTGGCTGCGGTCGAGTGCGTCGGCAATCGCCGCCGCTTCCCGGCCCGCGTGTTCGAGGATGGCACGCGCGACCGGGTCGGTCTCGCCGTGGGCGACCACGAAACGGGCCAGGCTGGCGTAGGTGGTCTGGGTGGCCTTGCCGAGCCAGACCTGCACCGCGTCGCGCGAGCCGCCGCAGAAGTCGATCACCTCGCGTGCAAAGGCGCGGCCCTCGGCGCGGCCGTCCAGCACGTGTTCGATATGGTTCAGGGCGCGCAGGCCCATCCAGGCGCCGCTGGCCTCGTCCCCGGCGGGGAAGCCCCAGCCGCCGACTTCGATTTTCGTGCCGTCCGCCAGCATGGCTTCGCCCACGCTGCCGGTGCCGATCGCGACGATGACGCCGGGCTTGCCGGCGTGGGCGCCCATCAGGGTGGTGAAACCGTCGGTGTCGAGGGCGAGGGCGGCGTAACCGGGATTGGCGGCGATGAAGGCCGCGGCCCATTCCTTGTTGTGCACGCCAGCGAGACCGAGGCCGATGGCGCAGGAGGCGCGTGGTACCGCCGTAATACCAATGTTGGCGAAGGCGTCGCGCACGGCGCCGTCGACGGTGGTCCAGGCATTGTCGATGCCGCGCGCTAGGGCGGACGGGCCGCCGCTGGCCTGGGCCAGTTCGGCGCCGTCCGGGCCGGCAAGGCGCACGCGGGTGCCGGTGCCGCCGCCGTCGACGCCGATGAGATAGTCGATCATGGTGTGAGTGTTCTGCCGAGGAGGTCAGCGCACTATAGGCAGGCGGACATGGCCTGTCAACAGGTATTTAAGTGGTATGCAAATTTCCTGTGCAACAATCGCCGGGACGGCAAGCAAAATTTGCATAAGCCGTTGATTATGCAAATCTTTTAACTGGTACTGTAACTGGTATTGATTATTCGCTAAAAACGGCTGGTATGCTCATGCGGGATGGGTGACGCCGCCGGGCGGCGGCGCCGGAGGGGATTACGGGGCGCCGTGACGGCTGCCGCTGCGGTCGACCGTCAGCAGGCGGGTGTGCCCGTCACCATCATCGCGTGCGCGGCGGCCGGCCTGGCGCTCTTCGCGGCCCGGCACATTGACCACCGCATTGCCCGGGCCGCTGACGGCGATCTCGGCGCGCCCGGCATGCAGGCGGCGGCCATCGAGCCCGCCCGAACCGCTGAGCTGGGCCTTGACCAGCTGGACCTTGCCCTCGACATGGGCGCTGCCCGGGCCGCTCATGCGCAGCAGCAGGCGCTTGCCATCCATGCGCGCGTCCAGGCCGCCCGAGCCGCGCAGGTCGGCGTCCAGGGTGTCGGACACATTGGCCAGTTCGATGCCGCCGGGGCCGCGCGCCTTGATCAGGGCGCGGCTGACGTCAAGGGCGCCCGCTTCCAGGTCGCCCGAGCCGGACAGCTCGGCCGTGAGTTCGCCGATCTCGCCGCTCAAGGTGGCATTGCCCGGGCCGGACAGGCGCACCGTGGCCTTGGGCGCGCGCAGGCCGCTGGCCTGCAGCTCGCCCGAACCGCTCACCTCCGCGTCGAACTTGGTGATCGTGCCGGCGACGCAGGCATTGCCGGGGCCGCGCTGGGTGGTCGAGGCCGCGTCCACCGCGAGGGCGCAGGCGTCGAAGTCGCCCGAGCCGCTGACTTCGGCGCGCAGTTCGCGCGCGCGGCCGGCGAGTTTCATGCCGCCCGGGCCGGACAGGCGTGCGCTCAGGCGCGCCAGGCGCAGATCATCGGCTTCCAGGTCGCCCGAGCCGCTGAGCGTGGCCGCCAGTTCGTTGCCCACTGCCGACAGGCGCACGTCGCCGGGGCCGGACATCGCCAGGTCGACGTTGGCGGCCTTCAGTCGGTGCAGGTCGGCGTCGCCGCTGCCGCCGGCGCGTACCGACAGTTCGCGCACCGCGCCGGCCGCCTGCAGGTCGCCGGGACCGTCGAGCGACACGCTAAAGCGCTCGCCCGAGAGCTGGCTCAGGTCGACGTCGCCGCTGCCCGACATGCTGAGGCTTTTCAGCTGGCTGGCGGTGATGGCGATGGTGACGGTGTCGCGCCGCTTGCCCCAGCTGAAATTGAATCCCATGCGCTGCACCGGGCGCACCACCAGGGTGTCGCCGCGCACCACGGTCTCGATCTCCTCGAGCAGCTTCGGATCGCCCGACAGCTCGACCGCCTGGCGGCCCTGGGCGCGCACCACGACGTCGTAGGGGCCGGACAGTTCGATGGCGCTGAAGGCCGCCAGCTGGCGCTGTTGGGTGACCGGCTGGCCGGGCGCCTCGGCGTGGCTGGCCTGGGTGGCGAGGAAGCCCGCCGCGATGGCGGCGGCGAGGAGGGCCGGCTTCAGAATGGTGCGCATGTTCTTTTTCTTGAAAGGGTATCGGGAGCCTGCACGATAGGACAATGCGGCTGGTGACGCAGCCGCAAACCGACAGACGCGCGAAAACGGGGAACAGAATGCAGCCTGAAAGGATGGGCAGCCGGCGCGCCCCGTCGTGCCGGGCGGAACCCTGTTGGCGCGGGGCGGCGTTTTGGCTTAGCCTGACTGTCCCATATATGACACGGTATAGATGTCCCGATGAGCGATAGTGAGCAAGCGTTGGCAGTGCTCGATATCGATGAGCTTCTTGTCACACACGAGCTGGAGGTCCGCCCTGCACGCGCCCCCGACCACGCGGCCGAGAGCCACGCCCTCGGCGCCCTCGCCTCGGCGCTGGCGCGCCAGCCGGAAAGCGTGCCGCAGCGCCTGGCCGAACTGCTGCGCGAACTGTGCCATGCCGGATCGGCCGGCATCGCCGTGCCGGCGCCGGATGGCGAGGCCTTCCAGTGGGCCGCGACGACCGGCCTGCTGGCCGGTGCGGCCGGCCTGCGCCTGCCCCGCACAGGCAGCCCGAGCGGCGAGGCGGTGGCGCGCGGCGAAGTGGTGTTGCTGCGCGAGCCCGGCCGCAGCTTCCCCGTGCTCCCTGCCGAGCCGCCGATCGCGGAGATGCTGCTCGCGCCCTGGGACGTCGGCGGCGAGCCGCTCGGCACGGTCTGGGTGGCCAGTCACGACCCCGCATCCCGTTTCGACGGTGAAGATGCGCGCCTGCTGCGCAGCCTCTCGGGCTTCGCCGCCTGCGCATTCCGCGCCACCCGCGCCGAAGCGCTGCAGGACATCCAGCGGCGCCTGGCGGACGAATCCGCGCAGCGCGTCGCCGCCGAGCGCGAGCTGGAAGAAAGCCATGCGATCCTGCAGGCGGCGATGGATACCGAGACCGTCGGCCTGGCCTTCTATTCCCTCGACGGCCGCATCCTCGACTGCAACGGCGCGCTGCAGCGCATGACCGGCTACAGCCGCGAGGAACTGCGCGCCGTGCGCCACTGGGCCGACCTGGCCGCGCCGGAATTCGTCGACATCACCCGGCGCGCCCTGGACGAGCTGCGCGCGGGTGGCCATACGGCGCCGTACATGAAGCAGCTGGTGCGCAAGGACGGCAGCCTGTGGTGGGCCATGGTCGCGTCGACCTGCCTGCCGGGCGAGGGCGACACGCGCAAGTGCATCGCCTTCGTGCTCGACATCAGCGAGGCGCGCCGCGCCGAAGCAGCGCTGGCCGCCAGCGAGGAGCGTTTCCAGACCCTGGTGAAGGGCTTCGCCCAGGCGGTCTGGGAGACCGATGCGGACGGCGCGGTGCGCACCGACTCGCCCGGCTGGCGCGAGCTCACCGGGCAGGGTGCCGGCGAGCTGCTGGGCCTGGGCTGGCTCAAGGCGGTGCACCCGGACGACCGCCACTTCGTCCTGCGCCAGTGGCGCGAGGCGCTGGCCGAGGGCGCGCCGCTGAACGCCGAGTACCGCGTGCGCCTGGCGAACGGCGGCTGGCGCTGGACCAATGTGCGCGCCGCGCCGCTGCGCAATCCCGACGGCAGCATCGGCCGCTGGATCGGCATGAACATCGACGTCGACGCGCGCCGCCAGGCGGAAGGGGCGCTGCGCGAAAGCGACGGCCGGTTCCGGGTGCTGGCCGAGGCTTCGCCGGCGCTGATCTACCAGTTCGATGACCGTGGACATGTCGTGTATGCGAACCGCATCTGCCAGGACATGCTCGGCATGCGGGCCGGAACCGCGCCCGAGCAGGGCTGGGGCGTGCTGCTGCATCCCGACGACGGCCCGCGCTATATCGAAGGCGTGCGTATCGCCATCGCGACCCAGTCGCCCTTCCAGCAGCGGCTGCGGGCGCGCGCCGCCGACGGCCGCTGGCACTGGTTCGAGAGCCACGGCGCCCCCCTGTTCGGCCAGGGCGGCGCCTACCGCGGCCACGTCGGCATCTCGATCGACGTCACCGAGGCGGCGGAGGCGGAGGACGCGCTGCGCGACGCCGACCGCCGCAAGGACGAGTTCCTGGCCACGCTCGCGCACGAGCTGCGCAATCCGCTGGCGCCGATCAGCAATGCGGTGCACCTGCTGCGCCGGCCCGACGGACGCCGCAGCGCCGACCGCATGGTCGAGATGGTGGGGCGGCAGGTGCGCCAGATCGTGCGCCTGGTGGACGACCTGATGGACGTCTCGCGCATCACCCAAGGCAAGCTGGAACTGCGACGCGAACCGCTGTCGCTGGCCGAAATCCTGTCGATGGCGGTCGAGACCAGCATGCCGGTGATCGAGGCCGGCCGCCACGAGCTGGCGGTGTCGCTGCCGGAGGAAACCCTGATGCTGGAGGCCGACAAGGTGAGGCTGACCCAGGTCTTCGGCAATATGCTCAACAACGCGGCCAAGTACACCGACCGCGGCGGGCGCATCTGGGTCGGCGCCTGGCGCGAAGGAGCGCAGGTCGCGGTCTCGGTGCGCGACACCGGCATCGGCATCCCGCCCGAAAAGCTCCCCCACGTCTTCGAGATGTTCGCCCAGGCCCACCGCGACAGTGCGCGCGGCCAGGCCGGGCTGGGCATCGGCCTGACCATGGTGAAGAGCCTGATCGAGCTGCACGGCGGCAGTGTCGAGGCCAGGAGCGATGGGCCGGGGCGGGGCAGCGAATTCATCGTCAGGCTGCCGCTGGCCCAGGCGCCGGCGCAGGAAGCGCACCATGACGACGGCAGCGGGGAGGCGCTGCTGGCGGGACGGCGGGTGCTGGTGGTGGACGACAACGGCGACGCCGCCGAATCGCTGGCCCTGTTGCTGCACGCGGTCGGCGCCGAGGTGCGCACGGCCCACGACGGGCCGGCCGGGCTGGCCCAGGCCGGCGAATTCCTGCCGCAGGCGGTGCTGCTCGACCTCGGCATGCCGGGCATGGACGGCTTCGAGGTGGCGCGCCGCCTGCGCCTCGATGCCCGCCAGGCGGGCCTGGTGATCGTGGCGCTGACCGGCTGGGGCCAGGAAGACGACCGGCGGCGCACCCAGGCGGCCGGATTCGACCATCACCTGACCAAGCCGGTGGACGTCGATGCGCTGCTGGGCATCCTGGCGCGGGTCGGCGTGCCCGGCTGAGAACAAGGCAAGATGTGGCTCGACAGCAACAGCAACGCCTGCCGGGCCTTGCGCAGCACGGCGTTCCAGGCCGCCGCAGGCCATGCGGCGTGGGCGGGCAGGGCCGTGGGATGTCATAATGCGGGGATGGAAGGAGATCTCCCGTGATTCGCTATATGGGCACCCGCAAGAACGAGCAGGGCGCGGAGCTGTACGTGTTCCTCGTCAACGGCATGCAGAAGGAAGTGCGTGAGCACGCGCTCAAGCAGCATCCTGGCTGCTATGAAGCCTTGCCGGCCACGGTCAAGGCCAGGATCGCGGCCAACCGCGCCTGGTTGTCCAAACTTTAAGTGATGCCGGCATTCACACGGCTGACCGCGCTTGCCTGCCTGGCAACGGCAAGCCTCCTGGCGGCCCCGGCCGGCGCCATGCCGTCCACCTTTGGCACCGTGATCGGCAACGCGCTGCTGTGCCGCAGCCATCTCGAGAACCGTTATTTCCACGATTACCTGACGGCATCCTTCGGCCCGGCCTACAAGCGCGAGGGCGGGGCGTACTGGTTCAAGACCGAGGCCACGCTGTGGGGCGCCGAAGTAAAGGAAGTCATGGTCAGCGACGACACCAGCGAGCTGGTCTTCATTGCGGCAATCACCGAGAGCACCCCCCAGGAACTCGAAAGCGCGATCCGCGCCGCGGTCGGCACCAGCTTCCGGGCCGTGGACGCGACGCCTTTCCCTTTGCGCGTTTCGAACCCGGGCAGCACCATCGCTTACATGAATGACAAAAGCAAAATATACTGCGCGAAGTTCAAATCGATCCCGGTGCGCTAAGCGAGCTTCGCCAATGATGCATGTATAACCACTACTTTCACCTGAAGGGTGCGCCGTTCTCGATCGCGCCCGATCCGCGCTACCTGTTCATGAGCGAGCGCCACCGCGAGGCGCTGGCGCACCTGCTGTACGGGATCGGCAGCGGCGGCGGCTTCGTGCTGCTGACGGGGGAAATCGGGGCCGGCAAGACCACCGTGTGCCGCTGCTTCATGGAGCAGATCCCCGAGCATTGCCGCCTGGCCTATATCTTCAACCCGCGCCTGAGCGTGGAGGAGCTGCTGCAGAGCGTCTGCGACGAGTTCGGTATCGCGCTGCCGGCGGGCGAGGGCGCCGGCCTCAAGGCCTACGTGGATGCGATCAACCGCTACCTGCTGGAATCGCACGCGCAGGGCCTGAACAATGTGCTCGTCATCGACGAAGCCCAGAACCTGTCGGCCGAGGTGCTGGAGCAATTGCGCCTGCTTACCAACCTCGAGACCAATGAGCGCAAGCTGCTGCAGATCATCCTGATCGGCCAGCCCGAGCTGCGCACCATGCTGGCCCGGCCCGAACTCGAGCAGTTGGCCCAGCGCGTGATTGCGCGCTACCACCTGGGGCCGCTGACCGAAGCTGAGACCGGGGCCTATGTCGCGCACCGGCTGGCGGTGGCGGGGGCGGGCGGTCAACCGTTTCCGCCCGCGCTGACGCCCCTGGTGCACTCGCTCACCCATGGGGTGCCGCGCCGCATCAACCTGCTGTGCGACCGCGCCCTGCTCGGCGCCTATGTCGAGAACAGCCCACAGGTGACGCGCCTCATCCTGAAAAAGGCGGCCGAGGAAGTGTTCGCGGGAGAGCCGGCGCCGCGCCGGTCGCTGCGCATGCCGGCGGCCGTGGGCGGTGTGCTGGCGGCGGTCGCGCTGAGCGCGGCTGCCTGGCAGGCGCTGCCCGCGCGCCAGGCGGCGCCGGCGGCGGCCGCGGCACCCAAGGCCACGCCAGTGGCGCACGTTGCCTCGTCGGCGGTGCCGCCGGTCCAGGCCATTGAGGCCAACGCCCTGCGCGAACTGGCCGCGCTGTGGGGCCAGCCGCTTGCGGGCGATCATCCCTGCGAGGCGGCGCTGCGCCTGAACCTGCGCTGCCACCAGGGGCGCGGCGGCCTGTACGAGCTGCGCCTGCTCGACCGGCCGGCGGTCGTCACCCTGCACGATGGGCCGCGCACGGGCTATGCGGTCTTGAGCGCGATGGACGGCAACAGCGTGCTGCTCAGCGCCGGCGCTAGGCGCGAGCGCATCGACCTGGCGACCTTTGTCGCCCGCTTCGGCGGCGAGTTCACCACCTTCTGGCGCATGCCGCGGGGCTTCCGCGAGCAATTGTCCGAGGGCGAACGCGGCCAGGACGTCGACTGGCTGAACGCCAGCCTGGCCCGGATCAACAAGGCGCCCGCGCCGAAAAGCAACCGTCCCTTCGACGCCAACACGCGCGAATGGCTGCGCCGCTTCCAGGCGGCGCAAGATTTGAAAGCGGACGGCGTGGCCGGCCCGCGCACCTTCATGCGCCTGAACCAGCTCACCGGCGTGCCGGAGCCGCGCCTGCTGGCGGCCGCGAACGGAAAATAAAGCATGTCCTACATCCTCGACGCCCTCAAGAAGGCCCAGGCGGAGCGCCAGCTCGGCAACGCCCCGACCATCCACGCGCCGCCGCCCATGTATGCGGCGCAGCCGGGCGGGGCCAGCCGCAAGCCCTTGTTCATCGGTCTGGGCGTGGGGGCAATCGGCCTGGCGCTGGCCGCTGTCTTCCTGCTGCGCCAGCCTGCCCCGGCCCCGGCGCCGGCGGTGCAGGTCGCCGCCGCACCGGCGCCCGCGCCCGTGACTGTGACTGCGCCGCCCGCGCCCGTGGCGCCGCCACCCGAGCCGGTCAAGCCCAGGGAGGCGCCGGTCCAGCCGAAACCGGCGCCAAGGCTAGAGCCGAAGGCGGAAGCGCCGCGCCGCGCCGAGCCGGTGGTGGCTGAAGCAGCGCCGCCCGCGCCGGAGCCCACGCGTCCTGTCCTCGTCGCGGCGGCGCCCGCCGTGGACGAGAACATCGGCCCGCTCGCCGCCTTGCCCGACGCGGTGCAGCGCGACATCCCGAAGGTCACCTTCGGGGGCTATATCTACTCGCCGAATCCGGCGGAACGCCTCCTGCTGGTCGACAAGATGCTGCGCCGGGAAGGAGAGGAGGTCGCCCCCGGCCTGGTGCTGGAGCGCCTGCTGCCCAAGGCGGCCATCATGAATTACCGCGGCTATCGCTACCGTGTCGCTTACTAGCCCGGGGCCGCTCCTCGGCGTGGTCGGCTGGTCCGGCAGCGGCAAGACCTCGCTGCTGGAGCACCTGATCGCGCGCCTGGCGGGGCAGGGGCTGCGCGTAAACGTCGTCAAGCACAGCCACCATGACGTCGAACTCGAGCCGCCGCGCAAGGACAGCGCCCGCCTGCGCATGGCCGGCGCCGCCGAGGTGATGCTGGCCTCGCCCTACCGGGTCGCCATCCTGCGCGAGCTGCGCGGTGCGCCCGAGCCCTCGCTTGGCGAACACCTGGCGCGCCTGGCGACGGCGGACCTGACCCTGGTCGAGGGCTATAAATGGGAGCGCATGCCGAAGCTGGAAGTGTTCCGGCCTGGCCTGGGACGGCCGGCGCTGTATCCGGACGACCCGGACGTGGTGGCCGTGGCCTCGGATGCCCCGTGCCCGCCGGATGCGCGCGGGGTCGCCTGGCTGGACCTGAACGATCCGCAGCGGGTAGGGGACTGGCTGCAGGACTGGTTGCGGAAAGATCCTAAAGTTTCCTGAAACCGCGCCGTAAAAGGAGGATACGCCTTAATGGGAGAGTCACATGGACGTGTCCAGCATCGCCAAGCTGTCCACCAGCATCGCCGAAACCGGCCAGCGCCAGGAAGTCAACCTGGCCGTTCTGAAGAAGGCCCAGCAGATCCAGGCGTCGACCGCGACCCAGTTGCTCGACGCGTTGCCGGCGGTGCAGCAGGCGAACCTGCCGCCGCACCTGGGCAACAAGATCAATACGACGGCCTGATCCGCAACGATTGTCGTATCGGCACGACCGGATTTCCGCGCAGGCTGACGTCCGGCGTCGCCGCGTCTTGCATCTTTTCCCCGGCTGATAAATACTGGCGCCCTCGATGACGCCATGGAGTACCGCATGACCCACCGCCACGCCCTGATCGCCGCCGCCCTTGCCGGCGTCTGCGCCACCCAGGCCACCGCACAGGACCAGATGGGCGTGCCGAAGGCCGACCAGGAAGCCTGCTACGGCGTCGCCAAGGCCGGCCAGAACGACTGCGGCACCGCGACCCACGGGTGCGCCGGCGTCGCCGCCGTCGACAAGGACCCGAACGAGTGGAAATTCGTCGCCAAGGGCACCTGCACCAAAATTGGCGGCTCGCTCGAACCGGGCAAGACGGCCAAGCCCGCCGAGCCGCCTCAGGCCGAACCGAAGAAGTAAGCCATGCGCGCCGCGCCCCGGGCCGCCGGCGTGGGGCTGCGCACGCCGCACTACCGCGCCTTCCTGGAAGGGCGTCCGAAGGTCGGCTTCCTCGAAGTCCATAGCGAAAACTATCTTGCCCGCGCGGGCTGGGACTGGCACGTCCTCACCAGCCTGCGCCGCGACTATCCCCTCAGCCTGCACGGCGTCGGGCTCGGACTGGGCTCGGTACACGGCTTTTCCGGGCGCCACCTGGAACGGCTGCGGCAGCTCGTCGACGCCGTCGATCCCTTCCTCGTTTCCGAACACCTGAGCTGGGGCGCGCTGGCGGACCGCCAGCTCAACGACCTGCTGCCCCTCAACCTGGCGGACTCCATGCTGGACCTGCTGTGCGAGCGGGTAGGGCGGGTGCAGGATGCGCTGGGACGGCGCCTGCTGGTCGAAAACGTGTCGACCTATGTGCGCTTCCGGGACGACACCATGGGCGAGGCCGAATTCCTGGCCGAACTGGCGCGCCGCACGGGCTGCGCCATCCTGCTGGACGTGAACAACCTGTACGTCAACCAGCACAACCACGGCGAGGACGCACTGGCCGCGATCGCGGCGCTGCCCGTGGACAGCGTGGGAGAAATCCACCTGGCCGGCCACCTGGCAACACCGCTGGCCCTGGTCGACCACCACGGCGCGGCGGTGGCGGAGCCCGTGTGGGCGCTGTACCGCGCGGCCCTGGCGCGCTTCGGCCGGGTGCCGGCGCTGGTCGAATGGGATGCCGACGTGCCGCCGCTCGAGGTGCTGCTGGCGGAAGCGGCGCGGGCCGATGCCATTGCCGCCGACTGTCCGGCGCCCGCCGTGTCCGCGTGGAAGTCCATGCCGGCGAAGGCGAGCTCGCCCGGCGAGGCCATGGCTGCCTTCCAGCAGCGATTCGGCGAGGCGCTGTTCGGCCGGGGGCAGGATGCCGCCCTCGCGCCGCTGCTGAACGAGGGCGGCGCGGCCCGCATGGCGCTCTACCGCGGCAACCTGCACGCCGGCTGGACGCGCGCGCTGCTTGATGCCTACCCGGTCGTCCGGCAGCTGGTGGGGGAGGAATTCTTCGAGGGCCTGGCCCGGGCCTACGGCACGAAATTTCCCTCGCAGGATCCGGACCTGGCCGGCTTCGGCGCGCAGTTGCCCGCCTTCCTGGAGGATTTCCCGCCGGCTGCCGGCATCCCTTACCTGCCCGATGTCGCACGCCTGGAATGGGCGGTGCACCGGGCCTGTCTGGCTCCGGACCTGGCGCCGGCCGGCATCGCCGCGCTCTCCGGCCTCGCGCCCGACGAGCTCGACGGGGCACGCTTCACTCTGCAGCCCTCGGTGGCCGTCCTGCGCAGCACCTGGGCGATTGCGCCCCTGTGGCAGGCGCACCAGCCGGGCGGTCCGCCGCTGCCGGCGCGGGTGGATGCATCCTGCATCGCCCTGGTCGTACGGCGCGGCTGGGAAGTGCAGGTCTCCGTGCTGGAGGAGACCGAGGCGGCCGCCCTCGCGTGCCTGATGGCGCAGGGCAGCTTCGGCGAGGCGGTCGACGCCCTGCTGGCGGCCCTGGAGGAAGGAGAGGCGCCGCCCGATATCGCCGCGATGCTGCGGCGCTGGTTTGCAGCGGGTCTGGTCAGCGGAATCGTGGTGTGAGTCAGTGGAAGGCGCGCAGGATGCGCTGCTCGCCGGTACGGTCGCAGAAGCGCTCGTTGGCGGCGCGGGTGGCGGCCATCATGCGTTCCAGCTGGGCATCTTCGAAGCGCGCGAGTTCTTCGTTGGCCGCTTCCAGGGCCAACGCCAGCTTGGCGCGGGCGTTCTGGTAGAGCACGCTGGTGTAGTGGTCGGTATTCTTGAGGAGCTCTTCCGCGTTCTCGATGACGAGACGCAGGTCGCCGATGAGTTGTTCCTGCGACTGAGCGCGGGGTGCGGGGGTTTCCATTGCTTCACCTTTAGCCGAATGTTTGCTGAATCATCACGACTTAAAATATAAACAAGGAAGCCCCGCTCTGTTTGTTAGGGCGCAAACATAAGCCCGCCGTTTTTGCGACCGCTTTTCGGCAAATTACTGCACGCGGATCTGCACGTCTCCCACGGTGACGACCTGGCCGGTGCGGATCTTGGCGGTCTTGCGCAGCTCCTGTTTCCCGTCGACCGACACCACGCCGCTGGCGACCATATTCTTGCCGGCGCCGCCGCTGTCGACCAGGCCGACCAGCTTCAGCAGCTGGTTGACCTCGACGAATTCTGATGTCAAATCGAAATCTATTTTTTGCATTCTATCCTCGGGGTGGGTAATGGATGCCAGTGTCAGTCGACCTGGTCCGGCCGGGTCATGTCGATCGGGACGATCCACTGGTCGAACTGTTCCTCGTTCAGGAAACCGGACTGCAGCGCGGCCTGGCGCAGGGTCAGGCCTTCTTTCGAGGCTGTCTTGGCGATCTGGGCGGCGCGATCATACCCGATATGCGGGGCCAGCGCGGTCACCAGCATCAGCGATTTTTCCATCAGCTCGGCGATGCGCGCGTGGTTCGGCTCGATGCCCTGGGCGCAGTGGGTATCGAAAGAGCGCATGCCGTCGGCCAGCAGGCGCGCGCTCTGCAGGAAGTTGTGGACGATCATGGGCTTGAACACGTTCAGCTCGAAGTTGCCCTGCGAGCCGCCGACCGTGATCGCGACGTCGTTGCCGAAGACCTGGCAGCACAGCATGGTGAGCGCTTCGCACTGGGTCGGATTGACCTTGCCCGGCATGATCGAGCTGCCCGGCTCGTTTTCGGGAATCGTGATCTCGCCCAGGCCCGAGCGCGGGCCCGAGGCCATCCAGCGCACGTCGTTGGCGATCTTCATGAGGGCCGTCGCCAGGGTCTTGAAGGCGCCGTGGGCGGCCACCATCGCGTCGTGCCCGGCCAGGGCCATGAACTTGTTCGGGGCGCTCTTGAAGGCCAGGCCCGTGCGCGAGCCCAGCTCGGCGGCGATGCGCGGGGCGAATTCCGGGTGGGCGTTCAGGCCCGTGCCGACCGCCGTGCCGCCGGCGGCCAGGGCCAGCAGGCCGGGGAGGGTGGAGCGGATCGCGCTTTCGGCGAATTCCAGCTGGGCCACGTAGCCGGAGAATTCCTGGCCCAGCGTGAGCGGGGTGGCGTCCTGCAGGTGGGTGCGGCCGATCTTGACGATGTCGTCGAACTCGCGCGACTTGCGCAGCAGCGTGCCGCGCAGCTGGGCGAGGGCCGGCAGCACGTTCTGGGCCACGGCGGCGGCAGCGGCGACGTGCATGGCCGTGGGGAAGATGTCGTTCGACGACTGCCCCATATTGACGTGGTCGTTCGGGTGCAGCAGGCGCTTCTCGCCGCGCTCGCCTCCCATCAGCTCGGAGCCGCGGTTGGCCAGCACCTCGTTCATGTTCATATTGCTCTGCGTGCCCGAGCCGGTCTGCCACACGGCCAGCGGGAATTCGCCCGGGTGCTTGCCCTCCAGGACTTCGTCGGCGGCGCGGATGATGGCCTCGGCTTTGTCCGCCGGCAGCTTGCCCAGCGAACGGTTGACGGCCGCGGCGGCGCGCTTGACCTGGGCCAGCGCCGCCACCAGCTCGGGCGCCATGCGCTCGCTGGAGATGTGGAAATGGTGGAGCGAACGCTGGGTCTGGGCCCCCCAAAGGTGCTCTGCGGGAACCTCGATCGGGCCGAAACTGTCCTTTTCAATCCTGTTTTCCATGGTGTCCTGTGCAATAGAGGGGCTGGGATGCTAAAGAGTTTATCGCATTGTCCGTTAATGACGCTTGGGCTACCTTTTTCGCATCTTCCTATGGCTTGCCGCCTCCCTCTGTTATTGATCAGCGCGCTGCTCGCCGGCGCCTCCCAGGCGGCCGAGCTCGGCGAACCGCGGGTGAGCTCCTTCATCGGCCAGCTGCTGGTGGCCGACGTCGAGCTCGTGATGCTGGAAGATCCGGCCAAGGCGGTGGCCGTGCGCCTGGCCCATCCGGAGGTCTACCGGGGCGCCAACGTCGTCATGTCGCCGGTGCTGTCCACTTTGACCATGTCGGTGATGCGTCGCGATGGTCGCCAGTTCCTGCATGTGACCTCGCTCAAGCCGGTCGACACGCCGCACCTGCACCTCTACCTCGAGCTGCTTGACGGCAGCCAGCGCACTGTGCGCCTGGCGACCCTGTGGCTGTCGCCGGACCCGAATCCGGCGCCGCCTCCGCCGATCCCGGCGCCCGCGCCCGTCATCGCGGCGCCCGTCGTCGCGCCCGTGAAGGCGCCGGTGGCCGTGGCCGCGCGGCCCAGGCCCCCGGCGCCGAAGCCCGTGCCGAAACCGGTCCCGCCCAAGCCGGCGCCGGTGGAAGAGAAGCACGTGGCCGCAGCGGCTCCGGCCGCCTGCGCACCGCAGCCGGTGCCGGATACCAATGCCTGCGTCGTGCTCGGAGCGAAGAACGTCATGCTGCGCGAGCAGCTGGGCCAGCTCGAAGACAAGGTGAAGGTGCTGCAGGTGGCGATGGGTGCCCCGGCCTCGGCCGTCGTGCCGCCCGTAAAACCCTACAAGCCGAAGAAAAAGAAGGCCGAGCCGCCGCCGCCCGAGCCCGGGACCCCGTGGGCCCTGATCGGCGGCGGTGTCGTGGCCGTGCTGGCCCTGCTGGCCGCGCTGCTGGTGCTGCGCCGGCGGAAGGGCGCAGCCCGCCCGGGGCGCCGTGCGGAGCCGAAAGTCGGCCTGCTCCCGCGCCTGAAGGCCCGTTTCAGGCGCAAGCCGGCGCCCGTGAAAGCGGCCGAGCCGACCCTGGACGAGGCCGCGCACGACTCGTCTACACAAGTCTGATTTTTGCGTTATACTCGGTTCGTGGTCGCGAGATCACAGACGGCGCGAAGGCCTGTCGCAGCCACCACCGATAGCGTGGCGCGGAAGCAGGTAACGTTGAAGAAACGCTCGTGTCCGGAAGCAGTTCGCCAGCCAGCTGAGGCAGCGAACGCCGGCAGCAACCGGCAGGAGGCGACGCCAGGAGATACCTGGAGGTCGCTCTCTCACCCCCATTCCGTGGCCGAGCCTGCCGCTCGGCCGCATCTCACAAGCGCCTGCGGGCGCTTTTGTTTTTTCTCTGCCAGCCCAGGCTATGCCATATGCATCCGGGGTCTCGCGGCCGGCACGCGGACAGGCTACAATCGCCCAGCGGCATTACCCGGGCGTACTATGAAAAATTGGATCAATCGTTTGTTGAGCGGCGCGGACAGCCAGGCTGACGCGCCACAAGGCGCTGCCGCAGCGCCGGATGAGCCGTCTCCCGATGCGGCAGGCGACGGCGCCGACATCGACGCGCTGTATTACGAGTGGCTCGCCGGACCGGCCATCTTCGCGGCGCCGCCGGAGACCGAGCGCCAGATCCTCGACCAGATCAGCCAGCTCACCCAGAACCCGGCCATCGCGGCCGAGCTGGTCCCGCGGATTCCCGAACTGATCCCCAAGCTGCTGCGCAGCCTGCGCGACGAGAACGTCACGACCGGCGAACTGGCCACTCAGGTGGCGGAAGACGTGCTGCTGGTGGCCGAAGTGCTGCGCGAGGCGAACAGCGCCTATTACCGTCCGATGACTCCGATCAAGACGCTGGATGCCGCGATCATGCTGCTGGGCCAGAACGGCCTGCGCATGCTGCTGGCGCGGGTCGCCTTCCGGCCCGTGATCCGCATGCACGAGACCGGTTTCGCGCGCCGCGCGGCGCCCCTGGTCTGGAACCATTCCGAGAAGTGCGCCGTCGCGGCCAGCCTGATGGCGCCGGGCGTGACCGCCGATATCTTCGAATCCTGCCTCGCCGGCCTGATGCAGGATGTCGGCCTGATCGTCGCCTTCCGCCTGGCGGACCGGGTCTGCCCGAACGGCAAGGTTCCGGCCTCGACCGCTTTCGGCGTCGAGCTGCTGGCGCGCAGCCGGCTTCTGTCAAGCGTCATCGCGACCCATTGGGACTTCCCGAACAATGTGGCGGAGGCGATCGGCCAGGCGGGCGAGCCGGACGGTTCGCCGCTGGCGCAGGCGCTGGGGCAGGGCGACCGGATCGCGAAGCTGCGGATCCTGATCGATGCCGGGCTGGTGGGTGAGGACGATGCGCTGGTGAATCAGGCCTTGAATGGTTTCCAGCGTCGCTGCCTGGGCAAGCTGAGCAATCTGGAATCGTAGGGTGGGCGGGTTCCCGCCCACGCGGTCAAACTGTGCCAAATCAGCCCGTGCGGCACCTCCGTCGCTAACTATCACCGCGTGGGCGGGGAACCCGCCCACCCTACCAAAGCAAAAGGGCGCCGAAGGCGCCCTTTATCCATGTGACCGCTTGCCGATCAGTGCGCGCACATCGCGCGTTCCACTTGGCCCATCCACGGCTCGGTCACATCGCGGATCGCACGGTCATTGGCCATCAGCTGCTTGATCAGGTCGATCTTGCGCTGGCGCTTGGCGCCGTCCAGGGCCGGCACGCCGCCGATCGCCGCACCTGCCGCGACACTGGCCTGCACGTTCAGCTTGTCGAAACCGTTCCAGTCGCCCGCCTGGGCAGCAACCTTCATCTGGCCGCTGAGGCCGGCGAGGTTTTCGTACATCGAGAGGACGTCGTTCGAGGTCATGTTGCTGCCTTGGCAAGTTTCACCGGCCGGATTGCCGGTTGTCTACCCTTTTACGGACGCGCTTTTCGGAACTTTAGGGTTTCATTGAAAAAAAATTTGAAATTTTTTTCGCGCGGACACTGATGTTGTTAGTCTTGCATGGTCAACTGACCCGGTTTGGTCCAGAATGCACCCGCCATTCCCCAGATTCAGCAGTTTGGCCGCGTTTTTTGCAGTCTGTCGCAATCCGGGAGCAGGGGCCCGGTGGCCTACGTAGAGTGCGTGCTGGGTAGTTGCGCCATGGAGCGCCACGCCATGATCAGAAAACCAAGAAAAGCTTTGCGAGAGAGAGACTTATGAGAGACATGCCAGTCGCACGCGCCGCGGCCGCGGTCGCGTTTGCGCTGACCACTGCCGGCGCCCAGGCCGAGGCGCCGTATGCATTTGCCACGACCCCGGGCAAATTGCCGAAAGACGTGATTCCTCTGCAGTACTCCGCCCACATCATGCCCGATGTGGCCGGCAACAGCTTCCGCGGCACCCAGACCGTCGAGATCGAGGTCTTGACGCGCACCTCGCTCATCATGCTGAACGCCGACAACCTGGAGATCGACGCCGCCAGCCTGAGCGGCAAGGAGATCGGCAAGCTCGCCCTCAAGCCCATCCTCGACAGGGGGCAGCAGACCCTGCGCTTCGAACTGGCCAAGCCGCTGGCGCCGGGTAAATACGCGCTGGACCTGGCGTTCAAGGGACAGATCAACCGCGAAGGCCGCGGCCTCTTCTACGTGAACTACAAGGCGGGCGGGGCGGATAAAAAGCTGATCGCCACCACCATGGCGCCGACCGACGCGCGCCGCATGCTGCCGACCTGGGACGAGCCATCGTTCCGCGCCCGCTTCAAGCTGACGGTCGACGTCCCGAGCAATTTCAAGGCCTACTCGACCACCCCGATCGAGAAGCAGGAGCCGCTGTCCAAGGGCATGCAGCGCGTCACCTTCGGCAACACGCCGAAGATGCCGAGCTATCTCGTGGTGCTGGTGGCGGGCGAGATGGAAAGGGTCGCGGCGAAACAGGACGGCGTCGAGATCGGAATCGTCACCACCGAAGGGAAGGGCGCCTCGACCGCCTTCCCCCTGCAAGCCTCGCGCGACCTGCTGCGCTACTTCAACCATTACTTTGCGATCCCGTATCCGCTGCCCAAGCTGGACCAGATCGCCATCCCCGGCGGCTTCAACGGCGCCATGGAAAACTGGGGCGCCGTCGTCTACAACGAGCCGACCCTGCTCTACGATCCGAAGAAGAGCCCGGACCGGGTCAAGAAGTTCACCTTCAACATCAATGCCCACGAGCTGGCCCACCAGTGGTTCGGCAACCTGGTCACCATGGCCTGGTGGGACAATCTCTGGCTCAACGAAGGTTTCGCCTCCTGGATGGCGGCCAAGGCGACCCAGCACTTCCATCCGGAATGGCGCCCCTACCTGGACGAGATCGCCGCGCGCGAATACGTGTTGAACCTGGACGCGCGCAAGACCACGCACCCGATCCAGACCCGCATCGACACCGAAGAACAGGCCGCCGCCGCTTTCGACGCGATCACCTATTCGAAGGGCCAGGCCTTCCTGCGCATGCTCGAGGCCTATCTGGGCGAGGACAACTTCCGCAAGGGTATCCGCGCCTACATGGCCAGGCACCAGTATTCGAATACCACCTCAGCCGACCTGTGGGCGGCGCTGGAAAAAGCCTCCGGCAAGCCGGTCGGGAAACTGGCTTCCGACTGGACCACGCAGCCGGGCTTCCCCCTGATCAAGGTCGAGCAGGCCTGCGAAGAAGGCAAGCGGAGAATCACGCTGTCGCAGGAGCAGTACCGCCTGGACGAGCCGGCAAGCGAAAAACGCCTGTGGAACGTACCGCTGCAGGTCGGCACCGTCAACGGCAAGGCCTGGACCACCCTGCTGTCCGGCCCCTCGACCACGATCACCCAGGCCAGCTGCGAAGGCGCCCTGGTGATCGACCCCTATAGCGTCGGCTATTTCCGCGTGCATTACGACCCGGCCAGTTTCCACGCCCTGGCCGAGCAGGCGCCGCGCCTGCTGGACAGCACCCGCCTGCGCCTGCTGGCCGACAGCTGGAGCCTGGCGCTGGCCGGCCGCATGCCGCTGGACGCCTACCTCGACCTGGTGCGCAAGTACGCCAATGAGCCGCGCCCGGCCGTGTGGGAGGCGCTGCTGTCCCACCTGCGCACCGTGAGTTCGCTGCTGAGCGGCGAACCGGAGCAGGCCCTGGTGCGCCGCTTCTTCATCGACCTGGCGCGTCCCAAGCTCGCCGCGCTCGGCTGGGACGAGAAACCGGGCGAAAGTGCCGAGGATGCTCAACTGCGCGGCATGCTGGCCACCTCGCTGGCGCGCGCCGGCGACCCCGAGGCCATTACCCAGGGCAAGGCACGTTTCGCGCGCTATTTGCAGGACCCGTCCTCGGTGCCGCCCTCGATGATCGACTTCGTCACCCTGACGGCCGGCCGCTATGCCGACGCCGCCACCTACGACGCCCTGGCCGCCCGCGCCGCCAATGCGCCCAACAGCGAGGAGCGCAACCGCTTCGGGAAGGCGCTGACCAGCGCCCTGGACCCCCAGCTGGCCGCGCGCACCCTGCAGATGCTGCTGTCGCCGCAGACCCCGCCCGACCTGATTCCCTACATCATCAGCGGCGTCTCCGCCGAGCACCTCGACCAGGCCTGGAACTTCGCCGTCGCCAACCGCGATGCGCTGCTGAACAATATGGAAGCGCTCGGCCGCCACGCCCTGTTCGCCAGCATCGTCTCGGGCTCGGCCAACCCGGTCCACGCCGAGCTGGTCGAAAACTATATGCGCAAGAACTTCGGCGCGGACGGCGTTGTCGAAGCCGAGCGCGCCGGCAATGGCGTGCGCATCCGTGCCGCCCAGAAGGCGCGCCTGCTGCCGCAGGTACGGGCAGCGCTGCAAAAACAATAAACGAAGTCACTTTTACCAAGAGAAAAGGAAGCTATGAACACCAGCTGGACTCCGATCAAGACCGCCGTCGCCCTGGCCCTGTGCGGCGCCGCCTTCGCCTTTGCTCCCGCCCACGCAGCCGGCCAGGCTGCCAGCACCAGCAAGGCGCCCGCCAGGCCGCTCGGGGCCATCGTGCTGCCGGGCGACGATTTCTACGCTTACGCCAATGGCGAGTGGATGGCCAGGACCGAGATCCCGGCCGACCGCGGCTCCTGGGGCGCGATGGGTGCGCTGGCCGAGGAAACCAATGCCCGCATCGTCAAGCTGATCGAGGAAGCCGGCAGCGACAAGTCCGCCAGTGCGGAAGCGCGCAAGGTGGCCGACTTCTACAAGGCCTACATGAACGAGGCTGCGATCGAATCGGCCGGCCTCGCCCCGTTGAAACCCCGCATGGCGAAGATCGAGGCAATCAAGGATCGCGCCGGCCTCTCGCGCGTTCTGGGCGAATTCCTGCGCGCCGACGTCGACCCGCTGAACGCCACCAACTTCAACACGCCGAACCTGTTCGGCGTGTGGATCAACCAGGGTCTGACCGACCCATCGCGCAACGTTCCCTACCTCCTGCAGGGCGGCATCGGCCTGCCGGACCGCGCCTACTACCTGGACAACAGCCCGAAGATGGCCGAGCTGCGCACCAAGTACCAGGCCTATATCGCCGCCGTGCTGAAGCAGGCCGGCTATAGCGACCCGGAAGCCCGTGCCGCGAAGATCTTCGCGCTCGAATCCGAACTGGCCCAGAGCCACGCGAGCCGTGAAGAGTCGGCCGACATCCAGAAGGCCAACAATCCCTGGACCATGAAGGACTTTCCTGCCAAGGCCCCGGGCATGGACTGGAATGCCTTCATGCAGGGCGCGCGCTTGAGCGGCCAGGACCGCTTCATCGCCTACCACCCGGGCGCCATCGCCGGCGCCGCCCGCCAGGTCGCCGCGACCGACCTCGCCACCTGGAAGGACTACCTGGCCTTCCACAGCCTGAACCAGTTCGCCAGCACCCTGCCCAAGGCCTATAACGACCTGCGCTTCGACTTCTTCGGCAAGACCCTGACCGGCAGCCCGCAGCAGTCGGTACGCTGGAAGCGCGCCCTGTCCGCCACCAATGGCGCGATGGAAGAGGCGGTCGGCAAGATGTACGTCGCCAAATACTTCCCGGCCCAGGACAAGCAGCGCATCCTGAAGATGGTCGCCGACATCAAGACCGCCTTCGAGCGCCGCATCGACAAGCTGGACTGGATGGCGCCCTCGACCCGCGCCCAGGCCAAGGAAAAAGTGCGCACCATGTACGTGGGCGTGGGCTATCCGGACGAATGGAAGTCCTATGGCGCCCTGCAGGTCTCGCCGGGCGATGCGCTGGGCAATGTGATGCGCGCCCAGGAATTCCACTACACCCAGCAGCTCGCCAAGCTCAAGCAGAAGCCGAAGAAGACCGACTGGGCCATGCCGCCGCAGCTGGTCAACGCCGTCAACCTGCCGCTGCAGAACGCGCTGAACTTCCCGGCCGCGATCCTGCAGGCGCCGTTCTATGACCCGAAGGCCCCGGACGCCCAGAACTACGGCGCCATCGGCTCGGTGATCGGCCACGAGATCAGCCACAGCTTCGACGACATGGGCGCCCAGTTCGACGCCCAGGGCCGCCTGCGCGACTGGTGGACCAAGGAAGACCTGGCCCACTTCAAGAAGGCCTCGCAGAAGCTGGTCGAGCAGTACAACGCGTATAAACCCTTCGACGACCTGGCGATCAACGGCCAGCTGACCCTGAGCGAGAACCTGTCCGACCTGGCCGGCCTGGCCGCGGCCTACGACGCGCTCAAGGCCACGCCGAGCGGCAAGACCGTCGAAGCCGACCGCGCCTTCTTCATCGGCTACGCCCACGCCTGGCGTACCAAGGCGCGCGAAGCCTCGCTGCGCCGCGGCGTGCTGACCGACGGCCACGCACCGGGCCAGTGGCGCACCTACACCGTGCGCAACCTGGACGCCTGGTACAAGGCCTTCGACGTGAAGCCGGGCCAGCAGCTCTACCTGGCGCCGGAACAGCGCGTGCGCGTCTGGTAAGGGCAGGGGCAGAAGCCGGGGCCGCAGTGCGGACCCGGCTTGCCGGATATCGTCGATAATGCGGCATGGACGCTGACGACATCTCGCGCCGCACCCTGGCGCACTACAACCTCACCGCCGACGCCTTCTTCGCCGGCACCATCGACCACGACGTGCGCCAGAACATCGAGGCGCTGCTGAACGCCATCGAGGCCCCGGCCCCCTGGACCATCCTCGACCTCGGCTGCGGCCCCGGGCGCGACCTCAAGACCTTCAGCCTGCTCGGCCACACCGCCATCGGCCTGGACGGCAGCGAACGCTTCGCCGGGATGGCGCGCGCCTACAGCGGCTGCGAGGTATGGCGGCAGGACTTCCTGCACCTCGACTTGCCGCCAGCCCGTTTTGATGGCGTCTATGCGAACGCCTCCCTGTTCCACGTCCCCAGCGCCGAGCTGCCCGACGTGCTGGAAAAACTGCACGCGACCCTGAAACCCGGCGGCGTCCTGTTCAGCTCGAACCCGCGCGGGAACAACCAGGAAGGCTGGAACGGGCCGCGCTACGGCAGCTATTACGATTACGAAACATGGGAGCGCTATCTGCGGGCCGCCGGCTTCTTGCCGCTGCACCATTACTACCGTCCGGCCGGCCTGCCGCGCGAGCAGCAGCCCTGGCTGGCCAGCGTCTGGCGCAAGCCCGAGTGTTAATTGGCGCACAGAGCTGCCCATCGATGCGGCCTAAGGTGGGACTTCGATCCACACAGCGATGAGGTATTCCATGAACGACGACCAAGTCAAAGGCAAGGCCAAGGACATCGGCGGCAAGATCCAGGAAAAAGTCGGCGAAGCCACAGGCAGCCGCCAGACCCAGCGCGAAGGCGTGTCCAAGCAGGTCGAAGGCAAGGTGCAGGAGAAGGCCGGCGACGTGAAGGACATCTTCAAAGGCAACAATTAAGTTCCACTTAACCAACAAAAAGCCGCGCACTGCGCGGCTTTTTCCTTACTCGCGGCCTGTTGACGCCGGCCGGTCGCCAAGAACGTCCTCGACATAGAGCATTTTCACCAGCACTGCCAGCCCCGCGGCCAGCGGCGTCGCCAGCGCCACGCCGGCGAAGCCGAACAGGGTGCCGAAGACCAGCTGCATGACGATCACGAGCGCAGGCGGCAGGTCGACCGCCTTGGCCTCGATCATCGGCTGCAGCACATAGCCTTCCACCAGCTGGACACCGAGGAAGAGCAGGGCGGTGTACAGCGCCAGGTCCGGGCTGATCGACAGCGCCAGCAGCACCGCCGGAATGCCCGCCATGATCGGACCCAGGTAAGGAATGAAGTCGAGCAGGCCGGCGATGATGCCCAGGATGAGCGCAAGCGGCACGTCCAGCATCATCAGGCCGGCGGTGGTCGCGACGCCGACGATCAACATCGACGCCGCCTTGCCGAGCAGCCAGCTGGCCAAGGTCTTGCCCAGTTCCTGCTGCACCTCCTTCGCGCGCGGGCGCTTGGCCGGCGGCACCAGGCGGATCGCACCTTGCGTATAGACGTGGGGCGAGGCTGCGAAATAGATGCCGACGAAGAGAATGATGACGACATTGCCGAGCGCACCGATCACGCCACCGAAGAACAGCCCGGCGTTCGGCACCATATTGCCCATTTGCTTGACGATCTGTTCCGGCGGCGGAAGTTCAGCCACCACGCGCTTGAGCAGCGGATGTTGCTCGACCTCGCTTTGCAGTCGCTTGACGGCGGCCGGGATTTCTTCAGCCAGCTTGGTCGACTGTTCGGAAATCTGCGGCGCCATCGCCCAGCCGCCAATGCCGATGATGGCCGCCAGCGCGACGACGACGATGGTCAGCGACACTTTGCGGTTCATGTGCATGCGGCGCGCCATGATTTCGCTCAGCTTGTAGAGCAGGATGGCCATCAGGATGCAGGCGAAGACCAGCAGCAACGCATCCGCCGCCAGCACGATCGCCGCCGCAATGGCAACAAAAAGGATGGCGATCCCGCTAATCATCGTGACGCGCTTGGCGACGCGACGCTGCGCGGGTGGTGGGTCGCTCGGGTGATCTCGATGTTCTTGTTCGTTCATGGCTAGCCTCGTCGGATGCAACGTTGTGTTGCCAAAAGATTAGCACCCGAATCGTCTTGACGTCGCTCAAATGCTGACGTTTGTGCAATGTGCGGACGCGAACGGAAGAGACGGGCTCGCAGGCTTAATCTTTAGCCATGCATGGACATCCGGACATGTCAACTCAAGGAGAAGACCATGATCAACGAAAACCAAGTTAAAGGTAAGCTGAAAGAAATCGGTGGCAAGATCCAGGAAGAATTTGGTGATGCGATCGACAGCCCGACCCAGGAAGCCAAGGGCAAGGCAACCAAAGTCGAAGGCCAGACCCAGAAGAAGGTGGGCGATGCGCAGGAAAAGGTGGAAGAGAAGCTGGACGACGTTAGTCGCCGTCCGCACTGATCCGCTTTCAAGCGTAGAGAACAGCTGCCCGTGGGCAGCTGTTGTTGTTGTGCGCCCAGCATGGGCGCACTCTTGTGGGTGAAAGTCCCGCCGTAAGCTGACCACAGCGAGCGAAGTGAAGCGCAACTGCGTGAGGGCGACCGAGCGTGGGGAGGAAGCGTGGAGCGAAACTG
>JBFLVV010000023.1:0-66903 GCA_040758275.1 Pseudomonadota bacterium
ATCGGCTGAGGCGGGAACCACGTCCCGTTTCGACGGCAACTGCTTCTTTTTCATGTAAATCCTCCTGGGACATATTGTCCTCTATTTGGATGTCCATGAAACCCGGACCCTCTCAACCTGACACCGAAGGAAGCGGGTCTGACAAATGGACACGAGCTCAAGCATGAAGCAAGTTTAGCGCTGAGCTCGTGTCCGAATGTCAGACCTGACACCGAAGGAAGCGGGCTCATTGTGTGACCGTATCCGCCATCATGGGGTAGGGATTGACCGGCGTTCCCTTCCACCATTTTTTCTCGGGCGTGAGCTCGAACATGGCGAAGTGCAGGTGGGGAGCGTTCGGGTCGGAATTGCCAGTCACGCCGACATAGCCGAGCACCTGGCCGCGCTTGAGTTCCATGCCTTCCTTGATGCCCTCGGCGTAGCGGTCCAGGTGGGCGTAGTAGTAGGCGTAGCGGCCGCTGGGGTCGAACTGGTAGAGGGTGGTGCCGCCGGGTTTGCTCTCGAATAGCTTCTCCACCTTGCCGTCGGCCACGGCCAGCACCGGCGTGCCCTTCGGCGCCATGATGTCGAGGGCTTCGTGCTGGCGCTGCTTGCCGCGCGGCTGTTCGTAGGTGTCGGTCAGGTTCGCCGTCTTGATGCCCTGTACCGGCACCAGCAGCTTGCCCGTGCCGGCCGCAGCCGCGGCGACATCTGCCGGCGCGGGGGGCGCATCGACCGCCGGCAGGTCTTGCGAGGGACGCAGCGGCAGGTCGAGCGTGGAGAGATCGGCCTCGACCAGCGGCGCGCCCGGCAATTGCCCTTCGATCTGTGCCGCCGGCACACCCGGGGACCCGGCCGGCGGCGGCGCGGCCGCCACGCTTGGGGCGGGCTCGTCGGGCACCGCGCGCAGCAAGAGGAACAGGGCGCCAGCGCCGAACAGCACGCCGAGCAGGAAGGTCATGATCGATCGCATCGCATCCTCCGTCAGCTCAGGCTCGGGTTCTCAGGTGATATGGCTCGCTTCAGTTCTGCAGCACGACTTCCACGCCGGCCGCGACCGCCGCCGCCACTTCCGCCGCGCTCCAGTTGGTCAGGCGGATGCAGCCGTGCGACTCGGTCTTGCCCACATGGCCCGGCACCGGGGTGCCGTGGATGCCGTAGTGTTCCTTGGACAGGTCGATCCAGACCACGCCGACCGGATTGTTCGGGCCTGGCTGGACCTTGGCCTTCTTGTCGCCCGGTTCCGCATCCCAGAACAGCTTGGGGTTGTAGTGGTAGACCGGGTTGGCATGCACGCCGTTGATCTTCCAGGTGCCCACCGGCAGCGGGTCGTTCGAGCTGCCGGTCGAGGCCGGATACTGGGCCAGCAGGGCGCCGCCGGCGTCATACAGTTGCAGCACCTTGGCCTCGTCCTTGACCACGACCCTGGCCGCGCGCGGCAGCGGCGCCAGGCCGCCCACGTTCGGCACCACGATCTGCTCGCCCGCGCGGTTGAAATTCTTGCCGGGGTTGAGGCGCTCGATCAGGGCCGGGCTGGCGTGGAAGCGCTCGCCCAGGGCTTCCAGCACGCTGGCATAGCCGAGGGCAGGCAGCTTGGCTTTTTCCATCATGTCCTCGGGAACCGCACGGAAGGGGCCGGCCACGTCGGCATCGAGCAGGGTGTAGTTGGCCAGTGGCGGCGTGTTGTCCTGCAGCAGGGCATTCCAGGTGGCCTCGTCGAGCTTGCCGGTCACCGGCAGCTTGCGCGTGGCCTGGAAGCTGTTCAAGGCCTGGCGCATGTTCGATCCATAGGCGCCGTCGATCTCGCCGGGCGATAAGCGGGCGCGGTCGAGCAGGACCTGGGCGTGCAGCAGGCGTTCGAATTCGGCCTGCTTGGCGGCGGCCGGGTCGACCGGCGCCGCGGCCTGCGGCTGCTGTGCGGGAGCGACTTGCTGCGCATGGGCAAGGGGAAGGGCGCCCAGCAGGGCGGCGAGGAGAATCGGGGCGGTGCGTAGTATCTTCATTTTGGTTTCCTGCAAACTTACTTTTGGAAACCTCAGGGTAGATGCCTGGGGTGGTGGGGTCTGTGCGTGAACGAACTCAAGCAATCGAGCCCGGCGGCGCTACAATCCAAGGCATGAACCTGCACACCATCGTCCTGCATCCGAGCGGCCTCAGCTTCACCGCGGACGGCGACACCTCGCTCCTGCTTGCGGCGGAACGCGCCGGCATCGAGCTGCCCAGCTCCTGCCGCAACGGCACCTGCCGCACCTGCATCTGCCGCATGAAGAGCGGGGCCGCAGCCCACCTGATCGAGTGGCCGGGCCTGTCCTTCGACGAGAAGGCCGAGGGCTACATCCTGCCTTGCGTGGCGGTGGCGCGCGGGGACCTCGAGATCGAGGCGCCGCTGGCGCGCCGGATCGTCTTCGCCTAGCGCGCAGGCAGCCCCAGCGCGGCTTCGATCACACCCAGTACCTGCGGCCAGGCGGGCGAGCTGGCCGCCACCTCGTCATAGTGGCTTGCGCCCGGCAGGATCACCACCTCGGCCGCGTCGCCCAGCTTGCGTACCCGGGCCGCGTAGTCGTGGGCCACGCGCGGCGGCGAGATCGTGTCCAGTTCGCCGGTGACCAGCCAGGTGCGGCTGCCGTTCGGCGCCAGCTCGGCCGCATTGGTGTCCACAAAAACGTCGGGCCGTTCGCGGCTCGGCGTGCCGGCCAGCTCGACGGTATCGCGCCCGCAGCTGGACTTGATCAGGGCCGCCTCGTTGCGCAGGTCGGCCAGGCCGCCGAGGCTGACCACATTGGGTACCGGCAGCGGATTGGCCCGGTAGAGCGGGCTGCTGGCCGGAATCTTCGCGCGGCCGGCCATCCACTGCACCAGCTGGCCGCCTGCCGAGTGGCCGACCGCGACCATGCGCTTCAGGTCGAGCTTGCGCGCCGGGGCCTGGCTGGCGAGCAGCTCGAGGGCCGCGTGCATGTCCTGGTAGGTGCCCGGATAGCCGCCGCCGGCCTCGTCGCTGCGGCGGTACTCGACGTTCCACACGGCGATGCCGCGCACCGCCAGGGCGCCCGCCATATTGCGCAGCTGGGTGATGCCGCCGAACTTGCTGGTCCAGCAGCCGCCGTGCACCAGCACCGCGACCGGGAAGGGGCCGCTGCCTTGCGGCAGGAAGAGCTCGGCGTACTGCGAGGGCGCGGGGCCGTAGGCGAGGTGGGCGGTCGGTGCGGGGCCGGTCAGGGCAAGATAGTCGTCGAGTGTCATCGGGTTGGCGGCAAGGGCGGCCTGCATGCCGGTGGCGAGCAGGAAGACCGGCAGGAGGCGGCGCAGATTCATGATGGGCAACAAAAAAGTGGAAATCGCACTATAGCCGAGCTTGGCCCGCCGGAGAACACATGCCGCGCACGATTGAAAGCCGGCAGTTTGCATCCATGCTAGGCTGATACCAACCATGTTCGCACAGGAGGAATGACGATGAGCCAATCAAAATCGGGCGGCAGCCAGACCAACAAGCAGTCGGACAATATGTCGGAAGAAGACCTGGCCAAGCAGCGCGCCGGGAAGACCGAGAAGAGCAGCCACGACCACATGTCGCGCCAGAAGGCGGGCAAGGGCGAGGGTGCGGGTGGCGGCGCCAAGCAGAAGGCGCGCCGCTGAAGAGGCCGGCCATGACGATCACGCCAGCAGACCAGCGGCTGCACAGCACGCCGGACCCCGAATCGCCGGACCGTCAGCCGCCTGATCCGAAACCACCGGTCCCCGACGACGTTCCCGATCCGGTCAATGCGCCAGTCGAGGAGCCCGGCTTCACCGAGCCGCCGATCCGGGCCGACTGAATCGCCCGAAGTGACGAGGCCCCGGCCGCATCCCTGCGACCGGGGCCTTGTGTTTTGCCTGGGCGCGTCAGGCGCCCTGGCGGTCTTGTGTCGTGTCCTTCTGCTGGTTCTTGTCGGGCAGCGGCGGGATCTGGCGTATCATTTCCTCGGTTTCGTGCTGGCCCGGCGACTTCTCGCCGCTGCCGATGTCGGCTTCGTCGTACAGGGGGCGGCCGTGCGCCGCGGGATCGACTTTGCGAGTCGGGTCATTCATTGCTGTGCTCCGGTGGGTTGTCGATGTCCCCTGATCCTAGCAGGGCTACCTCGCATCCGGCGCGCGCCTGCCCTGGAGCAAGGCTGGAGTCGACGCGTGTCATGGCGCCGACATGGGCGCGGCCTAGAATGGTCGGATTCCCCTTCACGCACGGAGCGCACCATGGGCCACACCCTGTACAACACCATCCGCCTGGGCCGCCGCGCGCGTCGCCCGGGTCGCCGTGCCGGCCTGGCGCTGGCCTGCGGGTTGGCGGCGGCGGGGCTTGCCTGGCTGGCCCTGCGTTGACCTGGCCTCGCGCGCCCGGTAACATGGCGCGCCTTGGTCGATGTGAAAGCAGGAATGAAGAACGAAGAACTGACGACGGACGAATACGACGCCCTCGAACTGGTCCGCCGCGGCGTGAAGCGCGACAATCCAGGCGCCTGCGTCGGGCGCAACCTGAAGAAACTGTCGGGTCTGAAGATGATGCAGGTGATGCGCGACGGACGCATCGTGCTGACGGAGAAGGGACAGCAGCTGCTGTTCCTGCGCCGCTGCGTGCAGACCATGAAAGCGCTGGCAAGCGACCCGATGGCGCCGGTCGACGCCGACGTGGGCCGTTTCCTGAGCATCAAATCGCATATCGTGCCCGTGGAGGGCGGCGGCCACACCCTCACCGAGAAGGGCCGCGAGTCGCTGGACGACATCCAGCGCAACGAGCGGGAACGCCGCTAGGCGTCCCGATTGCGAGCCGGACCGCGCGTCCGGCTTCGCCTGTTCAGTTTGCCCGGCGGCGGTTCGGGTAGACCAGCACCCGCACGGCCACTTCGGCCGGCACATTCATGGTCGCCAGGAATTCGGCCGCGCGCTGCAGGCCCAGGGTCGGCACGGATGCCACCGCCTGGTTGATCAGGTCGCGGGTGCGGGTGTCGAGGCGCTTGTGGCGCACCTTGTCGGCCGCGGGAGCCAGCTCACCCATTTCATTCATCATCATAAATATCCGTATGTCTAAGATTGCAAAAGAGACACGGCTATTTTAAAGCTAACAATATTGAAATGGCCATAAATAAATGGCTTCCTAGTAGTTTTGCTAGAGAAATTTTGGGTTAGCGTCCCGTTTTTGGATTTTGTAGGGTGGACGGGTCCCCCG
Source organism: Pseudomonadota bacterium (assembly GCA_040758275.1). GTDB lineage: Bacteria > Pseudomonadota > Gammaproteobacteria > Burkholderiales > Burkholderiaceae_D > Telluria. The sequence continues at coordinate 5,177 of JBFLVV010000023.1, forward strand.
TCCGCGCGTTCAACTCCAGCGTGAAGGGATGCCGCGCATGCAATTCATGCAGTGTTTGAACGCGCGCACGGCGGAGCCGTGCACCCTACGAGTCTATGGCAATTCAGGCCGGCAGCGGTTCCGCCTCGGCCTCGCAATCGGTCGGCGCGGGCAGGGCGCGGCGCTGGCGCAGCAGGGTCTCGAAGTCCTCGGCGGCCAGCGGTTTGCTGAAGAAATACCCCTGCATTTCGTCGCAGCCGTGGCTGCGCAGGTAGTCCAGCTGCTCGGCCGTCTCCACGCCTTCGGCAATCACGGCCAGTTTCAGGTTGTGGGCCAGGGCGATGATCGAGGTGACGATGGCCGCGTCGTTGGCGTCGTGGGTGATGTCGGCGACAAAGGAGCGGTCGATCTTCAGCACGTCGATCGGGAAGCGCGACAGGTAGGACAGGCTCGAGTAGCCGGTGCCGAAGTCGTCGATCGACAGGTTCACGCCCAGCGACTTCATCCGGTGCAGCAGCTCCACCGCCGGCGTCACGTCGCTCATGAACAGGCTCTCCGTCAGTTCGATCTCCAGGCAGTCCGGATCCAGCGCGGTGTCCTGCAAGACCGATTCCAGGCCGGCGATCAGGTCGGCGGCGCCGAACTGGCGCGCCGACAGGTTCACCGCCACCCGCAGGCGGCCCAGGCCCGCATCCTGCCAGGCCTTGTTCTGGGCGCAGGCGGTGCGCAGCACCCAGGCGCCGATCTGCACGATCAGGCCGGTCTCCTCGGCGATGCCGATGAAGCGGTTCGGGGGCACCATGCCCAGTTCCGGGTGCTTCCAGCGGATCAGGGCTTCCATGCCGACGATCTGCCCCGTCTTGAGGTCGACCTGGGGCTGGTAGTGCAGCACGAACTCGTTGCGCTCCAGGGCGTTGCGCAGCGCGCCCTCGATGCGCACGCGTTCCAGCGACTCCTCGTTCATGGCCGGGGTGTAGAACTGGAAGTTGTTGCGGCCCATCTTCTTGGCGCTGTACATCGCGATGTCGGCGTGTTCGATCAGGCTGTCGGCCGGCGTGCCTTCGCTCGGGTAGACCGCCACGCCGATCGAGCAGGTAACGAAAAATTCCTTGGTGCCGAGCATGACCGGCTGGGCCACCGAATCCATCACGCGCTGCACGATGTCGGGGGTGAGCGGATCGTCGTGGTCTTCCGACAGGATCACCACGAATTCGTCGCCGGACAGGCGCGCCACGGTGTCGGTGTCGCGCAGCGAGGAGGTCAGGCGCGCCGCCACCGTCATCAGGAGCACGTCGCCGGCCTTGTGGCCCATCGAGTCGTTGACGAACTTGAAGCGGTCGAGGTCGATCAGCATGACCCAGATCGGGCGGCCGTTGCGGTTGGCGTAGGCGATTGCCTGGCCCAGGCGGTCCTGCAGCAGCGAGCGGTTCGGCAGGCCGGTCAGCACGTCGTGCTGGGCCACGTGGTGCACGCGCTGTTCGGTCAGCTTGCGTTCGGTGATGTCGCTGCCGGTGCCGCGGTAGCCGAGCAGCTGCCCCTGGTCGTCGAAGACCGGCTGGCCGTTGACCAGGAACCAACGGGTGTCGCCGTGTTCGTCGACGGTGCGGTATTCGAGGTTGGCGAAGGGTTCATGGGCCTTGACCTGGGCGATGTGGGCGCGTCCGTCCTCGGTCTCGAGCAGGGAGGGCACGTATTCCCAGCGGGTCTTGCCGAGCACGGTCTCGACCGAGACCCCGGCCTTCTCGGTGAAGCCACCGGTGACCATGGTGAAGCGCAGCTCGCGGTCCTGTTCCCAGTACCAGTCGGAGGACATCGATACCAGCTGGCGGAAGCGCTGTTCGCTCTGCTGGAGGGCGCGCTCGGCGCGCTCGCGCGCGGCCATGTCTTCGACCAGGCGGCGGTTGGTGCGGCGCAGGTCGGCGGTGCGCTGGCGCACCAGTTGCTGGACCTTGCGCGCGCGCTGGCCGGAAGCCTGCACGAAGGCCGTGCCCAGCAGGGTCATCAGGATGCCGCCGATCAGCAGCGAGGTCGATGCCATGTGGTCGGCGAGGAAGGGGCGCGGAGCGCCGGCCACCTCGATGCGCCAGGCCTTGCCGGCCACGCGCAGGATGTCGGCGCTGTGGCTGCTGTGGGCGGGCGCCAGCAGGCTGTCGAGCCAGCTGCGCGCGGCCGCGCCGGTGTCGCCGGTGGAGAACAGCAGCGCTTTGCCGTCGGCGTATTCGCCCGCGTAGACCGATACCGCGATGTCGCGCGACGCATCGCGCGCGTCCAGCAGGCCCGCATTGTCGAGCGAGGCGCGCACCAGTTCGGGGCCGCGGATGACGACGGCGGTGTCGCCTGCCAGCATGCCGTGGCGGTCCAGCACCGGCATGATCAGTTCGAATGCCGGCTGCGGCTGGGCGTCCTGGGCCAGCTGGAACAGGCTGGTCGCGGCCGCCCGGCCTTCGCCGCGCGCCACTTCGAGCGCGCTCATCACCTGCAGGTTTTCCGTGATGTTCAGGCCAAAAGCGCGTTCGTTGCCGGCCATCGGCTCGACGTAGTCGACGATGTGGTAGCGCTCGCGCTGCGGGGCCACGGCCAGGCCGCCGCCGTTCGGGCGCAGCTCGGTGAACACCGTGCCAGGGCGCACCCGGCCGAGTTCCGCTTCGACGGCCGCGCGCGCCTCGCCCGGCACCGAGCGGTGGAAATTGAAGGCCTGGATATAGCCGTGGCGCTGCAGCAGGGCGGCGGTGAAGTCGCGGAACTGCTCGCGGCTGACCGGTTCGCCGCGCGCGAACAGCTGGTTGGTGACGGTCAGCACCTCGACCGCCTGCTCGATGCCCTGGCGCACGGCGGCCACGCGCTCGTCCGAACGCTGGCCGAAAGCCAGCGCCATATTGTCGTACTCGAGGTGGCTCACGCCCAGGAACAGGGCGCCGGACGCGGCCAGGCCGCCCCCCAGCGTGAGGGCCGCCGCAAGGGTGAGCGACAGGGGCAGGCGACGTAACATCGAGTGCAAATAGTTCCGCAGAGAAGGCTTGCCAGCAGGCATGAATACGCGAAGTGTGTCACAAGGCGGCCATGTTCGGCAAACGAAATTGTCTCATTTCTTCCCGTCACTTGTAGGCGCTGCCTCCTTTACCTGTCACGCCAGGCCAGCCATGCAAGCAGCAGGCGCGCAAGCAAGCGGTTGGACCAGCCGGCGCCAAGTCCCCGGTTGCGCAGAGTGTCGCGCAGCAGGCGCATGGCGGGGCCGGGCTCGCCGTCCGGCCCGGCGGGGCGCTGGGCGAACAGGATCGCGTTGTTGCCGGCGATGCCGGACAACCAACACAGGGCGCCCCCGAAGGCGCGCCGCAGGCGTTGCACCGCAGTCACATAGTCAGGATCATAAGTGAAGAGATTTGCCACCAGCACGCCGCCGGGCGCGAGCGCCTTGCGGCAGTCGGCGTAGAAGGCCGCGCTCGACAGGTTCGGGGACAGGCCCTCGGCATCGAAGCCGTCCACCAGCACCACGTCGATGCTGCCGGGCGCGGCGAGCGCCAGCCAGGCCGCGCCATCGCAGTGCAGCACGGCTAGCCGGTCGTCGTCCTGCGGCACCGCGAATTGCCCGCGCAGCGCGATCACGTCCAGGCGCTGTTCCAGCACCGTGATGCGGGTGTCCGGGAAGTGAAGGTGGCAGAATTTCACCAGCGAGCCGCCGCCCAGGCCCACCAGCACGATGTGGCGCGGACGTGGCATCAGGAGCACGAAGCACATCATGGCGCGGGTATAGCGCAGCACCAGGGCCGTGGGGCGCGACAGCCGCATCTCGCTCTGGATGTCGCCCGGCGTGAACTCGAGGGTGCGGCGGTCGCCCTCGGTGCGCACGATCGGGGCGCGCTCTGGCGGGGGAATCGGGTGCGGGGCGGGCATGGCCGCAGTATAGGGAAGGACGGGAGAGGGCGGCGCAGCTTGTTCTCAAGCATCCCTTTCTGCTAAGCTGAACATTCCAACAAGCCCTTAGCGGCCCCCAACCACGCGGACTTCACCATGTTCCTGGACCATCCTTCCATCACCGCCACCAACGCCCAGACCGAGCCGGACCGGATCGAGCGCCTGCAGCGCGTGTACGGCTACGCGATGGCCCTGGCCGACAGCGCCGGCAACGCGGAGTTCGTCGAGAAGCTGACCCAGCTGCATGACCACAAGGGCACCCTGATCGTGTTCTGGCATGCGCCGCCCACGAGCGAAGAACAGGACTACTTCCTGCGGGCCTGGGCCAGCAAGGTCGGCGACGGCAGCAGCCTGGTCGAACACGAGTTTTAACACCGGGAGACCGAGTTTTCATGACGAACCTGGACGCGACCACGATGGTGCTGGTGCTGGCCTTGGGCAACCTGGCCCTGTGCGCGCTGCTGACCTTCTTCGACCACGGACCCGTACGCCCGCCGGCACTCAGCGCCTGGGCCCTGTCCAAGCAGGTGCAGGCCGGCGCCTGGACCCTGCTGGCCATCGGCGGCGCAGGCGTGGTGCCCGAGGCGCTGGCGTTGCCGGGCGGCTATGCCATGCTGTTTGCCGGCGTCGCCGTGGAAGCCGGCGCGGCCCTGGAGCAGGGCGGGCGCCACGGCTGGCGCCGGCCGATCCTGGTCGCGGGCGCGCTCGGTATCCTGGCGTTTTTCGTCTGCTACTGGATCGACGAGCAGGGCCTGCGCAGCGTCGCCGCCTCGCTCCTGCTGGGCGGCTTCTACCTGGCCGGCGCCGCGGCGCTGGCTGCCGGCTGGCGCAATGCCTCTCTCCTGCAGTGCTTCCTGGCCATTCTCACGGCGGTGCTGGCCCTGGTGGTGGCCGCGCGCGGCCTGTCGGTGCTGCTGCTGCCGGGCGGCTGGCGCTGGCTCTCGAGCGAACTGCTGCGCCAGCTCTCCAGCATCGCCCTCTACCTCCTGATGCTGGCCAACGGCTTCGGCATGCTGCTGCTCGGCCGCGAAGCGGCGAGCCGCGAGCTGGCGCGCCTCGAAGTGGTGGACCCGCTCCTTGATGTGCCCAACCGCCGCGGCTTCTTCAACGCCCTGGCGCCCTGGATGGCGCTGGCGCGCCGCCCGGGCCTGCCGACCGCGCTGGTGGTGCTCGACCTGGACGACTTCAAGCGCGTCAACGACGGCTATGGCCACCCGGCCGGCGACACCGTGCTGCGCCACGTGGTGGACCTGTGCCGGCGCCAGCTGCGCGATTCCGACCTGATCGGCCGCCTGGTCGGGGTCGAGTTCGCGATCCTGCTGCCGCGCACCAATGCCGACGAGGCCGCGCTGGTCGCGGAACGCATCCGCGCCGCCATCGCCAGCTCGCCGGTGAAGAGCGAGCGCGCATTGATTTCGATGACGGCCAGCTTCGGCGTCACCGTGATCCGCCCGGAAGACAGCAGCGTGACCCTGTTCCAGCGCGCCGACGACGCGCTGCAGGCGTCCAAGCGCGCCGGCCGCAACCGGGTCAGCCAGGCGGTCGCCGCCCCGGTCGAAGCCTGAACCCGGACGCGCCACGGCGCGTCACCGTCCTGTCACATGGCGCTCGTATGCTGCGGCTTCACGCAGCAAGAGCGCCATCACGATGCACTTTCCCGATTCCCCTCGTTACGCCGCCGTCGAACTCGGCTCCGACAGTTTTCGCCTCCACGTCGCCCGCGTCGAGGGCGGCGAGCTTCACCTCGAGGCCTCGCTTGCCGAACGGGTGGCCCTGACCGCCTCCTTCGAGGACGACGGCAGCCTGTGCGAGGCCGCGATGCGGCGCGCGCTGGCCTGCCTACGCGAGTTCGCGCGCACCCTTGAGCTATGGCGCCCGCATGCCGTGCGGGTGGTCGCCACCGCGGCGCTGCGCCTGGCGCGCAATGCCGCGGTCTTCCTGCCCGCGGCGGAGGGAACGCTGCGCCGCCCGATCGAGCTGATCGCCGGCGACGAGGCCGGCCGCCTGGTCTACATGGGCGTGGCCTCCACCTTGCCGGACAGCGAAGCCCCGCGCCTGGTGCTCGACATCGGCAGCGCCACGACCGAGCTGGTACTGGGGCAGGGCGATGTCATCGAACGCATCGAATCCTTCCCGGTCGGCGCGCTGCGCCAGAGCCTCAGCTTCTTCCCGGGCGGGGCCATCGACGCCGCCGGTTTCGACGCGGCCGTGCGCTCGGGGCGCAGCCGCTTCGCCGAGTCGGCGCTCGCCGGGCGCTGTCCGAAGCAGGCCTGGGGCGCCTGCGGCACCGTGCGGGCGTTGGCGGAGATCGCACAGGAAGATGGGCTCTCCGACGGACTGCTCGACCGAGACTGCCTGCTGGCGCTGCGGGCGCGTTTTCTGGAGGCCGGGCATGTGGCGCGCATTCGCCTGGCCTGGCCGGCCGCGGCGCGTGCCCCGCACCTGGCCGGGGGATTGGCGCTGCTGATTGCCCTGTTGGAGGAATACGCGATCGAGACGGTATTGGCGGCCCAGGCCGGCCTGCGCGTCGGGGCGATCTGGGAACTGCACCGGCGTACCTTGACGCCAACGCTGCCTGGCCTGAGAGCGCCCGGCAAAACCGTTCGACATAGCGTCATCGGATGAGCGGGCGGGAAGAACGATGGCCGCCCGCAAGATCTGGCGGGACGGCATCAAGATGTCAGTGTCAGTGAGCGGCGTTCTCGATTCTGCCGACAGATGGCCTGGCAGCACTGCCGGCATCGTGTGGCCCTTGCCCTACCAGAGTCAGATAGCGGCGCAAAATCGCCTGCTCGACATTGATGCGCTCATCCGGCCGGCAAGCGTATCGCAGAGTCAGAACCGCATGCTCGTGCTTGCTCAAGTCCATGACGACCTTGGGATTGCCGGACGGCAGGTCGATCATTTCACGCGATTCCATCCGTTTGAGATGCTGGCTCGCTTCGTCAATCCATTCTCCGCAAACCTCTTGCGCTGCCTTCAGAAGCAAAGGTTCGCAGTGCATGAGGTCGCGATGCGACACCGACACCGGAAGCAGGCAAAGCACATATTGTCCTGTGGCCGTCAGGTTCTTAACAGGCATCGAAAGTAGCATTGCATGGGGCAAAATTACGTTCGCGCCAGTGATCAGGTTGCCCTCCGATGTATCGGCCACTGTCGTGTTAAGCATGCTGGTGTCGACCACCCGTCCAGACACGCCGTCGATCTCGATAAAGTCTCCCACGCGGTATGGCCGCGTGATCGCGAAGACGGCGGTACCCAGCAGGCTCGCAAGAAAATCCTTTGAGACGATGAGCATCGCGCCGGCGACCGCAGCAACCGACAGGGCCACGCCGGCGATTTTCGAGGCCCAGATAATACTCAGCCCCACCATGGCGCCGGCAAGAATCAGGTTCTTCACCAACACGAAGTTAGCACGCCGGCGCGCGAACTCCTGCTCGTCGAGGCAGCGTGTCACGGCGCGCCGCTGCAAGAAGCCAACGCTGGCAGCCGACAGCCAGAACACGATCAAGGTGGCAAGGATGCGGCCGATTTCAGATTTTGCGAAGGCTGTAATTTGTAATACGGTTGAGCTACTTGCCAGGTCGAGCATCGTTGGTACAGAAGAGGATGGTAAGTAGCGATCTTAACAGGATGTCGACCTGGCCGATGCGACCGATTGAAGACAGTGGGTACGGCTTAGTGTCACGCTTGTAGCTTCCAGAGCGGCTGCGGTATGCGCACCAAGCCCAGCCGGCTACGGTGACAAGGCGTGTCGCTTTTGCGCCAAGCCCCTGATTTTGCTGTTGTTTGGAAACGTCTGATGGCATACTCGTGTTGTTCAATCAACCACGCTTGCTTTTCAGAACTACATGCGCCGCTCATACCGCCGCTCGTCCCAACTACTGCTGGCCGCCTGCCTCCTGGTGCCGGCCACGGCCCAGGCCGCCAAACAGGACAGCATCACCCTGTGCTTCGAGCGGCAGGACGTGCGGCCCTGGCGCACCCTGGACGGCGGCGGGCTGAATTTCGAGCTCCTCAACGAGGTCGCGCGGCGCACCGGCATCACCTTCGACTACCAGAGCATGCCCTGGAAGCGCTGCCTCGAGCAGCTGCGTTCGAACCAGGTCGACGGGGCGTTCGCCGTCAGCTTCACCCGCGACCGCATCGGCCTGGGCGCCTATCCCGGCGTCGCGCCGAATACGGGGGCGGCTGTTGCCGACCCGCAGGCCGACCCGGCCAAGCGCATGCATACCGACACCTATGTGCTGGTGCGCCGCCGCGGCAGCGCGCTCGACTGGGACGGCAAGACCTTCCGCAACGTCGACGGCCGGATCGGCTTCCAGCTCGGCTACTCGGTGGGCGACTTCCTGCGCCTGCAGGGCGTGGCGCTGGACGAGGGCAGCCAGCGCCCTGATGAACTGGCCGAGAAGCTGATCGCCGGACGCCTGGCCGGCGCCGCCATGGGCGGGGGCGACGCCATCCGCATGCTGCGCGGACCGCTCGGCAACAAGCTCGAGGTGCTGCCGGTGCCGCTGGTCGAAAAACCGTACTACCTGGTGCTGTCGAATGCCTGGGCCACGCGCAAGCCCCAGCTGGCCGCGATCCTGTGGGACGCGATCGAGCAGGTGCGCACCAGTCCCGGCTACCGCCAGCGCGAACGCGACTACGCGGCGGCCGCGCGCCGCAAGCTGGTCGATACCGGCGTCGCCGCGCAGGCCAAGGGCGGAGGCAGCCATTAGCCGCCACCGTCCGCGCCTGCGCCTGCTGCCGCGCCGCCTGGTCGAGAACTGGCGCCAGAACATCGTGTTCCGGCTTGGCGCCGGCATCGTGCTGGCCGTCGCGCTGTCCACCGGCGTCTACACCACCTATACCCTGCATACCCTGCGCATGGAGGCCGACGCGCGCCTGCAGGAGCGGGTCGAGCGTCAGGCCAACGTGCTGTCACATGCGCTGGCGCGCCCGCTGTTCGACATCAACAGCGCCGCCGTCTCCTCGGTGGTCGACGCACTCGGCGCCACCCCCGAAGTCCAGACCCTGCAGGTGCTGGCCCCGGACGGGACCCTGCTGGCCGCGCTCGGGAACACCGGCGAGCATGACGGCGAGCCGGCGCTCCGGGTACGGCGCCGCATCAGCTACAACGACGGTACCCGCGCCTATTCGGTGGGGGCGATCGAGCTGGCCTTCTCGCGCGCCCAGATCGACCAGGACCTGCGGCGCCAGATCGTGCACACGGCCACCGCCAACATCCTGCTGACGCTGGCCATCGTCGGCTGCGTCTTCGTGGTGGGGCGGCGCATGTCGCAACCCTTCGCCGACATCCAGGACGCGCTGGAAAAGCTCGCGCGCGGCGAGACCGACATCCGCCTGTCCGGCATCGGCCGGCGCGACCAGGTCGGGCGCCTGTCCTCGGCGGTGCGCAGTTTCCGCGACACCCTGAACCGCCTGCGCCAGGCCGAGCAGGTGACCAATGGCCTGCTGCGCGAGAAAAGCCGCATCGAGCAGCAGCTGCGCGAGCTGAACGAAGACCTGGAACAGAAGATCGCCGCCCGCACCGAAGAACTGACCCAGTCGAACCTGCGCGCGGAAGCGGCCAATGTGGCCAAGTCCGAGTTCCTCGCCAACATGAGCCACGAGATCCGCACTCCGATGAGCGCCATCATCGGCATGGCCTATCTCGCGCTGCGCACCGACCTCAATCCGAAGCAGCAGGACTATGTCGGCAAGATCCACCGGGCCGCGCTGTCCCTGCTGGGGATCATCAACGACATCCTCGACTTTTCCAAGATCGAGGCAGGCAAGCTCGAGGTCGAGCAGGTGGCGTTCGACCTCGACGAGGTGCTGTGCAACGTCGCCAGCGTGACCAGCCAGCGCGCCGCCGACAAGCGCCTCGAATACCTGTTCCACGTGCCGTACTCGGTGCCGCGCCAGCTGGTGGGCGACCCGCTGCGCCTGGGCCAGGTCCTGATCAACCTGGTCAACAACGCGGTGAAGTTCACGCCCAGCGGCGAGCTGCAGCTCTCGTGCATCCCGCTGCGCGGCGCGGAGCCCGGCCACGTGCGCCTGCGCTTCGCCGTCAGCGACACCGGCATCGGCATCGGCGAAGAGCAGCAGGCCAAGCTGTTCCGCGCCTTCAGCCAGGCGAATGGCTCGACTACGCGCGAGTACGGCGGCACCGGTCTTGGCCTGTCGATCTCGCAGCAGCTGGTGGGCCTGATGGGCGGGCGCATCGCGGTCGACAGTGAGCCGGGCGCCGGCTCGACCTTCCACTTCGACCTCGATTTCGCCCTGTCCGGCCAGCCCGAATCGACCCTGGTGGTGCCGCCGGAACTGAAGGGCGCGCGGGTGCTGGTGGTCGACGACAGCGTGCTGGCGCGCGCCGTGCTGCGCGAAGCGCTGGCGGCGCTGCCGCTGCGGGTCGAGTGCGCGTCCGACGCGCGCCACGCCGAAGGCGCGATCTACGCGGCCGATGCCGCGGGCGCCCCTTACCAGCTGGTGCTGACCGACTGCACCATGCCGCGCATGGACGGCATCGACCTGGTGCGCCGCATCCGTGAGAATACCGACCTGTGCCGCCCGCCGCTCACCGTGCTGGTGACGCCTTTCGGACGCGACGACGTGCAGGCCCGCGCCGAAGAGGCGGGCGTGAACGGCTTCCTGTTCAAGCCTTTCGTCGGTTCTTCGCTGTCCAATACGCTCGCCGGCCTGTTTGCGGCGGCCCCGCGCGACGCTTTTGGCGCCGGCGTGGTGCGCCCCTCGCAGCATGCGGCGCGCGTGCTGCTGGTGGAAGACAACCTGGTCAACCAGCAGATCGCACGCGAGCTGCTCGAATCGCAGGGCATCGAGGTGGACGTCGCCTCGAACGGCCAGCAGGCCCTCGACAAGCTGATGGAGGCAGGCCCGGACGGCTACCGCCTGGTACTGATGGACCTCGAGATGCCCCAGCTCGACGGCCACGCCGCGACGGTGGAACTGCGCAAGGATGCGCGCTTCGACGAGCTGCCCGTCATCGCCATGACGGCGCATGCGCTGGCCGAGATCCGCGAGCGCTGCCTGTCCGAGGGCATGCAGGACTACATCACCAAGCCGGTCGAACCGGAGAAGCTCTATGCCACGCTGTCGCGCTGGCTCGGCAAGGCGCTGCCGACGCGCACCGCGCTGGCCACATCCGAGACCGGACCGACTACCGCGGCCGAGCTGCAGCTCTCTGGCGTGACCGGCATCGACGCCAGCTTCGGCCTGCGCAACGTCGGCGGCAACGGACGCCTCTACGTGGAGCTGCTCGACCGCTTCCGCGGCTCACAGCGCGACGCCGGCTGCAGCATCCAGAGCGACCTCGATGGCGCGCGCCTGCGCGACGTGGCGGTGCGCGCCCACACCTTGCGCGGCGTGGCCGGCAACGTCGGCGCACGCGAGCTGCAGGCCCTGGCCCAGGAGATCGAGGAAGAAGCAGGGCGCTCGAGCCCTGACCTGGCGCGCCTGGCGTCCAGCTGCACCGCCTTGCGCGGCAGCCTGGACGGCCTGATGGACGCCCTCGACACCTATTTCGCCAAGGCCGCGCCAAAGGAGGCGATCGCGCCGCCTTCGGGCACCTCGGCGCTGGATGCGGCCAAGGCCGTGGCCCAGCTGGAAGCCATGCTCGCCGAGTTCTCCGGCGAAGCCACCGACTTTTTCGACACGGTGCGCGGCCCCCTCGGGCGCCTGCTCGGCCCGGGCGCGTTGGCGCGCCTCGAGGCCCACCTGTCGCGTTACGAATTCGAAGAAGCGCGCCTCGTGCTGTCCCAGTCGCACGGCGGCACGTCATCCATTGCGGAACACATATGAACGCAGCCTCGCAGCCGAAACCCGATAAACCGACCATCCTGATCGTCGACGACACGCCCGACAACATCATGCTGCTGTCGCGCCTCCTGAAGGACAAGTACCACACCAAGGTGGCGAACAACGGCACGACGGCCCTGCAGGTGGCAGCCGCCACGCCCGACCTCGACCTGATCCTGCTCGACGTCATGATGCCGGGCATGGACGGCTACGAGACCTGCCGCCAGTTGAAGGGCAATCCGGCCACCAGCGACATCCCGGTGATCTTCCTCACCGCGAAGAACCAGATCGAGGACGAAGCCATGGGCCTGTCGGTGGGGGCGGTCGACTACCTGGGCAAGCCCATCAGCCCGCCGATCCTGTTCGCGCGCGTGAACACCCACCTGACCTTGCGCTCGGCGAGAAAACTCCTGCAGGAGCACAACCAGAACCTCGAGCGCATGGTGCAGCAGCGCACCGCCCAGCTGCTCCTGATGCAGGAAGCGCTGATCCTGGCGATGGCCTCGATGGTCGAGACGCGCGACGGCAAGGTTCACGAGAACAACGGGGGCAACCACCTGCGCCGCACCCAGCACTACATGCGCGCGCTGGCGCTGAAGCTGCGCAACCATCCGCGCTTCGCCGCCTACCTCAGCGACGAGAACATCGACCTGCTGTACAAGTCGGCGCCCCTGTGCGACATCGGCAAGGTGGGGCTCCCTGACCACATCCTGCAAAAGCGCGGCAAGCTCGATCCGGAAGAGTTCGAGATCATGAAGCTGCACGCTGCCTATGGGCGCGACACCATCATGCTGGCCGAGAAGCACCTGGGCGGCTCCAACAGCTTCCTGATGTTCGCGCGCGAGATCTCCTACTCGCACCAGGAGAAATGGGATGGCAGCGGCTATCCGGAAAGCCTGAGCGGAGAGGAGATTCCGGTCTCGGCGCGCCTGATGGCGGTGGCCGACGTCTATGATGCGCTGATCTCGCGCCGCGTCTACAAGCCGCCATTCAGCCATGAGCAGTCGCTGGAGATCATGCGCCAGGGCCGCGGCACGCACTTCGATCCGGACGTGCTGGACGCCTTCTTCGCGATCGAGGAGGAGTTCGCGCGCATCGCACAGGAGTACCGCGACACCGAAGAAGGCGAGGGCGGATCAGGCGCCTGATCGACGGAATTGTCTGCGCGCGATCAATCGTGCGCCTTGGCACTGCGGGGCCAAATCGACTATATTGTTTAGCTTGTTGAACAATGGAGTCAGTAATGCCCAGGAAGTCGGCCGCCACCCCGGCGGCAGCCAGGACCGTGCGCGCGAAGGCGTCGGTGGAGGCCGCAGCCAAGCCGGCTGCGAAAGCAGCAGTCAAAGCCGTAGCCAAGCCCGCAGCAAAGCCCGTAGCAAAACCCCGGACGTCCGTGAAAACCGCTGTGAAGGCGGCAGCCGGCGCCCTTGCCGCGCCCGAGGCGAAGCGCACGCGCAAGACCGCGCAGCCCGCCGCCACGCCCGCGCCACGCGACGCCGCGCGCCCGGTGCTGGTGCGCGACAGCTTCACCATGCCCGAGCAGGAATATGCGGTGCTTGCCGAGGTCAAGGGCGCCTGCCTGCGCGCCGGCATCGACGTCAAGAAGAGCGAACTGCTGCGCATCGGCGTGGCCCTGCTGGGCCAGGTCGACATCGCCACCCTCAAGGCCGTGCTGGCTGCACTCCCCCAGCTCAAGACCGGCCGTCCGCCCGCAGCTTAGCCTTCATCCGTAGGGTGGCCTGGGCGGCCTCGTCGCTCTGCCGACCGCGCGTTCAACTCTCGGATGCGCAGAGGCTAAACATGAGCTGGCTGGACGCGCGGTCGGCGAAGCCGACCACCCTACAAAAACCAACCTCAGTGAATCGAAGCGCTGGTCAGTTCCTTCAGTTCGCGGATCGGGATATTCGATTTCTCGTGCATGCGCAGGAGTATCGTTGCGCCCACATTGAGTTTGCGGTGGCGGATCTTGCTGATGATCGGCGGCTGCACTTCGAGGACGCGGCACAGCTCCGCGTCGTTCTTCAGTTGCATGCGCTCGATCAGGGTGTCGAGCAGTTTGTTGGGCACGAAGCTGGACGGTTCGAGGGCGCGTGCCCGGTGCATAGCGGCGAGCATTTCCTGTTTTTTCTGTCGTACGCTCATGTTGGTTCTCCAATATGAAAACATGGGTTCGGGACAGATCGACTGTTCTGGAATAGCCCAGCCTCTTTCTTGTGCTAACGGATCGGTGGCGGGTCGTTGTGATATTACTACGGCTGCGTCACGCACGATTCACGATTCAAACGCAAAATTGTTTCCATTTGCGTCTTTCTCCGTGGAATTTACGTCAATTTCAATCCGGAACGGGTCAGGAGCAGCACCTGGTCGGCCATGGCGGCCGCGGCATGCGAGTGGGTGACCATGATGGCGCCGGCGCCGCTCTCGCGGGTTTCCTGGCGCAGCAGATGAAGGATGCCTTCGGCGGTTTCGGGGTCGAGGTTGCCGGTCGGTTCGTCGGCCAGCAGCAGGGCGGGCCGGTGCACCAGGGCGCGCGCGATCGCCACGCGCTGCAGCTCTCCACCCGAGAGCTGGCGCGGGAAGTCGCTGCCGCGTCCGCCGAGGCCAACGGCAGCCAGCATCTCGTCGGCGCGCCCGGCATCCTGGCGGTTCAGCAGCAGCGGCAGGGCCACGTTCTGACGCAGGGTCAGGTGGGGCAGCACGTGGAAGGCCTGGAAGATGAAGCCCATGCGGCTGCGGCGCAGCAGGGTGGCGGCATCGTCGTCGAGCGCCGCCATGGGCGTGCCGTCGACGATCACCTGGCCGCTGTCCGGTGTATCCAGGCCGGCGATCAGGTTGAGCAGGGTCGACTTGCCGACGCCCGATTCGCCCATGATGGCGACGAATTCGCCGGCCTTGAAGGTATGCGAGAGCCGGGCCAGCACGGTGCGGCCGCCGTAGGATTTGGTCAGTTGGTCGAGGACGAGCATGGCAGCAATTATCCTCGAGCTCAGCGTGTCAGCGCGCGCCGCAGCGCGAAGCTGGCGCCATCCACGGCCGCCACCAGCAGCAGCATCGCGATCACCACGGTCGCCGCGCTCTGCATCTGGAACAGCGACAGGTGGTACTTGAGCATCTGTCCCAGGCCGCCGGCGCCGACCACACCCAGCACCGCGGCGGCGCGGATATTGTTCTCCCAGCGGTAGAGGCTATAGGACAGCATCTGCGGCAGCGCCTGCGGCAGGGTCGCATAAAGAAAAGCCGCGAGGGGCGCGGCGCCGTTGTTGCGCAGCGCGGCTTCCGGTTGCGGCTCGGTGTTCTCCAGTGCGTCGGCGAACAGGCGCCCCAGCACCCCGCTCGTATGCGCGGCCAGGGCCAGGGTGCCGGCAAACGGTCCGAGGCCGGCCGCCACCAGCAGCAGGGCGGCCCATACCAGTTCGGGAATCGAGCGCAGGACGTTGAGCAGCACGCGCACCGGAGCACGCAGGGGCGCGCCCAGGCGGCCGCTGGCCGGCAGGGCGAGTACCAGGCCCCCGATCACGGCCAGCAGGGTGCCGACCAGGGACATCGCGAGCGTCTCCCACAGCGCGACCAGGGTCTTCGTCAGGAACGCCGGCGCCATCTCCGGCGGCGAGAAGCCGGCCAGGAATTCGCCCGCCGAGGTGACGGCTTCCGGCGTGAAGAAGGCGGCCCACTGCAGGGGGAGGGAAGCGAAGCTGGCGACGACGAGCGTCAAGAGGGCGAGCAGCAGCAGCGGCGTGCCGATCGAGCGCGGCGGCGGAGGCGGCATATTTGGCTTCATCCGAGCCTCCGGCGCAGCAGTTTGGAGACCAGGTCGGCCAGGGCCACCAGCAGCACGAACACGATCAGCATGGTCGAGACTTCACCGCCCGCCATCATCTTGGTGCTCTCGTCCATGCGCTGGCCGAGGCCACCCGCGCCGACGAAGCCCATGACGGCCGATCCGCGGATCGCGCACTCCCAGCGGTAGACGGTGTAGGACACCAGTTCGGCCGCCGACTCGGGCAGGGCGCCGTACAGCAGCGCCGGTAGCCGCCCGCTGCCGTTGGCGAGCAGGCTGTCTAGGGCATGGGCGTCGCCGGATTCGAGGATCTCGGCATACACCTTGGCCAGCATGCCGGAATACGCCAGGGCGATGGCCAGCACGCCGGCGGTCGGGCCCAGGCCGACGATGCGCACGAAGAGCAGGGCCCACACGAGTTCCGGCACGCTGCGCAGCAGCACCAGCACCCAGCGCAGCAGCTGGCGCAGGCCGCGGGCGACGGGGCGCATGCGGCCCGTGCCGAGCATCGACAGCGACAGGCGTTCGGTGATCACGAGGGTGGCGGGGATGGCGCCCAGCAGGGCCAGGGTGAGGCCGGCGGTGGCGATGGCCACGGTCTGCCAGGTGTCGCGCAGGACCATGGCCAGGAATTCGGCGCCGTGCGCGGGATGCAGGAAGTCGCTCAAGAACATGCCCGCGGCCGCCAGGCTTTGCGGGTCGAACAGCAGCCAGGGCTTGAACTCGCTGGCGGCCAGCATCGGCCACAGCAGGAGCAGGCAGACGACGGTCGCGGTCACCCGGCCGCGCCAGGCCGGGTCCGGATGCTGTACCGCCGTCATCAGAAGCAGGCGCCGACCGCGATCCGGTCGGGCGATTCGTGCGGGTGTCCGGGATGAGGCTGGACGTTCTCGTTGTCGTAGAGCGCGGCGATCATGGCGTCCGTGACCTGTTCACGCGGCGCGTCGAAGACGATGCGGCCCGCGCGCAGGCCGACCAGGCGCGGGAAGTGGGCGCGCGCCATCTCGACCTGGTGCAGGCTGCAGACGAGCGATGCGTTGCGGCTCGCGGCTTCCTGCTGCAAGGCACTCAGTGTGTGCTGGGCCAGGGCCGGATCGAGGGCGGAGATCGGCTCGTCGACCAGGAAGGCTTCGGCGGAGGAAAGCAGCAGGCGCGCCAGGCCACAGCGCTGGCGCTCCCCGCCCGAGAGGCGGTCGACCCGCGCATACAGCTTGTCGCCCAGGCCGAAGCGCGACAGGGCCGCGTGGGCGGCGTCGGGGTCGCCCGGCTTGACCAGCGAAGCAAAGGCCTGCCACAGGTTCATGTGCGGCAGGCGCGCCGCCAGCACGCTGGTGACCACGCGCTGGCGCGGCGGCAGCGGCGGGGTCTGGGGCGCGAGGAAGAGACGTGCGCGCAGGCGGTGGCGCGCGGCCTGCGACAGGCCCCAGGGATCCTGCCCGAACACGGTAAAGGTGCCCGTGTCCGGGCGGTGGGCGCAGGCGAGGGTGGCGAGCAGGGTGGTCTTGCCGGCGCCCGAAGGGCCGATCAGGGCCAGCTGCTCGCCGGGAGCGACGACCAGGTCGAGGCCGTGCAAGGCAGGCGCGGCATCGCGCTTCGCTGCCAGATGGCGGACCGTGAGGTTCTCGAGATGGAAGGTCATCGCTTGCCGCTACGCCGCAATTACTTCAGCAGGCCTGCGTTGCGCGCGGCGGCTTCGATGGCCGAGTAGTTCGCCGTTTTGGTCGGGACAAACTTGCTGGCGCGCTGCAGGTCGAGGATGAGCTTGCCTTCTGGCGTCGCATCGTTCAGGGCCAGGAAGGCGTCGGTGATCTTCTTCTGCAGGGCCGGGTTCATGTCGCTGCGCACGGTCCAGTTGTAGTCGTAATAGCCCGGGGTGGTGTAGAACACGCGCACGACCTTCGGGTCGACCTTCCTGGCTTCGACCAGCTTTTCCCACACCGAGATGTTCAGCGCGCCCGCATCGACCTTGCCGCCGGCGACCGCCGCGACGGTGGCGTCGTGCGCGCCCGAGAAGGCGATGCGCTTGAGGTCGGTGTCCGGGTTGATCTTCGCGCCCAGCAGGAAGGAGCGCGGCATCAGGTGGCCCGAGGTCGACGATTCCGAGCCGAAGGACAGGGTCTTGCCCTTCAGGTCTTCGAGCTTGTTGATGGCCGGGTTGGTGGTCACGAAGACCGAACGGAACTTCTCGTCTTCCGCGCGCTGCACCAGCGGCGTGACCTGGCCCTTGCTGCGCACATTGGCCTGCACGAAGGTGAAGCCGCCGAACCAGACCATGTCGATCTTGCGGTTGATCAGGCCTTCGACGGAGGCCGCGTAGTCGGTCACCGGGGTGAATTCGACCTTCAGGCCGGTGGCCTTGGCAAGGTAGTCGCCCAGCGGCTTGAACTTGCGCTGCAGCTCGGTCGGCGCTTCGTCGGGGATGGCGGAGACGCGCAGCACGCCCGGGGTATTCTGGGCATAAGCGCCGCCGGCGGCGAACATCAGGCCGGCCGTGGCGGTCGCGGCAAACAGGGATTTCAAGACACGCGAAGGCGAGAAGGAGGTCATTGTTATTGCTTTCTTATTGAGTGCTGACAATTAATTGACGTTCGATGAACCGTGGTCGTCACGCGCGCACGGCAGCGAAAACGATGAATTGGCGAATCCGCTATGATGGCAAAAACTGCAACTTCGTTTTTCGACTAACCTTATGCCATGGCGCATGGTGCGGTGTGGCGGCACGAATGATAACGCTTATGCACATCTCCTGCACAGAAGACCGTCCCCGCGCCGCCAATGCCCACGTGGCGGACGAGCTGCATGCGGGCCTGGAGGCCCCGGAGGCATGGATCTCGCCGAAGTTCCTCTACGACGCACTCGGTTCCAAGCTTTTCGAAGCGATCTGCGAACTGCCCGAGTACTACCCGACCCGCACCGAGGCAGCCATCTTCGCGCGCCATGGCGCCGAGATCGCCCGGGTGGCCGGGGCGGGCAGTACGCTGGTCGACCTCGGCGCCGGCAACTGCGCCAAGGCCGCCTCGCTGTTCCCGCTGCTGCAACCCGCCCAGTATGTGGCGGTCGATATCTCGAGCGAGTTCCTGTGCGACGCCCTGGTGCGCCTGCGCCAGCGTTTCCCGCACATCGCGATGGAAGGGCTGGGCATGGACTTCTCGAACCGCTTCGAGTTGCCGCCACAGGTCCGCGCCGAGCGCCGCCTGTTCTTCTATCCGGGCTCCTCGATCGGCAACTTCACGCCCGAGGAAGCCCAGGGTTTCCTGCGCCGCCTGCGCCGGCAATGCGGGCCCGACGGCGGCGTACTGATCGGCATCGACCTGGCCAAGGACAAGGCCCTGCTGGACGCCGCCTACGACGACGCGCTCGGCGTGACCGGCGCCTTCAACCTCAACGTGCTGCGCCACGTGAACCGCTTGATCGATGCGGACTTCGACATCCGCGCCTGGCGCCACCACGGCTTTTACAACCCCGCCCGCGGCCGGGTCGAGATGCACCTGGAAGCGGTGCGCCGGCAGGAAGTCCGCTGGAACGGCGGCGGCCGCGTATTCGAAGCGGGCGACTGCATCCACACCGAGAACAGCTACAAGTACCAGCAGGCCGATGCAATCGCGCTGCTGGAGCGTTCCGGCTTCGAGGCGACCCGCGTGTGGACCGATCCGCAGCGCTGGTTCGCGGTGATCCACGCACAGGCGATTGCCGGGGCAGGGCACTAGGATGGGCATCGGGCAGCGCGAAGACCTGATCCACGCTTACCAACGGGTGCGCACGCGGTCGCTCGAGATCGCCGCGCCCCTGTCGCCCGAGGATTGCCTGGCGCAGTCCATGCCGGACGCCAGCCCCATCAAGTGGCACCTGGCGCACACGACCTGGTTCTTCGAGACCTTCATCCTGGAGCCGAACGAGGAGGGTTTCGCTCCCTTCCATCCAGCCTTCCGGGTGCTGTTCAACTCCTATTACAACGGCGTCGGCGACAAGCATCCGCGTCCGCAGCGCGGCCTGCTCACGCGCCCCTCGCTGGACGAAGTGCGGGCCTACCGCATGGACGTCGACCGCCGCATGGTGCAGCTGCTCGCCAGTCCCAGGGACTTTGGCGTCGCCGCCCTGGTCGAGCTGGGGCTGCAGCACGAGCAGCAGCACCAGGAGCTGATGCTCACCGACCTCAAGCACCTGCTGGCGCAGAATCCGCTGTATCCGGCTTATACACCGCAGGCGATGGCGATTGGTGCGCCGCCCGGCCCGGTCGACTGGATCGATTTCGACGGCGGGCTGGCCGAGATCGGCCATGGCGGCCGCGGCTTCTGCTTCGACAACGAGCTGCCGCGCCACCGCACCTATGTCGCGCCCTTCGCGCTGGCCTCGCGCCTCGTCACCAACGGCGAGTACCGCGACTTCATCGAGGCCGGCGGCTACCGCGACCCGTCGCTGTGGCTGGCCGAGGGCTGGGACAAGGTCTGCGCGGGCGAGATCCCGCATCCCCTGTATTGGGTCGACGGCGGTAGCGAAGGCTGGCAGGAATTCACCCTGCACGGGCGGCAAGCGCTCGACCCGGCCCGGCCCGTGACCCATATTTCGCTGTACGAAGCGGACGCCTACGCGCGCTGGCGCGGCGCGCGCCTGCCGACCGAGGCGGAATGGGAGTTCGCCGCCCGCCAGTCGCTGCTTTCGAATGGCGCCCTGCACCCGGACGCCGCCAGCGGCGAGGGCCTGCAGCAAATGTTCGGCGCCTGCTGGCAGTGGACGTCCAGCTCCTATGCGCCGTATCCCGGCTATGCGCCGGCCAGCGGAGCGATCGGCGAGTACAACGGCAAGTTCATGGTCAACCAGTACGTGCTGCGCGGTTCGTCCTGCGCCACGCCCGAGGCCCATGCGCGCGCCAGCTACCGCAACTTCTTCCCGGCCGGGGCGCGCTGGCAGTTCACCGGGATCAGGCTGGCGCGATGAACCGGCGCCGTAGCTGGCGTGAACGCATGCTCGACCAGCGCGCCAACGTCTGGATCCTCTCGCACCCGCTGGGCTTCCTGCTGCGGGTCGTGAAAGGCTTTCGCGCCAACCAGGGCCTGCTGCTGGCCGGCGCCGTCGCCTACTACGCGCTGCTCTCGATCGTGCCCTTCCTGATGCTGGTGGTGGTGGCGCTGTCGCACTTCCTCGACCAGGCCGAGTTGCTGGAGACCCTGGAGCGCTACCTGGGCCTCCTGGTGCCGGGACAGTCGCGGCCCATCGTCGCCGAGGTCGCCCACTTCCTCGAGAACCGCGAACTGATCACCTGGGTGCTGGGCGTGACCATGCTGTTCTTCAGTTCCTTCGCCTTCACCGTGCTGGAGAACGCGATGAGCGTGATCTTCAAGCACCGGGTCGAGATCCGGCGCCGCCACTTCCTCGTGTCGGCCGTGCTCCCTTACTGCTACATCCTGGCGCTGGGCTTCGGCGTCATGATCGTGACCCTGGTGGCGGGCACGCTGGAAGTGATGGGCGAGGAGAGCGTCTGGCTGTTCGGCTACCAGTGGTCGCTGAACGGCGTTTCGGGCGTGCTGCTCTACCTGCTCGGTCTGCTCGGCGAGATCCTGGTGCTGACCTCGATCTATCTCGTGATGCCGGTCGGCCGGCTCTCCTTGTGGCACGCCACGATCGGTGGGGTGACGGCGGCGCTGCTGTGGGAGATCGCGCGCCACGTGCTGGTCTGGTACTTCTCGACGCTGTCGCAGGTGAACGTCGTGTACGGCTCGATGACGACGGCCATCGTCGTCATGTTCAGCCTGGAGATTGCCGCTACCCTGCTGCTGCTCGGCGCCCAGGTGATCGCCGAGTACGAACGGGTGGGGCAGGGCCAGGAAAACGCGGCCCCGGCGCCGCTGCGGACGGGGCCGCCGACCTGAGCATTGCGCTTAGTCAATTTCCTCAGATCTAGCAGTGGCAGAGTAGCGACTTGCGCCAGATTAAAAGTGTGCGCATATCCATCATTCAAGGAGATGCCATGGGCCAGACGCTCGCCTTCTTCCTGCCCCTGCCGGTCGCCATCGCGCTGGCCGTGTTCCTGGTCCTGCTGTTCGCGCTCGCCGCAGTGGCGCTGTCGCTGCGCACACCCGCGCCGGTGCGCGCGCCGGCCCTGCGCGAGTCCGGGGAACGGACGCGCCCCCGCTCCTAGCCGGCATCCATACACACCGGTGTCAGGTCTGACATTCGGACACGACCTCAACTGTACGTGGTCATAACAGCAGAGCTCGTGTCTAAATGTCAGACCTGACACCGACGGAAGTGTAACAGCAGAGCTCGTGTCTAAATGTCAGACCTGACACCGACGGAAGTGGGAGCAACGACTAGCCGATTGGGGCGCCGCCGTGCTTCGGCTACACTGCCGGGCATGGCTCATTTCTATCTTTGCTGGGAACTCGGCGCGGGGCTCGGCCATGCCGCCCGCCTGAAGTCGATTGCGCTGCCCCTGCGCGCGCGCGGGCACCGCGTCAGCTTCGTCCTGCGCGACCTGGTGCAGCCGCGCCGCCTGCTGCAGGGATGCGGCGGCGACATGCTGCAGGCGCCGGTCTGGCTGCACCGCACCGCCGGGCTGCCGCAGGTCCAGGCCAGCCTGGCCGAGATCCTGCTCGCGGTCGGCTATCTCGACGCCGATGCGCTGGGCGGGCTGTGCGAGGGCTGGCGCGGACTGTTCCGGCAAGGCCGGCCCGACCTCGTGATCGCCGACTATGCGCCCACCGCCTTGCTTGCGGCGCGCAGCCTGGGCGTGAGGAGCGCTGCCGTCGGCACGGGCTTCCAGGTGCCGCCACCCGCGCAGCCGCTGCCGCCCCTGTTGCTGGGCGAAGCGGAGCCGCCGTCGGCCTCACGCCTGAGCACAACCGAGGCGCGCGTGCTGGAGAGCGCCAACCGCGTGCTGGCCATGCACGGCGCGCCGCCCCTGGCGCATGCCTGCGAACTGCTGCGCGGCGACGAGGCGCTGCTGTGCACCTGGCCGGAGCTCGACCACTACGGGCGAGATGACGGCGGGCCCTGGCTCGGCCCCAACCTGGCGCCGCCTATGGACGGCGAGGTGGCGTGGCCCGATGGCGGCGGTCCCCGCGTGTTCGCCTACCTGCGTGCTTCGCAAGCGGGTTCGCGCGAGGCACTGGCGGCGCTGCTGCGCCAGGGCTGCCGGGTGCTGTGCTACATGCCGGAAGTCGCGAGCGGGGCGCAAGCGCCGATCACGAATCCGCTGCTGCGTTTCGCGCCAGGGCCGGTCTCGATGCCCGCGGCCCTGGCCGCATGCGAGCTGGTGGTCTGCCATGCCGGCGAGGCGACCACGGCGCAGGCCTTGCTGGCAGGGCGGCCCTTATTGATGCTGCCAATGTCGGCGGAGAGCTATTTGATGGCGCGCCGCGTGGCGGAGATGGGGGCGGGGATCAATGCGCTGG
Source organism: Pseudomonadota bacterium (assembly GCA_040758275.1). Taxonomy (GTDB): domain Bacteria; phylum Pseudomonadota; class Gammaproteobacteria; order Burkholderiales; family Burkholderiaceae_D; genus Telluria. The sequence continues at coordinate 28,037 of JBFLVV010000023.1, forward strand.
CGGCGCCGGGGCCGCAGGATTGGGACGGCTTCGTGCGCGATCTTCTGCACGCACCCGGCTACCGCGACGCGGCAGGCGCCTTTGCGCGGCGCCATGCCGGTTTCGATGCGGCGCGCCAGGCCGAGGCGCTGGCGGACCGCTTCGAAGCGATGGTCAGGCGACGCTGACGCGCGGCGCGCCGTCAGCCATACGGCCGATAACGGCGGCATCAAGGAAACCTTCGCGCGCGAACAGGGCCAGCACCTCGTCGACGCTGGCCGGATCGCAGGAGACCAGCAGGCCGCCCGACGTCTGCGGGTCGGTCAGCAGGGCGCGCTGGGCCGGGGTGATGGCATCAATCAGTTCCACGTCCTTGCCGTAGGCATCCCAGTTGCGGCCTGACGCGCCGGTGAAGAAGCCGTCCTGCGCTAATTGCAGCACGCCGGGCAGCAGCGGCACCTTGTCCATGTCGAGCTGCGCCGACAGTTTCGCACCGCGCGCCAGTTCCAGCAGGTGGCCGAGCAGGCCAAAGCCGGTCACGTCGGTCAGCGCATGAACGCCCGGCATGTCGGCCAGCAGGCGGCCCGGCTTGTTGAGCTTCGTGGTGTTGGCGATCATCGCCGCATAGCCCTCTGGGCCGAGGGCATCCTTCTTCAGCGCCGCCGACAGCACGCCCACGCCCAGCGGTTTGCCCAGCACGAGAACGTCGCCCGCCTTTGCGTCCGCATTGCGCTTGACCTTGGACGGATGCACCAGGCCCATCACCACCAGGCCGTAGATCGGCTCGACCGAGTCGATGGTGTGGCCGCCGGCGATCGGGATGCCCGCTTCGGCGCAGACCGATTCGCCGCCACGGATGATCTGGCCGATGGTCTCCAGCGGCAGTTTATTCACCGGCATGCCGACCAGGGCCAGCGCCATGATCGGCGTGCCGCCCATCGCATACACGTCCGAGATCGCATTGGTCGCGGCGATGCGGCCGAAGTCGAAGGGATCGTCGACGATCGGCATGAAGAAGTCGGTGGTGGCGATCAGGGCCTGCTCGTCGTTGAGCTTGTAGACCGCGGCGTCGTCGGCGGTCTCGATGCCGACCATGAGTTCTTTCGGCACCGGGAAGCCGGTCGATTTGTTGAGGATCTCGGCCAGCACGCCCGGCGCGATCTTGCAGCCGCAGCCGCCGCCGTGCGAGAAGGAGGTCAGTTTGATGGGTTGGTCAGTCGTGCTCATCGTGGTTTTCCATGTTGGTGGTCGCGCCCGGCGCGTGAAGGAGCAGATTATCCACCAAGTCGCGCAGCGCCGCTTGCTCCGCGGCGGGCGCGAACAGACGCGCGCGGGCCGCGCACTGACGGCGCAGCAGGGCGTCGAAATCCGGATCCATGATGCTGCGGTCGATCAGGCGCGCCAGTGCGGCCGCGTCGCCCGCCGGGAAATAGCCGGCGTAATCCTCGCCCAGCATGCCGCGGTTGCCGTCGATGTCGGATGCGAGCACCGGCACGCCGCTGGTGACGGCCTCGATGATGACGTTGGCGCCGCCCTCCATTTTCGAGGTGATCGCCATCGCCTGGCAGCGCTTCAGGCGCTGGCGCGCGGCCGCGTGGGGCAGGGCGCCGAGCCAGTGGTAGCGCGGACTCTCGGCCTGCTCCGCCGCCGCGCCCAGGGCCGGGTCGAGCGCGCCGCCGATGTGCAGGAGGCGCGCATTGGACGCCGTTACCAGGCTCGCTGCGCGGATGAAGGTCAGCGGGTCTTTTTCCTCGCGCAGGTGGCCGATCATGCAGATGTCGCGATGGCGTGCGTTCGGGCCGGGCGGGCGAGGGCGCAGGCTGGGCGCCGACTGGTAGATCACCTGCGCCTTCGCCTGCATGGCGTCGGACAGCAGGGCCAGGCCGGCCGGCTGCAGCAGTACGAGGGCGTGGGCGTGGTGCAGAGAGGCCTGCGCGTTCGCGTCGATCGCGATGTCGCGATACAGGTCGGTCCCGGTCAGCACCAGCACGGAAGGGCGATCCGGATGACGCGCCGTGAAGGCAGCCAGTGCCGCGGCCGAGCGCCGCGCATGCAGGGCGATCAGCAGATCGGGTATAGGGTCTTGCTCGGACCAATCGCGTGCGACCTCGACCTGGTATTGCCCGCGCAGGAAGCGCGACCAGCGGCTCGCGGTCTGCCAGTTGCCGTTATTGTCCCGCGCACCGGCGGGGCTGATGATGAGGATGCGCCTGCGCACTCTGGAACCTGGGTAAGCGTGGACCACAATTATATGCCGGCTCGTGATATCGTCATTCCGTCAAAAAACACGGAGAAGTGACGATGACGCTGAGGGACTGCCTGGGACTGCTCGTGTTCGCGGCCGGCGTGGTGTCGGGGATGCTGGCCTATAGCCTGCGCGACTTGCTCCTGGGCGTGTGCGCGGCCGCCCTCATGACCCTGGGACTGGGCCTCGTCCATTGGCGAAAACGCGAGCGCGAGTGCGCGGATCTGGCATACGACGAATTGGGCGGGCCGCGGCCCTGGCGGCTCTGGCCGCGCCGTCAGTCAGACGGCGTGGACGATGGTCCCGGCCTGGACGGCTTCGATGGCGACTGATGGGTGGTCGCGCCAAGCGCAAACAAAAATGGCTGCCAGAGGCAGCCATTTTTCATTCAGTCTTCAGCGATCAGAAATCGCCAAAACTGCGACGGGTGCTATCAGCCGAGCGCGGGTGTGCCGGCTTGCTGTAGCCGCCTTCACGGCGGGCGCCTTCCGGGCGATTGCCGCGGTAGCCGCCTTCACGCGGGGCGCTGCCCGGCGCGCCTTGCGGCGCAGCGTCACGGCGGTAGCCGCCTTCGCGCTGCGGACGGTCGCCGTAGCCGCCTTCGCGGCGGAAACCACCTTCGCGCTGCGGACGGTCGCCATAGCTGCTGCCTTCGCGTGGACCGCGGTCGGCATAACGGCTCTCGCCCTGCGGACGCTCGTAACCGCCTTCACGGGGGCCACGGTCAGCGAAGCGGCTTTCGTACTGCGGACGCTCGTAGCCGCCTTCACGCTGCGGACGGTCGCCGTAGGACGGCTTGCCGAAGCTGCGCTGGCCCGGCTTGCCGGCACTGCGGCCGTCGCCCGGCTTCCAGCCCGGACGCGAGGCCGAACGGGTCGGAGCGGCGCGCTTCGGCTCGAAACCTTCCACCACGCCGACCGGGATCGACTGCTTGGTGAAGCGCTCGATGCGGCGCACGTTCATGCCTTCGGCGTGGTTCACCAGCGAGATCGCGATGCCGTTGCGGCCGGCGCGGCCGGTACGGCCGATACGGTGCACGTAGTCCTCGGGGAACTTCGGCAGGTCGTAGTTCACCACGTGGGTGATGTTCGGCACGTCGATGCCGCGGGCGGCAACGTCGGTCGCCACCAGCACGCGCACCTGGCCGCGGCGCAGGCTGTCCAGGGTGCGGTTGCGCGCGCCCTGGTGCATGTCGCCGTGCAGGGCGGCAGCCGCGAAGCCGGCGATGTTCAGGCGGTCGGCGATCATGTCGGCGTCGCGCTTGGTCGCGGTGAACACCACGGCCTGGTCCAGGCTCTCGTCACGCAGCAGGTGGTCGAGCAGGCGGTTCTTGTGCGACAGGTCGTCGACGAAGTGCACCTTCTGCACGATGTTCTCGTGGCGGTTGGTGGCGCTGGCGATCTGGATCACCATCGGATCCTTGGTGATGCGGCGCGCCATATTGCCGACCACGCCGTCGAGCGTTGCCGAGAACAGCATGGTCTGGCGGGTGTCCGGGGTCGCTTCGACGATCTTCTCGATGTCTTCGATGAAGCCCATGTCGAGCATGCGGTCGGCTTCGTCCAGCACCAGGATCTCGAGCTGCGAGAAATTGATCTTGCCCGACTCCATGTGGTCGATCAGGCGGCCCGGGGTCGCCACCAGGATTTCCGGATTCTTCGACAGCAGTTGCATCTGCTTCGGATAGGGCATGCCGCCCAGGATCGACACGGCGCGGATGCGGCGCATGTCGGAAGTATATTGTTCAGTCGCGGTGGTGACCTGCAGGGCCAGTTCGCGGGTCGGGGTCAGGACCAGCATCTTCGGCTGGGCCGGGGTAAAGCGGACGCGTTCGCCACGGGCGCGCGCCGACTGCGCCTGCTGTGCGGGCGTACGGGCGGCTTGCGGGCTTGGCTCCATATTGGCCAGCTTGTGCAGGGCCGGCAGCATGAATGCCGCGGTCTTGCCCGAACCGGTCTGCGACGACACCAGCAGGTCGCGGCCAGCGATGCCGGCAGGGATGGCCTGCTCCTGCACCGGGGTCGGCTTGGTGTAGCCGGCGGTGGCGACTGCCTTGACGAGCGACGCGTGTAAACCTAGTGCTTCAAAACTCATGTGTACTTTTACTTTCGGAATAAATCATGATCGCGCGTCGTCACATGACGGGCGCAGAATAGCAACGCGAACCAACGACTACGAAATGACTCAGTAATGAAAGAAATTTCGGCACAAAAGCTTTGCGCCGGGACGGTGTCTGGATGCTGACACGCAGGGCGGGAGGGCTTTTTAATGAAGGGCGATCGATTGTCGCCAAGGCTTGCGATGCTGCTAGTTGTACTGCTCGGTACTACCTGTTGAACTGCTGCGTCCGGTCTGTTTGGACGCTCTTTTGCAGCGCACAAACGACATCATACATCAGTTCAGAAAAGTCTGCACGCGTCCGCACGGGCGTGCGGACGCGCCAGGAAGACGCTTAAGCCGTGCGTAAGCGCGGCTTGCGGGAAGATTAACGCTGCTTGCGCTTGGAAGAGGTGTTGCGCGCGATGCGGTTTTTGGAGCCGGTGCGGGCCTTGGCCTTGTAGCGCGAGCTGGTGGAGGCCTTGACCTTCTTGGCGCTGCGTTCGGCTTCGAAGGCCACCACCGCGTTGTCGATGATGTTCTCGGCGATGTCGCCGGCGCTCGAGGCGGAGACCTTCGGCACCAGGATGGTCGAGCCGGCCTTGACGGTCGACCTGGCCGGGATATTGTTGGCCTGGCGGATCACTTCCGGGGTGGTGCCGAACTTCGAGGCCAGGGCCGCGATCGAGACGCGCGCGCCGGTGATCTTGTGGGTGGTCCAGGTCGACAGTTCGCGGCCCCACTGGGCCAGGTTCAGGTGGAACTTCTCGGCGTTTTCCTTCGGCAGCAGGATCTTGGTCTTCTCGCCGCCGGTGATGACCGGCTTCTTGAACTGCGGGTTCAGGGCCTTGAATTCGTCGAGCGACATCTCGGCCAGCTGGGCGGCGACGGCAACGTCGATGTCGCTGGTCTTGTCGATCGCGGTGAAGTAGGGCTGGTTGTCGATCGCCGGCAGGATAACGTTGTACTGCTGCGGGTTGGCGACGATGTTCTTGACGGCCTGCAGCTTCGGCACGTAGTTGCGGGTCTCCGCCGGCATCAGCTCGGCCAGGCTCTCGAAGTCGGTGCCCTTGCCGAGCGCCTGGTTCTTCTTGATGATGCGCTGGACATTGCCTTCGCCCCAGTTATAGGCCGCCAGGGCCAGCTGCCAGTCGCCGAACATCGTGTACAGGCGCTGCAGGTAGGAGAGGGCCGCATCGGTCGAGGCCAGCACGCCGCGGCGCTCGTCCTTGAACATGTTCTGCTTGAGGTCGTAGTCCTTGCCGGTGCCCGGCACGAACTGCCACAGGCCGGCCGCGTTGGCGGTGGACAGGGCTTGCGGGTTGAAGGCCGATTCGATCACCGGCAGCAGGGCCAGTTCGGTCGGCATGCCGCGCTTTTCCAGTTCCTGCACGATGTGGAAGAGGTAGGGCGAGGCGCGGCCCGAGATGCGCTTCAGGCTGTCGGGACGGGCGCTGTAGGCCTGGGTATGACGGCTGACCAGATTGTTGTTGACGTCCGGAATAGCATAGCCGCTGCGGATGCGACCCCACACATCGGTTTCCTTGTACTCGTCCACCTTGATCGCGTTCGGCGCCAGAGGCAGGGCGGAGCGGGCGATCGGTGCGGCGGCGAGGGAGGCCGGATTGTCCATGGCTTGCGCCAGCGGGGAGGTGGCCAGGAGGGCCAGCGCGGCAGTCGCGAGGGTGCTTCGGATCATGTCGTGCATCGCTTTCCGTTGTTGCGTTCAGGAACGAACGTACTGGTCAAGGGGGCCAGTGTACGTAGACATGCTTGAGTCAGTCAAGAAATATGTCCCCAACGTTACAATTTTCTTGCCGAGCTTCATTTGTGTAAATTGACATCATGAAAACACGAGATGATGCCAGATGACTGCAAGATCGATGAAGATATCGCTCAGGCCCGACAGGTGAAAACTTGGCGCCCGACAGGTCGGTCTCATGCGTAAACTAGTCCCGGCTGGCTGTAAATCTATGAGGCGACGCAAAGTGTGCGTACAATCCGGCTCCTGTCTTTCTTGCTTCTGTAGGTTTCAACATGCGCACCGCAAACCCGAACGCCGACGACGAGGCCATCGTCGCCGCGACCCGCCGCTGGCTGGAAAAGGCCGTCATCGGCCTGAACCTCTGCCCCTTTGCCAAATCGGTCTACGTGAAGGAGCAGGTGCGCTATGTCGTGTCGTCCGCGACGACGCCCGAAGCCCTGCTCGAGCAGCTCATGGACGAACTGCAGCACCTGTCGGACACCCCGGTCGAACAGACTGACACGACCCTGCTGATCCACCCCTTCGTGCTGCAGGATTTCGAGGATTACAACGAATTCCTCGACGTCGCCGACGCGGCGGTGGAGGACATGCAGCTGGACGGCGAACTGCAGGTGGCGAGTTTCCACCCGGACTACCAGTTCGCCGACACCGACGCGAACGACATCTCGAACTACACCAACCGCGCACCGTACCCGATCCTGCACCTGCTGCGCGAGGACAGCATCGACCGCGCGGTCGAGGCCTTCCCGGAAGCGGAGGAGATCTTCGAGAAGAATATCGACACCATGGAAAAGCTCGGCCATGACGGCTGGGACAAGCTCGATGTCGGCCCCGCACGCTGATCCCGCCGGCGCGCCGGTCGAGCGCCCGGACACACCCTGCGTCGCCGTCTGCTCGACCACCTTCGACGAGGTGTGCCGCGGCTGTGGACGCACCTATGTCGAGGTGGCCAACTGGGTGGCGATGAGCGCCGAGGAAAAAGAGAAGGTGTGGGTGCGGATCCTGGCGCAGGGCTATCCGCGCCGGAATACCTGACGTCACGCCTCGGGGGGCGTAGGGTGGACGGCTTCGCCGTCCGCGCGTTCAGCTACATGGTGAGTTGACGCGCATCGTCCATTTTTACGCTGCTTGAACGCGTGGGCGGAGGACTCGCGGGGCCGCCCAGGCCCACCCTACTTATTGAATCCCCAGGAAATCGCGCTTGCCGATCGGCACGCCGTTATGGCGCAGGATCGCGTACGCGGTCGTCACGTGGAAGTAGAAGTTCGGCAGCACGAAGCCGGTGAGGTAGGGCGCGCCGCTGTCGAAGTGGCGGGCGCGTTCGCCGGCGCCGTGGGTGATCGCGCGCTCTTGCGCACCCTCGAACATGTCCTGCGACAGCGACTCGATGAAGCCCAGGGTCTTGCTGATGCGCTGCTGGAGTTCGGCGAAGGTCTGCTCGTTGTCATCAAAGCGCGGCACGTCGGCGGCAGCCAGGCGGGCACTGGCGCCCTTGGCGAAGTCGGTGGCGATCTGCACCTGTTTAATCAAGGGGAACATGTCCGGGAACAGGCGCGCCTGCAGCAGGGCGCCAGCATCGTACTTGCTGGCCTGGGCGTGGGCTTCGGCTTTTTCCAGCACGTCGGCGAGTGCGCCCAGCATCTGGCGGAACACCGGCACGGAGGCGGAATACATGGACAGGCTCATCGTGTCTCCTCTAAAAGAAGTTAAATCATAGCAAGTCTTGTCGCGTGCCGCCGACACTCTCAGGCGACCATACGCGATGCGGCGTTCAATTTGATGACGCGTGGCAATCTAACATGCATAATCGGACAAATTCCTTGCCATAAATAAATTAAGGCGCTTGCCCCAACGAGGGGCGCAACCGATTGCCGATGCCGCTGTCACGTTCCCACTTTCGCGGATTCCCGTCCAGACTGCGCAAGCTGTACGGGCGCTCGATCTATGGCGCCTTGCTGCTGGTCGTGTTCGGCGGACTGGCGGCGCCTGCGCTGCTTGGCGGCTTCTTCCTGATCGGGGTCCAGGAGCGCGAGGCGACGGAGCGCGCCCTGCACGATGCGCTGGCACGCAATGCCGACATCCTCGCGCTCGGAATGCAGCAGCCATTATGGGACCTGAACCCGGAGGCCGCCCGCTCCCTGGTCGATTCCTTTGTCCGCGACCCGGTCATCGTGCACGTCGAGGTGCATGGCCTGGAGAAGGCCGAACTGTTCAAGCAGCGCGTGGCCGTCCCGAAGGGCGCCAGGGTCTACCGCGCCGAGCGTGACGTCCTCGCGCGCGGCCAGAAGATCGGCTGGGTGGCGATCGAGATGGCCGACCACCTCGCCCAGCAGGAGCTGGCAACGAAGCGCCGCAACTACGCCCTGGTGCTCGCGATCCAGCTGGTGGTCTCGCTGCTGCTGATCGCGCTGCTGCTCAAGCGCCGCCTGCTGTCGCCGCTGCTCACCCTCACCGGTTTCTCCGACCGCCTGGCGCGCGGCGACTTCGACACCCCCTTGCACCTCGCCGACGGCGACGAGCTGGGACGCCTGGGCGGCCAGATGGAGCGCATGCGCATGGCGATCGGCCAGCTGTTCGCCGACATCGGGCGGCGCGAGGAACAGTTCCGCACCATCGTCACCCAGGTGCCGGGCGCCGTGTTCCGGGCCCGCCCCGGGGGACCGATCGACTTCGTCAGCGACGCCATCGAAGACATCTCCGGCTATCCGGCCGAACGCTTCATGCTGGCCACCACCGACGACTGGGCCAACATCATCCACCCGGAAGACCGGCGCATGCAGCGCCACGTCACGCGCGAGGCGCTGATGGCCGGCAGTCCCTACGAGGTCGAGTACCGCATCGTCGACGCCGGCGGCATCGAGCGCTGGGTGCTCGAGAGCGGCCAGCCGCAGGGCCTGTGGGGCGAGGACAACTTCCGCATCGACGGCATCATCTACGACATCAGCGAGCGCAAGCACGACGAGATGCGCATCGAGGCCCTGCTGACCGAGCAGGGCGCGATCCTGGACAATGTGATGTTCGGCGTGCTGTTCGTGCGCCAGCGCCGCATCGTCTCGGCCAACCGCCGCGGCGAGGCCCTGTTCGGTTACGCAGAAGGCGAGATGGTCGGCAAGTCGACCGAGATCCTGTTCCCGGGCCGCGCCGAATTCGAGCGCCTGTGGCTCGAGAAATACCCGCGCATCGCGCACGGCCCGGACACTGGCGAGGAGCTGCAGTTCCGGCGCCGCGACGGTTCCATCTTCTGGCTGCTGGTGAGCGGCTGCGCGCTCGACCCTGCCAAGCCGAACGAGGGCAGCATCTGGGTGTTCGCCGACATCACCGAGCGCAAGCAGGCCGAGGAAAAGCTGCGTCTGGCGGCCACGGTGCTGGAACACATCGCGGACGGCGTCATGGTGCTGGACGCCTACGGCCGCATCATCGCGACCAACCCGGCCTTCACCCAGATCACCGGCTATACCGAGTACGAGGCGCTGGGCCAGCATTCCAGCCTGACGCGCGCGTCGGGTGGCAAGCAGCACCACGACGGGTTCTACCAGCAGCTGTGGACGGATCTGGCCGACACCGGCTTCTGGCGCGGCGAGATCTGGGGCACCCGCAAGAACGGCGAGGTCTACCTCGAATGGCTGACCGTGTCGGCGGTGCGTGACCACGAGGACCAGGTCACCCACTATGTCTGCGTGTTCAGCGACATCACCAAGGTCAAGGAATCCCAGGACAAGCTCGACCACCTGGCCCACCACGATCCGCTCACCGCGCTGCCCAACCGCCTGCTGTTCCATGACCGCCTGCAGCACGCCATGGTGCGCGCGGCGCGCGAGCACGAACAACTGGCCGTGCTCTTCATCGACCTGGACCGCTTCAAGAACGTCAACGACACCCTCGGCCACCACGTCGGCGACGAATTGCTCAAGCAGGTGGCGGGCGCATTGAGCGGCTGCCTGCGCGAGGGCGACACCCTGGCGCGCCTGGGGGGCGACGAATTCATCGTGCTGCTGGAAGACGTCGACGGCGCCTTTGGCGCGGGCCACGTGGCCGGCAAGCTGGTGAACCTGTTCGAGCAACCCTTCACCGTCTCGGGCCACGAGCTGTTCGTGACGGCCAGCGTCGGCATCAGCCTGTTCCCGCAGGACGCCGAAGACGTGCACATGGTGGTGCGCAACGCCGACGTGGCGATGTACCAGGCCAAGGCGCGCGGCCGCAACGGCTACCAGTTCTATTCCCCCTCGATGAGCGGCGAGGGCCTCGAGCGCCTGCGCCTGGAAGCCCTGTTGCGGCGCGCGATCGACAAGCAGGAGATCTTCCTGCATTACCAGCCGCAGGTCGAGATCGATACCGGCCGCCTGGTCGGCGTTGAAGCCCTGGTGCGCTGGCAGAACCCGGAGCTGGGCCTGGTGGCCCCGAGCCGCTTCATTCCGGTGGCCGAGGACATGGGCTTCATCAAGCCGCTGGGCCAATGGGTGCTGGCCGAGGCCTGCCGCCAGATGGTAAGCTGGGACAAGGCCGGGCTCGCCGTGCCGAAGATCGCGGTGAACCTCTCGGTGCGCCAGTTCGAGCGCGGCAGCATCGCGGAACACGTGTCCAGCGTCCTGCGTGAAGCCGGACTGGGGCCGGGCAGGCTGCAGCTGGAAGTGACCGAGTCCGTCATCATGCATGCCGGCGACGCCCTCCAGCTGGTGAGCGACCTCGATGCCATCGGGGTCGGCCTGGCGATCGACGACTTCGGCACGGGTTACTCGTCGCTGGCCTACCTGAAGCAGCTGCCGGTGCAGACGCTCAAGATCGACCGCAGCTTCATCAAGGACATCTCGACCGATGCCAATGACGAAGCGATCGCGGTGGCGATCATCCAGCTCGGCAAGAGCCTGAACCTGTCGGTGATCGCGGAAGGCGTCGAGAACGAGGAGCAGGCCGCCTTCCTGCTGCGCCACGGCTGCCGGCATGCCCAGGGCTACCTGTACAGCCGGCCCGTGGGGCCGGCCGACATACTGACACGATGGAGACAAGAAGCGGATGAAGCGGGCAGCACCGAACGAGACGCAGCAAGCGAAGCCTGAGGAAGGCCTCGGCCGCAAGGGGCGCACGCGCCGCAACTTTTTGCTGGGCGGCCTGCTGGGCTCGAGCGCCCTGCTGGTCGGCTGGGGTGTGCAGCCGCCGCGCCAGCGCCTGCACACAAGCGCGCCGCTGCCGGTCGCGCAGGACACGGTTGCGCTGAACGGCTGGGTCGCCATTGGCCCGGACGGCGCCGTCTCGGTGGTCGTGCCGCGCAGCGAAATGGGGCAGGGCGTGCACACGGCCCTCCTGACCCTGGTGGCCGAGGAGCTCGACGTGGCCCTCGAGGCGGTGCGCGTCGCCCCGGCGCCGATCGACCCGATCTTCGCCAACCTGACCGTCCTGCGCGAGAACCTGCCTTTCCACCCCGACGACACCGGCCAGCTGCGCCAGGGCGCGCAGTGGATGATGGCCAAGCTGGGGCGCGAACTGGGCATCATGTTCACGGGCGGCTCGACCAGCATCAAGGATGCCTGGACGCCGATGCGCGAAGCGGGGGCGGTGGCGCGCGCCATGCTGCTCGAGGCCGCGGCCGGCCAGTGGAAAACGCCGGTCGCGACGCTGCGCACCGCGGACGGCTTCGTGCTGCACCCCGATGGCCGCCGTCTCGGCTACGGCGCGCTGGCGATCGACGCTGCGCGGGTGGGCGAGGGAATCGCCAGCGCGGATGTGCGCCTGAAAGAGCCGCGCGACTTCCGCCTGATCGGCAAGCCGCTGCGACGCGTGGACAGCCACATCAAGTCCACTGGCGCCGCGCGTTTCGGCATCGATGTGCGTCCTCCCGGCATGGTCTATGCGGCGGTCAGGATGGCGCCGACGGTGGGCGCGACGCTGGCTGCTTTCGATGCGAACGCGGTGCGCCGGATGGCGGGCGTGCAGGCGGTGGTGCCGGTACCCGGCACGCCGGGCGACCTCACCGGCGCGGGCGCCGGCGTGGCCGTCGTGGCGGGCAGCTGGTGGCAGGCGCGCCAGGCGGCGAACGCGCTGCCGGTCACCTGGAACGAGGGCGCGCATGCGCGCCTGTCCACCGAATCCCTGCTCGAGTCGTTCGCGCGGGCGCTCGACGAGGAGAGCGGTTTCACCTATCACGAGACCGGCAGCCAGGACGTGACTGGCGCCGCGCTGACGGTATCGGCCGAGTACCGCGCGCCCTATCTCGCGCATGCGGCCATGGAGCCGATCAACTGCACGGCCCAGGTCGTGGACGGCAAGGTGCGCCTGTGGGTCTCGACCCAGGTGCCGAGCGTGGCGGTGGACGTGGCCGCGCGCGTGGCGGGCGTGGCGCGCGAAGATGTGTCCATCGAGGTGATGCTGCTGGGCGGCGGTTTCGGCCGGCGCCTGGAAGCCGACATGGTGGCGCAGGCCGTCACGGTGGCAATGGCCCTGCCTGGCCGCCCGGTGCAGCTGATCTGGAGCCGCGAAGATGACACCACCCACGACGTCTACCGTCCCGCCGCGCTGGCGCGCTACAAGGCCCATCTCGATGCGAAGGGGAATATCCTGGTCTGGGACGCGCGCTCGGCCGGCGGCGCCATCGGCCACCAGTATTTCCCGCGCAACCTCGGCCTGCCCGGCGTGGGGCCGGACAAGACCACGGCCGAAGGCGCCTACGACATGCAGTACGGGATCGCGAACCAGCGCATCGCCCACGTGATCGTGGACAGCCCGGTGCCGCTCGGCTACTGGCGCTCGGTCGGGCATTCGCACAATGCCTTCTTCAAGGAGACCTTCGTGGAAGAGCTGGCGCATGCGGCCAAACGCGACAGTGTCGAATTCCGGCGTTCCCTGCTGCAGGAGCACCCGCGCGCGCTGGCCGTGCTGGACGCGGCGGTGGCGCGCGCCGGCCAGCTTGACGAGGGCCGCGCGCATGGCGTGGCGCTGCACCGCTCCTTCGGGACCACGGTGGCGCAGGTGGCCGAGGTCTCGGTGCAGGAAGGGGCGATCCGCGTGCACCGGGTGGTCTGCGCGATCGACTGCGGCCTGGTGGTGAACCCGAACATCGTGGCCCAGCAGGTGGAATCCGGCGTGATTTTCGGGCTGTCGGCCGCGCTGTACGGCGAAATCACACTCAAGGATGGGAAGGTGGAGCAGTCGAATTTCGGCGACTATCCGGTGCTGCGCATGAGCGAGGCGCCCGAGGTCGAGACCATCATCATGCCGAGCAGCGAACATCCGGAAGGCGTGGGCGAGCCGGCGGTGCCGCCGATCGCGCCGGCGGTGGCGGCGGCGGTGTTCAAACTCACCGGGCAGCGGTTGCGCAGCCTGCCGCTGCGCCTGAACTCAAGCAGCCAGTAATTCGCGCAGGTTGCACTCGCGCTGCCAGCCGCGGCGCTCCTCGCTGGACGCGGCCAGGCGCGCCAGTTCCTCTGGCGACTGCTCGGCCTGGGCCTGCACCAGGCGGTCGGCCACGCCGCCGTCCGGCACCATGGTGCCGAAGAAGGCGACCGTGTCGCCGCGCTGGACCAGTAAAGTGGGGAAGTTCTCGACGTCGAGGTCGCCGACCAGGTCGGCCTGGTCTTCGATGTCGATCCACACGAAGGTCTTGTCCGGGTGGCGCGTGGCCAGTTCCTCGAAGGTGGCGCGGTAGGACGAGCAGGTGCCGCACCAGGCGGCGCACAGGCAGGCCACCGTCAGGGCCTCGCCGGAAATGGCGGCCAAAATGGCTTCGCGGGTGCTGGAATCCAGGGTCAGGCTTTGCATGAGGCGAATTCTACCGCGTGTTGGGCCTGTGTGCGGCACTGCGCCGCCGTGGCCGCCCGCTGGCCGAGCGGGTAAAATAGTCGCATGCCTAAGATTCTTGCCATTGAAACCTCGTCCGAGCTCGCCTCCTGCGCGCTGCTGGCCGGGGACACCGTCTTCCAGCGTTCCACATCCGGCGTGCGCACCCATTCGCAATCGATCCTGCCGATGGTGCAGGAACTGCTGGGCGAGGCCGGCATTGCCTTGGCCGACTGCGATGCGATCGCCTTCGGCGCCGGCCCCGGTTCCTTTACCGGCGTGCGCACGGCCTGCGGCGTGGCCCAGGGCCTGGCCTTCGGCGCCAGACTGCCGGTGCTGCCGCTGGTGACCCTGGAGGCAATGGCGGAAACCTGCCGCGCCCGCACCGGCGCCACCGAGGTAGTGACGGTGCTGGATGCGCGCATGAACGAGGTCTACTGGGCGCAGTACTGCTATGACGCGGCCGCGGGCGCCTGGAGCGAGGTCGTCGCCCCGACCCTGGCCGCGCCCGACGCCGTCGCCCCGGTAGCGCGCGAGGGCCTGGCGGCCTGCGGCAACGGCTTCTCTGCCTATCCCGAGGCCTTCGCGGGCAAGGACTTCGCTCTGGGTGCGCTGGACGACATCCTGCCGCATGCGCGCGAGATGGCGGTGCTGGCCGCTCCCGCCTTCGCGGCCGGTCACGCTGTACCCGCGGCCCAGGCCCAACCGGTCTACCTGCGCAACAAGGTGGCGTACACCAGCGCCGAGCGCCAGGCGATCAACGCTGCAAAGGCGGGGACATGACGGTGCTGGAGTCGGCGACAGGGCTGCGCTTCACGCCCATGCAGGCATCCGATGTGGACGAGGTGTACGCGCTCGAGTGCAGCGTGTTCCCCCACCCATGGAGCCGCGCGAATTTCACCGAATCGCTGGCCAGCGGCTACGACGCCTGGACCGTGCGCGATGCCAATGGCGCGCTGGCCGGCTACTATCTCCTGATGTATGCGGTGGACGAGGCGCACCTGCTGGACGTGGCGGTGTGCGCCGCCCGCCAGGGCCAGGGCCTGGGGCGCCATCTGCTCGACTGCATCGGCGCGCGCGCCCGCGAGCAGGGCATGCTGTCGGTGCTGCTGGAAGTGCGTCCCTCGAACGAACGCGCGCTGGCGGTTTACCGCCGCTACGGCTACCGCGAAATCGGCCGCCGCAAGGCTTACTATCCGGCGCACGCCGGGCAGCGCGAGGATGCCATCGTGATGAGGATCGATCTGTGAACCGCCTGAGCGACCGCGACGCGGCCTTCCTGGCCGAGATGGGAATCGGGCCCCTGTGGCAGCTGCGCGCGGCGCCCCAGGCCGAGCCTGAAGCCGCTGCGGAACCGGAAACGGAACCGGTCGCACCGGCCGAACCGGTAGCGCCGGCGCCGTCGCTGCCGCCACCACCCATGCCGCGCCAGGTTGCGGAAGCGCCCGCGAAGCCCGCCTGGACGCCGCCCGCGCAGGAGGACAGCGCCTGGGGCGTGGAGGCCGAGCCGGAGCGGGTCGACGTCTCGACCCTGGATTGGGCCGGCCTGCGACAGGCCATCGCCAATTGCAAGCATTGCAGCGCCTGCAGCGAGGGCCGCAAACCCGTGCTCGGCGCGGGCGCGCGCCAGGCGCGCTGGCTGGTCTCCGCCGGCACCGCCAGTGCGATCGATGAGAAGGCCGGGCAGCCGATGACGGGCGATCCGGGCAAGCTGCTCGACAATATGCTGGCCGCCGTAGGCCTGTCGCGCGAGAGCGATGTGTACGTGACCAGCCTGGTGAAATGCCGTCCCGCGAACGCGAGCGGGGGCGACCGCGCGCCGACCCTGGACGAAGCGGCGGCCTGCCGTCCCTTCCTCGAACGCGAACGCGAGCTCACTGGCGCCGGCCTGGTGCTGACCCTGGGCCAGGTGGCCGCCAACGGCCTGCTCGGCAAGCCGCTGTCCGAACCGCTTGCCGGTTCGCGCGGCGCCGTGCACGCTTTCAAGGAGGTGCCGATGGTCGCCACCCTGCATCCGGGCGAGCTGCTGCGCCGCCCGGGCGACAAGGCGCTGGCATGGGCCGACCTGTGCCGGGCAAGATCCGCTGATGGAAGCGCCGGCTGAGAGTTACCAGGAACGCTTCCACCGCCGCTGGGGCCACCTGCGGCGCGCCCGGGTACGGGCGCTGGCTTGGCTGCTCGACGCCCCGGACCTGCTGGACGCGAGCGATCCCGTCTGGGCCGGACGCATCGCCACACTGGGGCCGGTGACGCCGGACACGGTGGCGTGGCTGAATCGCCTCGACGTCGATCCCGCGCCGCTCGACGCGGCGCTCGGCGCCAAGGTCCACACGCGCCTCGGCCTGTATGCCGAAAAGCTGATGGCCTTCTATTTCGCGCAGCAGGGCCGCCTGGTGGCCCATGGCCTGCAGGTGCGCGCCAGTCCCAACGACACCGTCGGCGAATTCGACTTCCTGCTGGAGGATGGGCCGGACGCCGTCGAGCACATCGAGTTCGCGACCAAGTTCTATTTGCTGGACGGGGAGGGCGGGCAGCAACAGGATTGGCAACTGAGCGCACTGGTTGGCCCGAACCTGGCCGACAGCCTGGGCCTCAAGATGCGCAAGGTCTTCGAACGCCAGCTCTCGCTGGGCGACCATCCGGCCGCCCAGGCCCTCCTGCCGCGCCCCGTCTCGAAGGCGAAGGCGCTGGTGAAAGGCTGGCTGTTCTACCCATCGGGCAGCTGGCCCGAGATGCGCGGCATCGCCGCCGGCCACTGCCGCGGCTTCTGGTGCGCGCTCGACGAGATCGACACGCTGGCCGGGGATGAATTCCTGATGCTGCCGCGCCTGCAGTGGCTCGCGCCCTTCAAGGCCCAATCGGCGACCTGGATGATGAGCCGCGCCCAGCTGCATGCGGAATTGTCGGCGCAGTTCGAGACCTCGTCGACGCCGGTGCTGGTATCGAGTGTGCGCTACCAGCCCGGGAAGATCGAGGAGATCGAGCGCGGCTTCATTGTGCCGAACGACTGGCGGGAGCGCGCTGCGGCGAGAAGGATGGTCAAAGCTGTTCCGTAGGGTGGGCAAGTCTCTTGCCCACGCGGTCAACTATCGCCAGCACGGACGCGGCGCATCACCGGATAGCTATCACCGCGTGGGCGGGGGACCCGCCCACCCTACGATATAGAAAACATTAATTACCTGGCCCGGTGATACGAAAAACGTATCAATGCTTGTGCTCGCCAATCAGCGCCAGCGAGTCGTGCTCGCGCTGGTTGGCGGCGTGGCGGCGGCCGATGAAGAACATGATGCCCGCGACCGACATGCCGAACAGGATGATGATGATGTCCAGGTCCAGGTTCAGGGTGATCATGATGGCGTACAGCGCCAGCATGGTCAGGATCGACAGGTTCTCGTTGAAGTTCTGCACCGCGATCGAGTGGCCGGCGCTCATCAGGACGTGGCCGCGGTGCTGCAGCAGCGCGTTCATCGGCACCACGAAGAAGCCCGACAGGAAGCCGATCAGGGCCAGCAGCGGATAGGCCAGGTTCACCGAGGTCACGAAGACCATGCTGCAGACCACGAGACCCATGATGATCCCGAGCGGGATCACGGTCAGCGACTTGCGCAGCGGGATCATGCGCGCCGCCATGGCCGCGCCCAGCGCCACGCCGATGGCGACCACGCCGATCAGGTTCGTCGCCTTATCGAGCGGCATGTGCAGCGAGCGTTCGGCCCACTTCAGCACGATGAACTGCAGGGTCGCGCCGGCGCCCCAGAACAGGGTGGTGACGGCCAGCGAGATCTGGCCCAGCTTGTCGCGCCACAGGGTGGCCGAGCAGTTGGCGAAATCGGCGATCAGCTTTGCCGGGTTGCGCTCCTGGTGCTCGTAGCGCGCGCC
Source organism: Pseudomonadota bacterium (assembly GCA_040758275.1). Classification (GTDB taxonomy): domain Bacteria; phylum Pseudomonadota; class Gammaproteobacteria; order Burkholderiales; family Burkholderiaceae_D; genus Telluria. Next base: position 45,769 of record JBFLVV010000023.1, read on the forward strand.
GGTATCGGGGATGCGCAGGTTGAAGAGGGCGGCCAGGATGTAGACGCCGACCACCACCGCCATCGCGGCTTCGGCGCCGGTCTCGATGCCGGGCATGTTCAGGCCGAGGAGGAAGCTGGCCCCGCGCTCGCTCACCAGCGCGCCGCCGGCGACGGTGCCGAGGATGATCGACATGACGGTCAGGCCCTCGATCCAGCCGTTGGCGGGGACGAGCTTTTCGGGCGGGAGGAGTTCGGTCAGGATGCCGTACTTGGCGGGCGAATACACGGCCGCACCAAACCCCACCACGGCATAGGCCAGCAGCGGATGCACGGTGAAGAACATCAGCGCGCAGCCGGAAATCTTGATCAGGTTCGCGATGAACATCACGCGGCCCTTGGGCAGCGAGTCCGCGAAGGCGCCGACGAAGGCAGCCAGCAGCACGTAGAAGAGCACGAATGACAGCTTCAGCAAGGGTGTCAGCGAAGCCGGGGCGTTCATCGACGTCAGCAGACTGATCGCAACAAACAGGAGCGCATTGTCTGCCAGCGACGAGAAGAACTGCGCCGCCATGATGGTATAAAAACCACGGTTCATTCGAAAAGAGTAAAAACTGGTCCGAGTTGCTTTATACCATGAATGGTCCCCGCGCAAAAAGAAAACAAGCCTTGTCAGCAGCAGGCTCTTCGCCTCTCCGGTAGAATGGAGGGCTTCCCAGTCAACCATCCGGGCCGCCCGAAAACGGCCGGTTTCGACGATGCCCCGCCCGATTTTCGCCACCATCCACCTCGACTCCATGCAGCACAACCTGGCCCAGGCACGTATGTATGCGCCGATGTCCAGGCTCTGGGCCGTGGTCAAGGCCAATGCCTATGGCCATGGCCTTGAGCGGGCCATGCGCGGCTTCGCGACGGCCGACGGCCTGGCCCTGGTCGAGACCGAAGGCGCCCTGCAGCTGCGCACCAGCGGCTGGATCAAGCCGATCCTCTTGTTAGAGGGTTTCTTCGACGCCTCCGACATCCCGCTGCTGGCCGAACACAATATCAATAGCGCGGTCCACAATATCGAGCAGGTCAAGATGCTGGAATATACCCAGCTCTACCGCCCGATCGACGTGCACCTGAAAATGAATACCGGGATGAACCGCCTGGGCTTCCGTCCGGACGAGTATGCGGCGGCCTATAAACGCCTGCGCGCCATTCCGGGCGTGCGCAACATCACCCATATGACCCACTTCGCCAACGCGGACGAGCTGGAGCACCCGCGCCTGACCATCGCCGAGCAGGTGCGGCGCTTCCGCTTCGGCGCCGGCGAACTGCCGGGCGAGCGCAGCCTGTCGAATTCCGGCGGCGTGCTGCACCAGCCCGACCTGGGCGACGCGCTCTCGAACGACTGGGTCCGCCCCGGCATCATGCTCTACGGCGGCACGCCGGGCGGACGCGCGGCGGCGGACTACGGCCTGCGCCCGACCATGACCCTGCGCTCGGAGGTCATCGGCATCCAGGAACTGCAGGCGGGGGACACGGTCGGCTACGGCAGCCGCTTCGTGGCGGAAGGCCCCATGACGGTGGGCGTGGTGGCCTGCGGCTATGCCGACGGCTACCCGCGCCACGCGCCGCACGGCACGCCCGTGATCGTCGACGGCGTGCGCACGACGCTCGTAGGCCGGGTCTCGATGGACATGATGACGGTCGACCTCACGCCGATCCGCAACGCGCGCATCGGCAGCAAGGTAACCCTTTGGGGCGATGGCCTGCCGATCGACGAGGTGGCGTCGAGCGCCGGCACGATCGGCTACGAATTGATGTGCGCACTCGCCGGGCGGGTGCGCGTTAGCGAAGGAAGAATGGGAACAGATGGCTAAATCAAGAACCGCCTTTACCTGCAGCGAGTGCGGCGCGACCTCCGCGCGCTGGTCCGGCCAGTGCCCGGACTGCAAGGCCTGGAACACGATGGTGGAAACCGTCGTCGAGCCGCAGGGCGTGAACCGCATGTCGCAGACTGCGCACAAGGCGCTGGCGCAGACCGCGCCGGTGCTGTCCCTGAAGGACATCGAGGCGCTCGACGTGCCGCGCTTCGGTACCGGCATCGAGGAATTCGACCGCGTGCTGGGCGGCGGCCTGGTCGCGGGCGGCGTGGTGCTGATCGGCGGGGACCCCGGCATCGGCAAGTCGACCCTGCTGCTGCAGGCACTGGCCAACCTGGCCGCCACCCGCAACACCCTGTATGTCAGCGGCGAGGAATCCGGCGCCCAGATCGCGCTCCGTGCGCGCCGCCTGTCGGTCGATTCGGCCGAGCTGAAACTCCAGGCCGAGATCCAGCTCGAGAAAATCCTCGGCACGCTGGCGGACCTGAAACCCGAAGTGGCGGTGATCGACTCGATCCAGACCCTGTATTCGGACGCGCTGACCTCGGCCCCGGGCTCGGTGGCCCAGGTGCGCGAATGCGCGGCCCAGCTCACCCGCGTGGCCAAGCAGACCGGCGTCACCATCATCCTGGTCGGCCACGTCACGAAAGAGGGGGCTCTCGCCGGTCCGCGCGTGCTCGAGCACATCGTCGACACCGTGCTGTATTTCGAAGGCGATACGCAGTCGAGCTTCCGCCTGGTGCGGGCGATCAAGAACCGCTTCGGCGCCGTCAACGAGCTGGGCGTGTTCGCCATGACGGAAAAGGGCCTGAAGGGCGTGTCGAACCCCTCGGCCCTGTTCCTGTCGCAGCACGACAGCCAGGTGCCGGGTTCCTGCGTGATGGTGACCCAGGAGGGCACGCGTCCGCTGCTGGTCGAAATCCAGGCCCTGGTCGACGCCAGCCACCTGCCGAATGCGCGCCGGCTGTCCGTCGGCCTGGAGCAGAACCGCCTGGCCATGCTGCTGGCGGTCCTGCACCGCCACGCCGGCATCGCGGCTTTTGACCAGGACGTGTTCATCAATGCGGTGGGCGGGGTCAAGATCACCGAACCGGCGGCCGACCTGGCCGTCCTCCTGGCGATCAACTCCTCGATGCGCAACAAGCCGCTGCCGCGCGGCCTCGTGGTGTTCGGCGAAGTCGGCCTGGCGGGCGAGATCCGTCCGGCGCCGCGGGGCCAGGAGCGCCTGCGCGAGGCGGCCAAGCTCGGCTTCTCGATCGCCGTGATCCCGAAGGGGAATGCGCCGAAACAGAAAATCGAGGGCATGACCATTATCTCGGTGGAGCGCATCGACCAGGCATTCACCAAGCTGCGCGAACTCGACTGAGCTTTTATAATGCGGCCTCGATCCATTTTCACTCTTCCGGCATAACGTGTTTACAGAACAAAGGAAAACCGAACGCAAGGTATTACGCACGCGGGCAAAAGTCGCCATGGAAGGCGAAGCCCCCGTCACCGGGCGCACCAGCGACATCGGCGCCAACGGCGTCAGCATCAACCTGCCGGACCCGCTGCTGGTCGGCCAGGCCGGCGTCGTCGCCTTCGAACTGCTGGTCGACGGCAAGTCGGTCCCCATCAGCGCCCGCGCCAAGGCCCTGTACTGCATCTTCAGCGGTGGCGAATTCAAGGTGGGATTCCAGTTCCTGAACCTGGAACTGAATGCGATGACGGCGATCGCGCGCTACCTGCGCTGAGCTGTCACAATCGGCGCGCTTCATGCGCGCGCTGTTACAAAGCAAAGCGGCGAGCGCCCTCTGGGCCTCGCCGCTTTGTCGCTTTATGACATGGCCCGAACAGTCGGGCCGACACTATTCGTGATAGTGATCGTGCCAGGTTTCCGAGCCGCTGCGAGTCTCTTGGTAGATCTCGTAAGCAACCAGCCCGGCCAGGCCTGTAAGTATGCCAAACACCATGATACTGAACATAACCATCAACGCCTTTCAGCATCCCCTCCCTATGAAGAACACGTTTTCAGCTTAGCAGAGGGCGGCGTATTTACAAGGCCGGCGCAGGGCCTTCCTTGAATATTTTTGCATCACCCGAGCCCGCCACCGCCGGGCTCCGCGGGCGTCAATACAAGTGTGTGCGTCCGCCCGGGAAAGCGGTGCATGATGGCGGCGCTTCGCCGAATTATTACATCTGTCATGAACTTGTCATATTCGGCCAGTAGACTTCGCAGCGTCAATGAACCGGGACCCGTCCCAGCCTCCGAAAGGATCCATCATGCGCATGAAGCAGCTGTTCGCCACCATCGCCATCGCCGCCATCGCCGCCGGCGCCCAGGCCGCCGACATCACCGGCGCCGGCGCGACCTTCCCCTATCCGATCTACGCCAAGTGGGCGGAAATGTACAAGAAAAGCTCGGGCAACGGCCTGAACTACCAATCGGTGGGTTCCGGCGCAGGCATCAAGCAGATCAAGGCCAAGACCGTCGACTTCGGCGCCTCGGACATGCCGCTGCCGGCGGCTGAGCTGAACGCATCGGGCCTGTTCCAGTTCCCGGCCATCATGGGCGGCGTGGTGCCGGTCGTGAACGTGCCCGGCCTCGCCGCGGGCCAGCTGAAGCTGACCGGCGCCGTCCTGGCCGACATCTACCTCGGCAAGATCACCAAGTGGAACGCACCGCAGATCGCCGCCCTGAACCCGGGCGTGAAGCTGCCTGACGACGACATCACCGTGGTGCGCCGCGCCGACAGCTCGGGCACGTCCTTCCTGTGGACCGACTACCTGTCGCAGATGAGCCCCGAGTTCAAGAGCAGGATCGGCGCCGGCACCACCGTCAAGTGGGCGGTCGGCGTGGGCGGCAAGGGCAACGAGGGCGTGGCCGCCAACGTGCAGCGCATCAAGGGCTCGATCGGCTACGTCGAGTGGGCCTACGCCAAGCGCAACAAGATGCAGCACACCCAGCTGCAGAACAAGGACGGCGCCTTCCTGCAGCCGGACGACGAAGCCTTCAAGGCAGCCGCCGCCGGCGCCAACTGGACCGGCACCCCGGGCTACGCCGTGGTGCTGACCAACCAGCCGGGCAAGGCCAGCTGGCCGATCACCGGCGTGTCCTACATCCTGGTGCACAAGAGCCAGGCCAACGGCAACCGCGGCAAGGAAGTGCTGAAGTTCTTCGACTGGGCCTACAAGAATGGCGACGCCGCCGCCGTCGAGCTGGACTACGTGCCGATGCCGGACAGCGTGACCAAGCTGGTGCAGGACGCCTGGCGCGCCAATGTGAAAGACGCTTCGGGCAAGGCGATCTGGTAATTCAACTTTAACAGGGCCGCTAGCGGCCCTTCCGTTTGCCTCGAAGATTGACAAAAAAGCCATGAGCGTACAACCCTCCGTCGCGCTGGACGACCTGACCGGCCAGGCCGCGTCCGAATCCGAAGCCCGCCAGGCCGCGGCCCTGCGCAACACCATGCGCAAGCAGCGCATCCAGGACTTCTTCTTCCACAAGCTCACGCTGCTGTTCGCGGCCTCGGTGCTGCTGGTGCTGGTCGGGATCATCGTGTCCCTCGCGCTCGGCGCGGCGCCGGCCCTGAAGGAATTCGGCGCCGCCTTCATCACCCGCGTGGAGTGGGACCCGGTGGGCGACCAGTTCGGCGCCATGATCGCGATCTGGGGCACGCTCGCCACCTCGATCATCGCGCTCGCCGTGGCCTTCCCGATCAGCTTCGGCATCGCCCTGTTCCTGACCGAGATCTGCCCCAACTGGCTGCGCCGTCCCCTGGGCACCGCGGTCGAGCTGCTCGCGGGCGTGCCTTCGATCATCTACGGCATGTGGGGCTTCTTCGTGTTCGCGCCGCTGTTCGCCGACCACGTGCAGCCGCTGCTGAAGAACACCATCGGCCAGCTGCCGGTGATCGGCCAGCTGTTCCAGGGCCCGATGATGGGCATCGGCATCCTGACCGCAGGCCTGATCCTGGCGATCATGATCATCCCCTTCATCGCCTCGGTAATGCGCGACGTCTTCGAGATCGTCCCGACCGTCCTCAAGGAATCGGCATATGGCCTCGGTTGCACCAAGTGGGAAGTGGTGCGCAAGGTGGTGCTGCCTTACACCCGCAACGGCGTGGTGGGCGGCGTGATGCTGGGCCTGGGCCGCGCCCTGGGCGAGACCATGGCCGTCACCTTCGTGATCGGCAATGCCCACGACCTGTCCTGGTCGCTGTTCTCGGCCGGTAACTCGATCTCCTCGACCCTGGCCAACGAGTTCAACGAAGCCACCTCGGCGATGCACCTGTCCTCGCTGTATGCACTGGGCCTGATCCTGTTCGCCATCACCTTCATCGTGCTGTCGGCCGCCAAGCTGATGCTGTTCAAGATGTCCCGCAACGAAGGAACCAAATAATGCACGGCACCGTGAAAAACCCCGTCTACCGCAAGCGCCTGCTGGCGCACCGCGTCGGCATCTTCCTCTCGGTCTGCGCCATGGGCATCGGCCTGGCGGTCCTGCTGTGGATCCTGGCGACCCTGGTGAAGGAAGGCTTCAGCGGTCTGTCGATGACCCTCTTCACCATGGACACGCCGGCCCCGGGCAGCCCGGGCGGCCTGCGCAACGCCATCGTCGGCAGCCTGATGATGGTCGGCCTGTCGACCCTGGTCAGCACCCCGATCGGCATCCTGGCCGGCATCTATCTGGCCGAATACGGCGAGAACAACAAGTTCGCCCAGGTGACGCGTTTTGTCACCGACATCATGCTGTCCGCGCCTTCGATCGTGATCGGCGTCTTCGTCTACGCGCTGTACGTCTCGAAGGTCGGCAACTTCGCCGGCTATGCGGGCTCGATCGCGCTGTCCCTGATCTCGATCCCGGTCGTGGTGCGCACTACCGACAATATGCTGCGCCTGGTGCCGAACAGCCTGCTGGAAGCGGCCTACGCCCTCGGCGCGCCGCACTGGAAGGTGGCGATGACGGTACGCCTGCGGGCAGTCAAGGCCGGCGTGATCACCGGCGTGCTGCTGGCCGTGGCTAGGGTCTCCGGCGAGACCGCGCCGCTGCTGTTCACCGCCCTGAACAACCAGTTCTTCAGCACCGACATGAACGCCCCGATGGCCAATCTGCCGGTGGTGATCTACACCTACGCGATGAGCCCCTACGACGACTGGCGTTCGCTGGCCTGGGGCGGCGCGCTGCTGGTGACCTTCACCGTGCTGGCCCTGAACATCCTGTCGCGCACCCTGTTCACCCAGAAGACCCCGCGCTGATCGATAACGACCTAATTGGAATAAACAACGTGATGACCCAAGCCAAACCCGCACCGGCGCCGACCGCTGCCAAAGCCAAGACGATCGAGATCGAGGGCCTGAACTTCTTCTACGGGAAGACCCAGAGCCTGAAAAACGTCTCGCTCGACATCCACGACAAGCAGGTGACGGCCTTCATCGGCCCGTCCGGCTGCGGCAAGTCGACCCTGCTGCGCACCCTGAACCGCATGTACGACCTGTACCCGGGCCAGCGCGCCGAAGGTTCGATTCAATACCGCGGCCGTAACATCCTGGAGCCGGGCGTGGACGTGAACATGCTGCGCGCGAAGGTGGGCATGGTGTTCCAGAAGCCGACCCCGTTCCCGATGTCCATCTACGACAACATCGCCTTCGGCGTGCGCCTCTACGAGAACCTGTCGAAGGGCGAGATGGACGAGCGCGTCGAGTGGGCGCTGAAGAAGGCGGCCCTGTGGGAAGAGGCCAAGGACAAGCTGAATAAAAGCGGCCTGTCGCTGTCGGGCGGCCAGCAGCAGCGCCTGTGCATCGCACGCGGCGTGGCAGTCAAGCCCGACGTCCTGCTGCTCGACGAGCCGACCTCGGCGCTCGACCCGATCTCGACGGCCAAGATCGAAGAGCTGATCAGCGAGCTGAAACAGGACTACACGATCACCATCGTGACCCACAATATGCAGCAGGCTGCCCGCTGTTCCGATTACACTGCCTACATGTATCTTGGTGAGCTCGTCGAGTTTGGCGAAACCGACCAGATCTTCATGAACCCGGCCCGCAAGGAAACGCAGGACTACATCACCGGCCGCTTCGGCTGATCTGTAAGATACACACAAGAACACGGAGAAGAGTATGACAGGCGAGCATTCATCCAAACAGTACGACCACGAGCTGGAAGCGATCCGCTCGAAGGTGCTGCTCATGGGCGGTATGGTGGAAACCGCATTCGACGAAGCGCTCGAGTGCTTCCGCGTGGGCGACGCCGCGCGCGCCGAGCGCGTGATCCTTGACGACCAGGCCGTCAACCAGCTGGAAGTGCAGCTCGACGACGCCTGCAGCCACCTGATCGTGCGTCGCCAGCCGACCGCCAACGACCTGCGCACCGTAATGGCGACCATCAAGGTCATCACCGACCTGGAACGCATCGGCGACGAGGCCTCGAAGATTGCCCGCACCGCCAAGAGCCTGCACGAGCGCGGCGGGGTGTCCTTCGCCCACTACGACATGATCCGCACCATCGCCAAAGGCACGGTCGACCTGCTGCACAATGCCCTGGACGCCTTCGCGCGCCTGGACGGCAAGCAGGCGCTGGAGCTGATCGCGGCCGACGAAGTCATCGACCACGAGTTCCGCACCATCCTGCGCAACCTGATCACCTTCATGATGGAAGACCCGCGCACGATCTCCTCGGCGCTTGACACCCTGTGGGTGGCCAAGGCCATCGAGCGTATCGGCGACCATGCGAAGAACATCGCCGAATACGTGATCTACGTGGTCGAAGGCCGCGACATCCGCCACAGTAAACCTGTGGCCAGCGAGCCGGCAGTCTGACGATGGTCGACAGCACACGCGTTTTGGTCGTCGAAGACGAACCCGCCATCGTCGAACTGGTGAAGTACTCGCTGCGCGAGGCCGGCTGGGACATCCGCACCGCCGACACCGTCGGCGGCGCCTGGGACAGCATCACCCACGGCAAGCCCGACCTGGTGCTGCTGGACTGGATGCTGCCCGACCAGAGCGGACTGCGCCTGCTCTCGCGCCTGCGCGGCGACCGCGATTTCCAGGACATCCCGGTCATCATGCTGACCGCCAAAAGCATGGAAGAGGACAAGATCGCGGGCCTGAACACGGGCGCCGACGACTACGTCACCAAGCCCTTCTCGCCGCGCGAGCTGCTGGCCAGGAGCCGCGCGCTGCTGCGCCGGAAAAGCCCGCACCTGGCCGAGGCGCCGCTGCGCGCGGGAAGCGTGGTGCTGGACCCGAACAGCTGCACGGTCAGCGTCGAGAACCAGCAGATCGACATTGGCAATGCCGAATACAAGCTGCTCAAGTTCCTGATGGCCCACCGCGAGCGCGTGTTCTCGCGCGCCCAGCTGCTCGACAAGGTGTGGGGCGACCACGCCGTGATCGAGGAGCGCACCGTGGACGTGCACGTGCTGCGCCTGCGCAAGGCCCTGAAAAACGCCGATGGCCTGATCCGCACCGTGCGCAGCGTCGGCTACATGCTGTCCGAGAAGTGATGCGGCTGCGATGAGGTCGATGAGTTCACAGGTACTGTTCTGGGTGCCGGCGGTGCTGCGCCTGTGCCTCCTGTTCGCGGCGTCCGGCGTGGTCTGGTGGATGGGCGGCCTCGTGGCCGGCCTCCTGTTCGCGCTGGCGTCGGTGGTGGTGGCCCTGTTCGTCCAGCTGCGCTACCTGCACGAGCTGGGCGAGTGGCTGGTCGACCCGCACTCGAGCCGCCTGCCGGATGGCTGGGGCGCCTGGACCGACGTGTTCGCGCGCCTGTATAGACTGCGGCGCGAGGACGAGCGCCACCAGGCCGAAATGGCCGAATGGCTGGCGCGCTTCCGCGAGGCGATGCAGCTGCTGCCGGAAGGCGTGGCCATCATGGACGACGTGCTGTTCCTGGAGTGGTGCAACGAGGCGGCCGAGCGCCATCTCGGTCTCACCATGGCGCGCGACAAGGGCCTGCGCGTGACCAATCTGGTGCGCCATCCGGAATTCATCGACTACGTGATCCTGGGGCGCTACGAGCAGCCGCTGACCTTGTCCTTCCGCGGCAGGAAGCTCGAGTGCCGCATCATCCCGTTTGAAAACCGGCGCCAGATCCTGGTGACGCACGACGCCACCGACACCGAGCGCATCGAAGCCATGCGCCGCGACTTCATCGCCAACGCTTCGCACGAGCTGCGCACGCCGCTGACCGTGATCGTCGGCTTCCTCGAGATCGCGATGTCGGACCCCGGCCTGGACGTGGCCACCCGCACCGCCCACCTGGAACTGATGACGGAACAGGCGCACCGCATGCAGCGCCTGATCGGCGACATGCTGACCCTGTCGCGCCTGGAGTCGGACGAATTCCCGCTCAAGCGCGAGCGGGTCGACATGCGGGCGATGGTCGATTCGGTCGCGGCGGAGGCGCGTGCGCTGTCCGGCGGACGGCACGAGATCGCGGTCGACGTCGACGGACCCGACGTGATGGGCAGCCTGGAAGAGCTGCGCAGCGCCTTTGCCAACCTGGCCTCGAATGCGGTGCGCTATTCGCCGAACGGCGGCACGATCCGCCTGAAGTGGACGCGTGGGGCGAACGATCTGCAGTTTTCGGTGACGGATTGCGGGATCGGGATCGAGCCGATCCATATTTCGCGTCTGACAGAGCGTTTCTATCGCGTGGACAAGAGCCGCTCGCGCGAGACGCAAGGGACAGGGCTGGGGCTGGCGATCGTCAAGCACGTGCTGATCCGGCACGGTGGGCGCTTGAGCATCAGTTCGGTGCCGGGGCAGGGGAGTACCTTTACGGCGTCATTGCCGAATACCTCGCTGCCTGGCTGAGCGCCGCAATTGGGGTCAGAGTCAAATTAATGGGAAAGATTGTTAAATTTCCGATTAACTCAACTCTGACCCTCATTACTCTTCAGTATCGTTCTTGCTCAGCAATTAGGGTCAGAGTCGGATTGCAGGCAATTTTAGAAAATTGCTCGGTAATTTGACTCTGACCCTAATTAGCTGTCTTAATTTGTAACTAACCAACCTGGACGACCACAGTGCAAAAAGCAGCTGCCAAGGCCGGTGGCGAGCACATGCGGTTCAGCTTATAGAAGAGCGTCGGCCCGGCGTAGGCATACTGAGCGATGCGGCAGAGAGTCGAGGTACAATCGTGCCTCGTTCTCATTTCCTCCGTATATGTTCTCTCGCCGTAGCTCCCTGATCGCCTGCGCCGCGCTGCTCCTGACTGCCTGCGGCAGCACCCCGACTCCACCTCCAGCCACCCCGGTCGCCCAGCAAGTCACCCCGCCCGCACCCCCGCGCAAAGTCCGCATCGGCCTGGCACTGGGCGGTGGCGCCGCGCGTGGCTTCGCCCATATCGGCGTCATCAAGGCCCTCGAAGCCCAGGGTATCGTGCCCGAGATCGTGGTCGGCACCAGCGCAGGCTCGGTGGTCGGCGCCCTCTACGCCTCGGGCATGAACGGCTTTACCTTGCAGAAGACCGCCATGGGCATGGACGAGGCGACGATCTCGGACTGGGCGCTGCCGCTGTTCGGCAAGTCGACCGGCGTGCTGAAAGGGGAGGCACTGCAGAACTACGTGAACAAGGCCGTGAACAACGTGCCGATGGAGCGCCTGAAGATCCGCTTCGGCGCCGTCGCCACCGACCTGAAGACCGGCAAGCCCATTCTCTTTAATAGGGGCAATACCGGCATGGCCGTGCGTGCGTCTTCGTCGGTGCCGAGCGTGTTCCAGCCGGTCAAGATCGGTGCGAACACCTATGTCGACGGTGGCCTCGTGGCCCCGGTGCCGGTCAAGTTCACCAAGGACATGGGCGCGGACTTCATTATTGCGGTGAATATTTCGAGCGCAACCGAAGGCGCGGCCACCGCGAGTTCGCTCGACGTCCTGATGCAGACCTTCAGCATCATGGGCCAGCGCCTGAACCACTTCGAGCTGAAGGAAGCCGACATCGTCATCACCCCGGCCCTCGGCAATATGGGCAGCGCCGACTTTACCAACCGTAACCTGGCCATCCTCGCCGGCGAGCAGGCGGCCGCGCAGGCCATGCAGCAGATCAAGGCCAAGCTCAAGGCCAAGCAGCAACCCTAATCACAGGACCCAACATGCAATCGAAACCTTTCCTCACCCTCGAAGACATCAAGAAGATCGCCGCCGGCGCGGAAGCCGAAGCGCTGCGCAATCACTGGGCGGTGTCCTTCGCCATCGTCGACGACGGCGGCCACCTGCTGTGGTTCCAGCGCCTGGATGGCGCCGCGCCGACCTCGTCCTACATCGCACCGGCCAAGGCCAAGACCGCCGCGCTCGGCCGCCGCGAATCCAAGGTGTACGAAGACGTGATCAATAACGGCCGCGTGTCCTTCCTGTCCGCGCCGGAAATCGAGGGCATGCTGGAAGGCGGGGTGCCGGTCATCGTCGACGGCCACGTGATCGGCGCCGTCGGCGTGTCCGGTGTGAAGTCGAACGAGGATGCGCAGATCGCCAAGGCCGGCATCGCGGCCCTGACTCAAGGCTGAGCTTGTAACTGGCCTGTCACCGAAGGCGCCTGCGGGCGCCTTTTTGCGTATTTCGCGAAAGCAGTAAAAAGAGGGGAAGGGCGCACGTTTCCGATGTGAAAAGGCAGAAATTGCGCCGATTTTTTAAAATTGCTGCATTGCCGAATAGGGCCAATCCGCGCTATAATTTGGAAGTTTAACCATTCACACATCAGCCGTAGCGCCTACCCACCATCCCTCATTCAACTAGATGTCCATCTCCCGGCAGGCAGCATACGGCCCGGGCATTTTGGATGTCGGTCTGACGTGGCGCAGCTACGGTAACTTTATTGGGAGTTACCCTTGCCGCCATTTTTTTCTGGCCCAGCCGTCCCGGCCATCCTGGCCCTCGCAGACGGAACGATTTTCAAAGGATATTCCATTGGCGCCGCCGGTCACACGACCGGTGAAGTGGTGTTCAACACCGCGATTACCGGCTACCAGGAAATCCTCACCGACCCCAGCTACTCGCGTCAGATCGTCACCCTGACGTACCCGCACATCGGCAACTACGGCGTCAACCCGGCCGACGTCGAGGCCTCCAAGGTCCACGCCGCCGGCCTGATCATCCGTGACCTGCCGCTGCTGGCATCGAATTTCCGTTCCACGCAATCGCTGTCGGACTACCTGAAGCAAGAAAATGTGGTGGCCATCGCCGGCATCGACACCCGCAAGCTCACCCGCATCCTGCGCGAGAAGGGCGCCCAAGCCGGCGCCATCCTGACGGGCGTGCAGGGCAAGGAGCCTCAAGAAGCGCAAGCGCTGGAGCTGGCCCGTTCCTTCCCGGGCCTGGCAGGCATGGACCTGGCCAAGGTCGTGTCGGTGAAAGAGCCGTATGTGTTCACCGAAACCGAGTGGAAGCTCGGCCAGGGCTTCGGCAAGCAGGAAAATCCCCAGTACCACGTCGTCGCCTTCGACTACGGCGTCAAGCGCAACATCCTGCGCATGCTGGCCGAGCGCGGCTGCAAGGTGACCGTGCTGCCGGCGGAAGCGACCGCTGAAGACGCGCTGAAACTGAACCCGGACGGCATCTTCCTCGCCAACGGTCCCGGCGACCCGGAACCCTGCGACTACGCCATCAAGGCGAGCCGCGAGCTGATCGAGAAGGGCATCCCGACCTTCGGCATCTGCCTGGGCCACCAGATCATGGCGCTGGCATCCGGCGCCAAGACCATGAAGATGAAGTTCGGCCACCACGGCGCCAACCACCCGGTGCAGGACCTCGATTCGAAGAAGGTGCTGATCACCTCGCAGAACCACGGCTTCGCGGTCGATCCTGAAACCCTGCCGGCCAACTGCCGCGTCACCCACGTCTCGCTGTTCGACGGCTCGCTGCAGGGCTTCGAGCGCACCGACAAACCCGCTTTCTGCTTCCAGGGCCACCCGGAAGCCTCGCCCGGCCCGACCGACGTCGCCTACCTGTTTGACCGCTTCATCAGCCTGATGCAAGCCGCGGAGAAGAACTAATATGCCAAAACGTAGTGATATCAAAAGCATCCTGATCATCGGCGCCGGTCCGATCGTCATCGGCCAGGCGGTCGAATTCGATTACTCGGGCGCCCAGGCCTGCAAGGCCCTGCGTGAAGAAGGCTACAAGGTCATCCTGGTCAACTCGAACCCGGCGACCATCATGACCGACCCGGAAACCGCGGACGTCACCTACATCGAGCCGATCACCTGGAAGGTCGTCGAGCGCATCATCGACAAGGAACGTCCTGACGCGATCCTGCCGACCATGGGCGGCCAGACCGCGCTGAACTGCGCGCTCGACCTGCACCGCAATGGCGTGCTCGATAAATACAAGGTCGAGCTGATCGGCGCGACCCCGGAAGCGATCGACAAGGCCGAGGACCGCGCCAAGTTCAAGGACGCGATGACCAAGATCGGCCTCGGTTCGGCACGCTCGGGCGTGGCGCACTCGATGGAAGAATCGTGGGCCGTGCAGCGCGAGCTGGGCTTCCCGACCATCATCCGTCCGTCCTTCACCATGGGCGGCAGCGGCGGCGGCATCGCCTACAACGAGGAAGAGTTCGAACAGATCTGCAAGCGCGGCCTGGAAGCCTCGCCGACCAACGAGCTGCTGATCGAAGAGTCGCTGCTCGGCTGGAAAGAGTACGAGATGGAAGTCGTCCGCGACAAGAAGGACAACTGCATCATCATCTGCTCGATCGAAAACCTCGACCCGATGGGCGTGCACACTGGCGACTCGATCACCGTCGCGCCGGCGCAGACCCTGACGGACAAGGAATACCAGATCATGCGCAACGCGTCGATCAACGTGCTGCGCGAAATCGGCGTCGACACCGGCGGCTCGAACGTGCAGTTCGCGATCAATCCGAAAGACGGCCGCATGATCGTCATCGAGATGAACCCGCGCGTCTCGCGTTCCTCGGCGCTGGCCTCGAAGGCCACTGGCTTCCCGATCGCGAAAGTGGCGGCCAAGCTGGCGGTCGGCTTCACGCTGGACGAGCTGCGCAACGAGATCACCGGCGGCGCCACCCCGGCGTCGTTCGAGCCGTCGATCGACTACGTCGTCACCAAGATCCCGCGCTTCACCTTCGAGAAATTCCCGACTGCCGACAAGCACCTGACCACCCAGATGAAATCGGTGGGTGAAGTCATGGCCATGGGCCGCACCTTCCAGGAATCCTTCCAGAAGGCCCTGCGCGGCCTGGAAGTCGGCGTCGACGGCCTGAACGAGAAGACCCGCGACCGCGAGAAGATCGAAGAAGAGCTGGGCGAACCGGGCCCGGACCGCATCTGGTACGTGGGCGACGCTTTTGCCCAGGGCTTCACCCTGGAAGAGGTGCACAACCTCACCAAGATCGATCCGTGGTTCCTCATCCAGATCAAGGAAATCGTCGACATCGAGCTGTGGCTGGACCACCAGAAGCTGGACAGCCTGGACAAGCCGACCCTGTACAAGCTCAAGCAAAAGGGCTTCTCGGACCGCCGCCTGGCCTTCCTGATGCAGACCACGCCGCAAGCCGTGCGCGAACGCCGCCACGCCATGGGCATTCGCCCGGTCTACAAGCGCGTCGACACCTGCGCGGCCGAGTTCTCGACCAACACGGCCTATATGTACTCGACCTACGACGAGGAGTGCGAGTCCAACCCGACCGACAAGAAGAAGATCATGGTGCTGGGCGGTGGCCCGAACCGTATCGGCCAGGGTATCGAGTTCGACTACTGCTGCGTCCATGCGGCCCTCGCCATGCGAGAAGACGGCTACGAGACCATCATGGTCAACTGCAACCCGGAGACCGTCTCCACCGACTACGACACCTCGGACCGCCTGTACTTCGAATCGCTGACCCTGGAAGACGTGCTGGAAATCGTCGACCTGGAAAAGCCCGTAGGCGTGATCGTCCAGTACGGCGGCCAGACCCCGCTGAAGCTCGCGCTCGACCTCGAAGCCAACGGCGTGCCCATCATCGGCACCTCGCCGGACATGATCGACGCCGCCGAAGACCGCGAGCGTTTCCAGCAGCTGCTGCAGAAGCTCGGCCTGCGCCAGCCGCCGAACCGCACCGCGCGCACCGAAGCCGACGCCCTGGCCCTGGCCGACGAAATCGGCTACCCGCTGGTGGTGCGTCCGTCCTACGTGCTGGGCGGCCGCGCGATGGAGATCGTCCACGAGCAGCGCGACCTCGAGCGATACATGCGCGAAGCGGTCAAGGTCTCGAACGATTCGCCGGTGCTGCTGGACCGCTTCCTGAACGACGCCATCGAAGTCGACGTCGACTGCATTTCGGACGGCGAAGCCACCTTCATCGGCGGTGTGATGGAACACATCGAACAGGCCGGCGTGCACTCGGGCGACTCGGCCTGCTCGCTGCCGCCGTACTCGCTGTCGGAAGAGACCATCGCTGAACTCAAGCACCAGACGTCCTTGATGGCCAAGGCCCTGAACGTGGTCGGCCTGATGAACGTGCAGTTTGCAATCCAGCAGTCGGAAGTCGACGGCAAGACCGTGGATACCGTGTTCGTGCTGGAAGTGAACCCGCGCGCCTCGCGCACCGTGCCTTTCGTGTCGAAGGCGACCGGCCTGCAGCTGGCCAAGATCGCAGCGCGCTGCATGGTCGGCCAGACCCTTGCGCAACAGGGCGTCACGAAAGAAGTGACCCCGCCGTTCTACAGCGTCAAGGAAGTCGTGTTCCCCTTCGTGAAGTTCCCGGGCGTCGACACCATCCTCGGACCGGAGATGAAGTCGACCGGCGAAGTCATGGGCGTGGGCGAAACCTTTGGCGAAGCCTTCGTCAAGTCGCAGCTGGCGGCCGGCATCAACCTGCCGGCCAAGGGCACCGTCTTCCTGTCGGTGAAGGGCACGGACAAGCCGCGCGCCGTCAACGTGGCGCGCGAACTCGTGTCGCTGGGCTTCTCGCTGGTGGCCACCAAGGGCACCGCAGCCGTCATCGAAGCGGCCGGCCTGCCGGTGCGCCAGGTGAACAAGGTGCTGGAAGGCCGTCCGCACGTGGTCGACATGATCAAGAACCGCGAAATCGTCATGGTGATCAACACCGTGGAAGAGAAGCGTTCGGCGATCACCGACTCGCGCACCATCCGTACCTCGGCCCTGCAGTCGCGCGTGGTCACCTACACGACCATCGCCGGCGCGGAAGCCGCGATCGAGGGCATGCGTCACCTGGACGAACTGCGTGTCTACGATTTACAAGGTCTGCATAAAACCTTAAACTAAGCAGCAAGTAGTACCAAGAACCACAGAGCTCGCGCGGCCTGCGTCGCGCGCCTCTGTGGTTTTCACTTGGTGCGTCCAATCACGAACAAGCACAGAGCGACATGAACACTACCGTACCACTGACCAAATACGGCGCCGAACTCCTGAAGGAAGAGCTGCACCAGCTCAAGACCAAGGAGCGCCGTATCGTGATCGATGCGATCGCCGAAGCGCGTTCGCACGGCGACCTGTCCGAAAATGCCGAATACGATGCAGCGAAAGAACGCCAGGCCTTCGTCGAAGGCCGCATCGCGGAACTCGAGGGCAAGCTGAGCGCCGCCCAGATCATCGACCCGGCCACGCTGGATGCCGAAGGCCGCGTCGTGTTCGCCTCGACCGTCGACCTGGAAGACCTGGAAAACGGCCAGAAGGTCAGCTACCAGATCGTCGGTATCGACGAAGCCGACATCAAGCTGAACAAGGTGTCGGTCACTTCGCCGATCGCCCGCGCCCTGATCGGCAAGTACGCCGGTGACGTCGTTGAAGTGCAGGCCCCGTCGGGCCCGCGCGAGTACGAAATCCTCGAAGTCCGCTACGTCTGATGGACCAGGCGCTCCCGCGTTCCGCATCCCGCATCGCTGGCGCACGCTTGCTGGTGGCGGTGCTGTGGGCCGGAGCCCTGTGGGCGCTCGGCTATATCGCGGCGCCGGCGGTCTTTGCGGCGGTGCCGAGCCTTGTCGCGGGAGATGTCGTCGCACAGCTCCTGACGCGCCTGGGCTGGGTGTCGATTGCCTGCGCGGCACTGATGCTGGTGCTGGTGCGCGTCTCGCCGGACCTGGACGCCGGACGAAAACGCTTCCTCAATTTGCTGGTGTTGGCCATGCTGGCCTGTGCGCTGGTGATGTGGGCGGGCTTGCAGCCGGCCATGGCCCAGCTGCGCGAGCTGGCCGGGCCAAACGGGGTGAGGGCGTCGCCGTACTGGACGCAATTCGCCATCATGCATGGCGTCTCGCAGCTCTTCCACGTGATCGAAAGCGTGCTGGCGGCCGTCCTGGTGCTCAAGAGCCGTTGACTGGTAGGGTGGGCGGTCCTCCGCCCACGCGTTCAACAGTTGCCAGCACAGCCGCGTAAATGTACGTTGCACCTATCACCGCGTGGGCGGGGGACCCGCCCACCCTACGTAAATCAAAAGCGAAAAAAAACCGGGTTACCCCGGTTTCGATCACTTATTCAGTGCATTCTTCTTGGTCGAAGCCTGGCGCGGCTTGGCGCGCTTGATGTTGCCGCCTGCGGTGACGCGTTCGTTCCCCTTCAGCATGACCTTGGTGACGCTCGGCTTCTTGGTGCCGCTGGCGCTGGCCTTGACGATGGTGACTTCGCGCATGCCCTTGCCGGCCTTGCCGCTGCGTTCCTTGACGGCTTCCTTTTTCGGGCGGTAGAGCACCAGCAGTTTGCCGATGTGCTGGACCGGGGCTGCGTCGAGTTCGGCGCAGATCTGTTCGTACATGGCGATGCGGGCTTCGCGGTCGTCGCCGAACACGCGGACCTTGATCAGGCCATGGGCGTCGAGGCTGGAAGCGATTTCCTTCATGACCGATTCGGTCAGGCCCGATTCGCCGATCATGACGACCGGGTTGAGTCCGTGGGCTTCGGCACGCAGTGCGCTGCGCTCGGCCGGAGTGAGTTTAAGCATAATAATTTTTTGGATGTACCTATAAAAGCAGTATTCTACGCGAATGGCCAAGAACAAATTAAACAAAAACTGGTTGCACGACCATATTAACGACCCTTACGTCAAACTGGCCCAGAAAGAGGGCTACCGCGCCCGCGCCGCCTACAAGCTCAAGGAAATCGACGAAAGCGAGAAGCTGATCAAGCCGGGCCAGGTCATTGTCGACCTCGGCTGCACTCCCGGCAGCTGGGCCCAGTACACGCGACGCAAGCTGGCCGGCGCCGACGGCGGCGGCATCCACGGCACCATCATCGGGCTCGACATGCTGCCGATGGAGCCGATTGCCGACGTCCAGACCATCCTGGGCGACTTCCGCGAAGAAGAGGTGCTCGGCCAGCTCGACGCGCTGCTCCAGGGGCGCAAGGCCGACCTGGTGCTGTCCGATATGGCGCCCAACCTGTCCGGCATCCCGACCGCCGATGCGGCGCGGATGGAGCACCTGATCGACCTGGCTATTGAGTTTTCGCAAAACCATATGAAGCCAGGTGGGGCATTGCTAGTGAAGTGTTTCAAGGACATGGGCTTCACCCAAATCCTGGAAAAATTCCGCGATGAATTCAAAACCGTCAAACAGGTCAAACCCAAGGCGAGCCGGGACAAATCGTCGGAAATTTTCCTGCTCGGACGCGGTCTGAAGAATCCGGTGGCCTGAATTTATTGCTTTTTCGGTGTTTCGGCCTTGCCCGCCCTTGATATTCGGCGTTGCAACCGCACATCAGCCGCGTGAGGCTGGCAGCGCAAACGGTTGCGTTGCCCGTCCAGCGTGTAAAAATGGCTTTTCGGCACTATTGCCGTACGTTGCGTGGCAGCGTCGGCTTATTGCGGTTAAAATCGTCATACTGAAATCGGTAGAGATGCAATCCGCATCGGAGGAGTTTTCGTGAATAATATGTTTTCCAAATCCGCCATCTGGGTGGTCGTTGCGCTGCTGTTGTTCATGCTGTTCAAGCAGTTCGACAACCACAGCGTCGCCGGCGGCAGCAAGACCATCGCTTATTCCGAGCTGCTCGATGAGGTGAAGGCGCGCAAGATCAAGGAAGTCCTGATCGAAGGCCAGAATATTACCGCGGTGCGCAGCGACGACACCAAGGTGCGCGCCACTGCGACCATTCTCGACCGTGGCCTGATCGGCGACCTGCGCGACAACGGCGTCAAGTTCGACGTGCGTCCGCCGGAAGAACCCGGCTTCCTGCAGCAGGTCTTCATTTCCTGGTTCCCGATGCTCCTCCTGATCGGCGTGTGGGTCTTCTTCATGCGCCAGATGCAGGGCGGCGGCAAGGGCGGCGCTTTCTCCTTCGGCAAGTCGAAGGCGCGCATGCTCGATGAAACCAACAATACCGTCACCTTCGCCGACGTCGCAGGCTGCGACGAGGCAAAAGAGGAAGTCTCGGAGATCGTCGACTTCCTGAAAGACCCGACCAAGTTCCAGAAGCTGGGCGGCCGTATCCCGCGCGGCGTGCTGATGGTGGGCCCGCCGGGTACGGGTAAAACCCTGCTGGCGCGCGCCATCGCCGGTGAAGCCAAGGTGCCGTTCTTCTCGATCTCGGGTTCCGACTTCGTCGAGATGTTCGTCGGTGTCGGTGCAAGCCGTGTCCGCGACATGTTCGAGAACGCCAAGAAGCACTCGCCCTGCATCATTTTCATCGACGAGATCGACGCCGTCGGCCGCCATCGCGGCGCCGGCATGGGTGGTGGTAACGACGAACGCGAACAGACCCTGAACCAGCTGCTGGTCGAGATGGACGGCTTCGAAGCGTCCTCGGGCGTCATCGTGATCGCCGCGACCAACCGCGCCGACGTGCTGGACAAGGCGCTGCTGCGTCCGGGCCGTTTCGACCGCCAGGTGATGGTGGGCCTGCCGGACATCCGCGGCCGCGAACAGATCCTCAACGTGCATATGCGCAAGGTGCCGATCGGTACCGACGTCAAGGCCGACATCCTGGCGCGCGGCACCCCGGGCTTCTCGGGCGCCGATCTCGCCAACCTGGTCAACGAAGCGGCGCTGTTCGCCGCGCGCCGCAGCAAGCGCCTGGTCGAGATGATCGACTTCGAAGACGCCAAGGACAAGATCTACATGGGTCCGGAGCGCAAGTCCATGGTCATGCGCGAGGAAGAACGCCGCAATACGGCCTACCACGAGTCGGGCCACGCGGTGGTCGCCAAGCTGCTTCCCAAAGCCGACCCGGTGCACAAGGTCACCATCATGCCGCGCGGCTATGCCCTCGGCCTGACCTGGCAGCTGCCTGAGCACGACAACCTGTCGGGCTACAAGGACAAGATGCTGGAAGAAATCTCCATCCTGTTCGGCGGCCGCATCGCCGAGGAGATCTTCGTCGGCCAGATGTCGACCGGCGCCTCGAACGACTTCGCC
>JBFLVV010000024.1:0-66847 GCA_040758275.1 Pseudomonadota bacterium
GATCGAAGTGCTGGTGCCGGACTTCCGCGGCCGCCTGGAAAAGGCCCTGAACATCTTCGCCGACGGCCTGCCGGACGTGATGAACCACAACCTGGAAACCGTGCCGCGCCTGTACAAGGAAGCGCGCCCGGGCGCCGACTACAAGCACTCGCTGGTGCTGCTGCGCGACTTCAAGAAGATGTACCCGAACGCGGTCACCAAGTCGGGCCTGATGGTGGGCCTGGGCGAGACCGACGAAGAGATCCTGGAAGTCATGCGCGACATGCGCGAGCACGACATCGACATGCTGACCATCGGCCAGTACCTGGCGCCGTCGAACTCGCACCTGCCGGTGCGCCGCTACGTGCACCCGGACACCTTCAAGATGTTCGAAGAGAAGGCCTACGAAATGGGCTTCGTGCACGCCGCCGTGGGCGCGATGGTGCGTTCCTCGTACCACGCCGACCAGCAGGCGCACGAAGCGGGCGTCGCCGCCTGATTCTTCGCTAAAGGTATTTCCAGAGGGGCCGGCCTGCCGCTTCACGCGGCGGCGCCGGCCCTTTCCATTTTGCGGTAGCGGCCTGGCGGCGGCAGGCCGTGGCTGCGGAAGTGGCGGCGCAGGGATTCGGGCGAACCGAGTCCGGAAAGATCCGCGACGGCGTCGAGCGGGAGCTGCGGCCTTGTTTCGAGGATGCGCGCCGCCAGTTCGACACGCTCGCGCACCAGCCAGGCCAGCGGGCTTTGCCCCGTGCTGTCCTTGAAGCGGCGCTGGAAGGTGCGCGCGCCCAGCTTCGCCTGCGCCGCCATCGACTCGACCGAATGCTCGGCCCGCAGGTTCTCGCGCACCCAGTCCATCAGCCGCGCGATCGCATTGTGCTCGCTGGAGGGCAGCGGACGTGTGATCAGCTGCGCCTGGTCGCCGTCGCGATGGCTCGGCACCACCAGGCGCTGGGCGACGCGGCTCGCGATGTCGACGCCGAAGTCGCTGCGCACCAGGTGCAGCAGCATGTCGAGGCCCGCAGCCGAGCCGGCCGAGGTGACGATGCGCTCGTCTTCCACGTACAGCACGCCCTCTTCCACGGCGACGCCCGGGAAGCTGCTTGCCATTTGTTCCAGGTAGCGCCAGTGCGTGGTTGCCCTTCGTCCCTCGAGCAGGCCCGCATGCGCAAGCACGAAGGCGCCAGAGCAGATCGAGCAGATGCGCGCACCGCGCGCGTGTGCCCGTTGCAGGGCTTCGATCAAGGCTGGAGGTGGCCGCTGGTCCGCGCCGCGCCAGCCCGGAACCACGATGGTATCGGCACGCTCGAGCTCTTCGAGTCCGTGCGGCGCCGCGACCGTCAATCCGCCGGCGGCGCGCAAGGGGCCGGCTTCGACGGCGCATACCGCATAGGAATACCAGGGCACGCCCAGCTCGGGCCGGTCCAGCGCGAAGAGCTCGATGGCGCAGCCGAATTCGAAGGTGCACAGGCCGTCGTAGGCAAGGATGGCGACGTGGTGGGGCATGGCGCGATGTTACCAGTTTCTGTCGCGTCAACGCCTGCCCTGCCCGCCCGCCGGCTGCGAAACTGTAGCCTCGATCAACAGAGGAGTTCACCATGCCTTCAGCCGTATCCGCCATCCCCGCAGCCCCCAGCGAGCAGGCCCTGGCCCACTTCGCCCAGGCCTTCACCTTCGAGACCGACTGCGCCGACGTGCACGACGCCATCGCCAGCGGCCAGCAGGATTTCGTCCTGCTCGATACCCGCAGCGCAGCGCTCTACGCACAAGGCCACGTGCCGGGTGCGCTCAACCTCCCGCACGGGAAGATCGTCGACGTCAAATTGAGGGAATACCCGATGGATACCCTGTTCGTCGTCTACTGTGCCGGTCCCCACTGCAACGGCGCCCACAGAGGCGCCGAGCGCCTGGCCAGGCTGGGCCGGCCGGTCAAGCTGATGATTGGCGGCATTACCGGTTGGCTCGACGAAGGGTTCGATCTGGCCCGCGACTGATACGAGCCGTGCGTGGGCGCTCGCTGCGATATAGTGGCGACAACAAGACATCAGCCAGCGACCCATGAATCAATCCCACCCTCCTCTTGAGGACACCGAACACGACGACGCCTTCCTCGAACGCGAACTCGACTTCGCCGAGCGCGGCATCGAACTGGTCAAGATGGAAGGCCGCGTCTTCCTGCGCTTCTCCGGCGAGGTGCGCTACGAAGGCTTGCGCGTGCCCTATCGCCTGGTGCCCGCGCGCGGTGTGCTGGCCAAGCCGAGCAAGTGGCGCAAGATGGACATGCTGGCCCGCCGTGACCTGCTCGAGGAACGCGCCACACCCGACGCCATCGAACAGCTGCAGACCGAGGCCGAGGAGTTCGTGCGCGACATCGCCGAAGAGGCCGACGATTTCGGCTGGGACCCGATGCTCTTCCTGCACGTGCTCGACGAGCTGGAGACCTCGGAGCCGGCCGAATACGTGTTCCAGCGCATCTCGCAGCGCCTGACCCATGCGGTCGAGCGCGAACAGGAAGAGCGCTTTGCTGCGCGCACCAAGGAAAGCATCAACCTGGCCGAGTACCCGGAGTCCTTCGAGGTGGCCAGCAGGATGGGGCGCAAGTTCGTCGCCCTGCTCGGCCCCACCAATTCCGGCAAGACCCACCGCGCCATGGAGGCGCTGGCCAAGGCCGAGAGCGGCGTCTACCTCGCCCCCTTGCGCCTGCTGGCGCTGGAAAACTACGAGCGCCTGCAGAATGCGCGCCCGCATGGCAAGGAGATCGCGGTCAGCCTGATCACGGGCGAGGAGCGCCGCATCGCCGAAGGCGCGACCCACGTCGCCAGCACCGTCGAGATGCTGGACACGAAGACGCCGGTCGAAGTCGCCGTCATCGACGAGATCCAGATGCTGGCCGACCGCGACCGCGGCGCCGCCTGGACCGCGGCCGTGTGCGGCGCGCCGGCGTCGACCGTGTTCCTGGTCGGTGCGCCGGAAGCGCGCCGCGCGATCGAGGCCCTGGCCGATCGCCTGGAAGTGCCGCTCGAGGTCCACGTCCTGAAACGCATGGCGCCGCTGGCGATGGAACCCTCGCCGGTCCGCAAGCTGGGCAACCTGCGGCGTGGTGACGCCGTCATCGCATTCTCGCGGCGCGACGTCCTGATGTGGCGCGACATGATCACCGAGAAGGGTTTGTCGGTCGCCACCGTCTACGGCAACCTGTCGCCGGAAGTGCGGCGTGCCCAGGCCGAGCGCTTCCGCGAGGGGCAGGCCGACATCGTGGTCGGCACCGACGCGCTGGCGATGGGCCTGAACATGCCGATCGCGCGCATTGTGATGACGACCTCCGTCAAGTACAACGGCTACGAGGAAGAAGAGATCTCGGCCGCGCTGGCCAAGCAGATCGCCGGACGGGCAGGGCGCTACGGCGTGCACGAAGAAGGCTTTGTCGCCGGCTACGACGACGACACCCACGCGGTCATGCGCGCGCTCATGAAGGAGAAGATCCCACCCGTGCCGGCCACCGGCTTCGCGGTCGCGCCTTCGCTGGAACAGCTGCACCGCATCTCCTCGGTGACGGGGGAGACGTCGCTGGTCAAGCTCCTGAAGCGCTTCGTGCACAACATCGACGTGCCCGACGGCTTCTTCTACCCGCGCATCACCGAGGAACAGAACGAGCGCGCCGAGTGGCTCGACACCCTGCCCCTGTCGGTGGCCGAGAAATTCATGCTGTCCCTGGTGCCGATCTCGACCAAGGTGCCGGTGCTGCAGAGCGCCTGGGAGCACTGGTCGCTGTCGCTGGCGAAGAAGAAGGTGTGCAAGCTGACGCCACCGACGCAGGAGCTGTACTACATGAACCTGCAGGAGGTGGAGGATACCTGCCGCATGTACTCGGCCTATGCCTGGTTGGGTTACCGCGAGCCGGAACACTTCCCCAGCATCGAGCTCGCGCAGCAGCTGGCGCGGGAGGCGTCGGAGCGGGTGGATGCGATGCTGCAGCAGCAGAATACGGCGGCGCGGCAGCGCGGCGGCAGTGGACGGAGCAGCGGCGGCAAGCGCCGGCGCTGAAAGCACTGCCAGCGCGATCCGGGCACACGGTGTACGATGCCGCTTTTATCGATAAAGCGACAGCACCGTGAACCCGAAATACACCCCGGCATCCTTCAACGAGTTCGGCAAACCCTACCTGCCTGGCCACCTCGGCATCCAGATCACCGAAGTCGCGGAAGGGCGCGTCTGCGCCGAACTCCCGGTGCAGCCGCACCTGCTGGCGCCGAACGGCTACCTGCACGCCGGCAGCGTCGTCACGCTGGCCGACACCGCGGCCGGCTATGCCTGCATCGCCCACCTGCCGGAAGGCGCGAACAGCTTCACCACCATCGAACTGAAATCGAACCACCTGGGTACCGCGCGCCAGGGCACGATCGCCGTCGTGGCGACCGCCGTGCACCTGGGCCGCACCACCCACGTCTGGGATGCCGTGGTGACGGACAAGGACAGCGGCAAGACCATCGCCCTGTTCCGCTGCACCCAGATGATCCTGTATCCGAAGGCCTGACACGCGCTCGCTGGAGAAGTATCGCTCGGATGAGGAGCCGTAGGGTGCACGGCTCTGCCGTGCGCGCGTTCAGACAGTGTGTGAACAGCATGCCCTGCATCTGTTTACGCGGAAGTTGAACGCGCGGGCGGGAGACCCGCCCACCCTACGAAAGCTGCACCGAGATGATCCTGGATCCCAAGGCCTGAAGTCAGCTTTACGAGGCCAGCTCTTTCTCGATCAGCTTGTGCAGGGCCGGGAAATCCGGCTCGCCCACATAGCGCTTGATGATCTTGCCGTTCTTGTCGATCAGGAAGGTGGTCGGGGTCAGGGTGACGTCCCCGAACTGCCTGGCGATGTCGCCGGCCGAGTCGATCGCCACCGTGAAGGGCAGCTTGCGGGTCTCGGTGAAGTTGAGCACGTAGTTGGGCGGGTCGTACTGCATCGCCACCGCGACGAACTCCATGCCCTGGGCCTTGTACTTCTCGTAGGTCTCGACCATGTGCGGCATCTCCTTCACGCAGGTGGTGCAGGAGGTCGCCCAGAAGTTGACCATCACGACCTTGCCGCGCAGGGAGTCGGTGCTGATCTTGTCGCCTTTGATGCTGATGAAGGTGACGTCGGGCGCCGGTGTGCTGCTGTAGAAGGAGGCGTAGCCGACACCGGCCAGCGCCAGCACCACCGCGGCAGCTGCGGCGGGCTTGATCCAGGAGCGGGAAGAAGTAGTCATGGCGAGAATGGATGGAAAAACGGCAGGACCGCAGTCCTGCCGTTGAGGGATTAGCTCTGGGCCGGGGCAGGCTGGTTGGCGCGCGGATCCTCTTCCTGGATGTACTCGAAGATCTTGACGACACGGTTCACGCCCGGCACGCCTTTCGCCACGTCGGCGGCGATATTGCCTTCACGCGGGGTGACGAGGCCCATCAGGTAGACCACGCCGCGCTCGGTGGTGACCTTGAAGGCGGTCGCCGAGACGGTCTTCTTGTCGACCAGGCTGGCCTTGACCTTGGTGGTGATCAGGGCGTCGTTCGAACGCGAGGTATAGCTCGACGGGCCGGCGATTTCCAGCTCGTTGATGACGGAGACCACATTGTCGATCGCGCGCACTTCGCGCTCGGCCGCGGCCTTCATCGCCTCGTCGCGCACTTCGCCGGTCAACAGCACCTTGCGGTTGTAGCTGGTGATGTTGACGTGACCGTTCTCGCCGGTGAGCTGCTGCATCTTGATCTCGGCCTTGACGTTGATCGCCTTGTCTTCGGTCTGCATGCCGATGGTGCGGCGGTCATTGGTCGCCAGGGCGGTCGCGGCGGCGCCGCCGACAGCCAGGGCGACGCAGCCCGACAACGAGGCCGCCAGCGCGGTACCCAGTACGATTTTCGAGAGCAGGCCGGCCAGCGGTCGCGTTTTCGTCATTCCTCTTCTCCTCCGAACAGCGCGACGTCGATGCCGTCGCAGATGGCGTGAATCGCGCACAGGTGGACTTCCTGGATGCGCGCGGTGCGGTTGTGCTGCACATTGATGTGCACGTCGGCGTCGGTCAGCAGTTTGCCGAGGGCGCCGCCGTCCTTGCCGGTGAAGGCCACGATGCGCATCTCACGTTCCAGCGCGGCTTCGACCGCAGCCAGCACATTGCCCGAATTGCCCGAGGTCGAGATCGCCAGCAGGATGTCGCCCGCCTGGCCGAAAGCCTGCACCTGCTTCGAGAAGATCTCCTTGAAGCTGTAGTCATTGCCGACGGCCGTCAGGATCGAGGTGTCGGTGGTCAGGGCGATCGCCGGGAGCGGGAAGCGCTCGCGTTCGAAACGTCCCACGAGCTCGGCAGCGAAGTGCTGGCAGTCGGCGGCGGAACCGCCATTGCCGCAGGCCAGGATCTTGTTGCCGTTGGACAGGGCGCCAAACATCAGTTCGATCGCCTGCGAAATGGGTTGTGCCAGGGCAGGCGCCGATTTCATCTTGAGATCGGCACTCTCCTGGAAGTGAGCGAGGATGCGTTGAGTATTCATAGCCAAGGATTATAGTGCAGTGGCAACGGAGGGCGGGCAACCGCGGTAAAAATTGCTTACATTTCAATCACGTTCTGTAGCCATTCCACCTGCTCGCCATCAATGGCCACGACATCGAAGCGGCAGGGTGGGGTGACGGCAAAACGCAACAGGTAGAACTGGGCCGCGCGCACGAGGCGGCGGATCTTGGCGGGGGTGATGCTGGCGGCCGCGCCACCGTGTGCGCGATCCGCGCGCTGGCGCACCTCGACAAACACCAGGGTGTCGCCATCGCGCATGATCAGGTCGATCTCGCCGCCCTTGCAGCGGAAATTCTCTTCGACCGCTTTCAAGCCGCGGCGTTTCAGGTAGAGCAGGGCGGCCTGCTCCCATTGACGGCCCTGGGCCTGCCGCTCTGACAGGCGCAGCGGCCACATATCACTGCCCGAACGCCACCGATTCGAACACGCCGCCGTCGCGATAGACGGTGCCGGTCTCGACGCGGCGGAAGGCGGGGGAAGCGCCGCCCATATCAACCGACAGGCGCCCGGTCACGCCGTCGATCTCGAAGCGACTGCCCGGACGCAGCGCCAGTTCGCGTGCGATGCGGTAGGCGTCGATGCCGAGGGCGTAGAGGCGCTGCATGTCGAAGCCGCCCGTGCCGGCGTCCCAGCGCGGATAGCTCGCCACCAGCGGGTGCTCGGGCTGCACGGTCCAGGGCAGGTCGAGGATGCGCACACCGGCCAGCTCCGGCGCGGTGGTGGCCGGGTCGCGGCCCGGATTGATCGAGGCGGTGCCATAGGTCGGCAGCGAGGTGCCGATGGCGCTGCGCACCTGGCGCAGCCCGACGGCGTCCAGGGCCGCGAACACCAGCTGCGGCGGATCCTGCTGCAGGCGGGCGCGCAGCTCGGCCAGGGCATTGCCGTCGACATAGCCGTCGCTGCTCGGCAGCTCGACCACGTAGTTGCTCAGGCCCAGCTGCGACCAGCGCGCCGTGAAGGCGCCGGTCAGGCGCTGCTGCCAGGCGGCGGATCCGGTGAGCACGAGGGCGCGTCCGCCCGGCTGTTCCGCCGCGGCCCAGTCGGCCACCTGGCGCGCTTCGTCTTCGAGCGCGAGGCCGACCACCAGCATCTGGCGCGGCAGCGGGCCATTGGTCTGCGGGTGATTCAGGGCGATGGTCGGCTTGCTGACGGCGCCGCTGGACGCCAGCGCGGCCACGGCGGGACGGGCCAGCGGGCCGACCACGATGTCGTTCGATTCCGCCGCCCGCGCGTAGGCGTCGAGGGTGGCCTGGGCCGAGTCGCCGGTCGGGATCACATTGACGGTCACGCCGCTGCGTTCGCGCTCGTAGCCGGCCAGGAAGCCGGCGCGCACCGCTTCGGCGGGTTGCGCGAGGGCGCCGGATTCGAGCGGCAGCAGCAGGGCGATGCGGGTGCCCGGGCCCTGGCCGTTCGTCGCGGCGCGCGTGCTGCCGTCGAGCGGGGGAGGCAGGTCGACCGGATTGGTGACGGCGCGCTCGACGGGCGCCGGCGGCGTGTAGCCCGGTTCGGCAGGAGGCGGGCTTGCACTCGGCGCGGCGGGCGCGCACAATCCGCCCGGTACGCCGCAACCCGTGTCGGGCGGCAATGGCGTGCTGGTGCAGCCGGCCAACAAAGTAAACACGGACGTTGCAAGCAGCGCCTTGAGATTTTTCTTCAGCATCGGAATCCCTTATGACAGAACAGCAGACCATCGACATCGCCCGGCTTCCCGTCATGGGCGAGGCGGCCCAGCAGTCCTATCCTACCGCAACGCTGTATGTCGTGGCTACACCGATCGGCAACGTCACCGACATTACCTTGCGCGCCCTGCACCTGCTGGCGCTCGCCGATGTCGTGGCCTGCGAGGACACCCGCAAGACCGGCGCGCTGCTGCAGCGCTTCGGCTTGAGCAAGCAGACCATCGCCGCCCACATGCACAACGAGCGCGAGGTTGCCGAAAAGATCGTCGAGCGCCTGCGCGGCGGCCAGCGCGTGGCCCTGGTGTCGGACGCGGGCACGCCGGCCGTGTCCGACCCGGGTGCGCGCATCGTCGATGCGGTGCGCGAGGCGGGCCTGAACGTGGTGCCGCTGCCGGGACCGTCGGCGGCCATCACGGCCCTGTCGGCGAGCGGCCTGGTGAACGACCGCTTCCACTTCGTGGGCTTCCTGCCGGCCAAGGCGAAGCAGCGCGAAGCGGCCCTGCAAGAGCTGGTGCGCGAGACCTCGACCCTCGTCCTCTACGAAGCGCCGCACCGCATCGTCGAATGCGTGGAAGGTTTGCTGGCCGTGTTCGAGCCGACGCGCCAGGTGGTGTTCGCGCGCGAGCTGAGCAAGCTGTTCGAGGAAGTGCACCGCTGCCCGCTGAGCGAGGCATTGGGCTGGGTGAAGGCCGACCAGCACCGCGAGCGCGGCGAATTCGTCGTGCTGGTGGAAGGGGCGGTCCTGGCGACCGATGCGCAGGACGCGGAAGCCGAGCGCATCCTGCAGATCCTGCTCACCGAATGCTCGGTGAAGCAGGCCGCCAACCTCGCGGCCCAGATCACGGGACGCAAGAAGAACGCGCTGTACGAGCGCGCCCTGCAAATCAAGGGCGAATAAGCCCCTGTCTCAGGCCAGGGCTTCCTTGGCCGCTTCTTCCGGGCTCAGGCCATCGTAGAACTGGTCGGTGAACCATTCGACCTGTTCTTCGATGTGGTCCTGGGCCTGCTTGACGGTGGCGCCACCGGCGACGAGGAATTTTTCCACCTCGATGCACCAGTGGATGAATGCCAGCGTCTCTTCGTCGAGTTCTTCCTTCTTTGCCATGTCAATCTTCCTGAATCCTGCGTGATCGGCGCCACTGGCCTTTCACCGATTGTACTTGGTCGATGACCGCCGCATGTCAATGACGGTTTTTTAAGCAAGTTTTTGATTCAGATCAAGTTTGTAGATTGATCGATACAAATTGCAAGCTCACAATATTGCATTGTATTCACTTAAATGTCTTGTGGGAATCATCAATCGGCTTTCTCGACCAAAGCCAGAGTGGCATCTCGCGCATCAAGGCCTAGCGGCACAGCAAGATAGAACAACCATTCCCCTGCTCTTTTCGAGCACCCGTTCCCGGATCCATTGGTGAGTCATCAGGACGTGTCCGCCGGCATGGTGTCGACCATTGCCGCGACACGACACAGCAACCAGGTTTCAATCAACAGAATGGGACTCGCGATGGTGCAGCATGCGCAGCTTGTGACGGCTCGGCCGATGAAGGCCTTGGACGATTCGGTCGATGCGATCGGACGTGAGATCGGACTCGACCAGGAGGAGGTGGCCGAACGCATGGCCTTCCTCGGCGTGCATGCGGACGATATCGCGCTGCTGCGCGAACTGCATGCGCTGATGGTGGACGACACCGACACCTTCTCGGACGACTTCTACGAGCACATCCTGAGCTTTCCCGCGCTGCGCGCCCTGGTCAAGGACGACGCCACGGTGCAGCGCCTGAAGCACTCCCAGGCCGCCTACTTCCACAGCCTGACGGCGGGCGAATACGACGGCGACTACATCCGCGACCGCCTGCGGGTCGGCCTGGTCCACCAGCGCATCGGGCTGGAGCCGAAATGGTATATCGGCGCCTACCGCAAGTACGTGGCCGGCATGTTCGATCTGCTGTGGAAGCAGTTCGAGGGCGAACCGCAGCGCTTCCGGGCGACCTTCAACAGCGTCCTCAAGGTGGTGTGCCTGGACATGGGCCTGGCGCTCGACACCTATGCGCATGCGGACCACCGCAGCGTGATCCAGCACCAGAACTACCTCGAGCAGATCATCGGCGGCATGCCCGCGGGGCTGATCGTCACCGATGCGGCAGGGCACATCCGCTCGATGAACAGGACCATGCAGGACATGCTCGGCATCCCGGACGACGCGCTCGAGGCGCAGCCCTGGCTGGCGGCCCTGCTGCCCTCGACCGAGCTGGCCGAGCGCATGCTCACCGCCTTGGCCTCCGGCGCGCCGCAGGAAGGCGTGGTGATCACGGTCGACGGCTATGCCGACGGCGTGCGCTACTTCGAATTCAATATCCGCCGCACCCGGCAGGCCGACGAACACCTGCTGCTGCTGATCGGCCAGGACATCACCTTCAAGCGCCAGGCGCGCCTGCGCCTGCAGGAGAGCGAGGAATTCTTCCGCCTGACCTTCTCCCAGGCCGCCGTCGGCATCGCCCTGCTGTCGCGCGAGGGACGCTTCGTACGCGTCAACCGCAAGCTGACCCAGGTGGTCGGCTTCACCGAGATCGAGCTGCTGCAGCGCTTCCTGCACCAGATCACCTACCAGGCCGACCTGCTGGAAGACCGGGCGCTGATCCGGCAGCTGATCGACGGCGAGATCCGCGACTTCCAGCGCGAGACCCGCTTCGTCTCCAAGCGCGGCAACACGATCTGGGTGACCATCAGCGCCTCCGCCATGCGCGAAGCCGTGAGCGGCCAGGTCCGCCTGATCATCGCGGTCGAGGACATCTCGCGCAGGAAGCAGGCGGAAGAAGCCCTGCTGCGCATGGCCAACCACGATGCCCTGACCGGCCTGCCGAACCGCGCCCTGCTGCAGGACCGGCTGGAGCATGCGATCGCCCAGGCGCAGCGCACGCGGCGCCAGGTCGGCGTGATGTTCATCGACCTCGACCGCTTCAAGCACGTCAACGACAGCCTGGGGCACGACGCCGGCGACCAGATGATCATCGAGATCGCGCGCCGCCTCGCAAAAAGCCTGCGCGAGAGCGATACCGTGGCGCGCCAGGGCGGCGACGAGTTCGTGGTCGTGCTGCCTGACCTGGCGGGCCCCGACGATGCCGCCCTGGTGGCGCGCAAGGTGCTCGCGGAGCTGTTCCAGCCCCTGATGCTTGCCGGGACCGAGCTGTTCCCGACCGGTAGCATCGGCATCGCGATCTACCCGCGTGACGGCCAGGACTCGACCGCCCTGCTCAAGGCCGCCGACACCGCCATGTACCGCTCCAAGGCGAGCGGCGGCAACCATTTCCATTTCTATACCGAGGACATGGGCATGCACGCGGAAGAGCACCTGCACGTCGAGGCAAGGCTGCAGCGCGCCTTGCAGCGCGACGAGTTCAGGCTGCACTACCAGCCCCAGTTCGACGTCGCCAGCGGCCGCGTGGTCGGCCTGGAAGCCCTGCTGCGCTGGGAGGTCGACGGCAAGGAGGTGCTGCCGGCCGCGGACTTCATCCCGCTGGCGGAGGAGACCGGCCTGATCGTGCCGATCGGCGAATGGGTGCTGGCCACCGCGATGCGCCAGCTGGCGCAGTTCTCGCGCATCAGCGCCGCGCCGCTGCGCATGAGCGTGAACGTATCGGCACGCCAGTTCCACCAGCAGGACATTGCCGCGCTGGTCGAGCGGCTGCTGGCCCAGACGGAATGCGACGCGCAGGCGCTGACGCTGGAGATCACCGAAACCCTGCTGATGGAAAGCCCGGGCGCGGCGGCCGAGGCGATGGCGCGGCTGGCGGGCATGGGCATCCAGCTCGCCATCGACGACTTCTGCACCGGCTACTCCAGCCTGGCGAACCTGAAACGCTTCCCCATCCACGGCCTGAAGATCGACCGTTCCTTCGTGGCCGACATCGCCAGCGACAGCGACGCGGGCGCCATCGTGCACGCCGTGATCGCGCTGGCCGCCTCGCTCAAGCTGGAGGTGGTCGCCGTGGGCGTCGAAACCGCGGCGCAGCAGGACTTCCTGGAAGCGCACGGCTGCCACCGGATGCAGGGCTACCGCTTCGGCAGGCCGGTGCCGCCGTGCGGTATCGACAGGCTGCTGCGATCCGGCCGCATGGACGAAGCGGCATGAAAACACTGCTTAACAGACTCCCGGGCCGATTGCGCCGGGCGCTCCGTAGCGTCTTGCGGGACAGGCAGCATGGACTGGCAAGCCTGCCGGGCCGCGCACAGGCGCTGGCGGCCCTGGGCGAGGCGATCGATGCCGCGCGCCAGGGCGCCGGGCCGGCGGCCGTGATCGTGCTCGACATCGACGACTTCAGGAGAGTCAACAGCCACTATGGCTGGAAGGGCGGCGAGAAGGTGCTGCGCGAATGCGTGGCGCGCCTGTCAAGCCGGCTCGGCCCGGGGGACAGCCTGGCGCGCCAGGGCGGCAACGAATTCATCGTCGTGCAGCGGCACGCCAACCGCGACAGCGCCGCGGCGCTCGGCAAGGCGCTGCAGGACTGCATGCGCCAGCCTTTCGCGCCGAACGGGCACCGCGTCTTCCTGTCGGCCAGCGTCGGCATCGCGCTGCTGCCGGCCGCACCGTGCACGCCGTCCCGCCTGCTGCACATGGCGCAGCTCGCCAGCGCCTGCGCACGCGGCGACGGCCCGGCGCAGCTGCGCTTCTACACGGACGATATGGAAGGCCTGATCCGCGAGCGCATCGCACTGGAGACCATGCTGGGCCATGCGATCGAGCGCGGGCAACTCGTGCTGCAGTACCAGCCGCGCATCAGTACCAGGGACGGACGCATGGTCGGGGTCGAGGCCCTGGTGCGCTGGCGCCATCCGGAACTGGGCCTGCTGGCGCCGGCCCGCTTCATCCCGCTGGCCGAGGAGAGTGGCCTGATCAATGAGCTCGACCTGTGGGTGCTGCGCGAAGCCTGCGCCTGCGCCGCCGCGTGGCGCGCGCAAGGCCTGTTCACGGGCCGCGTGTCGGTGAACCTCTCGGCACGCCAGTTCCAGCGCGCCGGGCTGGCGCAGCGGGTGCGCGCCGCCCTGGACGCAAGCGGACTGGAACCGGACGGCCTGGAACTCGAGATCACGGAAAGCACGGTGATGCACGACACCGAGGACGCCGCCGACGTGCTGCGTTCGTTGCGCGACCTCGGCGTACGGGTGTCGATCGACGATTTCGGCACCGGCTACTCCTCGCTGAGCTACCTGAAGCGCTTCCCGCTGGACGTGCTGAAGATCGACCGCGCCTTCGTCAACGACGTCGAGGGCGACGCCACCGGCGCAGCCATCATCCGCGCCATCATCACCCTGGCCCATTCGCTCGGCCTCACCGCGGTGGCGGAAGGCGTGGAGACGGCGCAGCAGGTCGCTTTCCTGAAGGAGAACGGCTGCGACGAAATCCAGGGCTACTACTACAGCCGCCCGATCTGGCCGGAGCAGGTGGCGCAACTCCTCGAGGCGGAAACGCCGGCCCTCGTTTAACCATTTCTTGAACGGCTCACCCTTTCACATGACCCTACTGAACAACATCAGCATCAAAACCCGCCTGCTGCTCGTGATCGCCCTGCTCGGGATGGAACTGGTTACCGGCGCCGTGGTGGGCCTGGTCAGCCTGGACCAGGCCGACGACGAACTGCAGTCGCTCTACAGCGAGCGCCTGGTCCGCCTCGGCCAGCTCGACCAGATCGTGCGCCGGCTGAACCGCAACCAGCTGGACGCCTCGGAGGCGCTGACAGCCAGTCCCGACCAGGTTGGCGCCCTGCTCGCCGATATCGAACGCAACAAGGCCGTGATCGACGAACAGTGGCGGGCCTACACCAGATCGCGCCTGGCCGGGCGCGAACAGGAAGCCGCTTCGCGCTTCGTCCAGGCGCGCAGCACTTTCGTGGAACGCGGCCTGGATCCCGCGGTTGCCGCGCTGAAGGCCGGCGACCTGGCAAGCGCCCGGGAGCGCGTGCACGGTCCGATGGTCGAACTGTTCCGGCCCGTCGCCGCCGGCATCGATGCGCTGATCCAGCTGCAGCTCGACGAGGCGAAGCAGTCGAACGCCGCCTCGCGCTACCGTTACGAAGTGGTGCGCGTGGTGTGCCTGGGCGGCATGGCCCTGGGGCTGCTGCTGGCGGGGGCCGTCGGCATCGCGCTGGTGCGGGGCATCGTGCGTCCGCTGGAACAGGCGGTGCGCGTCGCCGGCGCGGTGGCCGCCGGCGACCTGACCCAGGAGATCACGGTGCGCTCGCAGGACGAGACGGGCCGCCTGATGCAGGCCCTGGACGGCATGAACGAAGGCCTGGCGACCATCGTCGGGCGCGTGCGGGCCGGCACCGACACCATCGCCACCGCATCGAGCCAGATCGCCGCGGGCAACCTGGACCTGTCGGCGCGCACCGAGCAGCAGGCGGCCGCGCTGGAACAGACCGCGGCGTCCATGGAAGAGCTGACCTCGACCGTCAGGCGCAATGCCCATAACGCGCGCCAGGCCAACGAGTTGGCGCAGTCGGCATCCGACGTGGCGGGCAAGGGCGGCCAGGTGGTGGCCCGGGTGGTCGACACCATGGCGGCGATCGATGCCTCGGCTTCGCGCATCGGCGACATCACTGGCGTCATCGACGGCATTGCCTTCCAGACCAATATCCTGGCCCTGAACGCCGCCGTCGAAGCGGCGCGCGCCGGGGAACAGGGCCGCGGCTTCGCGGTGGTGGCCAGCGAGGTGCGCAACCTGGCCCAGCGCAGCGCCGCCGCGGCGCGCGAAATCAAGACCCTGATCGATGACTCGGTACGCACCGTGGGCGAAGGTTCGGCCCTGGTCGAGCAGGCCGGCGCGACGATGGAGGAGATCGTGCGCAGCGTGGAGCGGGTGACCCACATCATGGCCGACATCCTCGCGGCCAGCCAGGGTCAGACCAGCGGCATCGAGCAGGTGAACCAGGCCATCATCCAGATGGACCAGGCCACCCAGCAGAACGCGGCCCTGGTCGAGCAGGCCTCCGCCGCGGCCCAGGCGCTGCGCGAGGAGGCGGACAGCCTGGCCCAGGTGGTGGGCGCCTTCCGCCTGCGTGCGCAGGCCCCAGGCAGGCCGGATCCTGCCCGTCCCCTTCTCAGGCAGTCGCCAGGGCGCGCAGTGCCGGTATGACCTCGTCCAGGTGCGCGACCGTGCAGCTGGGCCGGGCCTGGCTTGCATTCTCCAGCCGGTCCGGGTTGAACCAGCAGCTCTCGATGCCGAAACGGTTCGCGCCGAGGATGTCGGCGTCCAGGCGGTCGCCGACGATGACCGTCTCCGCATGCGAGAAGGCGCGCGCCATTTTCACGGTGTAGTCGAAGAAGCGGCTGTCCGGCTTGGCGTGCCCGCAGCCTTCCGAGGTGGCAACGAAGGACAGGTGCACGTGCAGCTTCGAGGCAGCGATGCGGCGCTGCTGGACGCTCGCGGCGCCGTTCGTGATGATGCCCACTTCGCCGATGCCGGCCAGGGTCTCGCACAGCTCCTGCGCGCCGTCGACCAGCACCACGTTGTCGGGCAGCGATTCGAGGTAGATGTGGCTGGCAGCATCCGGATCGAGATCGAGCCCATTGGCGGCGAAGGTCTGGCGGAAGCGCTCCACCTTGAGGAAGTCTTTCGACACCGTGCCGAGTTCGAATGCCCGCCACAGCGCCAGGTTGAACCCCTGGTAGCTGGCGAACAAGCCATCAGGCAGCTGGTGCAGGCCAAGCTCGCGCATCGTGTGATCGAAAGACAGTTGTTCGGAAGCTTTGAAGTCGAGCAGGGTGTCGTCGAGGTCGAACAGGAAGAGTCGGTGTTTCATTGCCTTAGTGTAGCACTCGGCTCTCTACCATTTGCAGCCATGGTCTTTCTTGTCCATCATCAGGAACAGCGGCGCCAGCAGGCCACCGGGGATGCCATCCTTGCAGTTGGCGCGCTTGGTCCTGCTGATGGCGCGGGCGGCTTTCGTTTCGGTCTCCAGGGGCGGATCGGGAAATTGTGCGAGGGCCGTGCCTTCGATGCCGAACTTGGTCCGGCCGGCCAGTTCCCGCGCCGTCTGCCTTGCGGCGCCCATGTCGAACTGGGGCGCGCTGTCCTGCCCTGGCGCCGCTTCGCTGGATTGCTCGACGGAGAATGCATCCGGTGCTGCCGGCTGTTCCGGTGAAGCGGGCACGGCGATGACGGGCTTGGGTGTGGTGCGGCGCGCGCTGCGTGGCGCTGCCGGCGCCGGGCGTGCCTGGGGCAATGCCTCAGGCGGCGGTGGCGGCGGCGGGGGAAGGATGCGCACGGCGATGGAAGAGGGCGGTTCCGTGTCCAAGGCCGTCACTGAAGTACCCGTGTTGCGATACGCAAGCATCAACACCAGGTGCGCGGCAATCGACACGCCCACGCCGATCAGCACGCGCTTGTTCCCCCGCATCATGCCCGTGTCGCTACTGTAATGCGCTGCCAGATTCACAATATTGCCCGATTTGCCTTTGTCGACGAATACGACAAACAATGCCTTAGTTTCTTTATTTTGCCCTTAAACCTTGACCTGGTCAGCCCAAGCAGATATGATCTTTCTTCTTCGGAGTGTAGCGCAGCCCGGTAGCGCACCTGGTTTGGGACCAGGGGGTCCAAGGTTCGAATCCTTGTACTCCGACCAGCATTAAGGAAAAAGCCGACAGTGAAAGCTGTCGGCTTTTTTCGTTTTACTGACCCATCCCGAAATAGGTTGACACTTTTAGGAGTGTTGACATGGATGAGAGGGAAAACGCACTCAACCCGACTACACGCTGCCTTTTAAGCTGGCGGTCGTTGATGAGGTAGAAAAAGGCCAGTTGACGTACAAACGGGCACAGCGACGCTACGGGACACAGGGTCGTTCACGGTGCTGGTCTGGCTCGAGCAAAGGTAGGTAGCCGGCTTGAGTCTCGCCAAGGCGTGCAGATTCATGGGCTGGAGCCGCAGGCGTACTACCA
Source organism: Pseudomonadota bacterium (assembly GCA_040758275.1). GTDB lineage: Bacteria > Pseudomonadota > Gammaproteobacteria > Burkholderiales > Burkholderiaceae_D > Telluria. Next base: position 17,132 of record JBFLVV010000024.1, read on the forward strand.
GCAGATCAAGGCCGAAGCGGCGCTGCACGAGCGCGATGCGCAGGTTGTAGAACTAGCTGCTTACAACTGTCAATCTATTCTAGGACTAGTCAGTGGAAGCATCTCACTGCGCTGGTGAACGGGATCCGGTCAGGTCGCCAGCCGGCCGGCTCACGGAAGAGCATCCGGACGAGCACAGGATCCATGCCAGCAGGGCGGCTCCGAAGAAGTTATACGAGTAAAGCAGATTCCAAGGCGGGGCAGCGATGCCGCTCCACTTTCCCAGACTGACCTCCGACAGCACGAAAGCCAGCGCCAGCAATATGCTGCTACGCGAGAGGGTCCGGCTGCTTTCCGGTGCCTGAAGCATGAAGTACGAGGTCAAGAATATGGGCGGCAAGATACCGTAATGATGCTCCCAGGCGATCGGGGAGGCCATCGTGAAGGCAAGCGCGGCGAGCTGGAAATCGGCCAGGTCCGCACGCCGGTTGACCTGGCGAAGCAGCACGGCGCCCACCAGCAGGATGGAAAAGAGCAGCGTGGTCCATCTGACGAACGGCAGCACGGGAGGAAATGCATTGCCATCCCAGTCCAGTACCGGGCCGTTGTCCAGCAATCTGTTAAGCAGGCCGTTCAGGGATTGATTGGCAAAGTAGCTTTCTCCCGATCTGGACAGGGCCGAAAGAACCTGCAGGTAGGCGATGTGCTCGCCAATTCCGAACTTGGCCAGCGAAATGATGGTCGCCGGGACGAATATCGCCATCCACCCGAGAATGAACTGCCATTGCCTCGCCACCAGCGCCCACACCAAGAAAAGACCGAATTGCGGCTTGATCAGGCAGATCAGCCCGATCGCTACTCCGGCAATCGGTTTTTTTCCGTAATACCAGCACAGGCATGCGCCGGCGAACAGGAAATTGATCCAGACTTGGGCCTGGCCCAATGCATAAGCACGCATGATTGGGTAAGACAACAGGCAGACCAGCAGGGAAAGCAAGCCAAGCAGCAGGGGACTCTCGCGTATGGCCGGTTTCGCGGAATTCCTTGCCATTGCCGCGCCCAGAATAGCGACCAGCACCGCATTCCCTGCCACCAAGCACCAGTTTAGCAGATTCAATACGGCCGGTTCCGCAATGCCGAGGTCTTTCAGATACGAGAAAATGGTCACCGAACTCGGTGGGTATTGGAACTTGAGATGTTCTTGGAAAAATAGTGGTTGATAAATGGCTTTCCCTGCATTGAACTGCTCCACGGCACGGTTCAGCGGCATCCATGAATCCGTGTCGGCAGACATCGTCACCCATTTATAGAGCGCCGCCAATAGCGTGCCGCGGCCCCGGCCGAGAAGCGCTAGCGCCGCCCCCAGCATAAGCGGAATGACAGCCACGACCAGAATTTCGAATCTGAAAAGGAGAACATTTCTCCTGAAACCGGAGGAACGACGATCTGCCATAATGAGTGATAACGCGCTTCCTGATTAATGCTGGCATTCCGGTACGGAAGTCTTGCCTTCAATAGCGAATTATCTCAGATGTGGTGTTGCTTGAAGAATAATTTCATGCCGTCGTCAATATCAGGACTGTCAAAGTCGAGAATGAATGCACCATAGTAGTTCGGATGATAATGCGCACGAATTCCTGGTGGGGCATTGTCAGTGCCTCCTACTTCAATCGCCTTATAAAAGGCATCTGCAGCGCCTACTTTGGCGCGGCTGTGCAGCAGTAAGCGCCTGTCAGATTAAGGCGGAATCAGGTTCCGCGGCGCGGCTCAATGTAGGTAAGAGTGCCGTATTGAACCGCCCCGGCTTTCGTGGAGGCCGCACGAAATCGGTCCGCATCGAACTGCTCACCCGCCAGCCAACGATACCCCCGGCAAAGACATCGATGACGAAGGCGACGTAGACAAAGCCCTGTCAGGTCGAGACGTACGGCGTGCAGCCAATCTTGGCCGCGATCGACGTGATGGCCGCCCATTGCGATTCGTACTCGCTGGCAGCCTCGCTGATCATGCGCACAGCGCGCTCGATGACTTCGGGGGGAATACATGGGTTGCTTCTTGATAGCTCCATTTTCTCAAAGAACGGAGCCTCTACAAAATCTGGGGCAGTTCAAGCTGCTTACAACTGTCAATCTATTCTAGGACTAGTCATACCGCATCGGCTTCAGGGTGGCGCCAACGGCAGCCGCTTTCCGTCCAGGCCTCGATGTCTTCCGCGAAAGTGAAAGCCTTGCGGTCTTTCGCACGCGTGTAGGTGAATCCGTAGACGCGCGCGCCCTGCGACACGACCGTGTAGGCGCCGCCACCGGGCAAGTCTTCCTTCCACGTGGTCGTGAACACCATCGGCCTGCCGGGCTCCGTCTCCTCGGATTCGTTCTTGATGAGCTTCAGAGGAATGTTCGCGCTCCCGTTCTCGTAGCGCACATAGGCCTGCTTCGACCCCTCGGGCGGGAAGCCGAACTCCAGCCTGAGCGGCTTTGTCATGTCCGAGGAATGGAAGCAGCGGATATCGCCCGAAGCGGCTTGCGCCGACACGCAGCAGAGGCTCCCCAGCAGAAAAGCGGCGAGGCGTCCCATGTCAGCCTGCGCGCTTGGCCGCGATCGCATTGCCCGCGCGGCTCGCGCCCTTGCGGCCCAGCTGCTGCGAGATGAACTGGCCGGCGTCCACCACCTGGTCGAGGTCGATGCCGGTCTCGATGCCCAGGCCGTTCATCAGGTAGATCACATCCTCGGTGGCGACATTGCCGGTCGCGCCCTTGGCGTAAGGGCAGCCGCCCAGGCCCGAGACGGAGGAGTGGAAGATCGCCACGCCGACTTCCATCGCCGCGTAGATGTTGGCCAGGGCCTGGCCGTAGGTGTCGTGGAAGTGGCCGGACAGGCGCTCCAGTGGAAACTCCTCTGCGGCGCGCAGCATCACCGCCTGCGTCTTGCGCGCGGTCGAGACGCCGATGGTGTCGGCGATGTCGATCTCATCAACACCGAGGTCGCGCATGCGGCGCACCACGTCGGCCACGGCGCTCAGTGGCACCTCGCCCTGGTAAGGGCAACCGAAGGCGGTGCTGATCGAGCCGCGCAGGCGCAGATTGTTGGCCTTGGCGGCCTTCGCCACCGGCTCGAAGCGCGCGATCGATTCGGCGATCGAGCAGTTGATGTTCTTCTGCGAGAAGGCTTCCGAGGCCGAGCCGAAGATCACGACTTCATCCGCCTTCGCAAGCAGCGCCGCCTCGAAGCCCTGCATGTTCGGGGTCAGGGCCGAGTAGATCGTGCCCGGCAGGCGTTCGATGCCTGCCATGACCTCCGCGCTGGTTGCCATCTGCGGCACCCATTTGGGCGACACGAAGGACGCCGCCTCGACGTTGGCAAAACCGGCGCGCGCCAGGCGGTTGACCAGTTCGATCTTCACCTCGGCAGACAGGGCTTCCTTCTCGTTCTGCAGGCCGTCGCGCGGCCCCACTTCGACAATCTTGACCTTCTTCGGCAAGCTGGCTGGCTGGTACATGCTGTTTAATATCCTAGGTCGCGGTCGACGATGTCGTCGACGGGTTGGCCGCTCTCCAGTTTCGCAATTTTGTCGGCGATCTGGCGCACGGCGTCATGGCGCATGGTGAGCGCCGAGATGTGCGGGGTGATGGCGATGCGCGGCTCGTTCCAGAACGGGTGCGGCGCCGGCAGCGGCTCGTGGCGGAACACGTCGAGGGTGGCGCCGGCGATGTGGCCCGAGCGGATCAGGGTCATCAGGTCGGGTTCGGCCAGGATCGCGCCGCGCGAGACGTTGATCAGGTAGGCGTTCGGGAGCAGCTTGCCGAGGTTGTGGCGGTCGAGCAGGTTCGCCGTCTCGGGCGTGAGCGGCAGCATGCAGACCAGCACGCGGGTACCGCGCAAGAAGGCGTCCAGGCCGTCGGCGCCATGGAAGCAGGCCACGCCGGGGAGGTCCCTGGGCGTGCGGCTCCAGCCGCGCACGGGGAAGCCGAACAGGCGCATGGCCTCGACCACCGGCAGGCCGAGCCGGCCCAGGCCCATGATCCCGACCGTGAACTCTTCCTTGGGCGTGAGCGGCAGCGGGTCCCAGACGCCGTGGCGCGCCTGCTCCTCGTAGTCGTCGAAATGGCGGTAGTAGCGCAGCACGGCGTGCGCCACGTATTCGGCCATCTGCACGCCCATGCCGGCATCGCCCAGGCGCACGATCGGCACCGGGGGCAGGGCGTCGCCCAGCTTGAGCAGGGCATCGACGCCGGCGCCCATCAGGAAGATCGCGCGCACGTGCGCGAGCTGGTCCAGCAGGGCCGGCGTGGGACTCCATACCACGGCGTAGTCGCATGGCGGCAGGGCCGCGCCCTCCTTCCATGCAACGGTCTCCACCTGCGGCATGAGGGCGGCGAATTCGCGCACCCATGGCTCGATCACGCCGTCGCCCCGGAACAGGAGTATCCGCATGTCTCCCCCTACTGATTGTTCTTATGGTTGTGTCATGCCGCCTTGAAAGCCAGCAGCGGCGCCCCATCCGCCACCTGGTCGCCAACCTGGTACAGCACTTCCTCCACCAGGCCGTCGCTCGGCGCGGAAATCGTGTGCTCCATTTTCATCGCTTCCATGATGACCAGCGGCTCGCCCTTCCTGACTTCCTTGCCGGACGAGGCCAGCACAGCCACTACTTTACCCGGCATCGGCGCGGTCAGGCGGCCCCCTAGAGACTCGACCTCGCCGGCGTGCGCCATCGGGTCATTGTACGCCAGGGTGTAATGACGTCCACCGGTGAATACGTGGAACAGTTCGCCGTCGCGGCGCACGCTGCCGTGCAGCGAAGTCTCGCCCAGGCGGATGGTCAGCTCGGCGCCCTCGTGGCGGACCAGTTCGAGGCGCTGGCGCTCGCCGCACGCATCGATCTCCCAGCCGTTCGAACCATAGGTCAGGCCGACCTTGTATCCTTCCGCGCCGCTGAACTCGTCGCTATAGGTGAGCACGCGGCGGTAGGCGCTGTTCATGCGCCAGCCGCGTGCCTGCGCCCACGGATCGGCGGGGTTGACCGCGCCACGGACGGTCTCGCCGCTGCTGAGCGCCAGCGCGGCCAGGGCCAGGGCGCTCAGCGGCGCGGCAGCGGGTGCCGGAAACAGGGTGGCGCCGTGGCGCTCGATCAGGCCAGTGTCCAGGTCGGCGCTGGAGAAGGCTTCGCCTTCGACCAGGCGTTTCAGGAAGGCGATATTCGTTGCCAGGCCCACGATCTGGAACTCGGCCAGGGCCTGCGACAGGCGCGCCAGCGCCTGGGTGCGGTCGGCGCCCCAGACGATCAGCTTGGCGATCATCGGGTCGTAGAAGGGAGAAATCGCGTCGCCTTCGCGCACGCCCGAGTCCACGCGCACGGCGGCAGGATTCGTGCCCTCGGCGCCCAGCTGGAACTCGACCGCTAGCGGCGTATCCATGTGGCGCAAGGTGCCGATCGAGGGCAGGAAACCCTTTTCCGGGTTCTCCGCGTAGACGCGCGCTTCGATCGCGTGGCCGTGGATCGCCAGCTCATGCTGCTTCTTCGGCAGCGGCTGGCCGGCGGCCACGCGCAGCTGCCACTCGACCAGGTCGGTCCCGGTGATCATCTCGGTGACCGGGTGCTCGACCTGCAGGCGGGTGTTCATCTCCATGAAGTAGAAGGAGCCGTCCTGGTTGGCGATGAATTCCACGGTACCCGCGCCCACGTAGCCGACCGCGCGCGCGGCGTTGACGGCCGCTTCGCCCATGGCGGCGCGGCGGTCTGGGCTCATGCCCGGCGCCGGCGCTTCTTCCAGCACCTTCTGGTGGCGGCGCTGCACCGAGCAGTCGCGCTCGTGCAGGTAGACGCAGTTGCCGTGGGTATCGGCGAAGACCTGGATCTCGATGTGGCGCGGGCGGATCAGGTATTTCTCGACCAGCACCTTGTCGTCGCCGAAAGAGCTGATCGCTTCGCGCTTGCAGGAGGCCAGCGCGGCTTCGAAATCTTCCGAGCGCTCGACCACGCGCATGCCCTTGCCGCCACCACCGGCGCTGGCCTTGAGCAGCACCGGATAGCCGATGCGGTCGGCCTGTTCACGCAAGAAAATCGGGTCCTGGTTGTCGCCGTGGTAGCCCGGCACCAGCGGCACGTTCGCGCCTTCCATCAGCTGCTTGGCGGCCGACTTGGAACCCATGGCGCGCATTGAGGAGCCCGGCGGGCCGATGAAGGCGAGGCCCGCGGCCTGCACGGCTTCGGCGAACTCCGCGTTCTCGGACAGGAAGCCGTAGCCCGGGTGGATCGCCTGGGCGCCGGTGGCTTTCGCGACCTCGATGATCTTCTGGCCGCGCAGGTAACTGTCCTTGGCCGCGGCTGGGCCGATCAGGACTGCCTCATCGCAGACCGCCACGTGCTTCGAGCCCGCATCGGCTTCCGAGTAGACGGCGACGGTGCGGATACCCATGCGGCGCGCGGTGGCGGCGACACGGCAGGCGATTTCGCCACGGTTGGCGATGAGGATCTTGGTGAACATGCGTTTGTCTTTCGCTTCTGGTTATGTGTTCAGGGCGGCCGTGTCTCCCCGGCCGCTTCGTTAGTTAGCAGCCGCAGGCAGCTTTCGGCGCGGACTCCAGCGTCGCCGCACGGGTTTTCAGGCCCAGCTTCTCGAGCAGCACGCGGTCGTCGTCCGCTTCCGGGTTGCCGGTGGTGAGCAGCTTGTCGCCATAGAAGATCGAGTTGGCGCCGGCCATGAAGCACATGGCCTGCACGGCTTCGCCCAGCTCGCGGCGGCCGGCGGACAGGCGTACGCGGGCCTGCGGCATGGTGATGCGGGCCACGGCGATGGTGCGCACGAATTCGATCGGGTCGAGCTTCTCGACGCCGTGCAGCGGCGTGCCTTCGACCTGCACCAGGTGGTTGACCGGGACGGACTCCGGATACGGGTTCAGGTTGGCCAGCTGGGCGATCAGGCCGGCGCGCTGCTCGCGCGTCTCGCCCATGCCCACGATGCCGCCGCAGCAAACCTTCAGGCCCGCGCTGCGCACGCGGCCCAGGGTGTCCAGGCGGTCCTGGTACTCGCGGGTCGAGATCACGTTGTTGTAGAAGTCCGGCGCGGTGTCGATGTTGTGGTTGTAGTAGTCCAGGCCCGCCTTCTTCAGCTGCTCGGCCTGTCCTTCTTCCAGCATGCCCAGGGTGGCGCAGGTTTCCATGCCGAGCGCCTTCACTTCGCGCACCATCGTTTCGACCTTTTCCATGTCGCGCTCTTTCGGGCTGCGCCAGGCGGCGCCCATGCAGAAGCGGGTCGCGCCATTGGCCTTCGCTTCGCGCGCGGCATTGAGCACGGTGTCGATGTCGAGGATCTTCTTGGCCTCGACGCCCGTGTCGTAGCGCGCGGCCTGCGGGCAGTAGCCGCAATCCTCTTCGCAGCCGCCGGTCTTGATCGACAGCAGGGTCGCCAGTTCGACGTCGCCGTCCGGGAAGTTGGCGCGGTGCGCCTGCTGTGCGCGGAACATCAGCTCATTGAAGGGCAGCTCGAACAGGGCGAGCACATCAAGCAGCGGCCAGGTGACGTTCTCCGGCTGCTTGATCGCGACAGGGCGGTGGAGGGCGACGGTATTCGGTTGGGACATCTTGGTTTTCCTTAGTTCTGGGCGCGCGGGGCGTGCCATCCTGGCAGGCCCGCGAGGTCGATGTATTGGGCGGCGGCAGCTGCCGTCGGATGCTCCAGGCGGGGCACATGGCCCAGCAGCGGCGCCGGAATACGTTGTTCCAGCGCTTCGATGTTCTCGCGCATGAAGCGCATGTCGGGGTCCGCAGTGTTCGCGACCCAGCCGGCCAGCACCAGGCCGCGCGCCACGATCGCCTCCACGGTCAGGAGGGCATGGCTGATGCAACCGAGGCGCAGGCCCACCACCAGGATCACCGGCAGGTTCAGTTGCGCAGCCAGGTCGGCGCTGTCGAAGTCACCGTTGAAGGGCACGCGGAAACCGCCCACGCCTTCGACCACCACGGCGTCGGAAGCCGCATGGATTTCGGTGTAGGCGGCCAGGATCGGCACTGCTTCGATGGTCACGCCTTCCAGGGCCGCGGCGATGTGCGGCGCGGCCGGTTCCTTGAGCATGAAGGGCGTGGTGATGTTCGGCGGCAGGTGGACGTTGCCGGCCGCGCGCAGCATGTCGGCGTCTTCGTTGTGCAGTTCGCCGTCGACGAGTTCGGCGCCAGCGGCGACCGGCTTCATGCCGCAGGCGCGGCGGCCGCCTTCCACCAGTTTATGGAGGATGGCGCTCGACACCAGGGTCTTGCCGATCTCGGTGTCGGTGCCGGTAACAAAACAGCAGAAGCGCGACGGCACGCTGTCCGCCACCTGGGGTTCCGGCTGCGGATCGAGGACGGGTGCTTCCGCCACGGGGGCGCCGGCGCTGCCCGGTTCGCTCACGATGGGCGTCAGCGCTTGCGGCTGATCGGGATCGTTCAGGTTCTTCATGCGGTGGCCCTTTCAAGTTCGTTGAGCGCACGTGCCAGCAGCGCCACCTCTTCATGGGTGTGCGCGGCCGACAGGGTCACGCGCAGGCGCGCCGTGCCCGCCGCCACCGTCGGCGGACGGATCGCCGGCACCCACAGGCCCTGCTCAAACAGGCTTGCCGCCGCGCGCAGCGCGTCCTCGTTGCTGCCGATGATGACCGGCTGGATCGCGGTGGTGGATGGCAGCAGCTGCCAGCGCTGCGGACGCAGGGCATCGCGCAGGTGGTCCACCAGGGCGGCCAGGTGGGCGCGGCGCTGATGACCTTCTTCGCCTTCGATGATGTCGAGGCTGGCCTGCAGGGCATGGGCCAGGGCCGGCGGCGCGGCCGTCGTGTAGATGTAGGGGCGGGCGCGCTGCACCAGCAGCTCGATCACGCTGGCATGGGCCGCGATGAAGGCGCCGCCCACGCCGGCCGCCTTGCCGAGCGTGCCGATGTAAACCAGGTTGGGCGAATGCAGGCCGAAGTGCTCGAGGGCGCCGCGTCCACGTTCTCCGAGTACGCCGAAGCCGTGGGCATCGTCGACCACCAGCCAGGCCCCAAAGCGTTCGCACAGGGCCAGCAGTTCCGGCAGCGGCGCCAGGTTACCGTCCATGCTGAAGACGCTGTCGGTGACGACGATTTTCGTCGCGGCCGTGCTGGCGATGAGCTGCTGCTCGAGCGCTTCCACGTCACCATGCGGATAGACCGTGACGCCGGCTTTCGCCAGGCGCGCACCGTCGATCAGCGAGGCATGGTTCAGCGCTTCCGAGAAAATCATGGCATCGGTGTCCGCACCGAGCGCGGTCAGGACGGCCAGGTTGGCCATATAGCCGGTGCACAGGTACAGCGCGCGTGCCTGCGGAATATAAGACGTCATCCACGCGCCGAAGCGTTCTTCCAGCAGCGCATGCGCGCGGCTGTGGCCACTGACGAGGTGGGAGGCGCCGCTGCCGGCGCCATAGCGCGCGGCGCCTTCCTGCAGCGCCGCGATCACGGCCGGGTGGGACGCGAGGCCGAGGTAGTCGTTGCTGCAGAAGGCCAGCATGTCGCGGCCGTCGACGACCTGGCGCGGCGCGCAGGGGCTGTCGGCCACGCGCAGGCGGCGAATCAGGCTCTGCGAGGCCAGCGCGTCGAGTTTGCGGTCGATTCCGGCGATCAGATCCATGTCAGCTCGCGATCACCGATTCGAAGACCTTGTGCGTGCGCGCGGCGATACCGGCGACATCCTCGTCGCTCAGGATATACGGCGGCATCAGGTAGACCGTGCGGCCGATCGGACGCAGCAGCAGTTCGTTCTCCACGGCGGTCGTGAAGAAGCGGCGCGCGAAGGTCGAGGCGCGTGCCGGGTCCGGTTCGATCGCATCGAAAGCGAAGATCATGCCGCGCTGGCGGAAGTGGCTGGCGCGTTCGTGCTCAGCAAGCGGCGCCAGTGCGATGGTGAGCTTGGTCGCCAGTTCGCGGTTGCGATTCAATACATCGTCTTCCTCGAAGATCTCCAGCGTGGCCAGGGCCGCGCGGCAGGCCAGCGGGTTGCCCGTGTAGGAGTGCGAGTGCAGGAAGCCGCGCGTGATGTCTTCGCTGTAGAAGGCCTGGTAGATGGCGTCGCTGGTGAGCACCAGCGAGAGCGGCAGGTAGCCGCCGCTGATGCCCTTGGACAGGCACAGGAAGTCCGGCCAGATGGCGGCCTGTTCGCAGGCGAAGAAGGTGCCGGTGCGCCCGCACCCCACTGCGATCTCGTCGGCGATCAGGTGCACGTGGTGCTGGTCGCACAGCTCGCGCAGCAGTTCCAGGTAGAGCGGATCGTACATGGCCATGCCGGTGGCGCACTGCACCAGCGGCTCGACGATGATGGCGGCGATCTTGTCGCCGCGCGCTTCGAACAGGTCGCGCACGTGTTGGATAGCGCGCTTGGCCACGTCCTGGGCCGATTCGCCTTCGCTGGCGATGCGCGCATCCGGCGCCGGCACCACGTGGGAAGCGCGCAGCAGCGGGCCGTAGGCATCCTTGAACAGCGGGACGTCGGTCACCGACAGGGCGCCCACGGTCTCGCCGTGGTAGCTGCCCTGCAGGCAGACGAATTCCTGCTTGGCCGGATAGCCGGCATTGCGCCAGGCGTGGAAGCTCATCTTCATCGCAATCTCGACCGCCGAGGCGCCGTCAGAAGCGTAGAAGGCATGGCCGAGGTTGTGGCCGGTGAGGGCGGCCAGCTTTTCCGACAGCTCGATCACCGGCTCGTGGGTGAAGCCGGCCAGCATTGCGTGTTCCAGCTTGTCCAGCTGGTCCTTCAGCGCCGCATTGATGCGCGGGTTGGCGTGGCCGAAGAGGTTGACCCACCAGGAGCTGATGCCGTCCAGGTAGCGGCGGCCTTCGTGGTCGTAGAGCCAGGGCCCCTTGCCGTGGCTGACCGCGATCAGCGGCACCTCTTCGTGGTGCTGCATCTGGGTGCACGGGTGCCACACGCTGCGCAGGCTGCGTGCGATCCAGTCGGAAGAGGTTTGCTGCTTCAAAATATCATCCTAATTAATTCAGCCAGGTCGGCTTGCGCTTTTCGAGGAAGGAAGCGACGCCTTCGCGGCCTTCCATCGATGCGCGAATTTCCGCAATGCGGTTCGCGGTGTCGGCCAGCAGCGCGTCGCTGACCGGTTGGCCCACCACGTCGCGCACCAGTTTCTTCGCCTCGCCCACGGCATGCGGGCTGTTGGTCACCAGTGCCTTGACGATGCCGGCCACGGTCGTGTCCAGCGCGTCGGGCGCCACCACCTCGTGCGCGAAACCGATGCGGCGGGCTTCATTCGCATCGAAGCGCTCGGCGGTCAGGAAGTAGCGGCGCGCGGCCTGCTCGCCCATGGCCTTGATGACGTAGGGCGAGATGGTAGCCGGAATCAGGCCCAGCTTCACTTCGGACAGGCAGAAGTGCGCCACCTCGCTGGCCACGACGATGTCGCAGGCCGCGACCAGGCCCATGCCGCCGGCGTAGCAGTCGCCCTGCACCTTGGCGACAACAGGCTTGGGGCACAGGTAGATGGTGCGCAGCATGTCGGCCAGGCGCATCGCGTCTTCCTGGTTCTCGCTGTGCGAGTAGCCGGCCATCTTCTTCATCCAGTTCAGGTCCGCGCCGGCGCAGAAGGCTGGGCCGTTCGCGGCCAGGACGATGGCGCGCACCTGCTCATTGCGTCCCAGTTCGTCGAAGGCCAGGGCCAGTTCGGCGATGGCGTGCTCGTTGAAGGCGTTGCGCAGCTCCGGACGGTTGAGGGTGACGGCGGCGACCTTGTCGTCGATGGAGATGGTGAGAGTCTGGTATTCCATGCTCAATCTCCTTACATGCGGAAGACGCCGAACTTCGTCTCTTCGATCGGCGCATTCAGCGCGGCCGAGAGGCCCAGGCCCAGCACGGTGCGGGTGTCGGCCGGATCGATGACACCGTCGTCCCACAGGCGCGCCGACGCGTAATACGGGTGGCCCTGATGCTCGTACTGCTCCTTGATCGGCTGCTTGAATGAGGCCTCTTCCTCGGCAGACCACTGGCCGCCCTTGGCTTCGATGCCGTCGCGCTTGACGGTGGCCAGCACGGATGCCGCCTGGTCGCCCCCCATGACGGAGATGCGCGCGTTCGGCCACATCCACAGGAAGCGCGGCGAGAAGGCGCGGCCGCACATGCCGTAGTTGCCGGCCCCAAAGGAGCCGCCGATGATGACGGTGAACTTCGGCACCGAGGCGGTGGCGACCGCGGTCACCATCTTGGCGCCGTTACGGGCGATGCCTTCGTTTTCGTACTTGCGTCCGACCATGAAGCCGGTGATGTTCTGCAGGAAGACCAGCGGAATCTTGCGCTGGCAGCACAGCTCGATGAAGTGGGCGCCCTTCAGCGCCGACTCCGAGAACAGGATGCCGTTGTTGGCGATGATGCCGACCTTCATGCCGTAGATGTGGGCGAAGCCGCACACCAGGGTGGTGCCGTAGCGCGCCTTGAACTCGTCGAACTCGCTCCCATCGACCACGCGTGCGATCACTTCGCGCACGTCGAAGGGCTTGCGGGTATCGACGGGAATCACGCCATACAGTTCTTCCGGCGCATACTTCGGCTCGACGCTTTCGCGCAGCGCGCCTTGCTGCGGCTTGACGCGGTTCAGGTTCGACACGATGGTGCGGGCCAGCGATAGCGCGTGCAGATCGTTCTGGGCCAGGTGGTCGGCCACGCCCGACAGGCGGGTGTGGACGTCGCCGCCGCCCAGGTCCTCGGCCGTGACGACTTCGCCGGTCGCGGCTTTCACGAGCGGCGGGCCGCCCAGGAAGATGGTGCCCTGTTCCTTGACGATGATCGACTCGTCGCTCATCGCCGGCACGTAGGCGCCGCCGGCCGTGCAGGAACCCATGACGACGGCGATCTGCGGGATGCCCTTGGCGGACAGGTTCGCCTGGTTATAGAAGATGCGGCCAAAGTGATCGCGGTCCGGGAACACGTCGTCCTGGTTCGGCAGGTTGGCGCCGCCCGAGTCGACGAGATAAATGCAGGGCAGGTGGTTCTGCTCGGCGATCTCCTGGGCGCGCAGGTGTTTTTTCACCGTCATCGGGTAGTAGGTGCCGCCCTTGACGGTGGCGTCGTTACAGACGATCACGACTTCCTGGCCGGCCACGCGGCCGATGCCGGTGATGATGCCGGCTGCAGGGGCGGCGCCGTCGTACATCTCGTAGGCGGCCAGCTGGGAGAATTCGAGGAAGGGCGTGCCCGGGTCGAGCAGCATCTGCACACGGTCGCGCGGCAGCAGCTTGCCACGCGCGACGTGCTTGGCGGACGCCGCCTCGCCGCCGCCCTGGGCCATTTGCGCGACTTTCGCACGCAGGTCGTCGACGATGGCCTGCATGGCTGCGGCGTTGGCCTTGAAATCCTCGCCACGCGGGTTGAGTTTGCTCTCGATCTGGGGCATTGCCGTCCTCTGCTGTCTCTTGTGTTTTGTGGTGTTATTTAGCTTGGGAAACTTCCGTCCACGTAATACCAGCGCGGCATCCCGGTCTCCGGGTCCGGCTCGCGCAGGAAACGGCTCACTTCGTGCAGCCGGTGCGCCCGTCCGCCCACCTTGAAGCGGGCGACGAACTCGACGGTGTCGCTGTCTGGATTGTCCGGTGAATTTACTTTACGTTGACGTAAACGTAAAGCAGATTTTACCTCAAGTCCCAGCCAGCGGATCGGCTCTTTCTCATCGACGATTGGTTCCGTGGGGCGGGTGCTGGGATGCCAGGTGGCCAGCAGGTAAGGCTCGTTTTTCAGCGCATACGCCGTGTAGCGCGAGCGCATGAGCGCCTCCGCCGTGGGCGGCAGGGCGCTGCCTTCGATGAAGGGGCCGCAGCAGGCGGCCAGCGAGGGACCGCCGCAGGGGCAGGCCTCGGGTGTGATCGTTTTGGACATGGCCGCCATTATCCGCCATTCCCCGGCGGGACGGCAGCTGCCTAGTTTTTGAGCGTCAGGCCTTCGAGGCTGAATGGCGGCGCTTCTCCCCGCATCGCCCCCGCCAGCAGGCTGGCGCTGCCGCAGGCGAAGGTGAAGCCCAGCGGGCCGTGGCCGACGTTCAGCCACAGGTTGCCGTAGCGGGTGGCGCCGATGATTGGGGCGCTGCTCGGGGTGGCGGGGCGCAGGCCGGCCCAGACCGAGAGTTTCGAGTAGTCGGCCGCGCGCGGCATGGTTTCCTTCACCTGGCGGGTGAGGCCATCCACGCGCTTGGCGTTGTGGCTGAGGTCTTCGCCGACCATGTCGACCATGGCGGCCACGCGCAGCTTGTCGCCGATGCGTGCATACAGCACCTTGCGTTCGAAGTCGGTCACGCTGATTTCCGGCGCCACGTCGTCGGCGCGGATCGGGGCGGTCAGGCTGTAGCCCTTGAGCGGGTAGAGGGGCAGCGTGACGCCGACCGTATCGGACAGGTTGCGGCTCTGGATGCCGGCCGCCAGCACATAGCTGTCGGCCGCCACGATCGCGCCGTCGTCCAGCTCGATGCCCGTGATGCGGCCATTGTCGGCGACCAGGCGCCGCGCCGCGCCGTGCACGAAGCCGCGGAAGCGCGGGTGTTCCTGCAGGCGTTCGGCCAGGGCCAGGCAGAAAGCGTGGCAGTCGGCCACCGCCTCGCCGCTGTTATAGATGCCGCCGGCCAGCAGCGGTTCGGCCGCGGCCAGGGCGGGTTCGCGGGCGGCGCAGTCGGCGGGCGACCAGATCTCGCCGGCGCCCGGCTTGCCTGCCGCTTTTTCGAACACGTCGCGCGAGCGGTAGACCACCAGCTTGCCGGCGTCGCGCCAGTCGAATTTCTCGAGCGGGACGACGACTTCGAGCTGCTTCATGCCCTGGCGCGACAATTCTCCCAGTTCGAGCAGCTTGGCCGTGGTCTTGCGGTTGACGTCGGCGCGGCAGTGGGCGAGGAAGCTGGCCAGCCAGCGGTACTGGCGCAGGTCGGCCTCAAACCGGAAGTGAAGGGGGCCGGTGTCCTGGAACATCCATTGCAAGGCTTTCAGCGGCACGCCCTCGTCGGCCAGCGGCGACACGTAGCGGTAGCTGAGCTGCCCGCCGTTGCCGTAGCTGGAACCGCTGCCGACTTCCGGCGCGCGTTCGAGGACGGAGACGTCACAGCCCGCTTCCGCCAGCCACCAGGCCGACGTCAATCCGACTACTCCGCCACCGATAACAATCACTTGCTGCATCCTGCACTCTTCAATATGGAGATGGTGGTCAAGCTTAGGCCCTGGGCGGCGCGGCGACCAATGAAAGTCGCGGCGCGCACCATAACCGGGATATATGCGGGTGCTCGCATCAATCCGGTGCGCGTTGGCCGGCGATGGCGTGGCGGTAGAGGGCCGTGAGGATGCGCTCCTCGTAGCGCGCCAGCGCCGAATAGCGGCCCTTGTTCTGTTCCGGGTCGCTCGAGACCCCGCCGGCCAGCACCACCAGGCCATTGGCGCGCGCGGGATCGAAGGCGAACACCGAGCGCAGGCCGTAGGCATCGCCCAGGTGGCCGACGGCCTCGAAGCCGCCACCCTCGATCAACTGCATGCCGGGACGGTCCGGGAACTGGGCGTTGCCCAGGCCCCAGGCATTGAAAAAGCCGCCGAGCGAGTCGCCATTGCTGCCGTTGTACGTCCACTGGCGCGCGAACATGCGTTCCAGGGTGGCGCGCTCGAACAGGCGCCGGCCATCGTGCACCCCGCCGTTCATCAGCATGCGCATTACCACGCCCATGTCGCGCGCCGAGATGCGCAGGCCGCCGGTGGGGCTGAAGGGGGTGGCATTCGTGCCGGGGACATAGGTGGCAATGCCCGCGGGCGGGGCCGGCGGCCGGGCGCTGTAGTCGTCGACCTGGGCGATCCAGGGGCCTTCCGGGTTCCAGACCTCGGTGTCCGTGGTGCGCTTGCGGTAGAGCGTGGCCAGCCTGTCCAGGGCGGCGGGCGGCAACAGCGAAGGGTTGTAGCCGGCCGTGATGCCGAGCGGCTGCAGGAGCAGGCGCTCCATCAGCAGGTCGAAGCGCTCGCCCGTGATCCTCTCCATCGCGGTGCCGATCACGCCCCAGCCGAGGTTACAGTAGGTGAAGTAGTCGCCGGGGCCGGCGCGGCTTGAGAAGGTCTTCGGGTCGCCCGGCAGCAGGACGTCCTTCAGGGAGGTGGCGAACGGCCAGGAATAGCCGGCTTCGTCGCGCAGCGAGGAGCGGTGGGTCAGCAGGTTGCGCAGGGTGATGGGGCGGTCCGGGAAGTGCGGGTTGCGCAGCCTGAAGCCCAGGTAGCTGGAAACGTCGGCATCGAGGTCGACCCGGCCCGCTTCCACCAGGCGCATCAGGCCCAATGTGGTCATCAGTTTGGAAATCGAGGCGATGCGGTACAGGGTGTCGGGCGTGGCCGGCTTGTCGGGCAGGGCGCCGTTTCCGATATACCGGCGTCCGAAGGCGCCCTCGTAGACCGGCTGGCCGGCGCGGATCGCGAGCACCGACAGGCTCGCCAGCTGCAGGGCCGGGTCGTTCACGACCGCCGCCAGCTCGGCATCGAGCGCCTGGCGCGCCGCGGGGGCGACCGGCATGGCGAACAGCGGTTTCATCGCGCCGAGCAGCGCCATGCCCATCAAGGATCGCCTGCGCTCGTTCATCCGGTCTCCCTTCCTGCCTCTGCGGGCTGTATTTGTGAAATTGCAGCTTGTCGGACGAGCATACGGAGGGTTTGAAAGGATTGCCAAATGAATAGCGGTGGCCTTGGCATAACCGTTTTATATTGGTATCAAGTGGTATGCTTGTCAGGCAGGAGCATGCTCTTCGACTCATTGACGGACCCCCCAGTGACCACTTCCACTTCCAGCCCATCCTTCCAAGTCGACCTGAACGACAATTCGCCACTGTATATGCAGCTGGCGCGCAAGCTCGCACAGGACGTGCGCGACGGCCGCTACCAGGCCGACCAGGCGCTGCCCTCCGAGCGCACCCTGTCCGAGCAGCTCGACGTCTCGCGCGTCACGGCGCGCAAGGCCATCGACCAGCTGGTGGAGCAGGGCCTGGTGGTGCGCCGGCGCGGCTCCGGTAACTACATCGCGCCGCGCATCGAACAGCCCCTGTCCGACCTGTCGAGCTTTTCCGAACAGCTCCAGCAGCGCGGCTATACCCCCAGCAGCCACTGGCTGCGGCGCGACGTCATGCAGGCCGACGCCGACGCCCAGTTGTCACTCGGCCTGTCGCCGGGCACCCGGGTGGCGCGCCTGGAGCGCCTGCGCCTGGCCGACGAGGTCGTGATGGCCTACGAAACCAGCGTGATCCCGGCCACCATCCTGCCGCGCCCCGAGAACGTGGGCGGCTCGCTGTACGCCCACCTGGCCAAGACCGGCCACATGCCGGTGCGCGCGCTGCAGCACCTGCGCGCCATGAACGCGCCCGCCGACCTGGCGGCGCGCCTGGACGTGCCGGAAGGGCGCGCGGTGCTGTTCATCACCCGCATCGGCTACCTGGAATCCGGCGAGCCGGTCGAGCTGACCCACTCCTACTGCCTGAGCGACCATTACGACTTCGTCGCAGAGTTGCGCCGTCCTGCATAACTTTTCGTCATGATGACGGGTGCAGCTTTCATGGGACCGGGAAGAACATTGGTATTACACTGGTTTTATCGATCACTCCGCATCAAGAAGACACGGCCATGCTGAAAACCGAAACCCCGGCCCGGGACCACGCCACCCTCGACCAGTACCCGACCACGGAACTGGTGAACGTCTTCGTGGACGACCAGATCAAGGCCGTCGAGGCCGTGCGCGCAGCCGCACCGCGCATCGCTGCCGCCATCACCGCCGCCCTGCCGCGCATCGAAGCGGGCGGGCGCCTGATCTACGTGGGCGCCGGCACCTCGGGCCGCCTCGGGGTGCTCGACAGCGTCGAACTGAACCCGACCTTCTCCTGGCCGCACGGCCGCGCCGTGGCCCTGCTGGCCGGCGGCGAGCAGGCGATGTTCGTGGCGGTCGAGGGCGCCGAGGACGACATCGAGCAGGGCGCCGCTGACCTGGCGAGCGTGAAGGTCGACGCCGGCGACGCCGTGTTGCTGCTGGCCGCCTCCGGTTTCACGCCCTATGTGCTGGGCGCCCTGCGCGCGGCACGCAGCGCAGGGGCGCTGACCATCGGCTTCTCGAACAATGCCGATGCGCCGGTCGCGAACGAGGCCGAGATCGGCGTGGTGCTGGACACGGGCTCGGAAATCATCTCCGGCTCCACCCGCCTGAAAGCGGGCACCTCGCAGAAGATCGCGCTAAACACCTTCTCCAGCGGCCTGATGGTGCGTTTGAACAAGGTTTACGGCAACCTGATGGTAGACTTCCGGGCTACCAATGCCAAGCTGGTGCGACGCGCCATCCGCCTGACCGCATTCGCCAGCGGCGCCGACGAGGCGGCCGCGAAGGCGGTGCTGGAACAGTGCGGCTACCACGTCAAGACCGCGATCGTGGCCTTGATCAAACAAACCAGTGTCGAGCAGGCGCAAGCCCTATTAGAAGCGTCACGCGGCAGCGTGCGCGACGCCATCGCATAAGAGCGGGGCCGCCCGCCGACCACGAGACAGAGAATGCACAAAGAGAACGTCAAGTCCCCGTGGCTGTGGGTCCCCTCCCTCTACTTCGCCCAGGCCATCCCCTACGTGGTGGTGATGAGCCTCTCGGTCATCATGTACAAGGACATGGGCGTATCGAACTCCGACATCGCCTTCTATACGAGCCTCCTGTACCTGCCCTGGGTGATCAAGCCGCTGTGGTCGCCGATCGTCGACATGTTCGGCACCAAGCGCCGCTGGACCGTGCTGCTGCAGCTGGCCGTGGCGGCTTCCCTGGTGGCGGTCGGCCTGGCACTGCACCTGCCGAACTTCTTCGTGGCGAGTCTCGCCGTGATGTGGCTGATGGCCTTCAGCTCCGCCACCCACGACATCTCGGCCGACGGCTTTTATATGCTGGGCCTGCGCCAGCAGCAGCAGGCGGCTTTTGTGGGCGTGCGCTCGACCTTCTATCGCCTGGCCACCCTGGCGGGACAGGGTCCGCTGGTGGTGCTGGCGGGCTACCTGGCGACCCAGCTGGGTGACGTCAACCAGGCCTGGTCCATCGTGTTCTTCGTGCTGGCGGCCCTGTTCTTCGCGGCCTTCCTGTGGCACGGGATGATCCTGCCGAAACCCGACAGCGACCACAAGGTCCAGGGGAGCAGCAATCCGCTGCGCGACTTCTTCGTCACCTTCGCCCTGTTCTTCCGCAAGCGCGACATCTGGCTGATCCTCGGCTTCATCCTCACCTTCCGCCTGGGCGAGGCGCAGCTGCTGAAACTCGTCGCGCCCTTCCTCAAGGACCCCCTGGTCAAAGGCGGCCTGGGACTCACCACCGAGCAGTACGGCATCGCCTACGGCACCATCGGCATCGCCTTCCTGACCCTGGGCGGCCTGGCCGGCGGCTACCTGATCTCGCGCCTGGGCCTGAAGCGCTGCCTGTGGCTGATGGTCTTCGCCGTGCACCTGCCGGACCTGGTCTTCGTCTACCTGTCGCAGGCCCAGCCGACCAGCTTCGCCGTGGTCTGCGCTTCGCTCGCGGTCGAGCAGTTCGGCTACGGCTTCGGCTTCACCGCGATGCTACTCTATATGATCATGGTGTGCGAAGGAGAGCACAAGACGGCGCACTATGCGATCTGCACCGGCCTGATGGCGCTCGGCATGATGGTGCCGGGGATGTGGAGCGGCGACCTGCAGGAATACCTCGGCTACAAGCACTTCTTCATCTGGGCGTGCCTGTCGACGATCCCGGCCTTCATCATGGCGGCCCTGGTAAAGATCGACCCGGAATTCGGTAAAAAGTAGGGTGGACGGCTATGCCGTCCGCGCGTTCAACCGGCTCATGAATGGACGATACGTCTGCCCATGCCGTGTTTGAACGCGCGGACGGCGAAGCCGCCTTTCGTGGCCCGGTCCACCCTACGAAAAACAACAACAAGGAGACTATGCAAGCGGTGCGCCTGATGTCCCTCGACGCCTTCCGCGGCTTCACGATCGCCGCCATGGTGCTCGTGAATAATCCCGGCGACTGGGGCAATCTCCACGCCCAGCTGGCCCACGCCAAGTGGAACGGCTGGACCTTCACCGACTGTATCTTCCCCTTCTTCCTGTTCATCGGCGGGGTCGCCATGACCCTGTCGCTGGGCCGCCTGGCGGCCAGCGGCGCCGACAAGCCGCGCCTGCTGCTCAAGCTGACGAAACGCGCCTTTCTCATCTTCCTGATCGGCTTCCTGCTGAACCTCATCCCGAACTTCGACTTCGACACCGTGCGCATTCCAGGCGTCCTGCAGCGCATCGCCCTGTGCACGATGCTGGCCGCGCCCATCGTCGTCTACCTGGGCTGGCGTGCGCAGCTGGCTGTGATCACCGCCTTGCTGGCGCTGTACGCGGTGCTGATGCTGTGGGTGCCGGTGCCCGGCATCGGCGCGGGCGTGCTGGAACCGGGCAAGGACTTCGGCGCTTACGTCGACCGCATGCTGCTGGATGGCCACCTGTGGGTACAGGCCAAGACCTGGGACCCGGAAGGCCTGGTCTCCACCATTCCCGCCCTGTGCAGCCAGCTGTTCGGCGTGCTCGCCGGCCGCCTGCTGGCCCTGAATCTGCCGCGCACCGAGCAGACGGTCTGGATGCTGTTCGCCGGCCTGGTCTTCCTGGCCCTGGGCTCGAGCCTCGACGCCGTGCTCATGCCGATCAATAAGAGCCTGTGGACGGTGTCCTTCTGCCTGTGGATGACCGGCTGGGCGCTGCTCGCCTTCGGCGTCTTCTACTGGCTGCTCGACGCCAATCCCTACGCGATCGTGCGCGAACGTGCCGCGGTATGGGCCAAACCCTTCCTCATCTACGGGATGAACGCGCTGTTCATCTTCGCCTTCTCCGGCTTCGTCGCCAAGATGCTTGGATTCATCAAGCTCGCGCAGCCGGACGGCAGCCAGCACTCGCTTGGCAGCACGCTGTATGCGCCCCTGAAGGCGCTGCCCATCGGCGCTGCCAACACCTCCCTGTTATACGCCATCCTCTTCAACGCCTGCATGTTCGCGATCGCCTACGGCATGTGGCGCAAGCGGTGGTTCGTCAAAGTCTGAATAAGGAGTGGACTTGAAGCCCAACCTGAAAAAACGCACCCTCACCTTCGGCCTGCTCGGCGGCGCCATGGCCATGGGCGGATTCCTGACCGCCTGCACCACGCAGCCGACCGCCCCTGAAGGCACAGCCGGTACGGCCGACACGCCGCCCGCGGCGCCGCGCGAATTCCGCGCCGCCTGGGTCTCGACCGTGGCCAACATCGACTGGCCGAGCAAACCGGGGCTGCCGGCCGCGCAGCAGCAGGCGGAAGCCATCGCCATCCTGGAGCGTGCGGTCAGCCTGAACCTGAACGCCATCGTGCTGCAGGTGCGCCCCTCGGCCGACGCGATCTATCCGTCGAAGATCGAACCCTGGACCGAATACCTGACCGGCGCCCAGGGTAAGCCGCCCTCGCCCTGGTACGACCCGCTCGCCTTCTGGGTGCGTGAAGCGCATGCGCGCGGCCTCGAGCTGCACGCCTGGTTCAACCCCTACCGCGCGCGCCACGACAACGCCCGTTCGCCGGCGGCGCCGAACCACATCACCAACACCATTCCCTCGGCCGTGAAGCGCTACGGGAAGTTCATGTGGATGGACCCGGGCGAGGAAGCGGCCTCGAAGCAGACCATGGACGTGATCCTCGACGTGGTGCGCCGCTACGACATCGACGGCGTGCACATCGACGATTATTTCTACCCCTACCCGATCGAGGCGCCGGAAGTGGCGGGCAATGCTCAGGCCCTGGACGGCAACGGCAAGCCGGCCTCCAAAGAGCTCGACTTCCCCGACACCCCGGCCTGGGAGCGCTACCTGGCCTCGGGCGGCAAACTCGATCGCCCCTCCTGGCGCCGCGACAATGTGAACCGCCTGATCGAGGCGATGTACAAGGGTATCCACCGCGAGAAGAGCTGGGTGCGTTTCGGCATCAGCCCCTTCGGCATGGGCCGTCCGGACCGCCGCCCGCCGGGCATCAACGGCTTCTCACAGTACGACAAGCTGTATGCGGACGCCGAGCTGTGGCTGGAAAAGGGCTGGCTCGATTATTTCGTGCCCCAGCTGTACTGGCCGATCGCCCAGACCGCGCAATCCTACCCGGTGCTGCTCGACTACTGGATCAGCCAGAACCCGCAGGGCCGCCACATGTGGCCGGGCCTGTTCACCAGCCGCATCGGGGCGCCGGCGCCGACCAAGACCTACGAGCCGCAGGAGATCCTGGACCAGATCGCGCTGACCCGCCAGCGGCGTCTAGCGACCGGCCACGTCCACTTCAGCATGATCGCGCTGACCCAGAACCGCCAGGGCATCAGCGACAAGCTGATAAGCGGCATCTACACCGGACCGGCCCTGGTCCCGGCCACCACCTGGCTGGCCGGCGAGCGTCCCGGCACGCCCCAGGTCAGCGGTGCGCCCGCCAAGGGCGGCGTCAAGCTCAAACTCAAGGCCGGCAAGGCGACCGCGCTGTATGCGGTGTGGTCGCGCCATGGCGGGCAGTGGCGCTTCGACGTGGTGCCGGCTTCGCGTGTAGACTGGACGGTGCCGGATGACGGCAAGCTGGGCGCGGCCGACCTGGTCTACGTGAGCCCGGTCGACCGCCTCGGCAACGAGGGCGCACGCGTGCAGGCCTGGCGCAAGCCCTGATTGCGAAGCTCATAACCTTTGTTCATGCACATAGCGCCAGCATTCATTCGCGTGCCGGCGCGACCACAACGTACACTCGCGGGCTATGCACGATCCCGAACAGCAGCAAGACAGCACTGAGACCCTCGGCCTCGGCATCGACGCCGGCGGCACCCAGACCCGCTGGGCCCTCGCGGGCGCGGGCGGCCGCATCGTCGCCGAAGGCACGGCCGGCGGCCTGTCGGCGCTGCAGCTGGGGTCCGGCGAAGGACGCGAAGCGGTGCAGGCTACTTTTGCTGCCATCGCGCGCGAGGTGCTGGCGCATGGCCGCCCGCAAGCGGTGCGCGCCGGCCTGACCGGCTTCGGCGGCGACGCGGAGCTGCTGCAGCGCTGGCTGGGCGAACAGCTGGGCCTCGCGCCGCAGGCGCTGGTCTTCTCCAACGACATCGAGATCGCCTACCTCGCCAGCTTTCGCCCGGGCGACGGCTACCTCGTGTATTCCGGCACCGGCTCGATCGGCGCCTTCATCGACGCCCAGGGCGGCTTCCACCGCGCCGGCGGGCGCGGCGTGGTGCTGGACGACGGCGGCGGCGGCTTCTGGATCGCACGCGAAGCGCTGCGCCACATCTGGCGCCTGGAAGACGAACGCCCCGGCGCCTGGGAAACCTCGCCCATGGCGCACGCCGTGTTCCAGCACGTGGGCGGTTCGGACTGGTCGTTCTCGCGCCAGTTCATCTATGGCCGCGAGCGCGGCGAAGTGGGCAAGCTGGCGATCGCGGTGGCCGCCACCGCCGAACGCGACCCGGCCGCCGCCGCCATCCTGCGCGAAGCCGGCCAGGAACTGGCGCGCCTGGCGACGGCCCTGATCCAGCGCTTCGGTCCGCGCCCGGTGGCGCTGGCCGGCCGCGCCGCCGAACTGCACCCGGCCATCGTCGACACCATGCGCGCGGCCCTGCCGCCGGACATCACGCTCAGCCAGACCGGCATGCGCGCCCATTACGCGGCGGCGCGCCTGGCGCTCGGCCAGTGCTCCAGTCAAGAACCCCAACAAGGATCCGTAGAATGAAAATCCTGATCGTCCCCGTCATCCTCGCCCTGCTGGCCGGTTGCGCGACCGCGCCCAAGGGCCCGCAGATCGACACCACCTACAATGCCAAGGGCCAGTCGAGCCGCGCGCGCTTCCTGGTGCTGCACTACACGGTGTCGGACAAGCCGACCTCGATCAAGATCCTGACCGAGCAGCAGGTGAGCGCCCACTACCTGCTCACCGACGATCCGCAGCCCATCATCTACCGCCTGGTGGACGAGACCCGCTCCGCCTACCACGCGGGCGTCTCGAGCTGGAAGCAGTACACGCAGCTGAACAACAGCTCGATCGGCATCGAGATCGTCAACGCCGGCTGGAAGGACACCCCGCAGGGCCGCGTCTACGCGCCCTTCCCGCAGGCGCAGGTGGATGCGCTCATGGTGCTGGTGAAGGACATCGTCCAGCGCAACGGCATCGCGCCCGAGAACGTGCTGGGCCACAGCGACATCGCGCCACTGCGCAAGCAGGACCCGGGTCCGCTGTTCCCGTGGGCGCGCCTGGCGCAGGAAGGCCTGGTGCTGTGGCCGGACGCGAACCGCGTGGCGCTGGTGCGCCCGATTTTCGAGGCGACCCTGCCCGACGTGGCCTGGTTCCAGCGCAAGCTGGCCGCCCACGGCTTCGGCATCGCCCAGACCGGTTTCTATGACAAGCAGACCGTCACCGTGCTGTCGGCCTTCCAGATGAAGTACCGCCCGGGCGACATCTCGGGCAATATGGACGCGGAGACCGCGACCCTGCTGGAAGTGCTGACCACGCCGGCCAATGCGCCGCTGCCCGTCGTGACGCCGCCGGTGATCACCAGCCCGGTCCAGGCACTGCCGCCGGCGACGGAGCCGGCCCCGGTGGTGCCCGAAACGGCGCCAGCCCCGGCCGCGCCTGTGCCGCTGCCGAATCCGGCGACCCCGGCGCCGGTCCCGACGCCGGCGACGCCGCCGACGCCGCTGCCCGCGGGGCCCGCCAACCCGGCTGCCGTGAACACGCCGTGACGGTCGCCGCAGCCAGGATTTACATGTATCCTTCGACAAATCCGCGCTCCAGGCGCGGAGTCTCTACAGAAGGATGAAGCGATGCGCCTGCGTCATATCGAAGTTTTCCACGCCATCATGCAGGTCGGTACCATCAGCGGTGCCGCCCAGGTTCTCCACATCTCGCAGCCCGCGGTGACCAAGGTGCTGCAGCACGCCGAGCTCCAGCTCGGCATGCCGCTGTTCGAGCGCGTGCGCGGCAAGCTGTATCCGAAGCCGGAAGCGCACCGCCTGTTCGCCGAGACCGAGAAACTGAACCGCGACCTGCAGGGCATCCGCCGCCTCGCCGCCAGCCTCAAGAGCCGGGCGGTGGAGACGGTGCGCCTGGTGTCGACGCCGACCATCGCGATCAGCGTGCTGCCGCAGGCGATGACGGTGTGGCGCCGCGACTTCCCTCAGGCGCGCTGCGAGCTGTCCACCCACCACACCAGCGAGATCGTGAATGCGCTGCGCCTGGGCG
Organism: Pseudomonadota bacterium; assembly: GCA_040758275.1. Classification (GTDB taxonomy): domain Bacteria; phylum Pseudomonadota; class Gammaproteobacteria; order Burkholderiales; family Burkholderiaceae_D; genus Telluria. The sequence goes on from JBFLVV010000024.1 coordinate 42,333, forward strand.
AAGCCGACCTCGCGCTCTCGCTGCAGGACCCGCGCCACCCGGGCATCGTGGCCGAACCGATCGCCCACGGCATGCTCACCGTGATGGCGCCCGCCGGCACCTGGCCGGAAGAAGAAGCTTCCAAACCCTTCACCGCCGAAGGCCTCAGTGGAGAACTGATCGGCCTGACCGACGGCGACCCGCTGGGCGAGATCGTGGTGGCCGCCTGCGAGGCGCAGGGCGTGCAGCCGGTCTTCCACACCGTGGTGCAGACCTACCAGATCGCGCGCTCGCTGGTCGAAGCCGGCGCCGGCAAGGCCGTGCTCGATCCCTTCACCGCCGCCTCGGCCGACCCGGCCAGGGTGCAGTGCCGTCCGTGGTCGCCGGCGATGCCGGTCCACCTGTATCTGCTCACCGCCAGCCATTCCCCCTTGTCGCACGGGGCGCGCGAGCTGGCCAACTGTATCGGCGCGACCGCGCGCGCCCTGCTCGAAAAAGGTAGTGCATGACTTTGTCCGTCGCCAGCGAAGACATCGCCGGCAGCCCTGAGTTCCGCCATCTCACCAGCATCAAGGGGATCGCGATCGACCTGCGCTACGCGACGCCCAACAACTTCGTCGGACGCGACCTGTACTCGCCCTACGACTGCGCCTGGCTGCACGTCGATGCGGCAGCCGCGCTGGAAAGCTTCGTGGCCTGGCTGGCCGGACGCCGCCCCGGCTACACGGCCCTGGTCCTCGACGCCCTGCGTCCGCAGCGGGTGCAGCAGCAGCTGTGGGATGCGTTAGACGGTACCGGCTTGCAGATGTACCTGGCCAACCCGGCCCGGGGCTCGATCCATTCCTACGGCATGGCGCTCGACATCACCCTGCTCGACGAGAACGGGGAAGAGCTGGACATGGGCACCGGCTTCGACGACATGACCGACCTCTCGCACCCAGCCCTGGAAGAAGGCTTCCTGGTGGCCGGCAAGCTCACGGACCAGCAGGTCGCGAACCGCCGCCTGCTGAGGGAAGGCATGCTGGCGGCCGGCTTCTTCGGCATCAACACCGAGTGGTGGCACTTCGATTGCGGCGACCGCGAGCTGGTGCGGGCGACCTACCGCCGCGTGCTGTAATTTTTGCTGCTGAGTCGCGTGGCCGCGACAGGCGGCCGCGTGCGCACGCCCGACGGTAGTAATCTGGCATTCCGAGTTCTCACCAAGGAATCGCGATGCGCAAGCTCCTCCTTGCTTCCCTCCTGGCCGGCGCCGCCTGGCACGTCCACGCCGAACCGACGACCTGGGATTTCAGTTACACGGGCTTCTACTGGACCTTCGCAAGCCATTCGACCTTCGAAGGCGACCACACGGCAGAGGGCTGGCAGCCCGGCATGCAGCTCGGGGGCAGCTTCAGCGGCGAGGACCGGGACGGTGACGGCATCATCGCCCTGGAAGAGCTGAGCGGCTTCTCGGTACAGGGCAGGGATTATTTTCCGTGCATGGCGGACCCCAGTCCCTACGGCCGCTGCAGCATCCGGCGCTTCAGCTACACCCTGGGCGGGGAGCTCGATTTCTCTGCCGGCTGGTACGGCTATGACGAGTTCTACTCGGGCTGGGGCGGCAGCGTGAGCACCGGTGTGAGCGCCAACGACTACTCCTACGGGTATCACTACGAATCGGAGACCTTCCTGTACTGGACCGGGCAGACCCGCTTCGACATCGTGCAGCTGCCGGTGCCGGAACCCGCGTCCGGCGCCCTGGCCCTGGCCGGGCTGGCGCTGCTGGCGGGCCTGCGCAGGCGCCTGGTCCGCTGACTGGACAGGGCCGGGTGGCGCGGCTACAGTAGGGCGGTCCCCTTTGCGTGGAGCTGCCCTTGACGCCCGTTTTGTCCCTCCTGCGCTGCACCGTCGCCGCAGCCTGCCTCGCCCTCGCGCCCCAGCTGCATGCGCAGTCGGTCGCCTTCACCTTCGACGATGGTCCGACCCTGTCCGAGACCCCGCGCCTGTCGCCCCAGGCGAGGAACGGCGCCATGCTGGCGGCGTTGGCCAGGCACAAGGTCAGGGCCGCGCTCTTCGTCACCTGCGGCAACGGCGCCGACCGGCCCGAAGGACTGGCGCTGACGCGCGCCTGGGGACAGGCCGGCCACATGGTGGCGAACCACACCATGACCCACCCGGACCTGAACAATGCGAAGACCCAGCTTGCGCAGTACCAGCAGGAGGTGCGCGACTGCGACCGCATCGTCTCTGCTTTGCCGGGCTACCAGAAGTGGTTCCGCTACACCTATCTGCGCGAAGGGAATACGCCGGAGAAGCGCGACGGCATGAAGGCCTTCTTGCGCGAGCAGGGCTACCGCAATGCCTACGTCACGCTCGACACCAGCGACTGGCGCCTGAACGACAAGCTGGTCGAGGTGCTGGCAAAGAATCCCCAGGCGAATGTCGAACCGATCCGCCAGGCCTACCTCTCCCATATCCGCCAGCGTGCACTGGCCTACCGCGCCCTGTCGCAGCGCCTGCAGGGCCGCGACATCGCCCAGGTCCTGCTCCTGCACCACAACCTGATCAACGCCCTTTGGCTGGACGACGTGATCCGGCAGTTCCGCGACATGGGCTGGACCATCGTCAGCCCGGGCGAGGCCTTCGCCGACCCGGTTTATGCACTCGACCCGCAGCGCAACGCGCCAGGGCAGAGCCTCCTGATCTCGATGGGCCGCAGCCTGGGCATGACGACCCAGGATATCGGCCTGCGCCTGATGGACGACGGCGACTTCGAGATCGAGGCGCTCAAGCAGCAGGGTCTGTAAGGTTCAGGGCGCCGGGGGCACCGGCTGCGCCGCCGGCGCCACTGGCGCCTGGGCCGCGCCCGAGCGGGCCACCCAATCCACCAGCGCATCGAGCACCGCACGTCCGCGCCCGTTGCCCGCCTGCTCGCTGTTCACCATCGCCACGAACACGTTCTGCACCCCGTCCGCATCCGGCACGTAACCGGCCAGCGCGATGACGTTGCGCAGGGTTCCGGTCTTCAGGCGCGCGCGCCCCGCCGCCGCCGTGCCCTGCAGGCGCCGGCGCAAGGTGCCGTCGATGGCTGCGATCGGCATGCTGGACTGGAATTCGGGCGCCCAGTTGCTGCGCAGGCCGGCCTGCAGCAGGTAGGCCATCTGCTGTGGCGTGATGCGTTCCAGGCGCGACAGGCCGGAACCGTTCTCGATGACGAAGCCGGTATCGTCGATGCGGTGCTCGCGCATCCATTCGCGCACGACGGCGCCGGCGCGCGCCAGCGTGGTCTCGCTGCTCTCCGGCACGGCGAAACTGCCCGCCGCCGGGTCGGCCTGCAGGCTGCCCAGGCTCAGGAAGAGCGTGCGCGCCAGCAGGTTGTCAGAGGGTTTGTTCGTGTCGCGCACCAGCTCGGGCAGCGAGCGCGAGGTATGTTCGGCCAGCAGGCGCGCATCAAGCGGCGCGCTGCCAGTTACGACCTTACCGCTGAACTTCCCGCCCAGGTCTTTCCACTTCTGGCGGAACAGGCGCTCGATGTAGTCGTCGCGGTCCAGCACATTGATGCTGTAGCTGCGCGCGCAGTCCTTCGGGAAGGTCCCGTGCAGCATCACCTTGATGCGGCCATCCTTCTGGCGCACCGCTTCCGGCAGCTTCCAGCCGTCTTCCCATTTCGAGCAGTCGGCGTCGACCAGGGTCATATCGGAGCCGATCGACACGCGGTCGAGTTCCGGCTGCATCTCGAGCTTCAGGCGCTTGTTCGTGGAGCGCATGTCGATCTGCAGCATGTTCTTGTTGACGAGGAGCGGGTCCGGGATGACGTTGTAATAAGCCTCGGGCGACTCGTCGAAGGGCGGCAGGCCCTGGTCCAGGCGGCCCGGGTTCCACACGCTGCGGTCGAGCACCAGGTCGCCCTCGATGCGGCGGATGCCCTGGTAGTGCAGGGCGCGCAGCATGTTGCCGATGTCTTCGCCCGACAGGTCGGCGTCCGCGCCGCCCTTCAGCACCAGGTTGCCGCGCAGGACGCCCTTCACCACCTCGCCGCTCGTGCGCAGCTCGGTGCGGCCGCGGAAGGCGGGACCGAGGCGATCCAGGCTGACCATGGTCGTGACCAGTTTCATGGTCGATGCCGGCTGCATCGGCCGGTCGGCCTGGTGGGCCAGCACGATCGCGTCGCCCTTCATGACCAGGATGCCGAACTCGTTTTCCGTCAGGCCCTGCTGGGCCGCTACCTGCGCCACCGGAGCCGGCAGCTGGGCGTGGACGGAACCGAAGGCGGCAAAGAGGACGGTGGCGAGGGCGAGGCGGCGCAGCATGGATAACTCCTTGATATACCTGTACTAAGCGAAGAAGAGATAGGCGACGAAGATGGCGCCGATGACGCCGGCCAGGTCGGCCAGCAGGCCGTAGCCGATCGCGTAGCGGGTCTTGCGGATGCCGACCGAGCCGAAATACAGGGCCACGATGTAGAAGGTCGTATCGGCCGCGCCCTGCAGGATGCTGGCCAGGCGGCCAACGAAGGAGTCGACTCCGTAGGTGGTCATGGCGTCGATCATCATGGCGCGCGAGCCGCTGCCCGAGAGCGGTTTCATGAGCGCGGTCGGCAGTGCGCCGACGAAGTCGGTCGGCAGGCCGAGCGACTGGAAGATCCAGGCGAAGCCGCTCACGATCATGCCCAGGATGCCCGAATTGCGCACCACGCTGATCGCCACCAGCATGCCGACCAGGTAGGGGATGATCTTGAGCGAGGTTTCGATGCCGCCCTTGGCGCCTTCGATGAAGGCCTCGTAGACGTTCACTTTCTTCACCAGTGCGCCGATCATGAAGGCGGCGATGATCGAGAACAGGATCAGGTTGGCGGTGACCACCGAGACCAGTTCGATCTGCGACTTGTCGAGGAAGACGGTGAAGTACCAGACCAGCAGCGCGATCACGGCCGTCATGCCGCCGATCCAGCCGAAGACGGCCGGGTGCAGCAGGTTGATGCGCTGGCGCAGGCCGACCGCGATGATGCCGGTCATGGTCGAGCAGTAGGTCGCGATCAGGGTCGGGATGAAGATGTCGGCCGGATTCGCCGCCCCCAGGATGGCGCGCTGGGCCATGATCGCCAGCGGGATGATGGTCAGGCCCGAGGTCTGGATCACGAGGAACATGATCTGGGCGTCGCTGGCCTCGTCCTTGCTCGGGTTCAGGGTCTGCAGGCTCTCCATGGCCTTCAGGCCGAAGGGCGTGGCGGCATTGTCCAGGCCCAGCATATTGGCCGAGAAGTTCATCACCATGTGGCCGTTGGCCGGGTGGTCCTTCGGCACGCCCGGGAAGATGCGCGAGAAGAAGGGGGCGATGACGCGGGCGAACAAGTTGATGGCGCCGGCCTTTTCGCCGATGTTCATGATCCCCAGCCACAGCGTCATGACGCCGGCCAGCGGCAGGGCGATGTCCATGACAGCCATCTTGGCCGACGAGAAAGTACCGTCGATGACGCGCTTGAAGATCTCGGTATCGCCCAGGAACAGCCACTGCGCGAGGGCGGCCACGAAGCCGACGAGGAAGAAACCAGTCCAGATGTAATTGAGTGCCATGGATTCGCTGCTGCTGAAAGACCGTTCGATTGTGCAACGAGAGTATAGGCCGGGAATAAGCTGCGTTGATGAAAGAATGCGCCTGCGCCATGTTTAAAAGTTATAAGGACGCCCCCTTTTGTTTGCTCAATGGCATGAGAATCGAGGCATAATCTTTTCCCAGCCCGCGCTTACCGGAGAGGATCAGCATGCATCGCCCATCTCGTCTTGCCCTGTGCAGCCTTGTTGTCGTCCTTGGCAGCGCCGCTGTCGCGCCCCTTCATGCACAGTCCCCGGTTCAGCCACAGGCGCAGAGCCGCGGCGAACGCGTGGCTGCACTGCTCCCGGAAATCGACAGGATGTACACGGAGCTCGCCGACAAGGCGCACCTGCCTGGCCTGGTCTATGGCGTGGTCCTCGATGGCAAGCTGGTACACGTCCGTTCGCTCGGCCTGGCCGATGTCGGGCGCAAGATTCCCGTGACCAGCTCAAGTGAATTCCGCATCGCCTCGATGAGCAAGAGTTTCGTGGCGATGGCGGCGCTGAAGCTGCGTGATGCGGGCAAGCTGCGGCTCGACGATCCCGTCGCCGATCACCTGCCTGAGCTGCGCCGCGTCCAGCTGCCGACCCGCGATTCGCCCGCGCTGACGATCCGCCACCTGATGACCATGACTACCGGACTGCCTGAGGACAATCCCTGGGGCGACCGCCAGATGGCCCTGTCCAACGCCAGGATCGAGCAGCTGGTCGGCGCCGGCCTCTCGTTTTCCAACGCGCCCGGGCAGGCCTACGAGTACAGCAACCTCGGCTACATCCTGCTGGGCAAGGTGGTGAGCAAGGCTTCCGGCATGCGCTTCCAGGATTACGTCATCCGCGAGATCCTGCGGCCACTGGGAATGAACAACACGCGCTGGGAATATACGCAGGCCGCGCCGGGCAAGCTCGCGCTGGGATACCGTTGGGACCGCGACCACTGGGAGGCGGAGCCTATCCTCCCCGATGGCGACGGCGCCGCGATGGGCGGGCTGATCACGACGGCGGACGACTTCGCGCGCTACATCGCCTTCCACCTGGATGCCTGGCCGGCCCGTGACGATCCGGAGCGCGGACCGCTGCGCCGCGCCTCGCTGCGCGAAATGCATCTGCCGCAGGTGTTCGCCACCCTGGCCGCAAAGGGGACCACGACCGACAACAAGACCGCGAATCCGCGCGTGCATTTCTACAGCTATGGCCTGGACTGGACGCGCGACAGCCGCGACGTGGTCACGTCCGGCCACGCGGGCGGCCTGCCCGGCTACGGCAGCCAGTTCCGTTTCGCGCCCGGCCACGGGGTAGGGGTGTTCGCCTTCACCAATCTGCGCTATGGTCCGGTGTACGGGCCGACCAACAAGGCGCTGCACATCCTGCTCGAGCGCGCCGGCCTCGGCCCGCGGCCGATTGCCGTGTCGCCGATCCTGGCGACGCGCCACATGCAAGTGGCGCAGCTGGTGCAGTCCTGGGATGCCGCGTTGGCTCGCGCGGTCGCGGCCGACAACCTGTTCCTCGACCGTTCGCGCGAGGACTGGATCGTGCACGCGCGCGACACGCTGGCGCCGATCGGGAAGATCACCTCGGTCGGCCCGATCGAGGCCGAAAACGGCTTGCGCGGCACTTTCCCGCTGGTCGGCGAGCGCGGTACGGTGAACGTCAAGTTCACGCTCACCCCCGAACGCGAGCCCAAAGTGCAGGAGATCGAGCTCACGCCGGTGAAGCCATAGCGCGAACCTATACACCAAACCGATGGACGCAAGACCCGCATGACACTTCGCCTGGCCGCCGTTGCCCTCCTGTTCCCCCTGCTGTGCGCCGGCAGCGCAGCAGCACAGCCGCCGGAAGAGAAAGTCCTGCGCATGTTCCTGTCCACCAGCGAGACCGGCCTGGACCCTGCCGTGGCCTCGGACAACGCGACGCTGTCACTGCTGGAAAACCTGTTCGACCCCCTGCTGCGCTACGACTACCTGGCGCGTCCCGCGAAGCTGCGGCCGAACACGGCGAGCGCCATGCCCGAGGTGAGCGCGGACGGCCTCACCTACACTTTCCGCATCCGTCCCGGCATCTTCTTCACCCCGGACCCGGCCTTCAAGGGCGTGAAACGCGAGGTGACGGCCCAGGACTACGTCTACAGCATCAAGCGCCTCTACAACCCGGCCCTGAAGTCGCCCTGGGCCTATATGTTCGAAGGGAAGATCGAGGGCGACGAGGCCCTCAAGAGGCACTACGACGCCGACACCCAGGTAGCGGGCCTGCAGGCCCTCGACCGCCATACCCTGCGCATTCGATTAAAGGCGCGCGACAACAACTTCCTGTTCTACCTCGCCGTGCCCGCCGCCGGCGTGGTGGCGCGCGAAGTCATCGAGGCCTATCCCGGCCAGGCCGGCAACCACCCGGTCGGCACCGGCCCCTTCATGGTGGGCGAATGGAAGCGCAGCGACCGCATCGTGCTGCTGGCCAACCCGTATTCGACGGCCGTGTTCCACGCTACGGCGGGCGACAATCCCGAGGACAGGGCGATCACCGCGGCGCTCGAGGGCAAGCGCCTGCCGCGCGTGGACCGGGTCGAGGTGCGCATCGCCGAGGAATTCCAGGGCCGCATGCTGGGCTTCCTGAACGCCGAATACGACTACCTCGAACAGATTCCCGAGTCGATGACCGACATGGTGGTGCGCGACGGGAAGCTCAAGCCGGAACTGGCGGCGCGCGGCATCGTGCTGTCACGCTTCCCGGTGCTGCAGACCTACTATATGTGGATGAACATGAACGACCCGGTCATCGGCGGCTACGGCAAGGACCGTATCGCGCTGCGCCGGGCGATCTCGCTCGCCTACAACAATGCCGAGGACATCGCGCTGCTAAAAAAAGGCTTCGCGATCAAGGCGGAGTCGCCGCTGCCGCCGAATGTGCTGGGCTACGACCCGGCCTACCGCAGCCCCGTACCTTATGACCCGGCCTTGGCCAACGCCCTGCTGGACCGCTACGGCTACACGCAGCGCGATCCCGATGGATTCCGCCGTAGCCCTTCTGGCCAAGCGCTCACCCTCACCATGCACAGCGAGGCCACTGTCAGCGGCCGCCTGCGCGACGAGTTGTGGCGCAAATGCCTGAATGCGATCGGCCTGCGCGTCGTCTTCAAGTCCGATAAAAAGACCGAGATCATCAAGGCCTCGCGCCTGGGCACGGTCCAGATGTTCGAAAGTAACTGGATCGCCGACTTCCCCGATGGCGACAACTTCTACCAGCTGCTCTACGGCCCGAATGCCGGCCGCGCCAACTATGCGCGTTTCGACCTGCCGGCCTATAACCAGCGCTACGAAGCGGCGCGCCAGCTCACTGACGGCCCGGCGCGCCAGAAGCTGTATTTCGAGATGAACCAGCTGATCCACGCCTACAACCCCTGGGTCCCCCTGACCCATGTCCTGTCGGGCGATTTGCGCCATCCGTGGTTGAAAAACTACAAACGCCACCCCGTCGAATTCACGCAATGGCGTTACCTGGATGTCGATGTTGCGCAAAGGGCACGCTCCTCCAGAGCGAAATAGCCGTTCTGTTGGTTTTTCCTAAAGAAAATATTCCTGCTGGTTATACTGGCCGCCGCATATTTCATTGGAATGCGCCGATTTCCTCGGCGTACCCTGAAACGACAACATAACGTAATGCCAAGACATTACACACAGATAAGCCGGTCAGGCCACCTCGACCGCCGCCAAGGGAAACGTTAGGAGAAACCCCGTGAAGTTAAAGAAGCTCGCCCATTTGATCGCCCTGATCGGCATCACCAGCCCGGTCCTCGCACAAGACATGCCGGCAGCCGACAGGATTCAGCGCGTCGAGATCACCGGTTCCAGCATCAAGCGCATCGCCAAGGAGGGCGCGCTGCCGGTCGAGATCATCTCGCGCAAGCAGCTCGAAGACCAGGGTATCGTCACTGCCGAACAGCTGATCGCGACCCTGAACGTCAACGGCAACGGTTCGGACAACCTGGCCTCGAATGCGGACGTGACCTCGGGCGCCCAGCGCGGCAATAACGGCGCTTCGTCCGCCAACCTGCGCGGCCAGGGCTCGGATTCGACCCTGGTGCTTCTTAACGGCCGTCGTGTGGCGACCCACGGCATGAAGGGTTCGGCGGTCGACCTGAACTCGATCCCGATGGCAGCGGTGGAACGCGTCGAAGTGCTCAAGGACGGCGCTTCCGCGATCTACGGCACCGATGCGATCGGCGGCGTGATCAACTTCATCCTGCGCAAGAACTACAAGGGCCTGGAAGCCCAGGCCTTTACCGACGTTGCCGAGCAAAGCGGCGGCGAGATCGGCCGTGTTTCCATCACCGGCGGCTGGGGTGACCTCGACGACAATGGCTGGAACCTCCTGGTGACCGCCGCACACAGCCAGAACAAGGCACTGCGTGGCGACCAGCGCGATTTCGTGAATACCTTCCAGCCGGACCGCGGTGTGTCGGTCGATACCCGTGGTTCGCCGAGCGCCAACATTTTCGCGACCACCATCGCGCCGACCCTGCTGTCGCGCACCGGCACCGGCCCGACCCTGCCGGGTGGCGGCACCACGGCCTACAGCGGTATCAGCCTGCTGGACCTGCCGGGCGGTGCGGGTTGCGCAAGCATCGACGGCCAAGGACCTTACGACGAGAAGCTGTGGAACAGCGCCGGCGCCGCTTATGGCTGCGCATGGGACACCGGCCGCGCGGCAGTGTTGCAGCAGCCGGTCAAGAACACCAACGCCCTGGCGCGTGCGACTTTCCAGTCGGGCGAACATCAGTTTTTCATCGAAGGCGTCGGCTCGCAAGTCGAAGTGGCCAAGCGTTTCTCGCCGAACCAGATCTCGCCGTCGGCATCGACCTTTGGCGCCAGCTCCTTTTACCCGAGCACCGGCGCCGCCTATAACGACGTGTACAACGCGCTGGTCAAGGTGTTCCCGAGTATCTCGGCGAACTACGGCCTGCCAATCGCCTACCGCTGGCGCTGCATGGAGTGCGGCAACCGCGAGATCGTGACCGAGACCAAGGCCGCGCGCCTACTGGTCGGCGCAGACGGCCCGGTACAACTGTTCGGCAAGCGTTTCGACTATCGTGTCGGCGCTTCGCGTGCCTTCAGCGAGTCGGAATCGCAACTGGGCACCGGTTATAACTACACCCAGGCGCTGGCCAGCGTACTTGGCTCAGGCATCGTCAATCCCTTCCTGTTGCCAGGCCAGACCCAGTCGAAGGAAGCAATCGCAGCGATCCAGTCCACCTCGGCCGCCGGCGTTGTACTGTACGGCGGCAAGACCATCTTGACTCAGGTCGACGCCGCGCTGTCGGGCGAACTGTTCGATCTGCCAGCCGGCACTGTGATGGCTGCCATCGGCACCGACCTGCGCCGTGAAGAATATAAATTCAACGGTGACAAGCGTGCCTCGGCAGCGCGTCCGGCGATCCTGAACGCGCCCTTCGATGACGCCAATGCGCTCGACAACGTGCACCGCGACATCAAGGCCGTCTATGCCGAAATCCTGGTCCCGGTTATCAAGAATCTGGACGTGACCTTCGCGATCCGCAAGGACAAATACAGCGGCATCGGCAGCACCACCAATCCGAAGATCTCCTTCCGCTACCAGCCGATCCCGCAACTGCTGTTCCGTGGCTCGTACAACGAGGGCTTCCGTGCGCCGTCGTTCAACCAGCTGTTCAATGGCCTGACCATCTCGCCGTACGCCGGCAAGGACCTGGTCGACCCGGCCAAGTGCCCGAGCGGCCTGGTCGATGCCAACCGTCCTGGCTGCGAATCGATCAATCCGGAATACGTGACCGGCGGCAAATCGAACCTGGGTCCGGAAACCGCAAAGCAGGGCACCATCGGTATCGTGGTCGAGCCGACCAACTGGTTCTCGGCCAACGCCGACCTGTGGGAAATCCGCAAGGAAAACACGATCGATTCCTTCCCGATCACCACGATGATCGCGAACTACAACCTGTTCCAGGACCAGTTCATCCGTGATGCTTCGGGCAACATCGTCGTGATCGACCAGCGCTGGGTCAATGCTGGCGAACGCATCACCCGTGGCCTGGAGGTGGGCGCCCGCATGAACGGCAAGTTCAGCACCGGTTCGTCCTGGACCCTCGGCATCGACGGTTCGCGCTTGCTGGAGAAGAAGTCGCGCGCCACCACCAATGCACCGTTCGGCGCGAGCGAAGTGGGCCGCTTCGTCTTCACCGGCGACTTGGGCCTGAAGTGGAAACACAGCGCCTACGCGACCTACAAGTACGGGAACTGGAGCGCCATGCTGCAGAACATCTATCGTTCGGGTTACACCGACCAGGTACTGCCTGGCGTCGCCAACGGTCTCGTCAAGCCGGCCAACTGGCAGGCAAAAGTGGATGATTATTCGATCTTCCACCTGACGACGACCTACACCGGCATCAAGAACGTGTCGATCACCGCAGGCATCAAGAACATCCTCGACGAAGATCCGCCGTTCGCGATCACCTATGACAGCAATACCGGTGCGGGCAGCACCTGGGAACCGCGCGTGGCCGATCCGCGTGGCCGTTCGTTCACCCTGATGGCGACCTACAAGTTCTTCTGACGCTGCAGTTCGACCGTCTTCGGCGGCCCGCTGTCGGGGAGGCGCAAGCTTCCACGGCGCGGGCCGTTTTTCCTTCTGGCCTTCCATGAACCTGACCCGCCGCGGCTTCGGCGCCCTTGCCACCGCCGCTCTATCGATACCCAGCCTGGGCGCCGCCGCGCCCCGACATGGCCGGCGCCTTATCAAACCCCCGCGCCTGCGCCCCGGCGACCTGGTCGGCCTCGTCGCACCGGGCGGCTACGCCAGCGACCGCGTCATCGAAAAATCGGTGCGCAATATCGAAGCACTCGGGCTGCGCGTGAAAGCAGGTGCTTACTTACGGGCTGTGCACGGCAACTACGCCGGCTCGGTGCAGCAGCGCCTGGCCGACCTGCATGCGATGGTCGCCGACCCGGAAGTGAAGATGATCTGGCCGGTGCGTGGCGGCTCGGGCTGCATCTCGCTGTTAAGTGGGCTGGACTATGCCCTCATCCGCCGCAACCCGAAAATCCTGCTCGGCTACTCGGACATCACGGCCCTGCACCTGGCCATCCACAAGCACGCCGGCCTGGTGGGCTTCCACGGCCCGGTGGCCTCGTCGACGCTCGCCGACTACCCGCGCGAACACATGATGGCGGTGCTGTGCGAGCCTCGCGCCACCTATACGATCCCGATGGCGCCGGAGAACGCGGTGAAGGCCCAGACCGCGCCGCAGTTCGGCATCCGCACGCTGACGCAAGGCGTGGCGACCGGCCCCCTCATGGGCGGCAACCTGTCGCTGCTCGCGGCCCTGTGCGGCACGCCCTATGCGCCCGATTTCCGCGACGGCCTGCTGTTCGTGGAGGAGGTGGACGAGGCGCCTTACCGGATCGACCGCTGGATGACCCAGCTCGACCTGGCCTATGGTTTGAAGGAGGCCGCCGGCGTCATGGTCGGGGTCTGCGAGGATTGCATGCCGAAGCCCGGCGAGCGTGGCCTGGGCCTGGACGAGACGCTGGACCAGCACCTCAAGCCGCTCACGGTGCCCGCGGTGACGGGCTACTCGATCGGCCATATTCGCCACCAGTTCACAATACCGCTCGGCGTGCAGGCGCGGCTCGATACGGCAGCGCAGACCGTGACCTTGCTGGAACCCGCGGTGCTGTAGGGTGGACGGCTTCGCCGTCCGCGCGTTCAGCCAGTCCCAGAACAGCCATCGCGCGTCAATTCATGGGGAGTTGAACGCGCGGACGGCCGAGCCGGCTAGGCGCCCCCGTCCACCCTACAGTTTGAAGCTCATCGAGACTTCGCCAATCTGCTCGCCGCCGATGCGGTAGCGGTCCGGCACTTCGCCGGTCTCGTGGAAGCCCATGCGCGCGTACAGCGCACGCGCTTTGTGGTTCTGGGCCAGCACCTCGAGGTCGATCCATTCGAAGGCGGGCTGCTCGCGCGCCCAGCTCAGCGCCGTCTGCACCAGGCGCGTGCCGAGACCCGCGCGGCGCAGGTCGTGGCGCACGCCCATGCCGAGCAGGACGCGGTGCGACGCCGTCGCTTCCTGCCGGCCGCGCAGGTCGATGTGGCCGGCGATCGCGCCATCTTCATCGAGCGCGATCCAGACATGGCGCCAGCCCGGCTGCCCGACCGGGGTCATGACGCCGTTCGTAAAGCGTTCGCGCATGGCGTCCGGCACGCCCGCCTGTGTCGCCGCCATCGGCTGGAACAGCAGGCCGTCGCGGCCGTTCTCGGCCAGCTGTTCGCCCAGGTAGGCGAACAGCGCCGGCAGGTCGTCCAGCGTGGCGGGACGAATGATCACAGGGCGCGTGCGATCAGGATCTTCTGGATGTCGCTGGTGCCTTCGTAGATCTGGCACACGCGCACGTCGCGGTAGATGCGTTCGACCGGGAAGTCGGCCACATAGCCGTAGCCGCCGAAGACCTGCATGGCGTTCGACACCACGCGCTCGGCCATCTCGGACGCGAAGAGCTTGGCCATCGCGGCTTCCTTCAGGCAGGGCAGGCCCGCGTCCTTCATCGCCGCCGCATGCAGGATCAGCTGGCGCGCGGCTTCGATCTGCATCGCCATCTCGGCCAGGCGGAACTGCACCGACTGGTGTTCGAAGATGGGCTTGCCGAAGCTCTCGCGCTCCTTCGCATAGGCGAGCGCCGCTTCATAGGCCGCGCGCGCCATGCCGACCGACTGCGAGGCGATGCCGATGCGGCCGCCCTCCAGGCCCGACAGGGCGATCTTGTAGCCCATGCCTTCCTCGCCGATCAGGTTCGACGCCGGGACGCGGCAGTTGTCGAAGACGATCTGCGCGGTGTCCGAGGAATGCTGGCCCATCTTTTGCTCGATGCCGGCGACGATGTAGCCCGGCGTGCTGGTGGGCACCCAGAAGGCGCTGATGCCCTTCTTGCCGGCCGCTTTATCCGTGACGGCCATGACGATGGCCACGTCGCCGTATTTGCCGCTGGTGATGAACTGCTTGCTGCCGTTGATGACGTAGTGGTCGCCATCCTTGACCGCCGTGGTGCGCAGGGCCGAGGCATCGCTGCCGGTGTGCGGTTCGGTCAGCGCGAACGCGCCCAGCATGTCGCCTTGCGCCAGCGGGCGGAGGAAGCGCTCTTTTTGCTCTTCGTTCGCATACATCATGGCGATCGAGCAGACCGGGCAGTTGTTGACCGAGATGATGGTCGAGGTGCCGCCGTCGCCGGCCGCGATCTCTTCCAGCACCAGCGCCAGCGACACGTAGTCGAGGCCCGCGCCGCCGTACTGCTCCGGCACCGCCACGCCGAAGGCGCCCAGCTGGGCCAGTTCCTTCAGCTCGTCTTTCGGAAAATAGTGTTCGCGGTCCCAGCGCGCGGCATTGGGGGCCAGGCGCTCCTGCGCATAGCTGCGCAGGGCGTCGCGGATCATCTGGTGTTCTTCGCTGAGGATCATTGTGTCTCGTTCGTTCTTATACGTTGTGGTTTACCACGGGATCGGCGTGCCGTCGTGGTCGAGGAAGGCGCCGTTCTTGGTCGCGTCCACCCCGGCCAGCGTGGCGCGCAGGTCGCGCACGCTCTGCTCCGGCGTGAGGGTGGCGCCGGAGCCGCCCATATCGGTCTGCACCCAGCCCGGGTGGAAGGATACGCAGGTCACGCCTTGTGCGCCATAGGTGATGGCGGCGTCGGCCAGTACCGAATTGAGCGCGGCCTTGCTGGCGCGGTAGAGCGTACCTTCGGTACTGTTCCTCGCGCCGATCGAACCCATTTTCGAGGACACGACGGCGAGCTTGCCGCGCGTGTCGGCCAGCAGCGGGCCGACGATGGGAATCAGGCGCATGGCGGCCAGCACATTGGTGTGCATGACGGTGTCGAACTCGGGGCCGGTCGGGAAGCTGGAGCCCGAGGGGCCGTAGACGCCGGCCACCAGCCAGGCCACGTCGATCTTCTCGTCGTCGAGGCGCCAGCCCAGCGCGGCGATCGAATCGGCGCTCGTCACATCGAGCTGGTGGGCGGTCGCGCCCATCTGCGTCAAGGCGTCGCAGTCTTCCTGCTTGCGGGCGGTGGCGATCACGCGCCAGCCGTCCGCGCGGTACTGGCGCACCATCTCGTGGCCGATGCCGCGGGAGGCGCCGAGGATCAAAGCGGTAGGCATAGTCAGCTCCTTGTATGGGTAGGGTGGACGGCTTCGCCGTCCGCGCGTTCAAATATAACCGGCATATCGTTAACGCATCCGATAGTTGAACGCGCGGACGGCAGAGCCGTCCACCCTACAACGTCAAGAACATTACACCAGCTCGATCGCCATGGCAGTAGCTTCACCACCACCGATGCACAGCGACGCCACGCCGCGCTTGCCGCCGGTGCGCTTGAGCGCGCCCAGCAGGGTCACGACGATGCGCGCGCCCGAGGCGCCGATCGGGTGGCCCAGGGCGCAGGCGCCGCCGTGGATGTTGACCTTGCTGTGCGGGATGTCGAGGTCGCGCATGGCGGCCATCGGCACGGCGGCGAAGGCTTCGTTGATCTCGAACAGGTCGACATCGTTCGGCATCCAGCCGGTCTTCTTGAACAGCTTTTGCATCGCGCCGATCGGGGCGGTGGTGAACAGGTTCGGTTCCTGGGCGTGGGTGGCGTGGCCGAGGACGCGGGCGATCGGGGTCAGGCCCAGTTCCTTGGCCTTCGATTCGCGCATCATCACCAGGGCCGCGGCGCCGTCGTTGATCGACGAGGACGAGGCGGCGGTCACGGTGCCGTCCTTCTTGAATGCCGGCTTGAGCGACGGGATCTTGTCGACCTTGGCCTTCATCGGGCCTTCGTCCTTCTCGACCACCAGTTCACCGGTACGGGTGGCGACGGAGACCGGCGCGACTTCCCAGTTGAACCAGCCTTCGTTGTTGGCGTTTTGTGCGCGCTTCACGGATTCGATCGCGAAGTTGTCCTGGTCTTCGCGCGAGAACTGGTAAGTGGCCACGCACTCTTCGGCGAAGGTGCCCATCGAGCGGCCTTCGCCCGTCTTCTCGTTGCGCGAGTAGGCGTCTTCCAGGCCGTCGAGCATCATGTGGTCGAACATCGGGGCGTGGCCGATGCGGTAGCCGCCGCGCGCCTTCGGGATCAGGTAGGGCGCGTTGGTCATCGATTCCATGCCGCCCGCGACGACGATGTCGGCGCTGCCGGCGACCAGCTGGTCATGGGCGAAGATCGCGGCCTGCATGGCCGAACCGCACATTTTCGAGAGGGTCACGGCGCCGGTCGACAGCGGCAGGCCGGCCTTGATCAGGGCCTGGCGCGCCGGGGCCTGGCCCTGGCCGGCCATCAGGCAGTTGCCGAAGTAGACGTGCTCGACGCTATTGGCATCGACGCCCGCGCGCTCCACCGCGGCCTTGATCGCCACCGCGCCGAGGTCGCTCGCCGTTTTCGAAGAAAAATCGCCCTGGAAGGCGCCCATCGGGGTACGGGCGGCGCCAACGATAACGACTGGATCATTCATTGTGTAAGGTCTCCAAAATGGGTGGCGCTGGATCACGGTGTTCGTGCGCCGGGGTGCAGAAACGGATCTGCTGGGGGTAAGGGAAGACGTCGTCGACGACGCCCGCCAGGATGCGGTCCTTGTGGGATTGCCAATACGCGCGGGTGAGAAGTTCCGCGTGATGTTTCATGAAATGGTGCCGGATGGCCGGATTCCCAAGCAGGAAGCGGCCGAATTGTTCCGGAAACACGTCGTGCCTGCCGATCGGGTACCAGGGTTCCGACGCCATCTCGTCCTCCTCGTTGCGCGCTTCCGGGATGTCGCGGAAGTTGCAATCCGTGAGGTATTCGATTTCGTCGTAATCATAGAACACGACGCGGCCGTGGCGGGTAACGCCGAAATTTTTGTACAACATATCGCCGGGGAAGATGTTCGCTGCGACCAGGTCCTTGATCGCATTCCCATATTCGATCACGCCGCGCGCCAGGCGTTCATCGTCGCCGGCCGCCTGGGCATCGCTGAGATAAAGATTCAGCGGCACCATGCGGCGCTCGATATACAGATGGCGCACGATCAGGCGCTCGCCCTCGATCTCGATCAGCGAAGGCGCGAATTCCTTCAGCTCGGCGAGGAGTTCTTCCGAGAAGCGTGCCAGCGGGAAGGCGACGTCCGAGTATTCGAGGGTGTCGGCCATGCGCCCCACGCGGTCGTGGTGCTTCACCAGCAGGTATTTTTCCTTGACGAGAGCGCGCGTGGTGTCCTTGGGCGGCGGATAGAAATCCTTGATCACCTTGAACACATAGGGGAAGGACGGCAGCTCGAACACCAGCATTACCAGGCCGCGGATGCCGGGCGCGATGCGGAAGGCGTCCGAGCTGTGCTTCAGGTGCTGCAGAAAGTCGCGGTAGAACAGGGTCTTGCCCTGTTTCTGCAGGCCCAGCACCGTATAGATCTCGCTGCGCGGCTTGCGCGGCATCAGACTGCGCAGGAAACCCACGAACGCCGAGGGCACTTCCATGTCTACCAAAAAGTAGGCGCGCGTGAAGCTGAACAGCAGGGTGATGTGGTACGGGTCCGTCAGCACCGTATCGAGTGCCAGCTGGCCGCTGGGCTCGTACAGTACCGGGATCACGAAGGGGTAGTCGCGCGGGCCGTTGATGGCGCGGCCGACGATGTAGGCGCCCTTGTTGCGGAAGAACAGGCTGGAGAGCACCTGCAACTGCAGGTTCGCTTCCGCGTGCTCGATGCCGAAGGCTTCCCGCATGCGCGCCTCCACCAGGGCGACGTCGCGCGCCAGGTCGGCGAAGGGCACGTCGAGCTGGAAGTTCGTCACCATGCGCGTCAGGGCGGTGCGCAGGCCGTCGGCCGGCGGGTAATAGACCCGGTAGGTCGGCTGCGGCTCGTCGGTCTCGATGTACTCGGTCGAGATCACCGGGCGCACGAAGAGGTGGTCGTTGTTGTAGTAGCTGCGGTGCAGGATGCGGCAGCTGACCGAGTTGAAGAAAGTCTCGGCCAGTTCCGGCTGCTTGTGGCCAGAAAGCAGGCCGATGTAGTGCAGCTTGGTCTCGCGCCAGACGCGGTCCGTCAGTTCTTCGAGGCTGTACTCATCCTCGAGGATCTGCACGCATTCCTGCACGCGCTGGTCGTAGTAATCGATGCGCTCGCGCGCGGCCCCTTGTGCGGTGGCCCAGTCGGCAGTCTCGAAGTGGCGGCGCGCCTGCTGGCTGGCCTGGCGGAAGAGCCGGTAGTGCTTGTCGAAGCCGTCCAGGATGGTGCGCGCGATGTCGAATGCGATCTGGGAAGACAGCAGTTTGGGGAACGCTTGCTGGGTCATCGTTCGTCTCGCGCGCAGTCCGGCGTGGGCCTTCAGACTGATATTCTATTGCAAGGCAGGATGTCACCGTGGCCAGCGGCCGCGATGACATCCGCATCCTGCGGTATTACATCGTTTCGCCGAACAGCTCGCGGCCGATCAGCATGCGGCGGATTTCGCTGGTGCCCGCGCCGATCTCGTACAGCTTGGCGTCGCGCCACAGGCGGCCGACCGGGTATTCATTGATGTAGCCGTTGCCGCCCAGGGTCTGGATGGCCTCGCCGGCCATCCAGGTCGCCTTCTCGGCGCTGTACAGGATGGCGCCGGCGGCGTCCTTGCGCAGGGCGCGCACCTGTTCCGGCGAGGTCGCGCGGTCGCAGGCCTGGCCCACGGCATACACATAGGCGCGGCAGGCCATCATGGTCGAATACATATCGGCGATCTTGCCCTGCATGAGCTGGAATTCGCCGATTGCCTGGCCGAACTGCTTGCGCTCGTGGATGTAGGGCACCACGGAATCCATGCAGGCCGACATGATGCCCAGCGGGCCGCCCGACAGCACGGTGCGCTCGAAGTCCAGGCCCGACATCAGGACGTTCACGCCCTTGCCGACGCCGCCCAGCACGTTCTCGACCGGCACTTCGCAGTCCTGGAACACCAGCTCGCCGGTGTGCGAGCCGCGCATGCCCAGCTTGTCCAGTTTCTGGGCGATCGAGAAGCCCTTGAAGCCTTTTTCGATCAGGAAGGCGGTCATGCCGCGCGGGCCGGCTTCCAGGTCGGTCTTGGCATAGACCACCAGGGTGTCGGCGTCCGGACCGTTGGTAATCCACATCTTGGTGCCGTTCAGCACGTAGCGGTCGCCGCGCAATTCGGCCTTGAGCTTCATGCTGACCACGTCGGAACCGGCGTTCGGCTCGGACATGGCCAGGGCGCCCACGTGTTCGCCCGAGATCAGCTTCGGCAGGTACTTGCGCTTCTGCTCTTCGTTGCCGTTGCGCTTGATCTGGTTGACGCACAGGTTCGAGTGGGCGCCGTAGGACAGGCCGACCGAGGCCGAGGCGCGCGAGATTTCTTCCATGGCGATGATGTGCGCCAGGTAGCCCATATTCGCGCCGCCGTATTCCTCGCCGACGGTGATGCCCAGCAGGCCGAGCTCGCCCATCTTCTTCCACAGGTCCATCGGGAACTGGTCGCTGCGGTCGATCTCGGCAGCGCGCGGTGCGATTTCGGCTTCGGCGAACTGTTGAACGGCTTCGCGCAGCGCGGCGATGTCTTCGCCATGGTCAAAGGTCAAGCCTGGAAGATGCAGCATTGTCGTCCTCACGTGAACGGTGGTTGAGCAGAATAGAGTGCATGATACTCGCCTCTTACGTTAACGTAAACGTCAACTAAGAGGCCAAAAAAAGCCGGACGCCAAGCCCGGCGGTGCTTCAGGCGGCGTCCTTGCTTTCCGCGTTTTCGTTCAGCAGGCGGCGGCATTCTTCCTCGTGCGCCGCGATTTCCTCCAGCGCCATTTCGATGTCGGCGCGCTGCTGCTCCAGGGTCTCGCGCTGGTGGGCGAGCACGCCGAGGAAGCGGTTGATCTGGGCCACGGTGTCGCGTGGCGACTCGTACATGTCGACGATGCTCTTAATTTCCGACAGGGTCAGGCCGAGACGCTTGCCGCGCAGGGTCAGTTTCAGCCGGGTGCGGTCGCGCGGCGTATAGACGCGGTTGCGTCCGCCGACGCCCTCGCGCTTAGGGCTCAGCAGGCCCTGGTCTTCATAGAAGCGGATGGCGCGGGCGGTGATGTCGAATTCGCGGGCCAGTTCGGCGATGGTGTAGGTGACCATGGTTCTTCGGGTGCAGGGAAGCGGAATGCGCAAATGGCTTACAATCGACAGGCTTGCGCATTTCCGTTTACGTTAACGTTAATGCATTGTAGCGCGACCGCCTTCCTTGAAACACGAAAGTTTTCCATGAACCCGCTCGAAGCCCAGCTGGATTATCCCTTTGGCGACACCATCCCCGCCCCTGGCGCCCTGCAGCAGGTGGCGCCGGGCCTGGCCTGGGTCCGCATGCCGCTGCCTTTCGCGCTCGACCACATCAATCTGTGGCTGCTCGAAGACGAAGTCGACAACGGGGAAGCGCGCCGCGGCGGCTGGAGCGTGGTCGACAGCGGCGCCGGCACCGACGCCACCCGCGCCGCCTGGGAGCAGGTGCTGGCCGAGGGCCTGCAGGGCGCGCCGCTGCTGCGCGTCTTCGCCACCCACTGCCACCCGGACCACGTCGGCCTGTCCGGCTGGCTCGCCAGCCGGTTCGAGGCGCCGTTCTGCACCACGGCCGGCGAATTCGGCTTCGCCCGCATGATGGCGGCGGCCCTGCCCGGCGTGGACGGACCTTCGGCCATTCCCCATTTCGAGCGCCACGGCCTGACCGACCCGGCCATGCTCGAGCAGATGCGCAGCCGCCGCAATTACTATCCCTCGCTCGTGCCGAGCGTGCCGGAAGCCTATACCCGCCTGCAGGACGGCGATGTAGTGTCCATCGGCGGGCGGGGCTGGCGCGTGATCACCGGTTTCGGCCACTCGCCGGAACATGCTTCGCTCTACTGCGAAGAACTGAACATCCTGATCTCCGGCGACATGGTGCTGCCAAGGATTTCGACAAATGTATCGGTGTTTGCGGTCGAACCGGAAGGCAATCCGCTGCAGCGCTACCTCGATTCGATCGGGAATTTAACAAAATTGCCGGAAGACACTCTCGTTCTGCCTTCGCACGGCAAACCCTTCCGCGGCCTGCATACCCGCATCGCGCAACTGCGCGAACACCATGCGGCACGCCTGGCCGAAGTGGTCACGGCCTGCACCACGCCGAAGTCCGCCGTCGACATCGTCCCTATCATGTTCCGCCGCCAGCTCGACGCCCACCAGCTCAGTTTCGCTCTGGGCGAGGCGCTCGCCCACCTGCACAAACTCTGGTACGACGGTATCTTGCGCCGCACAAAAGATGCCGATGGCATTATGCGCTTCCAGCTCGCCTGAATTGCCACCCGCGCTTGTATAGACATAAAAGATGGTTCTATTCAAGCGCGCGGCGCTGACATGCCCTTTCCTTTAGGATATATTTTCGTTCCCCAATTGGGGAATTGGCGGTATATTTTTCTATTTGTAAGAAGTGCAAATTCTCTTAAATAATCACATCTTTGTTACATTTTAAGAGTATGATTGTCAGCGAGGCTTCTCAGCAGTGAAGCCGGCCGTCCACCGGGCACTCCGCCCACGATTGTAAGTATCTCAATGAATTCAACCAATGAACGGGAGAGTTTCAGCGAGCGTCTGCAGCAGGCGCTGAAGAACGCCCACTATTCTCCCGATAGTCCCACCCGCCTCGCGAGGGAATTCAATATCCGGTTCGAAGGCCGTCCGATCACGGTCCATGCCGCCCGTAAATGGCTGGTTGGCGAAGCCATTCCTACCCAGGAAAAGCTGCGCATGATCGCCCAGTGGCTGGGCGTGCCTGCCGACTGGCTGCGCTTCGGCGGCGCCGAACATGCCGGCGCCGGTGAGGGCAATGGCGCGGCAGGCGCCCGCTTCGAGTCCGCCGACGTCAAGCTTATTGCAGATTTACAACGCCTCGACGAACACCATCGCCAGCTCGCACGCGAGTTCATCCGCATGCTGGTGCGCATGAACCACGCCAAGGCCGAGCAAAAATAAGTACCTTGAAAAACCTGCTGCGCGTTGCATTGTCGGTCTGCGATGCTCGCTGTACTACTCGTACAGCTGCGCTTCTCGACCAACACTGCTGCCGCTCGCAACGGTTTTTTAAGGTCCTATAGTTTCGTTACTGCACTTTTCGTGAGCTCGGGAACGCACAAACCGTCCCGGCTGGTACATAATCTATTCGGTGGCGCGCGGCTTCGCGCCCACTGGTCACGTCAAGGAGCAGCTGCCGTATGCGAAACAACTACGCCAACACCGCCCAGCTCAAGGAACTGATGACCGCACCGCCGATGACGGCGGCGCGCCATGCCGAGGTGATGCGACAACGCAATGCCCGGCGGCGGATGCTCGAAGAAGCGCGTGAGGCCAAGAAGGCCGACGATCCGGTTTTCGACGGCGATAAACGCTAGACAAGCTAGGCCGGGACGCTCAAGCGTCCGCTGCGCCTTTCATGCCGCCCCAGCGCGGGGCGTGGGCATTGTCGAGCCCGAGCAGGTCGATTGCACGGTCGACCGTGTGTTCGACCATTTCCTCGATCGTCGCAGGACGGTGATAAAAGCTTGGCAGGGGCGGGAACACGATGCCGCCCATTTCGGTCACGGCCGTCATATTGCGCAGGTGCGCCAGGTTGAAGGGCGTTTCGCGCACCATCAGCACCAGCCTGCGCCTTTCCTTCAGCATCACGTCCGCCGCGCGCGCGACCAGGTTGTCCGACAGCCCGTGGGCGACGGCGGCCAGCGTTTTCATGGAACAGGGAGCGATCACCATGCCGTCCGTCTGGTACGACCCGCTGGCGATCGCCGCGCCGATGTCGCGGTTGCGGTGCACGACATGGGCCAGCGCTTCGGCATCGCGCCGCTGCAGGCCGAGTTCCTGGTGCAGGGTGAGGGTGGCGGCGTCGGACAGCACCAGGTGGGTCTCCACGCCTGGCGTTGCGCCCAGCCGTTTCAGGAGCTGGACGCCATAGACCGCGCCGGTCGCGCCCGTGATGGCGACAATGATCCGGCGCGGACGGCTGCTCATCCGATCAGCCGTTCTTCAGCAGGGTCTGCAGCTCGCCCGACTCGTACATCTCGTTCATGATGTCGGAACCGCCGATGAATTCGCCGCGCACGTACAGCTGCGGGATGGTCGGCCAGTTCGAGTAATCCTTGATGCCCTGGCGGACTTCGGCGTCTTCCAGCACGTTGACGGTGGCGATGTTGTCGACGCCGCAGGCTTTCAGGATCTGGATGGCGCGGCCCGAGAAGCCGCACTGCGGGAATTGGGCGGTACCTTTCATGAAGAGCACGACCGGGGTATTGGTCACGGTTTCTTTGATCCAGGTTTGAACGTCGCTCATGTGATTGCCTTCAGTAGAAATGGGTGAGATGGCGCCATTTTATAAGAATTCCGCTGTACGGGCGTGGCCGGCAGATGGCGCCACTGCGGTGTTCCTTAGTATGATGGTCGGCTTATCAATATTCTGGAGTTCAGCAGTGACGACCAACCGCGGCTATGCCACCATGTCCGTACCTGTCATGGCATTCATTGTCCTTCTCTTCGGCGTGCCCGGCCTGTACGACCTGACGGTGGACGTGGCGGAACTATCGCGCCAGGAGATCGTGCACAACCTCGCGCGCCTGGCCGTCGGCGTGTTTTCGCTGTACTGCATGGTGCGTGTCTACCAGGGGAAACGGCACATGCTGGCCTCGCGCGGCACCGTCATTGCCGGCCATCTCTGCTTCGGCTTCCTGCTTGTGATGGTCGTGCTCCAGTTCAGCCAGTTCGTCATCCGTGCGAACAGCTGACGGACTGCGGTATGATCCCGCGTTCATTTACTAACCGGTCTTCACACTTCAGTCGGTGTCAGGTTGAGAGGGTCCGGGTTTCATGGACATCCAAATAGAGGACAATATGTCCCAGGAGGATTTACATGAAAAAGAAGCAGTTGCCGTCGAAACGGGACGTGGTTCCCGCCTCAGCCGA